>NZ_JAATVU010000131.1 GCF_013184745.1 Mangrovicoccus sp. HB161399
TCCAATGTTTTCTCGTCTATGCCGATGTGGATCTTGCGCCAGACCCGGCGCTTCGAGGCGCCGTGCTTTCGGCTGTGCCGTGCCGCGCGCTTTCGCGGCCCCACCGGGGCCACGGTCGCTCCGCACCCTTCGCCTTCGACCTTGATGCCGGTGCCGTCCGCTGCCCGGCAGGGCATTGCGCAGCAATGCCCGAGAGGGGACGAGCAGGTGCAAAGCACCTTTCGAACCGCGAAACGGAATGGTCACGTCCAATGTCTTCTGGCGGCGCGACAGCGTGCTGAAGTCCGGCACGGACCACCCCAGCCCGGACAGTCCCAGCAGGCTCGCGACGAAACCGGTGGCTTGCCGGAGCGGCAGGCCGAGCAGGACCTTGAGGGTCAGGCAGGCCTGGATCGCGGCGTCGCTATAGGCCCGTTGCCGACCGCGACGCCCGGACGGCGCCGCGTCCCATTGCATCGAGGGATCGAACCAGATGGTCAGCGAGCCGCGCTGCCTCAAAGCCTGATTGTAGCTTCGCCAGTTGGTGGTCTTGTAGGTCGTCTTCGGAGGTCTGCTCATGGCCGCCAGCTATCATGCTGGATTCGCGACGTGAATCCCAAGCCGCATTTGCGCAACAAAGCCGCTTCAAGAGAGAACGAGTCCTCACCTTAGGCATTGGGACGCAATTCCTGCGGAGCAGCGGACAGCACCGGCATCGAGGTCTCCGGCGAGTGGAGAGGGACCGCGGCACCGGCGGCGCCTGTACCCCGGCTGAGGACTGCGCCAACGCCCTCGGTCCTGCCGGGATCGGGCGCCTTGCCCTGCCAAACCCGGGAAAAGGGGCATCGGGCTCTGGCGTCCGCTTCGGCAAGACTGCCGTCTTCGGCCGTCCTGCCGCGGCTGCCGGAAAGGGTGGAGCGCCCTCTTTCCGGTTTTCGGACAGGCGGGTGTCGGCGGGTCGGCATTGGCGGAACGGGCAGGCAGCCGGGGCTCCGGACTGGGACATGGTTACCGGAGGCGGCAACCGCGCCTTGGTGCCCGTGCGGACGGCGTGGCGGGCGGCTGCGGGGCCGGACAGAGAGGCGGAGGTCGCGCCCGGCGGCCGCCTGCGCTCGCGCGGCGGGGATGAGGCGGCGATGCCGGGCCGCTGGTGCCGGGGGCGCCGTGCGGCCCAGCGGTGGCCGCCGCCTTCGGACGCGCAGGGCGGAGGACGGAAAACATTCGGAAACTTGACTTGGATCTTTCCCTGCGCGCCGGGAGGTTGCTAGGAAGGGGCATCTGGCTCAACCGGAGTTTCCACCGTGGCCCAGGACCCGATCCCGACCGGCAGGATCGCCGCCATCCGCGGCGCCGTCGTCGATGTCGGCTTCTCCGGGGGCAGCCTGCCCGCGGTCGATGACGCGCTGAGCGCCGCGCGGCCCGGGGGCGGAACGGTTCTTCTCGAAGTCCAGGCGCAGCTCGACGGCTCCACCGTGCGCGCGATCGCGCTGCAGGGCACGGCGGGGCTGCGGCGCGGGCTCGAGGTGGCGCCGCTGGGCGGGCCGCTCGAGGTGCCGGTCGGCGCTGCCGTGCTGGGCCGCCTGCTGGACGTGGCGGGCACGCCCGGCGACCGGCTGGGGCCGCTGCCTGCGGATGTGCCGCGCCGCCCGATCCACCGCGCGCCGCCGCCGATCCATGCCGCCGGCGGGACGGCCGAGCTGTTCCGCACCGGCATCAAGGTGATCGATCTGCTGACCCCGCTGGCCCATGGCGGCAAGGCGGCGATGTTCGGCGGCGCGGGCGTCGGCAAGACCGTGCTGGTGATGGAGCTGATCCACGCCATGGTGGCGGGCTATGACGGGATCTCGATCTTCTCGGGCGTCGGCGAACGGTCGCGCGAGGGGCACGAGATGCTGCTCGACATGACCCGCGCGGGCGTGCTGGACCGCACCGTTCTGGTCTACGGCCAGATGAACGAGCCGCCGGGCGCGCGCTGGCGCGTGCCGATGTCGGCCCTGGCCATTGCCGAGCACTTCCGCGACGAGGAGGGGCGCAACGTGCTCCTGCTGATGGACAACGTGTTCCGCTTCGTCCAGGCGGGGGCAGAGGTCTCGGGGCTCTTGGGGCGGCTGCCCAGCCGGGTGGGCTACCAGCCGACGCTGGCCTCCGAAGTGGCGCAGCTGCAGGAACGGATCGCCTCCTCGGGCGGCGCTTCCGTCACCGCGATCGAGGCAGTCTATGTCCCGGCGGACGATTTCACCGACCCGGCGGTCACGGCCATCGCCGGGCATGCCGACAGCATGGTGGTGCTCTCTCGGGCGATGGCGGCGGACGGCATGTATCCGGCGGTCGACCCGATTGCCTCCTCCTCGGTTCTGCTCGACCCGCTGGTGCTGGGCGAGGAGCATGTCGCTGTGGCGGCCGAGGTGCGCCGGGCGATCGAGCACTACCGCGAGCTGCAGGACGTGATCTCTCTGCTCGGGCTGGAGGAGCTCGGCGCCGAGGACCGCCGCCTGGTGGAGCGCGCGCGGCGCCTGCAGCGCTTCCTCACCCAGCCCTTCACGGTCACCGAGGCCTTCACCGGGATCGCGGGCCGCTCGGTCGACCTGGCCGACACGGTCGCGGGCTGCCGCGCGATCCTTGACGGCGAGGCCGACGGCTGGAGCGAGGAGTCGCTCTACATGGTCGGCACCTTCGAGGAGGCGCGCGCCCGCGAGGAGGCTGCCGGCAAGGCGGAGACGGCGGCATGAGCGGGCGCATGGCGATCATCGGCAGGCCGGGCCGGGGGCTTTGGGGCGCCGGGTCGCGCGGGGACGATCTCCGTCCGGTGCCCGGTGCAAGGGATCTTCCCGCGGGCGCTGCCGGGCTGGCGGGCCTTAGGTTTCCCCCGGTCCCGCGCCGAGCGGGGAGTGTCGCGGCAGGTCCGTTCCGGGGCGCGTCGGGCCGTCCAGGCGCAAAGGCCTCTCGGCCTGCCGGCGGGCCTCCGGCATGCGGGGCGGTTCAGCGGCGCGCTGCGGCGGTGCGGTCCGTTCGTCGGCTGGGACTGCGGGCCGTCTGCCTGTGTCCGGCTCCCCGGGAAACAGGGCAGTCCGCGCGGCTGGGCATGGCGGAAACCTCCGGGGGCGGACGCCAGGGCAGGCGCGATGCCCGATCGCGGCCTGCAGTCCCCGCGGCTGGGTCTGGTCCGGACCTGCCTCCGGCGGCGGGGGACGGACTTGCCGGACGGCCGGGGACGACCTGGAGCAGCCCGCCCGGCGCGGGTCCCGATGGCCGGGCGTCCGGGACCCGGGTGCGCGCAGACCGCCGGGGCGCCGGCACTGGCGGGGAGGGCGCGCGATGAGCCGGAGCCTGTACCTGACCGTCGCCACGCCGATGGAGATCCTGGTCGATGACGCCACCGTCGCGGCGCTGCGGGCGGAGGATGCCAGCGGCAGCTTCGGCATCCTGCCCGGCCATGTCGACCTGCTGACGGCGCTGCCGGTCTCGATCCTGCGCTGGCGCGGGGCGCAGGGCGCGCCGCGCTACTGCGCGCTGAAGAGCGGGCTGATGTCGGTCACCGGCGGCCGCGAGGTTGCGGTGGCCTGCCGCGGCGCGGTGCTGGGCGACGACCTGGCGGCGCTGCAGGCGCGGATCAGGACGCTGCGCGCGGAGGAGGCCGAGGAGGAGCGCAAGGCGCGGGTGGAGCAGACCCGGCTGCATGCCCGCGCGGTGCGCGAGATGCTGCGGATGCTGCGTCCGGCGGGACCGGGCGGGCTGGACCATCCGCCCGCGATGTCTGCAGGAGGCGGCGATGGATGAGGACCGGGAGAATCGCGACGCGGTCGAGGAAGCGGCAAGGCTGGCCGCGGCGCGCGAGCGGATGCGCGAGGAGGCGCCCGAGCCGTCGCTCGGCCGCCGCTTCGGCCAGATCGGCATTCTCGGCTGGGCGATCGTCACGCCGATCCTGCTGGGCATCCTCGTCGGCCGCTTCGCCGACCGCCATCTCGGAACCGGGGTGTTCTTCACCGCCCCGGCCATCATGCTCGGCGCGGCCGTCGGGCTGCACGCCGCCTGGAAATGGATGCACCGGCAATGACCCAGTGGCTTTTCCCCCTTCTCGGCCTCGCCGCGGGCTTCGCGGCCGGCATGGCGCATTTCCTGACGCTGCGCCGGGTGGCGGAGCTGTGGCTCGAAGGCCGCCATCCCGCCCTGGCGCTGCTGCTGCAGGCCGGGCGGCTGGTGCTGCTCGGCTGCGTTCTGGCCGGGCTGGCGATGCTCGGCGCGCTGCCGCTGCTGTGTGGCGCGGCCGGGGTGACGGCGGCGCGGTCGATCGTGCTGCGGCGGGCCGGAAAGGGGGCGTGATGGACAATCCGCTGGTTTTGGAGCCGCTCTTCCGGCTCGGCCCGGTGCCGGTCACCGCGCCGGTGGTCGCCACCTGGGCGATCATGGCGGGGCTGGCGCTGTTCTCGGTGCTGGCGACGCGGCGGCTGGCGCTGCGGCCGGGCCGGGTGCAGACCGTGCTGGAGCTGTTTTCGGCCACGCTCGACGGCCAGATCCGCGCCACGATGGGCCGCGATCCGGCGCCGTTCCGGGCGCTGATCGGCACGATCTTCCTGTTCGTGCTCGCGGCCAACTGGTCGTCGCTGATCCCCGGGGTGGAGCCGCCCACCGCCGCGCTGGAAACAGATGCCGCCGCCGCCTTCGTGGTCTTCGCAGCCACCACCGGATACGGCATCCGCTACCGCGGGCTGGGCGGCTACCTGAGGACCTTCGCCGAGCCCAGCTGGGTGATGATCCCGCTCAACATCATCGAGCAGGTGACCCGCACCGTCGCGCTGATCGTCCGGCTGTTCGGCAACGTGATGAGCGGGGTCTTCGTGATCGGCGTGGTGCTGTCGCTGGCCGGGCTCTTCGTGCCGATCCCGCTGATGGCGCTCGACCTGCTGACCGGCGGGGTGCAGGCCTACATCTTCGCAATTCTCGCCACCGTCTTCATCGGCGCGGCCGTCGGCGAGTCCCCGTCCGCAGCGCCGCGGGCCAAGGAGGAGGAGCAGTCCCCATGACCGGAAGTCTCGTCGAAATCGTCTCCATCATCGCCGCCGCCGTCGCTGTCAGCTTCGGCGCGCTGGGACCGGCGCTGGCCGAGGGCCGCGCGGTGGCCGCCGCGATGGACGCCATCGCCCGCCAGCCCGAGGCGGCCGGCACGCTGAGCCGGACGCTGTTCGTCGGCCTCGCCATGATCGAGACCACCGCCATCTACGCGCTGGTGATCGCGCTGCTGGTGCTTTTCGCCAACCCGTTCGTCTGAGGAGGCAGGCCATGTCCATCGATTGGTGGACCCTCGGGCTGCAGGCCGTGAACCTGCTGGTGCTGGTCTGGATCCTGGCGCGGTTCCTGTTCCGTCCGGTCGCCCGCATCCTGGCCGAGCGCCGCGAGGCGGCGGCGGCGGTGCTGGCCGATGCCGAGGCGGCGCGCGCGGCGGCCGAGGCCGCGCGGCAGGAGGCCGAGGCCGAGACCGCGGCGCTGAAGGCGCGGCGCGAGGCGCTGCTGGCGGAGGCCCGCGAGGCGGCGGGTCGCGAGGCAGAGGCGCTGCGCGCGGAGGCGCGGGCCGGGATCGGCCGCGAGCGCGCCGAGGCAGAGGCGCAGATCGCGCGGCTGCGCGAGAGCGGGCAGGAGGAAGCGGCCGGTGCGGCGGCGGCGCTGGCGGCCGACATCGCGCGGCGGCTGATGGGGCGGCTGCCCGACAGCGCGCGCGCCGCGGGGTTCGCGGCCGGGCTGGCCGAGGCGCTGGCCGACCTGCCCGAGGCGACCCGCGCCGGGCTGGGCGTCGCTGCCCCGCTGCGGATCCGCGCGGCCCGCGCCCTGTCGGAGGAAGAGCGCCGCGACCTTCGCGACCGGCTGGCCGCGGTGCTTGAGCGGCCGGTGACGCTGGACGTGGCCGAGGATCCCTCGCTGCTGGCCGGGCTGGAACTGGAGGCGCCCGGCGCGGTCGTGCGCAACCATCTCAAGGCCGATCTCGGCCGGATCGCGTCGGAGCTTGCCCGCCATGGCTGAACGCGTCCTTCCCGATGGCTGGCTCGAGCAGAGCCGCGCGAAGCTGGCGCGGGCCGAGCTGGCCCCCGAGGCGGAGGCGATCGGCCGGATCGCCGCGCTGGCCGACGGGATCGCCCGGGTGACCGGCCTGCCCGGCGCGCCGATGGGGGCGCTGCTGCAGCTGGAGGGCGGCGGGCTGGCCTTCGCCCACAGCCTCGGCCGCGACGAGATCGACGCGGTGCTGCTGGACGCGGAGACCGCCGCCGCTGTGGGCGACCGGGTGACCGATACCGGCGAGGTGCTGCGCGTGCCGGTGGGCGCGGCGCTGCTGGGCCGGGTGGTCGATCCGCTGGGCCGGCCGCTGGACGGCGGGCCGGCGCCCGAGGTGTCCGAGTTCCTGCCCGCGGAGCGCCCCGCCCCGGAAATCATCGAGCGCGACCTGGTCTCGGAGCCGCTGGAGACCGGCCTGCTGGTGGTCGACAGCCTCTTCGCCATCGGCCGCGGCCAGCGCGAGCTGATCGTCGGCGACCGCGCGACCGGCAAGACCGCGCTGGCGGTGGACGCGATCTGCAACCAGAAGGGCCGCGACGTGGTCTGCGTCTATGTCGCCGTCGGCCAGCGCAGCAGCGCGGTGGAGCGGGTGATTGCCGCGGTGCGCGCCCATGGCGATGCCTCGCGCTGCATCTTCGTGGTGGGCGCCGCCGCCGCCGCGCCCGGGCTGCAATGGATCGCGCCGTTTGCGGGCATGAGCATGGCCGAGCATTTCCGCGACCGCGGCCGGGACGCGCTGATCGTGATCGACGACCTGACCCGCCACGCCGCCACCCATCGCGAGCTGGCTCTGCTGACCCGCGAGCCGCCCGGGCGGGAGGCCTATCCCGGCGATGTCTTCTACCTGCATGCGCGGCTGCTGGAGCGTGCGGCCAAGCTGTCGCCGGAACTGGGCGGCGGCTCGCTGACCGCGCTGCCCGTCGCTGAAACGGATGCCGGGAACCTTTCGGCCTATATCCCGACCAACCTGATCTCGATCACCGACGGGCAGATCGTGCTGTCCTCGCATCTGTTTTCCGCCGGACAGCGGCCCGCGGTCGATGTCGGGCTGTCGGTCAGCCGGGTCGGGGGCAAGGCGCAGAAACCCGCGCTGCACGCGGTGTCGGGCCGGGTGCGGCTGGACTACGCGCAGTTCCAGGAGCTGGAGATGTTCACCCGCTTCGGCGGGCTGACCTCGCCCCGGGTGCGCGCGCAGATTGCCCGCGGCGAGCGCATCCGCGCGCTGCTCGCCCAGCCCCGCTATGCCGGGCTGCGGCTGGCCGACCAGGTGGCGCTGCTGGCGGGTCTGGCGGACGGCGCGCTGGACGCGGTGCCGCCCGGCCGGCTGTCCGCGCTGCGCGCCCGGCTGCCCGGCTGGCTCGACAGCCGGGCAGGGGAGGCCGCGGCGGCCCTGGCCGAGTCCGGGACGCTCGACGATGCGCTGCGCAAGGCGCTGGTCGGGGCGGTGGCGGCGCTCGCGGCGGAGGAGGCCGGGCGATGAGCGGGCGGCATGCGGAGATCGAGGCGCGGATCGGCGCGGTCCACAAGCTGGAATCGGTGATCGCGGCGATGCGCGGGATCGCCGCCTCGCGCGTGCAGGAGGCGGAGCGCCATCTCGGCAGCATCCGCAGCTATGCCGCCACGATCGGCCAGGCGATCGGCACCGCGCTGGCGGTGCTGCCGCCCGGCCGGGAGGATGCCGCCGTGGCGCGACGCGGGCCGGAGCGCCGCGCGGTCATCGTCTTCGCCGCGGAGCAGGGCTTTGCCGGCGCCTTCACCGAGCGGGTCTTCGACGCGGCGGCGCCGCATCTGGAGGGCGGCGCGGCGCTGTTCCTGGCGGGCGACCGCGGTCTGGCCGCGGCCGGGCGGCGCGGGCTGGAGGTGGCCTGGCACGCGCCGATGATCGCCCATCCCGCGCAGGCGCCGCTGCTGGCCGGGCGGCTGGCGGAGGCGGCGTTCCCGCCCGAATCCGCGCCGGACCGGGTGGTGCTGGTCCATGCCGTGCCCGAGCCGGGCGGCGTCCCGCGGGCCGTGGCCAAGCAGCTGGCGCCGTTCGACTACGCCCGTTTCCCCCTGCGCCGCGCCGCGGTCCCGCCGCGGATCACCCTGCCGCCGCGGCTGCTGCTGGAGCGGCTCGCCGAGGAACATGTCTTCGCCGAGCTGGCCGAGGCGGTGATGCTGTCCTTCGCCGCCGAGAATGGGGCGCGGATGCGCGCCATGGTCGCCGCGCGCGACAACACCGCGGAGACGCTGGAGGAGCTGACCGGCCTGGCACGTCGGCTGCGGCAGGAGGAGATCACGGAGGAGATCGTCGAGCTGGCCACGGCCAGCCTGTCCGGGCGCTGACCCGTCGGCGGCGGGCGATCCCGATGCCGACGGCGGGCCGGAACTCTGCGTCTTCGCCGTCTCCGCCGGAAGCGGCAGCTGCGGCTCGGTGCTGGCCCGGGAGGCGAAAGGGCTGGCCCCGATCGGCTATCCACGGCTTGCGGCGGAAGACCCGGCGGCGGCGGGCCACATGGGCCATGACCGCTTCGCGCTCGAGGGGCGCAGCCTCGTGCGCCGCTTCCCGCTCTGCCGCCCGGGCGACGCCAATGCCGCGCCCGGTCGCGGCGCCAGGGAGATCGTCTGCGGGCTGGAGCAGGAGGGCGGGGAACGCATGCGCCGCGTCACCGCAACCGCGGAGCTGCTGCAGCTGCCCCGGCAGCGTTCTGGAATCGTCTGTCTCCGACGCTGTTTGCGGAACGGGATTCGTCTCGGCGGATCCTCGGCGGAGACAGGCATGCGCGGGACGGACGGATCGCTGTCCGGCTCTGCCGGTCTCGAGACGCGTCCCGGCCCGGCACCCGCTGCGCCCGATCCGGCGGGTCGCCCAGCGAGCCATGGTGCCGCCACCGGGCCGAGGCCCAGGGCGGACGACCTGGCGGGCCCCGGCGGCG
>NZ_JAATVU010000132.1 GCF_013184745.1 Mangrovicoccus sp. HB161399
CCCGCGGCTTCCTCCTTCCGAGGTTTGTCAACGCGGGCCGCCACCTCCCGGCCGCCCACGTCGCGCCGCGGCCCGCATCGAAAAACCTTCAGGCAGCTGGTCGAACTGCGGGACTGGTCCCACTACGACCTCTACGACCGGGAAGAGCCGGTCGGCTTGGCGCTGGAGAAGATCCTCCCGTTCTTCAGGAAGCATCTGGGAGAAGAAGGCGTCGCGTCTGCTGAGGCCGCCTGAAGCCAATACGGTTCGGTCCTGCTCTGCGGGATCGAGCTTTAGCATGCAGTTTGATGTAGATGCGTCCTTTCCCACCGACGCCGGGCTGGCCGCCCGAAGCGCTGCAGGGGTCCGCTTTGGGGCTCTGACCTGCCTTGCGGCAGCGCGGAAGCCTGGCGATGGCGCCGATGGTTCATCGGCTGTCACCATGCCTGGCCGAAGGGCGGAACCAGCCGGTCGCGCCTGGCGCCTTGAGCGCCCGTGCTCAGCCCTTTCCGGCCGGTAGCAAGGGCGCTGCGCTCGCAGCGTCTCTCACGATCAGCCACGAGGAGCGGACTTGCGGCACTGCTGCGGAGCCCAGCCCGCGATCTGGCAGGAGCGGCCGCCCACTGTGATCTTCGTGCGAACGGCGTCGACCAGGCCAAGCCGTACCAGTCCGGCCGTTCATGGTTGCCGACCCTACTGGCGAAGAGCGCAGGTAGCGGGCATCGTCTTGAGGAGACCTGAGCCTGAAAACATCATGCCGACGCGTTGCCATGCCGTCCGGCGCGTGCGGATGCCTCTCCATCTCTCCAAGATTGGCGGGAACAAATTGCCGTGATTTTCTCTTGGGTCTCCATACGGCAAAGAGGATCTTCCAATGGCAGAGCGGGCACCGGTCTGGGTCGAGTACGTGATGCGGGCAGGATATGCTGCACGCGGCGTGGTTTATCTTTTGACCGGTGGTCTGGCACTGTTATCGGCCTGGCATGGCGGGTCGGGCGAAGACAAGAAGAGCGCGCTGAGTTCGCTGTTCGGCCAACCCTTTGGCGCGTTCATCATTCTCGCGATTGCTGCGGGGCTCTTTTGCTACGGCATCTGGCGCCTGATCTGCGGCTACATGGATCTCGAAGACGAGGGCAGCGAAACCAAAGGTATTGTCGCGCGGATCGGCCAGGGTGTGAGCGGACTGGTGAATCTGGGCCTCTCCTTCTCGATTGCGCGGCTTGCCCTAGGGAACAGCAGTGGAGAAGACGGCAAGGAGGCTCTGACCTCGAAACTCCTGGCTATGCCCTTCGGGCAGATCATCGTGGGCGCTGTGGGTCTGGCTGTAATCGGTGCCGGCTTGGCTTATCTTTACAAGGGGTGGTCCAAGAAATACCGCGAAAACCTGCGCTGGTCGCCGGTCCTCGAAAAACTCTCGCTTCCGATCCGCCTCGGGCTGGTGGCGCGCGGCATAGTCGTCGCGATAATCGGCGGTTTCTTCATTTTCGCCGCAGTGCAGTCGGATCCGGATCAAGCGGGTGGCCTGTCGGAAGCCTTTGATCTGTTGCGCAGCCAGGCCTACGGACTCTATTTGCTGGGCTTCGTGGCGTTCGGCATGCTCGCGTTCGGCATCTATTGCTGGATCGAAGTGGCATTCCGTGTGCTGCCGACGCGTCAGAGAAAAGGGACATTGACCATAGCGCAGCATCTCAAAATGCATGCGTGACGCAAGGCGGAACGTGATGCCGAGCGCGCTGCGTCGCCAAGGCGTAGTGCAGCCCTTTCCGGCCAGTGGTAGCGGCGTCGTGCTCAAAGTTCCTGGTGACAACGACCACGACCACGACCACGACAAGCGGAATCGCGGCGCTGCCGCGGAGCCCAGTCGGCGATCCGGCAATGGTGGCCGGTCGTGTCGGTCAGCGCTTCGCCGGAGCCGATCAGGGGGATGCTCTCAAGTCCGGCCGCTCATCGTCTTCGGCTGGACTGATCAAGAGCGCGGCTGCCGGCCGGTGGCAGGCAGCCGCCGCCAGGTCGAGGCTCGCACTGTCGCTTCCAGTCCAGCAGTCCGAAGTCGGGCGCCTGAGTACTGCGGCTTCTCCCGGAGCAGCCGCTCATCCTTCCCGCGGCATTCTCCGGCTGCTCACAAGTGATGCTGGAGGAGAGGATCCAGGCAATCTGCAGCTACGGCGCCGGACCGGACAAGAGAGGGAACTGACCGGACAACGGCCAGCTCCCGTTGAGTCCACTTTCGGCGATGCGCATTATCCGAAGAGGAAATGCACCGCCTCGAGCTCGAAACCGAGGTCCTGCAGCGTGATCGCGCCGTTGCCGAGCGCGACCTCGGCGGACCCGCCATCGAGATAGGTGATCTCGAGGTCGCCGTAGGACGACAGGTCGATGCCCTCCATTTCGGTCACCACGTCATCGCCGCCGCCGCCGAAGACGAAGGTGTCGGAGCCGGTCCCGCCGGTCAGCACGTCGTCCCCGGCTCCGCCCTCGATCCGGGCGAGGCCGTCGCCGCCGGACAGCTGGTCGTTGCCGCCCTGGCCATCGATGGTGTCGTAGCCGCCGCCTGCCTTGATCACGTCGCCTTCCGCATCGCCGCCGCTGCCCGAGCCTGCGGCGCTGCCGCTGTCGAGCTGGACGCGCACGCCTTCGAAAGAGTCCGAGCAGTCCACGGTGTCGCTGCCGGCGCCGCCGTCGATCTCGTCTGCGCCGGCGCCGCCCGAGAGGAGATCCGCGCCATTTCCGCCAAGCAGGCTGTCATATCCCGCGCCCCCAAGGAGCACGTTGCCGCCGCCGTTTCCGGACAGCGCGCCGCTGCCGCCGGCTGCCGCGAGGGTGTCGCTGCCGCCCTGGCGGGTCAGCGTGTCGTCGCCGGCGCCGCCAAGCTGCGCTTCCGGTCCGAGCGAGATCGCGGTGCCCGGCAGGTTCACGGTTTCTGCGTTCTCAAGTGCATCTGATTGTTCGCCGGTGCTGCCCCGGCGCCATTGCCGGGTTGCACATCGGTCGTCCGCCGGAGTTCGCCGGTTCAAAAGGAGTTGGAACAACGATGGCAGGGCCGCGCGGACGCTTCCGGAGGCAATCGCGAAAGAAATCCGGGAGAGTCCGTACCCGGCGCTAGGCTGGAAGGCGCATTTTTCTGCGGGTGACAAAAGGGGCCTGGCAATGCGAGGATCGCGCTTTCGCTCCCCTGTCCGGTCATTCAGAATCCGGCACCGCCGTGCTGCGGCTTTTCCCGGAGCCTCCGCTCAAACCATACCGAAGCATACTCTGCCTGCTGGCCGACGGAGGACCGCACTCTCCTGCCGCTCGCATGATGATCCGAACCGGCCGCGAGGCTGCGCTCTTGGTCAGCAGGCGCCTCCGTGGCTGACGGGACAGTGATCTGTCTGGCTCCATTTCCAGCTTGGAGACTCACTTCCCCTTGCCGGGCATAGCCAGCGGTGCGAGGCCTGCCAGAAGCCGGACCAGCTCTGACTGGCGCGATGCACCGGTCTTGGCGAAGAGCGACTTCAGCTGGCTGTTCGCCGTATTCCGCGTCACCTCGCGCACGCAAGCGAATTCGGCAAGGGTACGTCCATGCGCGAGTGCTGCCGCCAGCTCTGCCTCGGCAGGGCTCAGATCGAACAGCGTGCGCAAGGTCGCTGCGTCCGGGCATGAGGCACCGCTTCCGGTACGCAGCGCGATCAATTCCAGTCTGCGGCACTGTGGCAAACCGAGGCACGCCGCACGATGCTCGGAGAGCGGCGCCGCAAGCGGCCAAGCCGTTCCGCCGGGCCCCGCGCGCCGCGCCGCGCCCCCTCCGGCGCCTCGGCCCAAGGCATCGGAAAGCGCCCGGAGCCAGTCCCTGTCCGCTGGGTTCCGCGCGGCGATGCGTCCGTGCGACAGCGTCAGATGCGCAGAGCTGCGCAGCGCCGCCTCGCCTCTGCGGTTGGCATGGACCAGCCGGGCCGAGGCATCCGCGATCAGCACCGGCTGCGCAAGCAGATCGAGCGTCTCCCGCAGAAGTCCGGATTGCGCCCTCTGCGCCTCCAAAGTCTGGCGCAGGTTCAGGGCACGGTTGAGGTGCGGAGACAGGCGCGCCACGACGATCCTCGGATCGCGCACCGTGGCGGCTCTTGGATCGCGGCCGGAACAGGGCAACCGAGGTCAGCCGCTTCCGGTCCCTGGCGACGATCGCTCCGAGAAGCCGGTGCAGGCCCGCCGGGTTCCAGACCTCTTCGCAGAGTACCAGCCCGCGCCGTTCCTCCGGGCGCACCAAGTCCGTGTCTCTGGCCGGGACACCGACTTTTACCAGATGCATGCGCGGCAGGAGGAGGTTCTGGTTCATGTACTCCGCCATCGGCGCAAGGAAAACCGGATCGATGCCGAGGCTTTCCTCCATGTCCGCGCCATGGACTTCGCGGTGGCACAAGATCGCGCTCGGACTCCGGGCAACCTTGCGCAGCAGGTCGAGGATGCGAGGGGCCGCACCGGAATCGAACGCGATCTCGTAGATTTCGCCGATCTCGGTTTCCAGGTCCGGAACTGGAGACGTGTGGTGACGGATGATCATGCAATGCAGCCTTTCCCGGAAGTTGCCAGGGGGCGCCCGCGAGCAAAGCGCGACGCATTGCAGCACATGATACCGCGAATCTGGCCGGAAAACCGCGTCGGCATGCACTGCGGTCCGGGCTGCACCCTGCACATCCCCCATCCGGGTGAAGCCGGAGTTTTTTTTCCGTGGCAGGCTGCGTCGAATAGCACGGCTCGATAGAGGGGAGATCAGCATGGATCGCACCGGCACGTCCGGCCACGCGTGCATGGACGCCGCTCTCTCCGAGAGAGCCTGCCCGGCCAGCCAAGGCCGGAACACCGTAACCGCAACTGCACCGGCGGGCCGCCGTGCATGCGCATCCCATCCGCCGCGTTCCGCCCGCCCCGGGCTTGCTGCCGGTCTCTAGCGGCGAATTTGCAGGCGCTGAAGGGACCAAGCCGACCAACCGGCAGCCAAGGAGGCAAAGGGAGCATTCCCAGATGCACTTCGACACCATCACTGCATCCCAAGGCGGCGCGTTCTCGCAGACAGTCCCGCTCCGGATCCTGCGGACCGCCCCGGCCCGGTTGAGGGGGCCGGGCGGATGTTACAATCTGGCCAACCTCCTGGCGCTTGCAGCCGGGATCGCCGCACAGGTCTCGGCAGCCGCAGGCAGCTTGGACGCGTCGTTTTCCGCGATGCTGCGGGCCTGTTTCCATGGCGAGCCTGGCGCGGCGTGGCTGACCGCCGCGGTGAGCATTTTCCTCGCTGCGGGAGAGGCCCATCATCGCGCCTGGTTGCATCCGGGACAGCCCTCGCGCCACCTGTTGCGGCTCGGCGACCTGCTTTCCGGGCTTGGCGCGTCTGCGCTGACCCTGTCCCTGCTCTGCTACGGCGACGCCGTTCTTGCGATCCTTTCGGGTCTGCTCCTGGCTTTCGGAAAGTTCGGCAATGCAGCCTTTCCCGGCCGACAGAACCTGGCCGGTCTGTTCCGTCGGGCTGCCCTGCTCAGCCGGGCGGCCGTTCTCGCGTCGCTGGCACCGGGGCTCGCGGCCGCGGTCCTGCAGCCTGGAGCCGCCGCGGCCCTGGACGTTGCCATGGCCTGGGTGCTGGTCCTGCGCACGCTGATCTGCTGCCGCGGCGATTACCTGCTCCTGCGCGCCGGTTGAGGCCCGTGCCTGCCGGCACCGGCCGCCGTCGGCCGATGCGCATGCCAACGGACCGGAAGGAGATGTGCCATGTCCGAAGACCTCTTCGCCGCCATCTGCGAAGCCGGGCTCCAGAGCGAAGGCTGGCCCGCGGCACTGGAAATGGTCTCGGACCGCCTCGCCGGCACGCCGCTCTTCCTCGGCCATGGCGAGATCCGGAACTTTCCGCGGGCCGAGGCGTGGACGGTCCGCTACGACCCGGCGGCGCTGGCCAGTTTCGAGGGCGGCCAGGACGGGTTCGAAGAGAATCCCGGCTTCGGCCTGATCGCCCGCGCTCCGGCCGGGACGCTTGTGGACCGCAGCATGCTCTACGGCGCCGGGCTGCCGATGGGGGATGGCGCGGCGAGACATTTCATCGAGCGCCCCGGGATGCACCATTTCCTGCTCAGCGCGGTGCAGCGCGACCGCGACGTTTTCAGCCCGCTGTTCCTGGCCCGCCCCCGCGGCGCGCCCTTCGACAGCCGCGAACGGCGGATGGTGGAAGAGCTCTGCAGCCATCTGGGCCGCGCGATGCGGCTGCGGCGGGCACTGGACCTGCGCAATGCAGCGGGCCTCGGCTATGCCCGGGCACTGGACCGGCTCGGCGAGGGAGTCATCCTGACCGGGGGCGACCTGCGCATCCGGCACATGAACCTTGCGGCCGAGGCAATGGCCGCGCGCCGCGACGGCATCCTGCGCCACCGCGGCCGCCTGAGGCTCGCATCGCGAGCGGCGCAGGCGCGGCTGGAAGCCCTGGCCCGGCGGGTCTCGGGGCCCGAACCGGATTACGTCGATGGCCGGGTGATGGTGCCGCGGCCTTCGCATGCGATGCCCTATGCGCTGACGGTCATGCCGCTCGCAGGCGACGCGTCCTGCGCCTTTTCAGGCGCACCGCAGGTACTGGTCCTCGCGAGCGATCCCGAGGCCCGGGCGGCGCAGCTCTCGCCTCAGCGCCTGGCGCTGGACTACGGCCTTACCGGGGCCGAGGCGCGCATCGCGGCCCTGGCGGCGCGGGCGCTGCCGGTCCCCGAGATCGGCCGACATGCCGGCATCTCCGCCAATACAGTGAAGACGCATCTCAAATCGGTCTACGGCAAGCTCGGCGTGCATGGCCAGGCAGAGCTCGTGCGGCTGCTGATGGCCCAGGCCCAGACCTTGCCGGGCGGATGAGCTCACCCAACCGGGTGATGTCGGCCGGACCGGCTGGTCCCAGCCCCGGAACACCCGGGCGGCTTCGCTGCCCGGCGGACCAAGGAGAACAGCATGCCGATATCGTCGTTTTTCGCCCTGTTCGTGGCTTCGGCCGTCAATGCAGCGATTCCCGGCCCCTGCATCATCCTGACCGTCGCGCGAACTGCGCGCGGCGGGGCCGCCGCCGGTCTCTGCGCCAGCGCGGGCATCCTGGCTGGCCGACGCGGTCCTGGCTGCGGCCGCAGTGGCGGTGCTGCAGGGGATGATGGCACTGCCCGAAATCCTGTTCAGGCTCCTCCAGTGGGCCGGAGCCGGGGTGCTGCTCTTGCTCGCGCTCCAGCTCCTGCGCGCGCCGGTATCCCCGGAGGCACCCACCTGCGGTCGGGCGGGCCGCGCGGATTTCGCAGGCGGCTTGCTGGGCGGCATATCGAGCCCTTTCAACCTGGTCTTCTTTCTTGCGCTGCTGCCGCAATTCGGCTTGGCCGAGCACGGCGGGGTGTGGTCCGGCCTGCTGCAGCGTCTCGACGCGGCGCTGCTGGCCGCCTTCGCCGTCAGCGGTCTGGCAGCGCCACTGGTTTGACCCGCCGCGGCCTATCTCATCGTGACCGCAAGCGTGCGTGCGGCGTCCTCGAACGCCGCCAAGATCTCGGGATTGCCGGCCTCCCAGGCGCGGAACCGCTCGAGCCCGGCCTGCATCAGAGCGCCCTGCGCCAGGCCGATTTCGGCGGCGGCGGCACGTTCCTCCGGAGTGAGAAAAGCCGCGCCCACCGTCTCCACCGCTGCTGCGCAGCGCAGTTCCTGATCATGTGGCAGCGGCCCCTGTTCAAGTGCCGCGCCGCAAAGATACCAAGCCGCCAGAAGCGAAATGAACCCGTTCATGTCCCTGATCCTTTCCGGAACGGATCGCACCGTACATTCCGCGGACGCGATCCCGCTGACTGCAGTTTTCGGCGTCGCTGTTGTTCGCGGTAAGGTTGGCCGCGGCCCTGCTGCTGTAGCTTTGCGAGCAGGCCTCTTCCCAGCCGCCCTTCACGCCCAATTGGCCGCGAACGCCGGAGCCTGCACATTGTCCGCAGGTCCGCGGCAGCGCGCGTCACCCATTCGGGTGAGGGCGCGCCGATTGAAACGATGCGTCCACCGCCGTTCGCCGTCGTGCCGCGCTGATCCGCGGGCTCCGCAATGGAGATTGCCGCACGCGGGATGCTTGACAGGTGCCAACGGGCGTTGTTGGACAAATCAGCTGATGACCGCAGTCCCCCCTTTCCCCGGGACACACCTATCCTGCGGCCACGGTCATCGGGATGCCGAGGGCCGTGAAACGGTTCAGGACCGCCACCCGGATCTGGACCTCGGCTACCTGGCGGTCGAAGTCCCGTGACATCAGACGCTGGCCGAGCTGTTTCACGCAGTTCATTTTCGTCTCGACCCTGCTCCGGCGGTGGTACCCGCTCCAGTTCCGCCACAGCGTCCGGCCGAGTTGCTTCGATGCCCGCAGGATCTCGTTGCGCGCCCGGGCACCGGCTGTGTCCGGCTTCCATGGCCTGGCATTCCGTCTCGGCGGAATGATGGCTGCAGCGTCGCGCGCGGCGATGGCGTCGTGGCAGGCGCGGGTGTCATAGGCACCGTCAGCGGTGACGGTGGCGATCTCCTCCTCCCCCGGGATCTGGGCAAGCAGGTCCGGCAGCACCGGCGCGTCGCCGACATTGCTCGAGGTGACCTCGACGGCCCGGATCTCCAATGTTTGCTCGTCGATTCCGATGTGGATCTTGCGCCATGAGCGGGCCGCGCCACCGGTCCGAGCGGCACCGCGAATGCGCCGTTTCGAGCCGCCATGCTTGCGCGTGTGCCGTGCTGCGCGCTTTCGCGGCCCCACCGGGGCCACGGTCGCTCCGCACCCTTCGCCTTCCACCTTGATGCCGGTGCTGTCCGCTGCCCGGCAGGGCATTGCGCAGCAATGCCCGAGAGGGGACGAGCAGGTGCAAAGCACCTTTCGAACCGCGAAACGGAATGGTCACGT
>NZ_JAATVU010000133.1 GCF_013184745.1 Mangrovicoccus sp. HB161399
CGCGTGATCGAAGGTGTCAAATTCACCGACGGTGTCGCCTTGGCTGACGCCGATGAAAGCCGCGCCGCCTGATCAAGCCGCGTCACCCAAATTGAGCCATAGCTCTCCGATGCTCGAGTGGCGGCGGAGCCGATTGTAGAAGATGGCGATGCACTCGAACAGCGCGGCCTTCGCCTTCTGGCGCGTCCGGAACCTGGTGCGGCGGACCAGCTCGTTCTTCAGCGAGCCGAAGAAGCTCTCCATTGGGGCATTATCACAGGCAATCTCACTTCCGGCTCATTGAGGCTTCGGCCTTCCAGGCATCGAGAAGACGCCCGAATGTCCCGGCCAGAACACCATCGCTATCGGAATGACAGATGAGGCCCGGGCCGGGCGGCGGTTCCGTAGCGCGTTCACCGCGAGGCTGCTCCTAAGCCGGTCAGATATCGACCGGCCGACGATCGCCAAGGTGGCCATGTCCTTGACCGCCGCCAAGTAGAGCCAGCTCTCGACCGTGGGGCACCTAGCTGATGTCAGTCTGCCAGATCCGGTCGGGATCCATGGCCTTGAAATTCCTCCGCAGAATTGTGTCCGGGAAAAGGGGGACTGCGGTCGCCAGCTGATTGATCCAACAGCGCCGTTCATCTCTGCTTACTAACTGCGTCGATTTTGCGCGGTTCCTTTTGAATGTTGAATGGTAGAAGCAGGGAGTTGGTGCGGTTGCAATATGCGAGCCAGCGAGCAATATCGCCGTGACTAGTTCTCTGCGTTTGAAAGCTAGGTGATGTTAGAGCCTCTCCCCCGTGACCTTATCTGGTCTTTTCTTGGCTTTTCAGCGTTTGGCAGCGCTAAAAAGCGAGGCAAGCTCGTCAAGGCGTCACACCCCAAATGTGGGGTTTTCCGTATCTTACCGAAAGTGTCCTGCAAATGAACAGTACCTTCCAGCATTTTCTTTATGCTGATGAGAACCCGGATGTGGCGGAACATTTTGGTCGGGATAACCCAGACAATCTCCGTGCTCACTTCGAGCGGCATGGAAGAAGCGAGATGCGGGGCATGCAGTTCAGCGACTTCATGCGCCTTGAGGCGGTCATGCTGTCAGATCAGGGCGACATATACCTCGCTGGCTGGGCTGATCGACGTGTGATTGATAGCTTTCGAGTGTCAGTCGACATTGGGTATATGCGGCATGAACTTGAGCCCGATTTCCACTGGTATCATCGGCCAGATGTGGCGCAAGTAATTGGGGATACTGAATGCCCTTCGGGTTTTATTTGCGTTGCGAAAACGGAAAGTGTTGTCCCTCACTCCAAGCTTAGAGTGTATGTGGGGGGCTACCTAGTGTATCAAGAAAACTCCTTGCGCATGAAGTCGGCAAGCAGATTTTTGAACGAAGCTCTTGGCGCTTGTGCTGTTTTGGCGGATCGGCCGATCGGCTCCACGCTACCTCAAGCGCAGGGCCTGTATCCGGCCTTCGAGAGAGTTTGGCGCCGTGTTCTGGATAAAATGACATTCCTGAATGCGTTCGAGCATCAGAAAATGCCAAAGGTAAAGCAGAGCATTATTATCACGATTTACCGTCGAGCAGATATGCTTCTGATTCAACTTTCCGCACTTGCAAAGGAACTGGTCGATACAAATACTGAAGTCATTGTCATCGGCAACGATCTTCAAGGGGCTGATCAACTCATAGAGGAATTGGCTGCTTTTTGTCAGATCCATCCAATTGACTTGTCGGTTTGGATCTGTTCGGGAAATTCTGGATTCTCCGCAGGGAACAACTTTGGTGCGTCAAAGGCTAAAGGCGACGTTCTAATTTTTATGAATCCCGATATTTTCCCTCACGAGGATGATGACGGATCAACCGCAAAGAATTTCTTCGAGAAAGATCCCGGTGACGCCCTTCATGGTGCACTCCTTTATTACGGAGACGGTTTGCTTATGCATTCTGGAATGTACACCACATCTGATGTGGTAATTGATGCGGCGTCGGGGTTTCGACAAGAGGTTCTGAGAGTGGAGCATTTCGGAAAAGGTCTTAGTCATCACATAAATGATCTGGACACTTCTGCTGTTCTTGAAGCTGTGCATGGCCGAAAAATCCTTGTTTCAGCAGCGTTGTGGAAAATTCGAAAGTCTGTGTTTGAAAAGGTTGGCGGCCTTCCCGAGGATTATATATTCGCGTATTATGAAGATGCCGACTTTTGCCTTCAACTGTTGAGTCTAGGGCATGAGATAGTGCTCGATAGCACGTCGCGCTGGCTTCACATGGAGGGTGTTGGAAAGGAAATGCCACCCGCCGTACGAACTTTCATGTGGCTTAATCGTGCACACTATACCCAACGGTTTTGCGATAACGAGCTTGTTGTCGATGCAGAAACTGATCTGACTCTGATCTGATATGGCCTCTAACATGAAGTACCTGACCGTTGCACTTTACCACCCGCGTGTTTTGCGTGGTGGAGCGCAGTATGTTGCTAAGGATCTACATGATGCCGCGTCGAAGACGCTTGGTGTCGATGCCATCATGCTTGCTTGCATCGATGGAAATATGTTCCCGAAGTATGGAAAAGTTGGCGCCTCGATCACCAGCTTGCCGGATAGTCCGAAAGAATTCATCATGGCCGGGCAGAGGTTTCAGGACTTCTACCACGTGGTTTATGATAAACGGCGCAATAAGGCGCTCACAAGGTTTCTTTTGGATCAGAAACCTGATGTTATTCATTTTCATCATTCTCTTTGGGTCGGACTTGAATTTATCGAGCTAGCTCGGAAAGTTCTTCCAAATGTCAAGATTATCTATACGCTGCATGAGTACATGGCTATCTGCCATTCGCGAGGTCAACTTTTTCGGTACAATGAAAGCAGCATTTGTATGGATAGCTCGCCAGATCAGTGCAATAAGTGCTTTCCTGAGATTTCGACTGATGATTTTTATCTCCGTCGCAGAACCTTCCAAAGAGCGTTCCGCTTTGTCGATCATTTCATTTCTCCGTCTGAGTACCTTAAGCAACGGTTTGTTGACTGGGGGATTGATGACGAAAAAATAACCGTTGTCCACAACGGACATCAGCCGAACCGACCTAAGGGCTGGCAGGCAACACATAGCAACAATCTCAATGTGTTTGGTTTCTTTGGCCAGTTTGTTGACGCCAAGGGGATCGACGTGCTTCTGAAGGCTGCTGTGCTCGCTTCGGAAGAAACTCCTGTGGAGATTAAAATCTTTGGAGGAAACAAGCAGTATGCAAGTCCAGAATATGTGAGTCGTATTGAAGACATCCTATCGGGAAATACAGAAAACCTTAAGATCACGGAAGTTGGGCCATATTCAAGGAACAATGTTTTTGATCTGATGTCCACAGTCGACTGGGTGGTCGTTCCATCTGTTTGGCCGGAGACTTTTGGGCTAGTGGTTTCCGAGGCCTGGGACGCTAAACGCCCTGTTATCGCCTCGCGGGCCGGAGGTCTTACCGAGCGGATCAAAGATGGCGTGAATGGATTCTCTTTCTTGCCTGGTTCCGATATTCAATTGGCAACGATTTTGAAAAACTGCATAGGAAACTTTGAACTTTGGCGGAGGCTCGTGGATAAGATGAAGGATGAAATTACACTAGAGGTGGCTTGGAAGCAGCACCTGCAAGTGGTGAATGCCATTCGGCAACCGTCTGAACAAACAGGGAAAGCCATCGAAAGCATCTAGACCCCATGATCGCGGGGTGAGCCGACTAGGTCGGCGGCCTCTCCCGCGGCATTCTCCTTCGAGGCTTGCGCAACATTTATAACCGCCCCTTGCGCAAAAGGGTTTTCGAAGTATTTTGGCGCGATGTCACTCTTATGGCAATTTTTTGTCGCGCAACTTTTGTATTTCTTCTTCCAGATTTATTACTTGCCTCTGGAGAGAGAAAATCATTGTCAGCATCATTTGGTCAATATCCCAACTTGAGATTGTTTTCCTTTTTACGCTTGGAGTGTCGAAATGCATCGGTGGCTGCCCGCAGTCCTCGAGCATCTTGTTGACCTCCCCAAGGTCATCTTTGAATAAACGTTGTACTTCGAAAATATCCTCTTCATTTGGTAGTAGTTGGTCGATTGAGGGTACTAATTGGTTATCTTTTTGTAAGATGCCAAGCCTCTTGGCTAATTTTTGGAAAACCGAAGGCATAACCTTTCCAGGGAAACTTGCATTATGCACCGCCCACGCGGCTAACAAGGCAAGGCCAGGTTTGTCATTGGCTCTGACTGTTTCAAGATCGGGACTTCCAATCCGAGATAGGAAATGTTCGGTAACGTTATCGATTGAATCGAAGTTGTATATTTCAAGATTTGGAAAGTTTTCAAGCCAAATCTTTAGGTTTTTGGTGTAGGAAATGTCTTGACCCTGCAGCCACTCTTTAAAATTTCGAATGTGTCCGTCATAACTTTTGTATTTTATTCCAAATTGTACATAACCACTTTGCGCCCAACTGTCATGGCGACGAACATAGACAATCGGGACGACTTGTACTCCGCTCTCCCTTACTTTTCGGAGGATAGGAATAATGTTTGATGGCCTAACAAAAAAAGCCTCATTACTCCAAATTGCTTGCCTGAAGCCTCTCGACCCTAGCCGCTCCAGCTCCTTTAAAAGAACTGCCTCAACTTCCTTATCTGTGGTGCTCCGATTGGACGCTTGTTCTAAGAAGAGAGCTTGCGGAATTTTTGGAACACACCAAGAGTATTCTGTTGCGCCTGGGGCGTGTTCAAGTGACAATCCAAGATACGCAAGTTTCGCGAGGCGAAGCTTATCGCGGGCCTTCTTCAGAGTAAATTGGATTGAAGTAGTACCCGTTTTACCCGCACCAATGTGCACTATTAGGGTAGGATATGAAGCCACGCGTGATTTTCCGTTTCTGAATGGACATAGTTGTGGCGATCGTCGTAGTTCTGATAAGGTTGCGCAACATTCTTTTCGGCGACTACTCGCCGCATGAGTGTCAATGGCCTTGACCTTGTCGCCGCATCCCGGACTGGTCCGATATTCACTATGCAGCCATTGCGGCGGCCATGTCGACCCTTGCCTGTATCGGCCGCGGATGCCGGAGCGGATGAGCGCGCGGGCAATGGCAGCTCGACGTGTCGTTCAGAGAGGACACGGCACGCAACCGCAAGGACAACGGCCCGACGACCATCGCCACCCTCCGCCGCCGGACGCTGGATGTCGTCTGGCGGGATACATCCAAGGGATCGCTGTCGATGAAGCTCCAGAGAGCGGGCCGGGACGAAGCCTTCCTGCGTGGCATTCTCACAGGGCTGCCAGCCGTTTGAGCCAAACGCGATTGCCCTGGCTTGCTCATGGCAAGCTCTTAACCCACCGGATTCACGCCGTGAATTCCGGAAGCCGCTGAGTTCTACAACAATGCCGTGCTGTTGCGAAAATCAGCTGATGACCACAGTTCCCCCTTCCCCGGACGCTGGTTCATGTCAAAGTGTCACCTTGTTGTCGGCAAGTCTCGCCACTTATCAATTTATATAGACGTCTTTTGGCGTATTTCTAAAAATCGAACAGGGCATCGGTATGGATGAAGTCGTGCTTCATATTGGAACTCACAAGACCGGAACGACATCGATTCAAAATGCGCTTTCAAAATACGACGATGGCGAAACCATTTATGCAGATTTAGGTCACCAAAACCATTCCATGGCTCTTTATACGGCTTTTTCTGAAAGTCCAGAAAGTTATCATGTTTGGCGGCGTCATGGTTTCGATGCAAACCATATTGAATCAATGAAATTGGAATTTTTGGGCCTTCTCAAGGAACAACTTTCTAAAACGAATCGTCGTAGATTTATTATATCTGGCGAGGACATAAGTGTGTTAACGGCCGTCGAGAAGGGCTATCTTGTAGACTTCTTTTCCTCAATGGCGAAGAAGATCACTGTTGTCTGCTACGTTCGTTCTCCCAGTGGTTTCGCTGCGTCAGCGTTCCAACAGAGAGTTAAAGGCGGGAAGACTAGCCTGCCTCGCCTGTGTTCCCCTCAGTACAAACTTCGTCTCGAGGCGTTTAGGGTGCACCCGAGGGTGCAAACATTAAAAGTTAAAGAATTTTCGAGAACTGCGCTCCCTGGAGGTGATGTTGTTCAGGACTTCATAAATGAATTCGGGCTAGAAGGATCACTCATAGAGAAAACCAGCTCAAATGAAAGCATGGGCGTTGATGCGGTGAAAGTTCTCCATAATTTCAATAGGTCTATGCCGTTGAGTTCTGGTGACTCGATTCTAGTTAGGGCTCGCAATGTGTTCAACAGAGACATCGCCAGTTCTTGTTCGTCAAAATCGATTGATAAAAGATGGGTACAATGTTTGGTTGATTTTTCCGAGCAGGACTATGTTCGTGACAACTTTGGGTTGGATTTTTCGGATTGCCCCTCAAGTTCCGGCGCTTCCAGAGGGGATCTTGAAAATTATATTAAAGACCTTTCTGACGTAGATCTCTCTGGCATTGATCGTCTTCTTCGCGAAATCGGGATTGCAGGCAACTTCCCAAATGCTACCGACAAAACAGTCCGTTTGTTCTTATGGCGAGTTTACGAGCAACAATTGCGAGAAAGTAGACGAGAGAAAATTGCCTAGCCTCCACGATCGCGGAGCATAGGGCCATCGCGTTTGGCTCAATTGGGCCATGATGATGGGTTGGGCAATCGCATTTGGAACTGACAGGTCATGCAGAAAGGAAAAAGCGCTCCTTCAACCTGATTTGCATGACGAGAGAGCGTGTTTCGTTCTGCATGTGTTGTCCGCCCGGTCTTCCTGAATTCCAAACGCGATAGCCCTGTCCTGACGGCAGTTGTGCGACGGTGATCCGGAAAGGATCAGGAGGTTTGGATGAAGAACGCGTATTGAGGCGGCAAAAGAACGATGCGGCTGATGCCGAGGCGATCTGCGAGGCTGCGCAGAGACCGACCATGCGCTTCGTCCCGGTGAAGAGCGAGGAAACGCAGGGGGCGGCCAGCGTCTTCCGAGTCCGGGAGCCGCTGATCCGGCAGCGCACCCAAACGATCAACGCGCTCCGCGGGCACCTTGGGGAATATGGCCGGGTCGTGCCGCCCGCAGGGCGCGACAAATGTCCGGCGCGGCTCAATATAATCTTGAGCCGTGGAGTTTGATGTGTGGCATTTTGCTCGAGGGTAGATCGTGAAGAGAAGTTGGTTGACGGATTTTTTGAGGGGCGATATTCATCAATCATCGTCTCCAATCAGAGAAGATGATAACAAAGGATCATGAACATGGCTGCAAGTGAAGATCGGAAAGAATTCCGCGAAATTAACACCCGTCTGCGGATTAAGATGGAAGATTTGGAGCGACTTAAGGAAGAAGTCAAAATCCTTAAAGAACAGCGCTCCGCTATGAAAGAGAAGATTGATGCTGCTGAGGCTGCGTCCTAAATATAGAGCAGGCGGAACTCTTTGAGCGCCGCTTGCATTTTCGTTTCTCTCCACCTTCTGTGGTTGGGAACATCACGTTTGGCGTTACGCTTCCGGTAACTGACTGGAAAGTGGGTAGCGATTTTTCCGGTCGCTCCCCCAAGGCTTGGAGCATCGCCCCGAGAGGCAGGGGAATCGCATTTGGCTCTGACGGCCTGAGCAGCGACTCTTGCGGCGGACGGCGGAATGGATTCTGGAGTGCGGATTCAATCCCCGGAGCCGCGCCGCCACCATGCAGATCTTCCTTTCCGCCTTCGATGACATCCCCGATCCGCGGGCTGACAACGCGCGCCATGACCTCGGCGAGTTGCTCGTCATCGCCTTCGTCGCGGTGCTGTGCGGAGCAACGACCTGCGCCGGAATGGCGACGTTCGGCCGGGAAAAGGAAAGCCTTTTCAGGGACTTCCTGAACCTGAAGCATGCGATCCCGTCGCATGACACCTTCTCGACGGTGTTCCGCATGCTCGACCCGAAGGCCCTCGACACGGCCTTCGGAAGGGTGCTGGCCGACGTGGCCGCACTGATGCGGGATGGGGACGTGATCGCCATCGACGGAAAGGCGTTGCGGGGCGCGCGGGGCAAGGCGGAAAGCGCGCGCACGCGGATGATGGTGTCGGCCTATGCCGCGCGGCTGCGCCTGACCCTGGCCAGCCGGGCGGCCGACAACGGCACGGAACTCGACGCCGCGCTCGAGGTCCTCGGGCTGGTCGCGCTGAAGGGCAAGGTCGTCACCGGCGATGCATTGCACTGCAACCGCCGCACGGTCGCGGCGATCAACGCGGGCGGCGGCGACTGGTGCCTGGCGCTGAAGGCGAACCAGGACTCGCTGCTGTCGGACGCCAGGGTGTGTCCGGACAAGGTCAGGGAGGGCCACCCCGTCGCGATCACCGAAGACAGCGGTCACGGCAGGAAGGAGACGCGGACGGCCATGGTCGTTCCGGCCAAGGGATTGGCAGAACACCATGAATTCTCGGGGCTCAAGGGCTTCGGCCAGATAGAGGCCACGCGCGAGACCGACGGCAGGACCAGTTCTGAGACCCGGATCTTCGCGCTGTCCTGGTTGCCCGCGCCCGAGGTCCTGCTGGCCACCGTGCGCGCCCACTGGGCGATCGAGAACGCGCTGCACTGGCAGCTCGACGTCTCGTTCAGGGAGGACGCGGCGCGCAACCGCAAGGACAACGGACCGGCGACAATTGCAGTCCTGCGCCGCGGTGGTTTTCAAGGTTGTTGTCACCGGTGTCTATTTTCAGGCTGCGCACTCTCCTGACGCGGCCATGGGACCGCCGCCGACTGCTTCCCTGG
>NZ_JAATVU010000134.1 GCF_013184745.1 Mangrovicoccus sp. HB161399
GGCAAGCTGCCCCGACACGGCTGCGCCACCTGGAAGCTGCGCCGCGCCGGGCCAGCTCGAGACACGAAAACCGGGGGCCCTTTCAGAGCCGATTGACACCGCACCGGCCATCGACGAGCCCTGGCCATGCAGCACCCGGACTTGCCGAAGCTTGGTAGCGATGTCTTCCGCTTTCCGGACATTCCGCAGTCCTCCTGTCCACCGAAATCCTGCCGGACTTCGCGCATTGTGGGTGGACCACTTCAGAGGCGCGGGCTCAACGGCCGATTGCGGTCGATCTCGCCAGCACCGTTCAAGGATTTCAGGGCCCGATAGCCAGGCGTCGATCAGGGCCGGGTCCGAAACGAATGCCGTAGCTCATTCCGGCGGCCGCCGGTCAGAGCCTCCGGTTGCCAGGATGTCCTCCCGTGCTTGCACGCTCCAGTCTCCCAGCTGCGCGCTGCTGTCTTCCCAGAGGCGCCGGAGCGCATCCAGCTGCCCGGGGGGAACGTCACGGCCCGTTTTCGCGGCGGTCTCGATCTCGCCAAGCGCGTTTCGGAGGGAATCCAGACCGAAAACCGCGCAGATCCCGGAAATGCGGTGGGCCGTGGCCGCCAGGTCCTGCGGGCTCAGCCCACCGCCGGCGATCCGCGCGACCGTTGTTGCGGCTTCCTCGGCGAAGCGCGCCATCAGCGATGCGAAGCCCTCGGGCTGCAGGGTCTTTTCCAGCGCATCCAGCCGGGTCCGGTCGACAAGGGCCGCCTCGGGAGCTTCCGCGGAAGGGGAGGATGGAGCCCTGCGAGCCGCGAGGCCGGAGAGCGTTTCGAGGAGCACGTTGCGCTCGATCGGCTTGCTGATGCAGGCATCCATTCCCGCGTCGTGGAAGCGCGCGACCTCTTCGGGCAGGGCGTGGGCAGTCACGGCGATGATCGGCACTTGGGCCGAGGCGCCGCCCGAACGGATGGTCCGCGTCGCCTCCGGGCCGTCCATCTCCGGCATCGAGATATCCATCAGGATTGCATCGAAACGGTGCCCGGCCGCAAGCTCCACGCCGATCTTGCCGTTGACTGCCTCGGTCACCCGGTGGCCGTCTGTTTCAAGCATCGTGCGCGCGACGAAGCGGTTGATCTCGTTGTCCTCGACCAGGAGCAGGTCCAGCGGCTCGCGGACGGCAGGGCGCGCGGGCCTGCCGGGCCCGGCGGCCTCCTCCGCGTTGCCGAGATGTTCGGCGGGGAGGCGCAGCCAGAACAGGCTGCCTTCGCCCGGCTCGCTTTCCACTCCGATCCGTCCGCCCAGCAGGCGCGCCATCCGGCGCGCGATCCCGAGGCCGAGCCCGGTCCCCCCGGCTTCGCGGGAATAGGAGGAGTCGAGCGTTTCGAAGTCCTCGAAAATGCGTTCCAGATGCTCCTCGGCGATGCCGATGCCGGTGTCGATGACACGGAACTCAAGCTCCTGGCCGCCCGTGCCGGTGCGCTCGATCTCCAGCTCGACGCTGCCGCCATGGGTGAACTTGATCGCATTGCCCATGAGGTTGAGCAGGATCTGCCGCAGCCTCTGCGGATCTCCGAGGACACGGCCCGCGGGTGGACCGGCCCAGCTCCAGGACAGGCTGTTGCCGTTGGCGGCAGCCAGCGGCGCGGCCGTCTCGATCACCCCGTCGGCAAGCTGCGCGACGCTGAAAGGGCGTTTCTCCGAGCGCATCTTGCCCGCCTCGAGCTTGGAGAGGTCGAGCACGTCGTTCACCAGCCCCAGCAGGATCTGCCCGGACGCCTCCATCCGATCGAGAAGTTCCGTTTGCCGGTCGTCAAGGCTGTGGTCGCGCAGGAGCTGCATCGTCCCGAGGAGCCCATTGAGCGGCGTGCGCATCTCGTGGCTCATGACCGCCAAGAACTCACCTTTCGCCCGTTCGCCGTCAAGGGCCCGGTCGCGGGCCTGGGTCAGGTCCGCTTCGGCAGCCTTGCGTCTGGAGATGTCGCGGATGATGGACACGAAGATGTGGCCGTCGTCGCGATCTGCGCGGCTTATCGAGAATTCCGCCGGGAAGATCCTGCCCGAGCGGTGCCTCGCGGCAAGCTCGACGGTGCGTCGTTCCGTCAGGGGCTGGCGCTTTCCGACGGCAAAGGGAAGCCGTTCGGCGGGGATCTCCCCGGAGGTCTCCGGCGGAAGCAGTTCCGCCCCGGGCTGTCCCAGGGCTTCCGCGCGGGCGTGGCCGAAGATGCGCTCGGCCGCGGGGTTGAACTCGCGGATGATGCCGCCGGCGTCCGTCACGACGATGGCATCGAGCGAAGCCGAAACGATGCCGCGCAGGCGCGCGGCGGCTTCGACTGCGTCCCGGCTGCGCTGCGCGGCGGTGCGGGCAAGCGACAGAAGCACGCCGGCGAGCAGGACGAGACCGCAAAGCAGGACGCCGAGCACGGCGGTCATGACGACCAGCGCCCGGATCAGCTCGTGCCGGCTGCTGTCCGACCGCTCGGCGAAGATCGACAGGCCGGTCAGGCCGATGGCGCGGATGTCCTGTTCCAGTCCTGCGGCCTGTGCAGCCAGGCGGGGAAGCGCAGAGCGCAGCGCCTCATCGGAACCGTCGAGAAATGGAGCGGAACTGTCGAGATATGCACGCAAATTTCCGAGTGCGGCCGACATGCCGGCGTCGGAGCGAAGGGCGTCGAAGGCCTGGCTGGACTCCAGCGTCGAGACGCGGCTGTAGAAGATGTCGAACCGGCGGCGCAGTTCTGCCAAATCTTGGCCGCCGGCCGCCCCGCGCTCCAGCGCCCGCGCCATTTTCAGGTATTCGACTTCCGCCTGGGACAGGGTCCATTGCAGGTTGTCGGAACTGGCTGTCTCCAGCTCGTGGATCTGGCGCAGCACCAGCCAGCCCAGTCCTGCGACGAGACCGACGCAGACGGCCAGCGCCAGCGCGGTGACAGTGGTCCAGAACCGCGAGCGCATCGCCTGCCTTGTGATTGTTTCAGGCAAGTATTCCCCGCGAGTCTCTGAAGGCGCCTGCGCGGGCACCCTATTCGGTGACCGTGATTCTGGCGAGTTGCCATATGCTGCGCGCATAGATCACCTCGCTCTGATAGGCGGAATTCCGGTCATAGGGATAGACCACCCAGAGCGGACCCTTCTCGCGGACCGGCATGGTTTCGCCGTTCCTCAGATAGGCGACGATCGGACCGTCCTCGACCCAGTCTTCGCGGGGGATCTCGGCGGAATAGTCGTTGAGTGCAGTCGCCCGCAGGGCGCTCCCGGTCGCGCCGACCGCCTTCATCAGAGTGACAAGAGGGACGCCGGTAAAGACCTGCACGCCTTCGGTCCATGTGGTCGAGGTTTCGAAGGTTACGGCGGGCAGTGCCTCCAGCATGGCCAAATCGAGAACCACGCGGCCGCCTTCATTTGCTTCCTCGATGGCACCGTCTATGACGAGGATCGGATCTATGACGAGGATCGGATCGCCCTTCGGGGCGGACATTTCCTGCGCCAGGGCTGCGCCCGACATCAGGACGGCTGCGAGGCAAGCGGCGGGCAAGGCCGCAATCCGGTTGGTCATCCTGCATTCCCTTCGTGATCCGAGAAATGGTACCCGGCTTTCTCCCGGAACGCAGTGTCGAATTCGTCGAAGAACGTAGTCCGAAAGGATAGCGCGGCGCGGGTTTGCGGAACTTCCCGTGCCGACGGAAAGGCGGCTTCCGGACCAGGCAAGAGTAGAACCGCACAGGATGGCCCGCTGCATCCCGGCCGCCGCCGCAGCATTCGCCGATCCCTTTCCGAAGCCGCCTGCTGCATGCTCCGCGGCACGGTCGTCCAGGCGGCGGGAATCCGCCGCCCTTCCGGATGGCGGGACCGTATTTTTCCTGCATGCGGTCCGAACTTGGCACGGAAGGCAGGGGAATTGCAGAGACCGCTTGAGCAGGACCTGAAATTAGCTATTCTCAGGAAGACGTTAGTTTAGTAACCAGACCGGGCATTGTTTCCCGTTTGGGCATGGAGCTTGGGCCATCCCATGCGAATCCTGATCGCGGACGACCATGATCTGCTGAGAGATACGCTCAGCCTCTTCCTGCGGCAGGAAAGTGACTTGGAGCCCGTCACAGCCCGCGATTTCCGCGAGGCGCTGGAACTCGTTCTGGCCGGGCCGCCCTTCGATTTGGTGATCCTCGACTACACGATGCCGGGAATGGACGGGCTGAAGGGTCTTGCCAGAATGCTCGATGCGGCTGGCGAGGGGCGCGTCGCGATCATTTCGGGGACGGCAAGCCGCGTGACTGCCGAAGAAGCGCTGGCGCAGGGGGCTGCGGGCTTCCTGCCCAAGACGCTGTCCGCGAAATCGCTGGTGAACGCGATCCGCTTCATGTCGATGGGGGAGCAATATCTCCCGCTCGAGTTCCTGCGCGGCCCCGACTCGGCGGCCGACCACCCGTTGGCGGGAAAGTTGTCGAGCCGCGAGCTCGAGATGCTGGAGGGGCTGAGCCAAGGCAAGTCGAACAAGGAGATCGCCCGCGACCTCGAACTGCGCGAACCGACGGTCAAGCTGCACATGAAGACGCTCTTCCGCAAGATCGGAGCGTCCAACCGTACCCAGGCGGCGCTGGTCGCGAAACAGGAAGGCCTTTTCTGACGCGGAAGAAGGCCGGGCGCCATTCCGGCGAGCTGCCCTGGCGGAATGGCACGCGATCCTGACGGCACCAGTCCGAAATGATCCGGACCGCCCTGGCATCTTGCATGCCGCACGGTCCCTCCTATGCCGCCGCGCAGGCCTGCTTCGGTCTCCGACGGCCCGGCCAGCATGTCCGGCGCTCCGGAGGAAGGCCGCTCCCGCAGTCAGGGCAGCGCTGCCGTCCTCCGTGTCCCTAGCCATTCGGATGGGACCTATCCGTTTGGGACCCGCAGCTATACCCCGACGAGATCGCATTTTGCGCCGCAATGAACGATTGGGACACCAGCAAACAAACTGTTCCGTACCGTGACCCGTCCCGCCTGCCACAGAACAGGCGAGCTCAGTAATTGGAAGAAATAACAAATGCCTGCGACCATTTCCTCCTCCGAATTCATCGGCACCGCCCTTGACGACCTGATCGCGGACGGCTTCGTTTCCCCCTTCGGCACGGTTCTCGACGGCTCTTCCGAGCATGCGGACAAGGTCAACGGCCTGCAGGGCAGCGACACCATTTCCACGGGCGCAGGCAATGACCTCGCAGCAGGCGACATGGTCGGCTCGGAGTGGTCATATGACGGCGAGAAATGGGTCTACACGCCGGTCGTCGGCGCAACCGCGAAATACGGCGCGGAATGGGACTTCGATGACGTCATCGTCACCGGCGCAGGCAACGATGTGCTGCTGGGCAACGGGGGCAATGACAGCCTGTCCGCGGGTTCCGGCAACGACATCATCAACGCGGGAACCGGCAACGACCTCGCTTTCGGCGGCGAGGGCAACGACACGGTCAACCTCGATGACGGCGACGACTACGCCGTCGGCGGCCTCGGCGCGGATATCGTGAACGGCGGCGGAGGCAACGACGTGATCTTCGGCGACACGGCCGGCGAGAACCTGCTCTCCGGCTCGGGTGCGTCCGCGCTCGGCTTCGCCGGGCTGGCAGGCGCCGGCGCATGGTCCCTGACAGCCGCGGACGGCTTCCAAACCGTCTCGCAGAGTGCGGAAACGGTCTCCGGCGCACTCTACGCCATCTCCTTCGAGCTTGCCGCCAACCCTGCAGGCAGCGCGTCTTCCGCGACGGTCGAAGTGCTCTGGAACGGCGCCGTCATCGGCACCGTGGAGGCAACCGCCGAAACCCGGAGCTTCACCTTCGAAACCGCTGCAACCGGCACAGTAGGCACGCTGGGCTTCCGCACCCCGGAAACCGGTTCCGAGGCAACCGCAGCGGTGGAGATGGCAATCGGCGGCACCACCGTGACCGTCACCACCTTCGCTTCGGCCGAAAAGCAGTTCTTCCAGGTGATCGAAGACCAGCTCTATGTCTGCGACCTCGAAACCGGAAGCTACGCGAAGCTCGGCCAGGAAGCGGATTTCAAACTGAACGCGATCGGCTTCAATTCAGAGGATGGACTGATCTACGGCGTTGCCAAGACCGGCGGCCATGACTCGCTGGGCAACAAGGTGAAGTCCGATGACATCGTGATGATCGATGCCACCGGCGCCATCTATCGCATCGGCGAAGGATACCGCGACGATCCGGTCGGCGATTTCGACGGAGCGGGCAATCTCTGGACCTTCGACGAATCGCTGAACGCGATCACGAAGTTCGACGTGGACAGCTTCGACGGCAACGGCAATCCGATCTACGAGACGTTCTCGTTCAAGGGCTCCGACTACAAGGGCAAGATCGAGGACGTCGCCTACGATGCTGCATCGGGGGTTTTCTGCGGCGTCGAGGCGCCGAACAAGGACGGCCGCGACGGCGTTCTCGTGCTGATCGACGTGAGAAACGTCGAGGCAGGGGGCAGCCCGGACATCGCCGAAATCGCGATCACCGGCACCCTGATCGGCGGCAAGATGCTGTCCGGCATGCCCGAAGGCGAATACGGATCGGTCTTCATCGGCACGGACGGCGCGCTCTATGCAGCGCTCGACGACGGCAACCACGACATGTCCAAATCCACCGATGACACCGGTGCGCTCTACCGGATCTGCATCGACGCGGAGTCCGGCGAAGCCTATCTGGAATTCGTTTCGCTTGCTCCCGAAGGCAAGTATTCCGACGGTGCGTCCGGATCGGCCGTCACGGGCGGCAGCATCGCAGTTTCCGACTCTGCCGTCCTGCTGGGCGCGGCATCCCTGACGCTCGTGTCCGGCGATGACGACACGCTGCGCGGCGGCGAAGGCGACGACGCGATCCACGGGAATGCCGGCGACGACGACGTCAACGGCGGCGAGGGCAGCGACAGCCTCTGGGGCGATGCAGGCGACGACAGGATCTCGGCGGCTTCCGGCGACGACCTCGTGTTCGGCGGGACCGGCAATGACAGCCTGCGCGGCGAGGCAGGCGACGACACGATGTCCGGCGGCGATGGCGCGGACTATATGGACGGCGGTGCCGGCAACGACGTGCTGGCGGGCAATGACGGCATCGACAAGATCGTCGGCGGCACGGGATCGGACGTGGTCGAAGGCGGCGCGGGCAACGACCAGCTCTGGGGCGGCAACTGGGCGGCCGACGGGACGGCGGACACCTTCGTCTTCTCTTCCGGCGACGGCAAGGACTTCGTCCATGACTTCGAGGTTGGCCTCGACGTGATCGACCTGACCGCCTATCTGACCGATCTGGAGAGTGTCTTGGCGGTCTGTTCCGATCTGGGCTGGGCGACGGCAATCGACACGGCGGCGCTGGACGGCGGCGTTTCCGGCGACCGGATCATTCTCAAATCTGTGGCCCTCGCCGATCTCGGGCAGGACAGTTTCATCTTCTGACGAAGCCGGAGCCAGCTGATCCGGACGGCGAGTCCCATGCTGGCCTGCTGCCGGTTCCGTGGACACCGGGTCGGGATTGCATGGCTTGGGCTTGCGCAGCGCGCCCCTGAACAAGTCGCATTGCATTGATATCCTGCGGGTTCCGATCGGCTTCCGTTGCCATGTTCTGCAAGGATCGGCCTGATCCAGGGTGGAACCCTGCAGGTTCGGGCCGCCGATGAAACACTGCTCCCGCCCGGCCGAACAATTCGAGGGCCCGTCGTGCCAGTGGCACGGCGAAAGCCCGCAGAATGACCTGCTGCGGCCGCGCCTGGTCGAGGTGATCGATCTGCGCCGCGAACTGGCGAAGCTCGCCGGGCTGATCGGCTGGGAGGTGTTCGAGCGCGAGTGGTCCGGCTTCTTCCCGTCGAGGACCGGCCGCCCGGCAGCGCCGCAGCGCCTGGTGGCGGGCCTGCCTTGCCTGAAGGATGCCCCTCGGCTCTCCGATGATGCCGTGGTCTCACGCTGGGTCGAGAACCCGTACTGCCAGCACTTCACCGGCGAGGTGGTCTGCCAGCATCGCCGCCCGATCGATCCCTCGTCGCAGACGCGGTGGCGGAAACGCATCGGCGGGCGAGGCGGCTTGCGCCATTGACGGTGTGGATGGCCCCTGCAGCGGCATCGCAATGTGCCAAGGCGGGAGCGGCGGAGCTTTCCGCCGAGAGGAGCCATCCATGGAGCAGCCTGTCGCCATCGGCCTCGATCCGGCCGAGGGCGCGTTCCAGGTTCGCGGCGCCGCTGCGGACCGGCGTGACGCCCTCCGCCGCCGGTTGCGCCGGTCGCAGGTGCCCGGGTTCTCCGGGCGGCCCGAGCCGTGCATGGCCGGAATGGAGGCCCGTCCGGGCGCACACTGCCGGGCGCGGGACCCGGCCGGGCGCGGCCGCGAGGTGCGGCTGATGCCGCCGGCCCATGTGCAGCCGCATGCAAGGCGGGGGAAGACGGACGCGGCCGGCGCGGAAGCGGTCCGCGGGGCCGCTGCCCGGCCCGCCATGCGCTTCGTGCCGGCGAAGCCGGCAGGCGGCGCTCCCGGATCATGAGCCGCGGGATGTCCCGGTTCGCCAGAGGACACGGACGGCGAACGCGATCCGCGCGCATCTGCCGGAGTTCGGGATCGCGGCCGCGGAGGGCATTCGCGGCTTGGACCGGCTGCTCGGAGCCGCGCGCGGCGGGCCTGGCACGCGGCTTGACCTTGCCCCCGGATCCCGGACTGGGGCGATATTCACTATGCTTCCATCGCGGCGGCCATGTCGATCCGTGTCTGCTCGGGCGTGCGGTAA
>NZ_JAATVU010000135.1 GCF_013184745.1 Mangrovicoccus sp. HB161399
AAACCACTATTCCCGGTCGCCAACCCATTGTTTTCATTATGCACGGGGAGGCGCAACCCGCCGAAATCGCGATTTAGCTGTCGAACCTGGGCTTTCTGCGTTCCGTACGCTATCGCATACGCGCGCGACTACGGCCTGCCTGACGGCCACCTGTTCGCGCTCCACTACGACACTCTTTACCGTGCCGGGGCGCGCATGGAGGACTTCACAAGGTACGCCCCCACCACCGAAAAATAGGACAGGGGACTGACATTCCACGCGAGAACCCACGCCTGGCTGCTCGCAAGCGCCGCGCCAAACTCAAGGCGAAGATGAACCAGCCAAAGGACGAGGCGCATGATCGCTTCCTCGTCGTTTCTGGACACAGCGCTGCGGCGCTGACCATGATGATGGATTCGCTGGCCAAGATCGCCAGATAGCCCACTGTCTTCGGAGGGCAGCGCGACACGCCATGTTCCGGCAGTGTTCCGCAAAATCCCCGCATTTGTTCACTGCCTGGATCACCCATTCTGACCTGTACCTGTGGCGCGCCACAGAAACGCCAAGATCACCGCCTTGAAGAAACCACCGAGAAGGAGACCAACATGCTTCGCATCTTCAACCGCAAGAGCACCGACAACGACCCGTTCTGCGGGGTCGCCATGGGGGACAAGGTGAAGGACACCCTGACGGGCTTCACCGGGGTGGTGATCGCCCACGCCGAGCACATGACCGGCTGCAACCAGCTGTACGTTCTGCCGCAGTCCGAGAAGGAGAACGAGATCAAGGACGGTCACTGGTTCGACATCGAGCGCATCGAGAAGATCGGCGATCGCGCCGTCGTTGTGGAGGCCCGCCTGACTGGTGCAGATGTTCCCGCTCCTCGGGCCGATGGCGCCAGGCTGCGGATCAGCAGTTCAGCCGTTTGACGGTCAGCCAGCCGTTGACGCCGAAACATCGGACGATGGCTTACAATTAAAGGACGCGAATGGCGTCCTCAACAGCTCTATCGTAGTTCCTCAAACCGGAAAGAATGGTTTCGACCTCATGCACAGCAGAACTACGGGTCTCGGACGTTGTAATTCTTGAAGTGTGAGCCACCCCTCCACGCTTTTCTCCAAATGCATCCATTGCACTCGCCGTAACGGTATCAACCTCTTCTGGATCTATTCCCACTGACAAGAGAATTTTCTTTTGATCCTTTATTTTGATTCCGTGATTGTCCTTCACGTCCCTCAAGTAATTCCTTTTTGCAATAGCGACAAATGTATTTAGGTTCTCCACAACCTCTTTTCGTATCGACTTCCGAGAGGTTTCCTCTGAAAACTGGGCGACTGTCTCGAATGCAACCAAACTCGCCACACATGAATTGATCTTTTTAGTTGTCAGAAAATTACTTACGCTTTCATTCACCAACCTCTTGGCAATCTCCTCCAAATACTCTTCAAACGCAGCATGCGTCAGAAGAATATAGGACTGAACCTTTAAGTGATGAAGCACAGTATCGTTGGAGACGTCAGGAACTCCGCGCAAGACTGACTTGTAAGACCGAATATTCTTTCGCAGCTTCCTGTAATCTTCAGATGGAAGAGCCATGGAAATACTATCACTCCAACACTACAATGTCAGGGATCTCCAGAGCCACCCCATATTCACCTTGAATGGCCCGGTAAAATATCTCAAACCTTGTCTTTGTAGCATGTGGAGTCTTTGTTGCAAATTCGACAGCCCGCGTAAAATCTTGCCGGGCAGCAACAGACTCATACACGGCTTTGAACGTTTCTGGTTCTAGGAGGGCAACCTCTCGCACACGCTCGTCAGAAAGCGCACCGACCTGAACATCAAACACCGCTCTATTGAAACGCGACTCATATTCACCATCCGAAAATTTCCGACAAAACTTCCTATATGGAAAAATATCAAGACCGACCCCGATTGCCTCACTCATTTTAGTGAGCTCATCTTCTATGTATCGGCGAAATTCCCTGTCATTCCCAAAACGATCGTTAAATTCGACGCAAGTCCTGTCCAAGAAATCCTTAAGGTCTCCCGCGTACGGCGTAATACGCGTAGAAAATGCCAAATGCCGAATTGAAAGCTCGACATCAGACATTCTTGGATCTGGCTTCGCCCTCCCAAGAAGGCGATGGAGAGGGCCCAATTCTTCTGTCCAAGCCACGATATACTTAAGAAACTCGCCAGGGTGGAGCGACATCCTAAGCTCCATTGGAGAAAGCTTCACGGAACCTGAATTCAACCGGTAGAAAATTTCATACAAAACCTTTTCCGTTGTCCAGTTCCTTATTACTGCAGTACGCTGTGTTGTATTCATCAAACGATCATGCCAATCGTCATCCTCTTCAATCTCACGCCACCGCTTGCCTTCAAGCTCCTTGAGAATTCTAAGCTTCTTAAGCGGAAATTCATTCTCAATGAAACCCTTCAGAGCCAACAGCCGCTGCTTTCCATCAAGGACAAGATAAGAGTTTTTCTTTCCGGCACGTGACGAAAGAAGAATTTGTGGGATTGGAATTCCAAGAAAAACAGATTCGATGAAATTCGACCTACCGATATCAGACCAAACATTTCTTCTCTGAAAGTCTGGGCTTAAGTCGATTTGCCTGCCGATCTGCGAATAGAGGCTTCCAATCGTCCAATCAGCCGGCTGAATTAAAAGATCTTCAAATACTTCTCCAGAGAGCTCCAGCTCAACAGACTCCTCCGTAGCATCAAAGAGTTCTCCATTTTCATCAACCTCTGACATTAGGCACCCCCGGAAAATCAAAGTAAGTTAGCTCTCCCACAATTGAAACGAAGGGCGCAAGACCTTCTCTGCGCGCCTTCTGACGCGCCAACGCTTCCGGAACCACCCCCCCTCTGACTCAACCCATTTACCCGCGCTTCCTTCATGGATGACGACAAGGTCGACATGCCTGAATCCTGCTCCAGTGGAGGCAAGGTGGTTGCGCGATCTGTTCCAAGTATGTTCTACGTCAGCTAGGCCACTGACCGGAGCTTTCCTTATGTCCAGAATCGATTATCAACCGGCCAATGCTAAGCTGAACGGCGCATACTTCACGCCAGATGCAGTGGTTCGCTCGCTCGTCTCTTGGGCAGTCCAAGATGAAACGGACCTCATGCTGGATCCGAGTTGCGGCGACGGGAGGTTCCTTGCCGGTCACGTCAACTCGGTAGGCGTGGAGCAAGATCCTGCCTCGGCCTCCGTTGCCAAGGCACGGGCGGCAGGAGCGTTGGTGCATGAAGGCGATTTTTTCCGCTGGGCGGCGAACACCGAACTGCGCTTCGACTGCGCGGCTGGCAACCCGCCGTTCATCCGCTACCAGCTCTTCAAGGGAGAGACGCGCGCCGCCGCTCAGGCATTGTGCCGCCGCTCAGGGGCGCAGTTCTCCGGCCTTGCTTCATCTTGGGCCCCCTTTCTCGTGGCCGCGGGCAGCTTGGTCAAGCCAGGCGGCCGGATGGCCTTCGTGGTGCCGGCCGAGATCGGTCACGCACCTTACGCGGCCCCGCTTTTGGAATGGCTTGCGAGCCAATTTGCTCATGTTCAACTTATTGCCGTACGCGACAAGCTGTTTCCGGAGCTGTCAGAAGATTGCTGGCTGCTTTACGCGGAGGGCCGCGGAGAAAGCACGCACCATCTGTCGTTGACAAGGCTGTCCAATTTCTCGGCCAGCAATGCGCCCCCGAAGGTGGACGTTGAGGTTCCGCTCGAAGAGTGGCGGGAGACATGGAACCGGCGCCTGCGCCCCTTCCTTCTGTCTCCCGACCAAAGGCAAATTTACCTCGACGCAACCATGGCCGAAGGCAGCCGTCGGCTGAGCGACATTGCGACCGCGGGCATCGGCTATGTGAGCGGCGCAAACAACTTCTTCCACCTCCGCCCATCCGAAGCAAAAGCCTGGGGCATTCCCAGAACGGTTCTGACGCCCGCAATCCGAAATGCACGGAGCTTGCCTAGCGCTGCGTTGAAGGTGTCAGACCTTCGCCGGATGGAGCGCGATGATGCACCCATGCTCCTTCTGAACTTGCGCAACCAGGATAAGCTACCGGCCTCGGTGCGTCGATATCTGGATAGTACTGCAGGAAAGCAGGCTCGAACGGGTTTCAAATGCCGCAACCGCGCGCAATGGTATGCCGTTCCCGACGTGAGGATCCCCGACTACTTCCTGGCCTACATGTCCGGTCGCAGCGTGGCCTTGGTCGAAAATGAGGCCAAGGCGACCTGTACGAACAGTCTTCACGCGGTGACACTGCATAGAGAGGCCGATCGGCCGGCGCTCGCCGCCGCGCATGCCTCGAAGTTCTTCCAGCTTTCCTGCGAGCTCGAAGGGCACCCCTTGGGCGGCGGCATGTTGAAACTTGAGCCTCGCGAAGCTGCCCGGATCGTGATCCCTACTCCGGAAAGGATAGCCGCTCTCGACGACGAATTGATCGGCGACGCCATTTCCGAACTTCAGCGGTGGCGGCACTATGCCGATTGAGGTGGAACGCGGACGGATGCAGTGCCGCCTCGTCACGGCCGCCGAAGCACTGGAGCACTTCGCGACATTTTCGGGCCAAACTCAGAGTCAGCAGCACATCAAGCCGCTGCATTGGTACGTCGCCTGCCGCCTAGTGCTCGAAGGCGGCTTTCCACCTGAGGATATCACTCCGCACCCGCCGTTTCGAACCGTTTCCAAGGGCAGTCAGCGCAGCCTAATTTACGACGAGAGCGTTGCCACAAATGCCGAGCGCACGATCCTCGGAGGCCTGAAGACCAAAAATGTCGACGTCGTGGTGACGAAGGACGGAATCGGCCCTGTGATGGCGATCTCGGTGAAGGGCACCATCGGGGCGTTTCGAAATCTCACCAACCGGATGGAAGAAGCCGTCGGTGACTGCACCAATCTACACATCACCTATCCGGCCTTGGTAGCGGGGTTCATGACTGTGCTGCGAGCCAACCGGAAGATCGATGCCGCAGTCCAGGTTCTCCCGGGCGAAGGCAGCCAGCCAGAGCGGGCCATCCAGAAGAACGACGTGGCTATCGGCGTCGGCGGAGAGCCCGTCGAGACTATTATCCGCTACCATAACGCGTTGCGCGAATTGGCAGGGCGACGGGGAATCCGCGACGACGTCAGCAGCTACGAAGCGGTTTCGATGGCCCTCGTGAGTTCGAACCATGGAACACCTGGTGATTTGATCATGGGGTTCCCGGCTGTGGATAGCGCTGTTCACCCCGCCAAGTTCTTTTCGAAGATCTACCGTGTGTATGATGAGCGATACGTATTCTCAGCGCCAGACATCCGCACGCTGACAGCCCGGAGAGAATGGACCGAGCTGACTGATCTGCCAATTAGTCCGGATCAGCTAGGTTACGAAATCCGCCGAGCGAATTAGAATAGCGGCTCCATTTAGGAAATGGCATGCGGGGCCGCTTGCTTCACCCCTCCGGCTCCCACCGCGCGCCATCCATCTGGTTCGCCCCGGCATCCCACCCGAGCCGCGTCTCCACCACCTGCCCCGCCGCGTGGCACACCGAGCACCGCAGCCGCGCCACCAGCGCGGGCCGGTCGAACGCAGCCAGGTCAGGCACAAGCACCCGGCCCCAATGGCCGCAGCGGCAGAGAGCGTGGAAAAAATGGGGCAATCTGATAGGTGGAGCGCACCGCATTGCTTCGAATCTGAATATCTGAAATTCCTTCAAACGTGAGCAATGGAGTATTATGAGGGACTCATGAAATTAGTAATCGCATTGATACTATCGGTGCTATCAGCCGTTGGGACGGAGGCTGCAGCGGTAACTTTTGACCTCGAACAGACGCAAGTCATGGGTGGCTCAAACACGTCATACAATTTCGGTTCGTGGGTCCGCAACTATCCTACCGCGCATCCGACTCAGTTCTCGGCGTCGATCAGCGGGCGCGAGCGGCTGTGTCCAATACAAGATGGCCCGCAGGGCGTTGGCTGCTACGACTTCGACTACGTATATATGCCTGAATACAGCCCGGGCGAACAAATCTCCACCCTGTCGCGCGGCGTATCAACGGCGTCGGGACCATTGCTGGTTCAGGGGTCATTTTATTTCTCTCTGGACCAGGATTCGTTCCCTGGGTCCGGACAGTTCGGCTATTTTGTCAACGACTCCTATACTTTGCTCAGCACTGGGCCGCTTCAGGGGTCAAGCTGGGACTCGCTGTGGATGACTGGAACGTTCCTTTTCAATGTGGCTGACGGGGACGAATGGGGCTTCTACTTTGCGCGCCCCGATATCAATGCCGCCGGGGGATACGCCAATATAGATGGGAAGGCGGCATATCCAGCGCCCATTCCTGTCCCGGCAGCAGGCGTGCTGCTTCTGTCTGGCCTAGCCGCAGTGTCTGTCTGCCGCCGCACCAAAAAGGCCCCTCAGACCTCCGGCTCGACATAGGCCGCCAGCCCCAGCCCATCGCAGAGCGCCTGGAACTGCTCCCGGGCGTTCTCCGTGGCGGGCACCACCGAGAACGCGACCCCCGCCACCATGGCCGGGTCAGGCACGATCACCGGACCACCGCCGACCGAGATGCCAAGCTCTGGCGCGTTCCAGAAATCGACGGTGGACTGCATGGCCACGCCGCTGGCGCCATAGTGGGTGATCGTCGTGCCGTCCGGCGTCAACGGCACGGAGAAGGAAGGGCCCTGCCCCATGCCCTCGGAAAATGCCCTCGCCGTCTCGACCTGTTCCGCCGTCACGATGCTGGCGATCCGCCAGATGTATGCCGTGCTCATAGCGTCACCCCGCATTTGCTGGCGAGCCATGCCTCGACCGCGGCAAGTTCTGCAGCAGAAATAGATGCCGCCAAGACTCCGCCATAGAAATCCACTTCGCAGCGCTGCAAGCCTCCGGTATGCGCGCCGATTGACACCACGGCGATGTCCGCGTCCGGCCATGCATCCGAGGCTGAGCCAGTGACGGCACCGTTGATCCGCGTTTCGAGCGCTCCGCTTGTCAGCACGCTGGAATAGACAGCCTCCGTTCCGGCGACACCTGAATTGTTGGCCGTAATGCGCGACGTGAAGGACGTGCCGTTGATGGCCTGCCGCACGGTGTCTGCGGCAACAGCCGATAGCCCTGACAGTGAATCCGCCCGGTTTGCGGCGGCAGCCTCCATGGCCGTTCCAGCCGAGCCATTGTAGGTGAGATTCGCGGCGCAGGCCATCAGGCCGAGTGCAGAGGCGCTAGATGCCAGCGTGCAGATCAGCCGGTCATCGACCCCATCCGACGACAACCAGTGCAGGCCACCGGAGGTATGATAGACCGGGCGGGCTGCTGCCGTCGCTTGCAGCAGGTGGTTCCCGTTCCCGCTCTTGTCGTCCATGCGCCCGACCGGATCGCCGTCGGCAGTGACAGGGATAGTACCTGCCGAGTCCTGCCAGAGCGTGGACAGGTCGCTTGGGTCGTACTCTGCAAGCAGGCTGGCGATATCCCCGACACCTCCCCATCCCGCCCGCATGCCGACATGCATGCAGGCGCCAATTCCGATGCCGATCATGCCGTCACCACTGCCGGGCCATTTTCAAGTGGGCTGCTCAGCCAGGCGGCATGCGCCGCAAATTCATCTGCCATGGGTCGGCCTTCTTATGGAGAAAGATCAGGCAGGCCCCGGACAGATGCCGGGGCCTTGGGTTGGCTCATGCGGTTCCGGCAAGGTTGCCGATCTCGGCCTCTGTCAGGTGGCCGGTGAAGATGCCGGTCCTGCCGTAGCTGTTGCCCTGCACGCCCGTTGTCCGGCCAACGTCCAGGTAGGTCCGGTCTGCGGCAGCGGCGGACGTGTAGTGCGTCCAGACCCGGAAATATCCGCCCATGTCGATGGCCCCCTGGGCGATGCCAGCGGACGACACTCCATCGGTCGCAAACGCCAGGGTCGTCAGCGAGTTGATGTCCCCGTTGACTTGGCGCAGCGTGAAGTAGCCGTTGCCGGTATCCAGAGGGGCATCGTCCCGCATGTCGCAGACCACGGTGTAGTCGCCCGCGCCAAGCTGGGGCATCCCGAGCCCGTCAAGGCTGTCCGCCCGGATGTACTGCGTATCCGCCAGGGCGAGCCAGCCAGCCGTGAGCGTCTGCCCGCCGCTCCAAACCGTATCGGAGAAGTCGGAGGACACAAGGCTGCTGGACCAGGACAGGGTGGACGCAACGGTTGCGAAGGAGAAGTTCGCTGCATCACTCGGGGTGCCGAGAGCCGTTTCCACAAGGCCCGCCGGAAGGGTGACCACGAAGGTTCCGTCTGTCGCCATGTCCGCATCAGGGGTGATGGTCAGCACCGTGCCGCTGACGCTGGCAGTGAACGCCACCGGGCTGCCTCCCTCGGTCAGCGTTGGACTGCCGACAAGCGTCACGTCCTGATCGTAGGTGACGGTGATCGCCGCATCGACCGCAACGCTGGTCTGTCCGCTGGCCGGGTAGGTCGAGAGGATGGCAGGTGCCGGTTCCACGACCCCGCCGAGAGACGCAAGCTCCGCCTCGGTGGAGTGGCCGTTGAACAGCGCCGGGTTGCGGTAGCTGGTGCTCTGGACAGACGAGACGTGGCCGAGATCCAGGATGACCCGGCTATCCCCGGTGCCGGACACGGTGATGTGGACCCAGAAGCGGACCATGCCGGACCCGAGCGGCATCACGCCAACCGACACGAACCCTGCTGCCGCG
>NZ_JAATVU010000136.1 GCF_013184745.1 Mangrovicoccus sp. HB161399
CGCCGCCGGGGCCCGCCAGGTCGTCCGCCCTGGGCCTCGGCCCGGTGGCGGCACCATGGCTCGCTGGGCGACCCGCCGGATCGGGCGCAGCGGATGCCGGAACGGGACGCGTCCCGAGACCGGCAGAGCCGGACAGCGATCCGCCCGTCCCGCGCATGCCTGTCTCCGCCGAGGATCCGCCGAGACGAATCCCGTTCCGCAAACAGCGTCGGGGGAGGACGATTCCAGAACAATGCAACGAGGCCGGGGCTGCTCCAGGCTTCTGCCAGCGCCATTGGTTGGTCCGCACCACCGGCGTTCCGGCCAGCACTGGCCGAGCCGACGCCTGTATCCTGGCGGGGACGGGCGGCGCCTGCGGCCGGAACTCGGCGCGCCCCCGATCCCGCCCGGCTCCGCCGTGCCGATCTTCTGCGCCGCCGCGCGACGGCTCCCTGCCATGCTCCATGCAAGTCTCCGCACTGGCAAGCACTTCAGGAGGTGAAAGAACACCGGCACCCCCGCCCTGCCCGCGTCCGGATGGATCTTTCGAGCCAAAGGAAGCGGCGCGCGGACCGCGGTCCCCCTCCTGTCCGCCTCCGCCGCAGTCACGCTTTGTGCAATCCGGAGCGGCGCCCCGGCGCAGCGGCAGTCCCGGCGAGACCAGAGCCGCCGGAGCCAAGGGGCTGTGGCGGGGGCGGGAAAGCGCTTCGGCCGGGACGCAATGGCGCCATGTCGCAAAGACGGCGATTCATGTCGCCGCTGCGACAGCTACAGCAGCCGGAACAGGCATGCTCGCGCGTCATCCCGCTTGCCGAAGGGGCAGAATCACGCGCCATGGGAAACGTCTTTTCCGGTATCTGGGTCCTGCTGGTCGGGATCGTGCTCATCATGCTCGGCAACGGCATGCATTTCACCCTGATCGGCCTGCGCGGCGGCATCGAGGGGTTCTCTTCCGCCGAGCTCGCGGTGATCACCTCGGGCTATTTCATGGGCTTCCTCTCCGGCGCGCGCATCACGCCGCTGCTGATCCGGCGGGTGGGCCATGTCCGGGTCTTCGCCGCGCTCGGCAGCTTCATGTCCGCCGGGCTGATCGCCTTCCCGCTGGTCGCCGAGCCCTGGGTCTGGACGATCCTGCGGCTCGCCATCGGCTTCTGCATGTCGGGCGTCTACGTCACGGCCGAGAGCTGGCTGAACCACGCCGCCACCAACGAGACCAGGGGCAAGATCCTCTCGGCCTACATGATCGCCCAGACGCTGGGGATCATCGGCGCGCAGGGGCTGCTGACGCTGGGCGACGCGGCGACTCCGGCGCTGTTCATCGGCGCCTCGATCCTCGTCTCGGTATCGGTCGCGCCGATCCTGCTGTCGGCCACGCCGGTCCCGGCGGTCGAACTGGCGCGGCCGATGCCGCTGCGCGGCCTGTTCCGCAGCTCTCCGCTGGGCACGGTGGGGATCTTCCTGCTGGGCGGGGTCTATGCGACCCAGTCCGGCATGGGCGCGGTGTTCGGCACGCAGATCGGCCTCGGCACCGCGCAGATCGCGCTGTTCGTCGCGATGATGTTCGCCGGGGCGCTGGTGCTGCAATACCCGATCGGCTGGCTCTCCGACCGGATGGACCGGCGCAAGCTGATCTTCTGGGCGGCTGTCCTGGGCGGGCTGGCCTGCGCCGCCGGATGGACGGCCGGCGGGTTCTGGCCGCTGATGGCGGCGGCCTTCCTCGCGGGCGGGGTGACCACGCCGCTCTATGCGCTGTTCCTGGCCTTCACCAATGACTCGCTTGCCGCCGAGGACATGCCCGCAGCCTCGGGCGGACTGGTCTTCACCTTCGGGCTGGGCGCCATCGCCGGGCCGCTGGTGACCGGCTGGGCCATGCAGCATGCCGGCCCCGGCGCCTTCTGGATCGTGCTCAGCGCCACCTTCGCGGCGATCGCGCTCTACGCGCTCTACCGCATGACCCAGCGCGCGCCGGTCCCGGCGGACGAGACCGAAAGCTACCTCGCCGTTCTGCCGACCAGCTCGCCGGTGGCGGTGGAGGCCGCAGGCGCCTGGGCGGCGGACCAGGCGGAGGAAAAGCCCGAAGAAGAGGCGCGGGAATGATCCGACCCTGCCCGGCCCGGCGCGGCGGGCCGCCGGCGGCAGGAACGTTGCATGGCGTGGGGGTTTCATGCACCTTCCGGTCCATGCGACCCCGCACCGGACTCCCAGCTTGATCGGACTGCACCTGATAAAGGGAACAGGCGTGCTCTATGCCCGCTGCCTGCCGCCCTTCGCGATGAACGACATCGCCGATCTGTCGCGGCGGCTCGCCTCCGGCGGGATGGCCGGCGCGTCCCTTGAAAGCCCGGCAATCTTCGACGCGCGCGCGGTGAGCTTCGCCGATGTCGAGACCGACGACATCCGCGCCTACATCAAGCAGCGCCGCCTGATGGCGGGCCGCAAGAGCATCGGCCCGCTGGCCATGGTCGCAGGCGACCAGGGCAGCTTCGGCATGCTGCGGATGATGGGCATCGTCGCGGAAATCGCCGGCATCCGGGACGAGGACCGCACGATCGTCACGCTCGACATGGACGAGGCGGCCGGCTGGGTGGCGGCGCGGCTGCCGCCCGGAGGACCCTGCGGCGCCGCGCTGGCCCGCGGGATCGCCGCGCTGGCGCCCGCCCCGCGGCAGGGCACGGCGGGACCGGCCTGAGCCGCCGCCGCTTCCGCGGTCAGCCGCCCAGCCCGAGCACCGGATAGAGCGAGGCCACAAGCAGCAGCGCCATGGCGACGTTGAAGCTCCGCAGCCGGGTCCGGTCCGACAGCCACTGCCGCAGCAGCGTCCCGAGCCAGGCCCAGACCGAGATGGCCGGCAGGCCGACCAGCGCGAAGGCCGCTGCGACGGCAGCCACCGAAACCAGCGTGCGCTCCGGCGCGTAGAGCGTCATGCCCGACAGGCAGATCGCCCAGGCCTTGGGATTGACCCATTGGAACGCCGCCGCCGCGATCAGGGTCATGGGACGGCCGCCGGCGCTGCGCGCCTCGGGCGGGGCGGCGGTGGCGATCTTCGCCGCGAGCCACAGGAGGTAGGCGGCGGAAAGGATCTTCAGCATGCCCGCCAGGGCGGGAACGGCCTCGAACAGCGCCATCACGCCCAGCCCGACGAGAAGCGCCATCAGCGCCATGCCGCCGGTGATGCCCAGCATGTGGGGAATGGTGCGGCGGAAGCCGAAATTTGCGCCGGAGGCCAGCAGCATCAGGTTGTTCGGACCGGGCGTGACGGTCGAGATGAAGGCGAAGCCCAGGAGGGCGATCAGGAGGGCGGTTGTCATTGCGCATGCCTCTGTGACAGGATGCCCGCAAGGATATGCGGAGACGTCCGCAATTAATCGCCTGACTGTGGCTTCCTTTCTCAAAAGTGGACAATGAAAGGCCAGCATGGACGACATTGACCGCAGGATATTGCGCGTCCTTCGGCGCGATGGCCGGATCAGCAATGTCGCCCTGGCCGAGCAGGTCAGCCTGTCGCCCTCGGCCTGCCTGCGGCGCGTGCAGGAACTGGAGCGGACGGGCGTGATCCGCGGCTACCGGGCGGTGACCGATCCGGAGCGGCTGGGGCGCGGCTTCGCCGCCTATGTCATGGTCGGGCTATCCTCGCACACCAAGGCCGCCCAGGAAGGGTTCGAGCGCGCAATGGCCGTCGCCACGGAGGTTGCCGAATGCCACAACATCGCGGGCGCCTTCGAGTACCTGCTGCGCGTGGAATGCGCCGACATGGCGGATTACAAGCGGTTCCACACGGAGGTGCTGGGCACGCAGTCCCATGTCAACGCCCTCACCTCCTGCATCGTCATGAGCTCGCCCAAGGACGACCGCGCCGCCTGAGCCTGCCGGCGGCCCGTTGGCGCTCCGGCGGGAGGGTGCCTCGGCGAGCGCTGCGGCATGTCCCCCGCCGCCGGACCGGCGGCCCGCTCGGGCGCGCGGGTCCGAGCCATGCAACGGCTTCCGCCGCGGCGGCGGCAGGGACGCGCAGAAACCGCGCCGGACGCACGGCCTTCCGTGACCGAAGGTCCGCCGGATGGACGCTTCCCCTGCACTACGGGCTTCCACGAGTGCTGCCCCAGCGCGGGTCGGCCGATATGCCGACGAGGCTCCGCAACCGGCTCCCGGGCCTCTCTGCCAGGCCGCCTCTCCAAGCAGCTGCGCCAAACCGATCCAGCCGGCGACAGGCCGACCGTCATCAGCCGCGCCTGAATCGTCGGTTGAGCGGCTTGGCGGCATTGCCCCGCGCGGCGGACCTGACTGCGCGGGCTCGACCGAACTTCCGGAGCGAGGCGGTCCGCATCTGCTCCGGTTCGGGCCGCCGGAAGGGCATTCCCCGCGATTTCCGGCAGTCATGGCGGCTTTGTCCGGCCGGCGGCGACGGGCTCTCCGGCAGCGCCAATAGGCACGGAGCAGTTCGGGATGGCGTTCCCCGCCAAGAGATCGGCGAAGGTGGCGCGCAGGGATGTGGCCGCGACTGCCGATACGCCGGGCAGGCGGTCATCCGGCCCGCGCAGGGCCCGGCAAGCGCCCTGCGGCGCCACCTTCGCCGATCTCTTGGCGGGGACTGCTTGCTGTCCGGCCCATCGCCCCGACGGGCGGCAGGACGGCGCAGCGACATGGCCGGCAACGCAGCCGATGGGACCAGCCTCGCGGCAGCCGGGACGGAGGACTTCCCCAAAGCGCACCCTTTTGCCGGGACGGATTCCTTCCCGGCGCCATGCCGAATTCGGCAACTTGCCTCGCAGCGCCGGGCTCCGTTGGGTCCCGGCCGCGCTGCTGCCCCGGCCGGGATGACCCGCAGCAGGACGGCGCACGGGCCCCGGGCCGTTCCGCGGGGCTGCTAGAACGCGCCTTCGGGGTCGGCCTCGGCCAGCACCGGGCGGGCGGCCAGCACCAGCCGGAATCGGCCCCGCCCGGACCGGGAAAGCCGGATCGGGGCGTCGCGCTCGTCCAGGCGGCGGCGCAGCAGGATCAGGCGGGTGTCGAAATTCTCCGCGTTGCCGGGCAGGCGCAGCGACGGGTCGAGCCGCAGCTCGCGGGTGGTGAACTCGATCCGGCCGCTGGCCGCGTGCTCCTGAAGCACCCGCCACAGGATGGCCCCCGCGACACCCTTGATCAGGTAGTCATGGCCGAGGAAAAGACTGTCGTCGCGCGCGAAATGCCGGACTCGCACGGTCTCGGCACAATCGCCCCCAGCAGGTTCCGCTGGTTCCGCTTCGGCGCGCTCGGCATCGAGCGCCGCCATCATCGCGCCGATCTGGTCGCCGATCAGAGCCAGCGCGTCCTCGTCCTCATGTCCGAAGCGCAGGATCTCGGGGCTTTCGACCAGCAGCACGCCGCAGAGCCGCTCGCCGAAGCGCAGCGGCACGGCCAGCTGGCTCCCGGGCATTTCCAGCCCGGGAAAAGGTATGGTCCGTTCCCGGTCCCAGTCGAGCCCGAGGCTGCGCGCCGTGCCGGCCACCGCCTCGCCATAGCGGTACTCGGCAGTCATCATGGTGATGCGGACCGGCGTGCCGGATTGCGCCGCCGCCCCGGCCAGCCCTTCGCCATAGGCGATTTCCGAGCCGATGCCCGCTTCGGCATAGCCAAGCGAGGCGAGCGTGAAGAGCCGCTTTTCCCCGGCATCCGCCGCCAGGAAGATCGCATGGGTGATTCCGAATTCGGCGCCCAGCCCTTCGATCGCGGCATCGACCAGCGCGCCCAGATCCCCCGCGCCGCGCAGCCGTTCCGCCAGCCGGCGTGCCGCAGCCAGGCGGTTGGGACTGTCCTCGGGACGGGGCAGGCTGGCGCAGGGCACGCGTTCCATCGCCGTCACCCGGCAGATGTCCGATCCCTGCAGCCGGAACACCCCGGCCATGCCGGTATGCGAGGCGATTCCGGCCAGACGGGCGCGCATCGCCTCGAAGACCGGCCCCTCGGTATGGGTCTCGAGATAGTCGAGCGACAGGCGGTAGCGCTCGGCGGTCTCGCAATCCACCACGGTGATCGAGGCGCGCCGCGTCTCCATCAGGTTGCGGCGGGTCTTGTTGAAGAACTGGTAGCTCAGCGCGATCCGGCCGGGGCCGACGTAATGCACCTGCGAGATCAGCGAGACATTGACCTGGCCCTCCGCGTCGCAGGTGGCCAGCACTGCCGCAACCACGCCCTCCATCGCCGGGCGGAGCCGCTCGATGTCGATCTCCGCGGTCATTCCAGGCGGCTCCCGGCGCCCGGTCCCGGGGTCTGGACATAGACGCGCTCGGGCAGGAACTCGATCCCCGCGACATCCTCCTCGGCGAAGACGGTCAGGGTCTCCGCGAAGGCGCGGGTGAACCCGACGATCTCCAGCCAGTCGCGATGCGCCGCGATCTGCCGGTGCAGCTCTGCAATGTCCTGCGGCTCGGGCGCCACCACCCTTCCCGAGCGCGCCTTGACCTGGATCGAGCGGTGGTCGACCCCGGTCAGCGTCATGCCGACCGAGGCGCCGTTCCGCACCAGTTCGAGCAGCGCGCCATTGCCGCCGCGCGCCAGGAAGACCCGCGCGAGCGTTCCGGCAGGCTGCGGCGCGAAGGTGCAGCCGATGCCGATGGCGCAGACCGGATAGCCGGTGCTGCTGCCGGCCGCGACGGCGACGGTCTGCCCGGCCTGCAGGAAGCCGAGGATGTCTTCGGACAGGATCGACCGGGAGGCGCCGGCGGCGCTCCGATAGGCGGCGATCTCGTCGGCGGCGCGCGCGGGAGGAATGGCGTCGGTCATTTCAGATGCGTCGGATGGAAATCTCGGCCGGAGCGGCCGCGCCGGGCAGTAGGGGGCGGAACCCGCACGGAGTCAATCACCCTCGGAACGGCGCTTCTGCGGAGGTTGGCACGGTGGCCGCATGGTCGGCCGCTCCGGCGGCAGCCGTACTCCGCCGCAAGCCTCCTGCCGCAACCCGCGCAGCACGGAGGCCTGATCCGGGCCGGGTCCGCCGGAGGCCCAGAAGGCGACCGGGACATGTCCATGGCACGAGACAGCGGAACGCCCCGCTTCCTTCGGTCAAGACGGATACCACCGGGCATGCATCTGAAACCGTGCAGCCAGGCGGGCGCACAGGGTGAAGAGCGGCCATTCCCCGGAACGAAAGGCCGCGTTTCCCGCGATAGGACCGCCTCCGGACAATGTTTCCCTCAGCGCGTTGGCTGACGGAGACGGCATGTCGCAAGGGAGGCGCGGGAATCGGACCGCGGAATCGTATACGGACGGCGAGCTGGCGCCCCGGCCGGGTGCGACCATGGAAGGCGGAACGTCGCGCGACAGTCGCCGGGCAATGCCACCGGTCCGAGTGACGAGGCGACGGCAGCTGACATCGGGACGGCGGCGCTGAACGAAACGGCACCCTGCGGCCATTGCCGCCGCCGCGTGATCCCTTCCGGACCAAACGCCATCTGGCGGGACGCCTTCGAACGGTGGAACGACCGGGACCGGACCGCCTCGCCGAGGTTCGCGGCGGAAACTGCGGACGGCAGGAAGACCGCCGATGACCAGGAACGCGCCCCGCCCCCTAGGTCAAATTGACAAAACGCGGAGCCAGATGCGGACGGACGCGATGCCGATGAACCCGAGGAAACTCAGGGCGGTCTTGTCATGGCGCGTTGCCACCCGGCGGCACCGCTTGAGCTTGGAGAAGCAGCGTTCGGCCAGGTTGCGCCAGCGGTAGAAGTCGCGGTCGACGGCGCGCCA
>NZ_JAATVU010000137.1 GCF_013184745.1 Mangrovicoccus sp. HB161399
GAACTGGGTTGGGTACCACCGGCGGAGCAGGGTGGAAACGAAAATGAACTGCGTGAAGCAGCTCGGCCAGCGGCTGATGTCGCGGGACTTCGATCGCCAGGTTGCCGAAGTCCAGATCCGGGTGGCGGCACTCAACCGCTTCACGGCACTCGGCATCCCGATGACCGTGGCCGCAGGACAGGTGGGTCCGGGGAAAGGGGGACTGCGGTCGTCAGCTGATTTGTCCAACAACGCCCCGCCGCGAAGGGAGGGCGGTCCTGGCGCGCGTCACTCTGCTCCGGCGGGGGGCGGATCGCCGGCAGGGTCCTCGTCGGCGAAGCTGATCCCGGCATAGGCCGCCTCCGCCCTGCGCTCGTATTCGTCGCTGTCCATCCAGTCCGCGAGCTTCTCCATCGTCGCGGAGAAGGCGGCGAGCTCGGCGGGGGACAGCTTCTCGAAGAGCACCTCCATCCCGATCTCGGACAGGCGGTCGGCCCGCGCCCGGTCGCGGCGGCCGCCGCCGGTGATGTAGAGCCCGAACTTGCGCGCGTCCTCGGGAAGGTTGCGCCGCTCGACCTGGCCGCCGCGCACCAGGGTCTGGATCAGCCGCGAGGCAAGGCTGCGCTCCAGCGCCGCCATCCGGGTGATCTCGGCGAAGGTGATGCCGGGGTTGTCGCCGATCAGCCGCAGCACCCGGATCGTCCGGATGTCGAGCCCGACCAGCTCCACGAAACGGGCATCGGCCGAATCGATTGCCACGCTGGCCAGCATGTTCAGCTGGTAGATCGCGTTGCCCTGCCGGAAGATCCTAGACCATGTTCTGCTCATTTTTTCCTCGTTACCACTAATTTCCGTTCGGTAAACAGGCAGTCCGCACGCCGGTCCCGGAAACAATGCAAACACCAGGAATTCTTTCTGCGCAATAATCTCATTTTGAGACTATCTTCACATGATACTTGATTGCATGCGAGAGGAAGGCGGAAATGAGCATTCTGGAAGAGATCGAGACGCGGCAGGAAGACTTCGCCGGATGGCGCCGCGCGCTGCACGAGAACCCGGGGCTGGGCTTCGAGGAGAGCTTCGCGGCGGACCTGGTCGAGCGAACGCTGCACGGCTTCGGCTTCGACGAGGTGCATGCGGGGATCGGCGGCACCGGCGTGGTCGGCGTGCTGCGCGGCAAGCGGAACTCGAACCGGGCCATCGGGCTGCGCGCCGACATGGATGCGCTGCCGATCCAGGAGGAGACCGGCAAGCCCTGGGCCTCGAAGGTGCCCGGCGTGATGCATGCCTGCGGCCATGACGGCCATACCGCGACCCTGCTGGCCGCGGCCTGGCAGCTTTCCCGCACCCGGGATTTCGCGGGCACCGTGAACTTCATCTTCCAGCCGGCCGAGGAAGGCCTGGGCGGCGCGCTCGCCATGCTGCGCGACGGGCTGCTGGAGCGCTTCCCCTGCGACCGGCTCTATGCCTACCACAACTTCCCCGGCATGGAGACCGGCCGCATCTACACCCGCCCGGGCCGGATGATGGCGGGCTGCTCCTTCTTCACCATCAAGGTCGCGGGCCGCGGCGGCCATGCCGCGCTGCCGCAGACCACGGTCGACGCCGCCCAGATCGCCGCCAACATCGTGACCACCGCGCAGAGCATCGTGGCGCGCAACCTCGACCCGAACGAGACCGGCATCGTCTCCTTCACCGATGTCTATGCCGGCACCAACAGCCACAACGTCATTCCCGACAAGGCGACGCTGAAGGGCTGCCTGCGCTATTATGCCAAGCCGGTCGCCGCGCTGATGAAGCAGCGCCTCGAAGAGGTCGCCAAGGGCGTCGCAGCGACCTATGGCGGCAAGGCCGAGATCGGCTTCGACGACAATTTCGTGCCGCTCGTCAACGATGCGGAAGCCACCGACATCGCCATCGCCGCCGCCGTGCAGACCGTCGGGCCGGACCGCGTCCATGACGATGTCGCCCCCTTCACCGGCAGCGAGGACTTCGCCTTCATGACCGAGCGCGTGCCCGGCAGCTACGTGATGGTCGGCCAGGGCCCCGGCGCGATGCCACACAACCCCGCCTACGACTTCAACGACGAGATCATTCCGGTCGCCGCCAGCTATTTCTGCCGGCTCGTCGCGCGCGAACTCGCCTGACCCGGACCGACAGCGAGAAAAGACAATGGAACAAGTGCTTCAAACCGCGAACAGCCCGGTGCTCTGGCTGCTCTCCTGCCTTGTCGTCAGCACCGTGGTGGTGCAGGCCGCGCTCTACCTGCGGCTGACGCTGGGCTTCTCGAACCGCTTCGGCATCCTCACCCCGGCCGAGAAGCGGACCGTCTGCAAGACCGCCGCGATCAACTCGATCGGCCCGGCCGTCGCCGTGTTCTTCGTCGCCATCTCGCTGGTCGCGATGGTCGGCGGGCCGGTGACGCTGATGCGCGTCGGCGTGATCGGCTCGGCGATCTTCGAATTCGTCGCCGCCGACCAGGGCGCCAAGGCGGTGGGGGCCGAGCTCGGCACCCAGAGCTACACGCTCGAGGCCTTCACCGCCTCGGTCTGGGTGATGACGCTGGGCGGCATGGGCTGGCTGGCCTCCACCTTCTTCATGACGAAGGGCCTCGACCGCGCCCAGGACAAGCTGGGCAGCAGCAACCCGGCGCTGATCAAGGCGATGGGCACCGCCACGCCGATCGCGATCTTCTTCATCCTCGGCGCCAATGCCGCGATCGACAAGGACTGGCTCTCGGGCATTTCGGTCGAGACCGACGACCTGGCCGCCATCCTCGCCGCCGCGGGCGCCATGACCGCGCTGCACCTGGCCGGCCGCGCCCGTCCGTGGCTGCGGGAATGGAGCGTGGGCTTCGCCCTGCTTGCCGGGCTTGCCGCCGGCGCCGCCGCCGCCCAATTCGCCTGACCCCAGACAGGGAGACGCAAGACATGATCGACCAGACCCAGGACGCGTTCTACCGTTCCGCCTTCATCCCGCGCGCCCACCGCATCGGCCGCCTCACGCTGCTTGCCGCCATGGTGCTGTGCCTGCTGCCCGCGCTCTACCTGTCCTTCGTCCTCGGCGCCTTCCCCGGCACCGGAGCGATCCTGACGGGCTTCCTCGCCATCCTTGCCTTCGTCGGCGTCATCTGGATCGTGGAGCCGGTCTCCTACTTCCCGGTGCTCGGCGTCTGCGGCACCTACATGAGCTTCCTGTCGGGCAATATCGGCAACATGCGCCTGCCCGTGGTGATCTCCTGCCAGAGCGCCGTCGGCGCGGAATCCGGCAGCCGCAAGGCCGAGGTCGCCGCAGTGATCGGCATCGCCGTCTCGGTGCTGGTCAACCTGGTCTTCCTGGTGGCGCTGGTGCTGATCGGCTCGGCCCTGGTCGAGGCCCTGCCCGCCGCCGTCGCGGCGACCGTCAAGGCCTATACCCTGCCCGCGCTCTACGGCGCCGTGCTGGTGATGTTCGCGAAGAGCGCGACGCGCCGCAACGTGCTGACCGGCCTGGGCGCCGGGGCCGCGGTGTTCCTGTCGCCGCTGCCCGAACTGTTCGGCTCCGCCGCGGCAGGCATCCTGGCGCTCGCGGCCTGCGTGCTGCTGAACCTGCGCCCCGGCGCGCCGCTGCGCAGCCGCGCCGCCTGACATGGGAAAGCGGGCCGCCCCTCCCCGGGCGGCCCCGCCCCTCCCCGGCCTCAGCCGAGGATGTTGAAGCCCGGCCCGCAGGGATAGCCGGTGATGTTCTCGGCGCCGCCATCCGTGATCACCAGGATGTCGTGCTCGCGGTAGCCGCCCGCGCCGGGCTGTCCCTCGGGGATGGTCAGCATCGGCTCCATCGAGATCACCATGCCGGGCTCCAGCACGGTATCGATGTCCTCGCGCAGCTCCAGCCCCGCCTCCCGCCCGTAGTAGTGCGACAGCACGCCGAAGGAATGGCCGTAGCCGAAGGTGCGGTACTGCAGCAGGTCGCGTTCTGCGAGGAAGGCGTTGATCTTCTCCGTCACCTCTGCGCAGCTCGCCCCCGGCACCAAGAGCGACATGCCGTATTCATGGGCGGCGACATTGGCCTCCCAGACCTTCAGGCTGGCGGCGTCCGGCTGGCCGAGGAACAGCGTGCGTTCCAGCGCCGTGTAATAGCCCGAGATCATCGGGAAGGTGTTGAGGCTGAGGATGTCGCCCTGCTGCAGCGCCCGCGCCGTCACCGGGTTGTGCGCGCCGTCGGTGTTGATCCCCGACTGGAACCAGACCCAGGTGTCGCGGTACTCGGCTTCGGGGAAGCGCCTGGCGATCTCCAGCTCCATCGCGTCGCGCCCCGCCATGGCCACGTCGATCTCGCGCGCGCCCTCCCGGATCGCCACGCGGATCGCGTAGCCGCCGGCATCGGCGACCTCCGCCCCCTGCTTGATCAGCGCGATCTCGGCCGGCGATTTCCCCATCCGCTGCCGCATCGAGGCGGGCGCGATGTCGATGCAGGCGGCGGGCTTCAGGAACGCGTCCATCAGCGCCTTCTGCGCCAGCGTCAGGTGGTCCGCCTCGTAGCCGATGGCCTGCCCCTCGCCCGCGACCGAGCGCACCGCGCGCCAGTAGTTGTTCCGCGCCCAGTCGGTATAGGTGATGTTGTCCCCGTGGCAGCGCCGCCAGGGCTGGGCCGCATCGATCCCGGCGCTGACCGTCACGCTGTCCGTGGCCGTGACCACCAGCCCGTAGGGCCGGCCGAAGCTGCAGTAGAGGAAGCCCGAGTAATAGGCGATCGCCTGCATCGAGGTCAGCACGCAGGCGCCGATCCCGGCCTCCGCCATGGCGCTGCGCAGTCCGGCCAGGCGGGCGTCGTATTCGGCAGGGGCGAAGGGCAGCACGCGGCTGCCCTGGTGGAAACGGTAGAAGTCGGGTCGGTCCATGCGGATCATCCTCCATCTGGACGCGGCCGCGGAGCGGGGGGATCTCCCCCTGCCGCGGCGGCGGCAAAGCAAGATCCCGGCGTTCAGGATGGGTTGACGGGCCCGCATCGCGCGGCGGCGACGCCATCGCCTGCCCTGCCGCATTCTCTGGCCGAGTCGGCGCCTCCGCGCAAGGGTCCCGTCACTGCACCCGCTTGCGGCCGGTCCCCCGGAGCCCCGCCATCGCCACGGCGGCGAAGACGGCCCCGGCAAGGAAGGTCGCCGCGGGTCCGGCCACTTCCCACAGCGCCCCGGCGGCGAGGCTGGCCGCCAGCATCGCCACCCCGGTCACCAGGTTGTACATGCCGAAGGCGGTGCCGCGCAGCTCGCCCGGCACGGTCTCGGCGACCAGCGTCGACAGAATCCCCTGCGTGAACCCCATGTGCAGGCCCCAGAGCAGCACGCCGATGGCGAGCCCCGCCAGTCCGCCGGACAGCGCCAGCACCAGATCCGCCGCGATCAGCAGCCCCAGCCCGGCCATCAGGAGCCCGCGCCGCCCGATCCGGTCCGACAGGACCCCCACCGGCCAGGCCGAGGCGGCATAGGCGATGTTCATCCCCACCAGCACCAGCGGCACCAGCCACAGCGCCAGGCCCGCGACCTCCGCCCGCAGAATCAGGAAGGCCTCGCTGAACCGCGCCAGCGTGAAGACGGTCGCCACCGCCACGACCTGCCAGTAGGGTCGGCCGAGCAGCGCCAGCTCGGCCCGCGACAGCGGATTGCGCACCTTGCGGCGCGGGGCCGGCGCCTCGGGCTCCTTCACCACCCAGAGGATCAGCGCGACCGAGACGAAGGCGGGCAGGACCGCCACCCAGAAGACCGCGCGGAAATCGTCCGCGAAGAGCCACATCAGCCCCAGCGCCGCCAGCGGCCCGAGGAAGGCCCCCACGGTGTCGAGCGTCTGGCGCAGCCCGAAGGCCGCGCCGCGCATGTCCGCGGGCGCGATGTCGGCGACCAGCGCGTCGCGCGGCGCGCCGCGGATGCCCTTGCCCACCCGGTCGACGAAGCGCGCGCCGACGACCCAGCCGAGCGCCCCCGCCAGCGGAAAGACCGGCTTCGTCACCGCCGCCAGCCCGTAGCCGAGCGCGGCCAGCTCCTTCCTGCGCCCGATGCGGTCCGAAAGCGCGCCGGAAAACACCTTGGTGATTGCCGCCGTCGCCTCGGCGATGCCCTCGATCAGCCCCAGCGCCAGCGCCGAGGCGCCGAGTCCTACGGTCAGGTACACGGGCAGCAGCGCGTGGATCATCTCCGAGGACACGTCCATGAAGAGCGACACGAAGCCGAGCGCCCAGATGCCCGCGGGCAACCGCCGTTTCGCCGGGGTCTCCCTGCCTGCCGCGTCCGCCATGTGTCCTGCTCCGCCTTGCCGCTCCGCAGCGAGAAAAAGCCCTCCGGCGCCCGCCGGGCAAGCGCCATCTGGCCGGACGCGCCCTCCGGCCCGCAAGTTTCCGTGAAGCCGCGCCCTCCCTGCGGCCCCTGTCCCCTTCCGCGGCATGGCCATGCCCGCCAGGCGCGTTGTTGGACAAATCAGCTGGCGACCGCAGTTCCCCCTTCCCCGGACACACTTATCCTGCGGCCACGGTCAGCGGGATGCCGAGTGCCGTGAAGCGGTTGAGGAATGAGCGGCAAGCGCCATCGGTTCGAGCGCAGCCGCGAATGCGCGGATCCGGACCTCCGCCACCTGGCGGTCGAAGGTGAGGCATCGAGCCGCCATCGGTCCGGGGCCGATTCCGAACGGACATCAGCCGCTGGCCGGGCAGCTTCGCGCAGGTCATCTTCGTTTCCACCCTGCTGCGCCGGTGATGCCCGCTCCAGTTCCGCCAGAGCGCCCGGCCCAGGTGCTTCGATGCCCGCAGGATCCCGTTTCGCGCGCGGGCTCCGGCCCTGTCCGGCTTCCACGGCCTCGCAGTCCGCCTCGGCGGAATGACCGCCGCCGCGCCGCGGGCCGCGATGGCATCGTGGCAGGCGCGGGTGTCATGGGCGCCGCCAGCGGGGCCCGGACGGGTGGCGCATCCGCTGGCAACTCGGCCGTGACGGTGGCGATCTTCTCCTCCGCCGGGATCTGGGCAAGGAGGAGGATCAGCAGACAGTCCGGGGGACTCTCTGCCCGGCGAATGGCGCGTCGCCGACGTTGCCGGAGGTGACCTCGGCGGCCCGGATCTCCAGCGTTCTTTCATCAATTCCAAGGCGGACCTTGCGCCATGAGCGGGCCGCGCCACCGGTCCGAGCGGCACCGCGAATGCGCCGTTTCGTGCCGCCATGCTTGCGCGCGTGCCGTGCCGCGCACTTTCGCGGCCCCACCGGGGCCACGGTCGCTCCGCACCCTTCGCCTTCCACCTTGATGCCGGTGCTGTCCGCTGCCCTCTCGGGCATTGCGCAGCAATGCCCGAGAGGGGACGAGCAGGTTCAGCGGCCCCTTGGAGCCGCGATACGGGATGGTCACGTCCAATGTTCGACGGGCTTGCGCGGCGCCACTGGCGCCACGGTCCCGTCTCACTCTGGCGGCGCGACAGGGT
>NZ_JAATVU010000138.1 GCF_013184745.1 Mangrovicoccus sp. HB161399
AGATCTCAGCGCGCACGACGAGAAAGGTCGCCAGAAAGACAACAAGCGACGACAGCACAAAGAAGACACCATAGGTCAGCGCCAGCCGGACCGGCGTGCTGCGCAACAGCCTGTTACGGCGCATGGAAACTGTATCCCGTATTGCGAACCGTGTGCAGGAGCTGGACGGAGAAGGGCTTGTCGATCTTGGCGCGCAGCCGGCTGATATGGGTTTCGACGACACTGGTCTGCGGATCGAAATGAAAGTCCCAGACCTTTTCCAGCAGCATGGTCCGCGTCAGCACCTGTCCTTCAGCGCGCATCAGCACTTCCAGCAACGTGAATTCGCGCGGCTGCAGCTCGATCACCTTGCCGCCGCGATGAACGACACGGCGGACAAGATCCATCTCAAGATCGGCAACACGCAAAACCGTCAGTTCCGCCTTGACCGGCGGCCGGCGACCAAGCGCGTTGATGCGCGCCAGAAGTTCGGAAAAGGCGAAAGGTTTCACCAGATAATCATCCGCGCCGGCTTCAAGCCCCTCAACCCGATCATCCACACCGCCAAGCGCCGTCAGAAACAGCATCGGTGTTGCCACTCTGGCGGCACGGGCCGCCCGCACGACCGAAAGCCCGTCCAGTTCCGGCAGCATGCGATCGATGATCAGAAGCTGGTAATTTTCCGAGGCCATCATGGCACGCTTAAGGCCCACGCGGCCATCGAAGACGACATCACAGACATGACCGGCTTCACTCAGCCCCCGGCTGAGAAAATTCGCAGTGCGACGATCATCTTCAAGAACCAGAATGCGCATGATGAGCAGTCCCATTCCTCTCTTGGCCGATTATCGGCTGCGCCTGAGGCTCAGCATGAGGATCACCATGCAGCCGACGATCAGGAAACCGCCGGCCGCAAAAGGCGAAACCCCGAAACGGCCAACCGCCAGGGCACAAAGGAAGACAACAGCCAGAACCTGCAAAGCGAGCCAGCCATCGTCGACAAACAGCCCATAAAGCTCGGCAAGGATCTCACGAACCAGTTTCATTGCGAAGCTTCCATCGTTTCGCACTCCGCTTCGAGCCGCCTGACCGCTAGGGCCGACACCCCGGCAAACAGCAGGAACAACGCCAGGACGGACAGATCGCCGCCGGGCCAGTGCAAGCCGATCGCTTCACCGACCCAGAAAACCCCGAAGGCAGTAAGCATCAGCCCGACGACGAATTTGATCGTGTTTTCCGGTACGCTGGAAAGCGGCTTGTGCACGACAAGGCCGACAAGTGCGACCAGCAGTGCCGCCGCAAGCGCGCCAATGCCCGCAACCATCGTCATGTTATGCGCCGTTCCAGCGGCGATGACGATGAAAACCACTTCAACGCCTTCAACCAGCACCGCCTTGAAAGCCGCAATGCCGGCAAGGTAATCCGAACGGCGGTTATCGTCCCCGTCCGCGTAAGCATCGATCTCTCGCGCAAAGACGGCCGCCTCATCACGGAGCGCAAGCCGACCGGCAGCACGCAAAATCGCCTTTCTCAGCCAGCGCATGCCGAAGAGCAACATCGCCGTACCGATAACCAGCTGCAGCGGCTGCAACGGAACCAGAGCGAAGAACGGACCGAAACTGAGAACCAGCCCGACAAGGACAAGAAGCGCCAGCGCGCTGCCGGTGAGCGCCGGACGCAGGCCGCGCGTCAGACTGACCGCCAGCACAATGGTAAAGGCCTCGACGACCTCGACAAGCGATGCAAGGAAAGTCGCCGAAAATGTTGAAAACAGTGCTGCAGTGTTGTCCATCAGCCAGTCCGGATTTCCGAAACATGCCGCGCCGATAAAGCCTCGGTCTTTCGGGAAGACGCGTGCCGGAAGCATAGCCGACGGGCGGTCCACGGCAAGCAGGAATGCAGTTTATCACGAATCCGTAAGAAACCGGCGCCTGTCCCGACCCGCTCCTTTCCGGTGCAACACCGATCCGGGCATCCCGTCAAGGTTACGCGACAACAGGATCATAGCCTGAAAGGCGACAATGCCAAAACACCGCTTGAGGCCAGCCAGGCACCGTGTAGTTCGCCGGCCGAGCGGCAGGAGGCATCTCAGCGCGCGGGCGGAAGCTGGGTCTGAGCTCGCTGGTGATCGGCTCGTCATTGGCGGAGAAACGCCAAAACCCCTGCAGCTGGGCTGCAGGGGTTTTTGAATGATTTGGTTGCGGGGGCAGGATTTGAACCTGCGGCCTTCAGGTTATGAGCCTGACGAGCTACCGGGCTGCTCCACCCCGCGTTATCCTTTGAGCACCGGGGTTAAGGAGGAAACGGCTAGTCTGTTTCCGGCCCGGTCTTGTTTGTTTGTCGATCCTTAGGGCTTTGCCCTGCGGGTCGACGGGGGGCTGCTCCACCCCGCGTTATATTTTGTATTGCATTGAACGGCGAAAGCCGCCGATGACGGCGGCTTTTTGTCGGCAGTCGCCGTTTTCAGCATGAATGAGAAGACGAAAGCTGCACTTGGCAGACCTGGCAGCGACCTACTCTCCCGTGTCTTAAGACAGAGTACCATCGGCGCTGGGGCATTTCACGGCCGTGTTCGGAATGGGAACGGGTGCTAAGGACCCCGCCATAACCACCAGGTCGGCCAAGTGCAGCATATTTTCGAGAAGCTGGTTGTTGTGCTTGCGCTTCGCTTGTCTGCAGGGGCAGTGACTATCGAGGAACTTCCCCGTAGCAGCTTGCCTGCGTCGCGCAGCGCGCTTGCGGAGGATAGGCCCGTCAGGGCCGCTCATCCGTGAGCGATAAGATCATGTCCATCAGCGAAGCTGATGAACATAAACAATGAGAACGATCAAGCCGATCGAGCTATTAGTACCGGTAAGCTTCATGCGTTGCCGCACTTCCACACCCGGCCTATCAACGTGGTCGTCTTCCACGGCTCTGATAGGGAATACTCGTTTCCAGGTGGGTTTCCCGCTTAGATGCCTTCAGCGGTTATCCCTTCCGTATATAGCTACCCTGCTATGCGGCTGGCGCCACAACAGGTCCACCAGAGATACGTCCATCCCGGTCCTCTCGTACTAGGGACAGATCCTGTCAATATTCCTACACCCACGGCAGATAGGGACCGAACTGTCTCACGACGTTCTGAACCCAGCTCACGTACCGCTTTAATTGGCGAACAGCCAAACCCTTGGGACCTGCTCCAGCCCCAGGATGCGATGAGCCGACATCGAGGTGCCAAACAACCCCGTCGATATGGACTCTTGGGGGTCATCAGCCTGTTATCCCCGGCGTACCTTTTATCCGTTGAGCGATGGCCCTTCCACACGGGACCACCGGATCACTATGACCGACTTTCGTCTCTGCTCGACTTGTCAGTCTCGCAGTCAGGCGGGCTTATGCCATTGCACTCGACGACCGATTTCCGACCGGTCTGAGCCCACCATCGCGCGCCTCCGTTACTCTTTAGGAGGCGACCGCCCCAGTCAAACTACCCACCATACACTGTCCCGGCTCCGGATAACGGAGCGCGGTTAGACATCCACAAAGATAAGGGTGGTATTTCAAGGATGGCTCCACGCAAACTGGCGTCCACGCTTCAAAGCCTACCACCTATCCTACACATGCCTTGGCGAATGCCAGTGTAAAGCTATAGTAAAGGTGCACGGGGTCTTTCCGTCTGACCGCAGGAACCCCGCATCTTCACGGGGGATTCAATTTCACTGAGTCTGCGTTGGAGACAGCGGGGAAGTCGTTACGCCATTCGTGCAGGTCGGAACTTACCCGACAAGGAATTTCGCTACCTTAGGACCGTTATAGTTACGGCCGCCGTTTACTGGGGCTTCGATTCAAAGCTTGCACCTCTCCTCTTAACCTTCCAGCACCGGGCAGGCGTCAGACCCTATACGTCGTCTTGCGACTTCGCAGAGCCCTGTGTTTTTGGTAAACAGTCGCTACCCCCTGGTCTGTGCCACCCTCCAACGGTTGCCCGCTAAAGGGTCACGCTTCTTCCGAAGTTACGCGTGCAATTTGCCGAGTTCCTTCAACGCAGTTCTCTCAAGCGCCTTGGTATACTCTACCTGACCACCTGTGTCGGTTTCGGGTACGGTCTCTTGGCGGGGCTATTTCCTGGAACCGCTCCACCGCACACTCAATCCAATAAGAATGTACGATTTGTGCAATCCGTCACCACCGCCTGGCCCACGAATATTAACGTGGTTCCCATCGACTACGCATGTCTGCCTCGTCTTAGGGGCCGGCTAACCCTGCTCAGATTAACTTTAAGCAGGAACCCTTGGTCTTTCGGCGAGGGAGTCTCTCACTCCCTTTATCGTTACTCATGTCAACATTCGCACTTCCGATACCTCCAGAAGCCCTCACGGGTCTTCCTTCATCGGCCTACGGAACGCTCCGCTACCACGTGGATAAATCCACATCCTCAGCTTCGGTGCATGGCTTGAGCCCCGTTACATTTTCGGCGCAAAGACCCTTATTTAGACCAGTGAGCTGTTACGCTTTCTTTAAATGATGGCTGCTTCTAAGCCAACATCCTGGTTGTTTTGGGATCCTCACATCCTTTCCCACTTAGCCATGACTTGGGGACCTTAGCTGGAGGTCAGGGTTGTTGCCCTCTTCACGACGGACGTTAGCACCCGCCGTGTGTCTGCTGAACAGTACTCCATGGTATTCGCAGTTTGGTTAGGATCAGTAAGACGGTGAGTCCCCATAGCCCATCCAGTGCTCTACCCCCATGGGTATTCATTCAACGCTCTACCTAAATAGATTTCGCGGAGAACCAGCTATCTCCGAGTTTGATTGGCCTTTCACCCCTAGCCACAAGTCATCCCAATCTATTGCAACAGATGCGGGTTCGGTCCTCCAGTTGGTGTTACCCAACCTTCAACCTGCTCATGGCTAGATCACTCGGTTTCGGGTCTAATGCAACAAACTGAGCGCCCTATTAAGACTCGCTTTCGCTACGCCTACACCTACCGGCTTAAGCTTGCTTGCTACACTAAGTCGTTGACCCATTATACAAAAGGTACGCCGTCACCCTTGCGGGCTCCGACTGTTTGTAGGCATCCGGTTTCAGGTTCTCTTTCACTCCCCTTGTCGGGGTGCTTTTCACCTTTCCCTCACGGTACTGGTTCGCTATCGGTCATGCACGAGTACTTAGGCTTGGATCGTGGTCGACCCATGTTCAGACAGGATTTCACGTGTCCCGCCCTACTCTAGGACAATAAACCATCTTACGCATACGGGGCTGTCACCCTTATTGCCATGCTTCCCAACATGTTCTGCTTACAGATCTATTGCCACTGGCCTGGTCCGCGTTCGCTCGCCACTACTTGCGGAGTCTCAATTGATGTCCTTTCCTGCAGGTACTTAGATGTTTCAGTTCCCTGCGTTCGCCTCTTACACCCTATTTTATTCAGGTGAAGATACCTTCTAGCGATATCTAGAAAGATAAGATGTTCTACCGAACACCTTAAATTTTCTAGATATCTAAGGTGGGTTTCCCCATTCGGAAATCCATGGATCAAAGCTTATTCGCAGCTCCCCACAGCTTATCGCAGCGTATCACGTCCTTCATCGCCTGTGCATACCTAGGCATCCACCAAATGCCCTTAAGACACTTGATCGTTCTCATTGCTGATGTTCATCTTCTTACGTCTTCACGCTGCCGCAGCTTCGCCGCTTCGCTCCAGACAGGGCGCCAAACGATTGGCGACGGGCATAAGCCCTACGAGGGAAGTCCCTCGAACCGTCCGTAAACATCATGAAGTCTCAAGCCGGGCCTTTTGTATAACCCCGGCCAATGCCATCAACACGATCTGACCACCGACCCAACAAAGTCGGCAGTCTAAAAATTTTATAAGATCTGACGTCATCATTCCGTAGCGGCTAAGCCGCGTCGGCAATCGTTTGCCGCTCCCGCGAAGGATAGGGCCAAAGGCCCGCTCATCCGTGAGCGCAAAGCAAACTATAAAGACGCCAGTCTTTATAGACCAGCTTCTCGAGATAATGTCCGGTGATGTGCGGTCAGGCGCATCAATCCGCGGCTCCCGTCAGATGAAGAATAAATCCTCAAACAACAAGCCCGCGTCAGACAGGGCTTCCTATCGTCACTGCAACCTCTCTCATCCCGTGGCCGGCTAGACCACAAAATGCCGTCAATGGTTGCAGCTCCAAACAACCAGGCCAAAACCTGATCTCCTGGAAGCCTCCAGACATATCTTCTCTTCACAATGTAACATTCAACAGGCATCAGCCCCGAAGGGCTCATGCAAACCTTTTTTCTTAAAGTCATCACCAAAGGCTGCCGTAAAGGCGCCAATCAGGATTTTGGTGGAGCTGAGCGGGATCGAACCGCTGACCCCCTGCTTGCAAAGCAGGTGCTCTCCCAGCTGAGCTACAGCCCCGTTCTGATATCCAAGAGCTTTGGTGGGCCCGGGAAGACTTGAACTTCCGACCCCACGCTTATCAAGCGTGTGCTCTAACCAACTGAGCTACGGGCCCATTCTCTGTCCTCACGCTGTCGCAGCTTATCGCTGCTCCGCTCCGGACGGGGCGCCGTACGATCGGCGACGGCCGGTCGGCCTGAGGTTCAAACCAAACGACCATCAAGTCGTTATCCTTAGATGACTTTTAAGAAAGAGAAACGTGGCAAGCGGTCTTTGCTATTACCGTATCACCCGAAGATGACCGGCTTATGCGTTTCGATCAGATTGACTATCCGATCTTGTTCTAACAAGCGTTCTTTAGGCCGAAGCCAAAAAAGATCGCTTCCTTAGAAAGGAGGTGATCCAGCCGCAGGTTCCCCTACGGCTACCTTGTTACGACTTCACCCCAGTCGCTGACCCTACCGTGGTCGCCTGCCTCCTTGCGGTTAGCGCAGCGCCTTCGGGTAGAACCAACTCCCATGGTGTGACGGGCGGTGTGTACAAGGCCCGGGAACGTATTCACCGCGGCATGCTGATCCGCGATTACTAGCGATTCCAACTTCATGCACCCGAGTTGCAGAGTGCAATCCGAACTGAGATGGCTTTTGGAGATTAGCTCACACTCGCGTGCTCGCTGCCCACTGTCACCACCATTGTAGCACGTGTGTAGCCCAGCCCGTAAGGGCCATGAGGACTTGACGTCATCCCCACCTTCCTCTCGGCTTATCACCGGCAGTCCCCTTAGAGTGCCCAACTTAATGCTGGCAACTAAGGGCGAGGGTTGCGCTCGTTGCGGGACTTAACCCAACATCTCACGACACGAGCTGACGACAGCCATGCAGCACCTGTCCTGGCGTCCCGAAGGAACCCCCGATCTCTCGAGGTAGCACCAAATGTCAAGGGCTGGTAAGGTTCTGCGCGTTGCTTCGAATTAAACCACATGCTCCACCGCTTGTGCGGGCCCCCGTCAATTCCTTTGAGTTTTAATCTTGCGACC
>NZ_JAATVU010000139.1 GCF_013184745.1 Mangrovicoccus sp. HB161399
CCGGTTCACCTTGTCCAAGGGGCATGCAGCCTTCCTGTCCGGCACCGCCGTTCCGTGCGGCGTGCCGCGGAGCGAGCCGCTATCCGCCATTGGCGGTGTGGATGGCCGGCCAGCGGCATCGCGCCCTGCCGCGCCATGGCCTGGCGGGGGCCATGGCTGGCGATGCCCGTCCGCGGGACGCCGGGGGGCGGCGGCGCTGCCGTTTCCGCGCAGGACGGGCGCCACCTGCCCGACCGGGCGGCGCCGGAGAGGAAGCGGCAGGCACCTCGCGATCCCGGATCCTGCACCGGGGCGGCCGCACGCCCCGGAGGCCATCCCGGCCGCGCGTCCGCCGCACCGCCGGGGACCGCGGTCCCATGGCGGGGCTTCCTCGTCTTTCGGGATCCGGGCGGGCAATTCGGGACGGACAGGGCTGCCGGCCCCGCGGCTGGAGGCGAACTCCACCGCCCGGATGTCGCCGGTGCCTGTGTCCATCGCCAGATGGAGCTGGCGGCACTGGCGGCGGCGGTGGGTGCCGTGCTTCCCGGCCAGCCACTCACTGACCGGGCTTTCGCGGCGCCGCTGGCGCCACGGTCCCGTCTCGCTCGGACGTCGGCCAAGCGCGGAAAAGCCCGGGACCGGCCAGTCCGCGCACGCCATCTCGAGGATGCTGGCGGCCATCCCGACCGTTTGCCTGGGCGGCAGACTGAAGAGCACCTTGATCATCAGGCAGAACTGGATGGCACTCCTCGGGCCGGGCTCCGCCCGTCCGGCCTTCAAATCCTCTGCCGGAGGGTTTGCCGCTGGCGCGGACCGGCCCGAACTCCTCCGGCCCGTCTGCTGATCCTCCCCATTCCGAAAGGACCGGCGGACGCCCGGGTTTGCCTGCCTTCGGCGCGCGCCAGGCCACGTCCCTGCCCAGCCAGACCAGGAGCGAGCCGCGCCGCCTAAGCGCGTCCGCCATTGTGCTCGAACCAATGGCGCATCAATGGCTCGCTGCAGGATTTCCGGTTGGCCGTGCGGTGCCGGGCAGGTTCCGGCTTCGCCATGCCAAGCTCTTGACCCGCCGGAGTCGCGCCGTGAATTCCGGAAGCCGACGAGTTCCGCAACAACGCCAGTTCGAACATAAGGTCGCGCATAAGGTCGGACCTATCACCGAAGCGCCAAACCCGTCAGGCGGCTCTCGCCCTCTTGAAGCTACCCACAAGTGCCCGCCTGCGGCGTTGCAACGCAGGCACCTTCTGCGAGGTCTGCGAGGCGGAAGAAACCGGCACCGTTGTTGGCGAGATGCCAGCGGATGCGCCGTCGCCATCGGGCTCGGACCGATGGCGCCGCGATGGGCAACTCCCAGCACCGCTGGCGACGCCTTCGGCACCCGCCGGTGCCATGCGGCGATCCTGGCGCGCGGAGGCACGGCGCTCGGGCATTCCTTCGGAGTTGCCAGCGGATGCTCCATCGGTCCGAGCACCGCTGGCGACGGCAGTCATGCCCTCGCTCCCATCCGGAAAGACGGCCGCCTGTGGAAGGAGGACTGCCCTGCTGCGCTGGCGAGGAACGCCATCCCGCGGGCCGCCCGGCGGCCCGGCCGGACGATCTGTAAGCGGTGGTCCGGCTGCCACGTCCGGAGCAGGATCGAGGCCGGGATGGGGAACCCCAAATCCTCCGGCGAACGGATCGCGTCGAGGGACCCCGGCCGACAACCCGCCGAAATCCGCATCCGTGTCATTCGCGGCTGCGCTGGGACCGATGGCGCTTGCCGCTCATTCATGAACCGCTTCAACGCCCTCGGCACCGCCGAGATCGAGCGCGTGGCCTGACCTCAGTTGGGGAAGGGGCATCACGCCCCGGCGCAGACTTCTGCAACAATGCCGCGCGATATGGAAAAGATGGTCCGGCTACCGTGTCCGGAGCAGGATCAAGAAGCGCTGTTCCAGAAATCAGCTGATTGCCGCAGCAGCGTCGATCCTGAGTCCAATGCAATCCGGATCAAGCCGAACTTCTGCAACTATGCCTTCCATGACTATCAACCGCAGCCCGATTGTGCTAAGGAAAGCAAATGGAAATCCTGCAGGATTTCCGGCTATTGGTTTCAGGTCCAGGTATTGGTTCCAAGTTGAAGAGTTCTTTGGAAGAGGTTTTTTCCGGGAGCCCCGTTTATGAATATCGAAAGAAATGCAGGCTCCTCTTCTTCGAGCGAGATTCCTGCTCTCGCCACTCTGGAAATATCCGATTCCAGAATTGATATCCGAGCACGCTATTTCCGCGAATGCGAAGCGATGCTGTCGTATTATCTCTCGCGCGGAATTTCCATCTCGGACGAAAATGCGGATGAAATAGGAGAACTCGCAGGGTTCCTGGCCGCGGGAATAGACAAGCGCGACGATATCCCCATGGCAGTCCTGAATCGGCTGCACCGGCTTCTGTCCCAAGCGATTGCCCCGGCTCTGCCCCGGACAATAGAATTGATGCATTGGGACGCCAGGAAAAATCCCCTGCTGCACCGCTGGCTTGCCCCGGTTCCCACGATCAGGTCGCTGATCTGCATCACGGTCTTCTTTCTCGCCGCCGTCATTCTGGCGCTTTATTTCGGCGATGATCCGAACCTTTACCGCGTGTCAGTCCTGTCGCTGACCGGAACGAAATTCGTCCATGTGATGGCCTTCTACATGGGGCTCGCCGGACTGGGATCCGCGTTCTCAGTTCTCTATGACGCCCGGACTTATATCGTCGAAGGCACATACGACCCGCGGATCGGATCGAATTATGGCATCCGGATCATGCTGGGGATCGTTTCGGGAATGATCCTCACGCAGCTTGTCGCGCAGCCCGAGATATCTGCTGCAACAACGGAGTCCAGCCAGGCCGGTGCGGCGGCCAGCCTTCCCTATGGCATGCCGGTGCTGGCCCTGCTCGGAGGGTTCGCGGCGCAATTCGTCTACAAGGGCCTGAACCGGATGGTCGATGCCTTGTCCTCGATATTCGAGCCGAGCCGCCGCCAGGAACTCGAGGCGAAGGCCCGGGACGTGCGGCTGGAAGCGCAGCAATCCGACATGGCGTCGACTGCCGACCGGATTGCCGCCGCGGTGAACGTGTTCTCGGCCGTCCAGAAGAATCCCGCCTCGGCAACGTCGCCGGAGGTCCTCGGACAACTCCTCCAGGTGGCCGGGTCCACGACGGCTGGCAAGAAGGCGACCTCGGCCATCAGCACCGTTCTCGGCCCGGCCCAAGGGCTTCTGGACAAGGTGGAAGGCGCAGTTCAGGCGGGGAAGGTGCTTGCGGCTGTCGTGCCTGACGGCGAGTTCAAGTCCATCCTGAACAAGGTGGGCAAACTGGAAGCGACGGTTTCGGGGATCAAGTCCCTTGCGGGAACCGGGTCTCCCTTCGGCGCCGCTGAAATGCTCGTCGAAGCTGCCGGATCCCTGCCGGAAAAGAGTGCCGTTCACGGTCTCCTTTCAAGGACAGTGTCGGCCTTCTCCAAGGTTCCCGGCGTTGCCAGCCTGGCGGGAGGCCCATCCGGGCTGGCCATTGCGGTCGTGCTGGGCACGGCGCGGCTTGGAGGCGCGGCTTACGACCTGTGGAAGGTCCGGGTGCTCGACGCGGAATTCAACCAGAACCTGATCCCCCCGCTGCCCTCGCTGCCCGCCATTGCCCGGACAATCTTCGATGCCCTTCCCGATCTGGCGCAGATGCTGGGCCCGGGAGTGACGGACAATCCTGCGGCGCGCGGAGATTTTGCCCGCCGCGCGCTTGCAGCCGAGGATGATGCCCTGTTCGCGGAGCATGGTGCCGCCTCCGGCCAGGATTTCGCCAGTTTCGCGGCGCAGCTGAGGAGCTTCCGCCAGCTCGTTGCGGGCGAGGAACTGGCCGGGCAGCTGCCCGTGGAAGTGCTGGAGGAGGTAGGCGCCGAAGACCCGCGTGCGTTGTTCGACGCCGTCGACGAAATTCGCGGCAATCCGCAGGCCTTCGCTGCGCTCGACCAGCTTTTCCTGATGGCATCCAAGGCACGGGATGACGACGTCGCGCTGGAGGGCATGATCTCCGCGCTTGGCGACATGAAGAAGGAGGGGAACCCCAAATGATCCGCCCAGGAGTTTTCCTTGCCATTGCGCTGGCCGTCCTGGCCGCCTGCGACGCGCCGGGCGTCCGGAGCCTCGACAAGCTGCAGACTGCAGACGCCGAAACCCAGGCCGCGGCTGCGATCGCTTGCGAGATGTCCGATGCGGCGTGCGCGAAGCAGGCCAGGGTCAAGGCGCGCGCCTGCCTGCAGCTGGCCCAGGAAGCCGTCGGCCGTGCCGAGGCGGCCACTCCCGCGGCACGGAACAATGCGGCCTGCGCGCTCGACACCTATGGTGCCATCATCAGTGCGTCCGGTGCCGCAACGGCGGCCGATTTCGTCGGCCAGCTCGAGGCCCTGCGGCTCGGCCGCGACACGGCGACGAGCGACAGCCGGGCACGTGCGTTGAACAAGTCACTGGCGCGCACGGCCTCCAGCTATGCAGAGCATGTGCCGGGCGAGGCTGCCGGACCTTATTACGCTGCCGACAGCGCCTATTGGACCGGCGCCGACAGCTCCGGCGTCGCGGCTTGCTCGGCTTTCGGGACGGCGCGGGATTGGCTGGAGGTGGCTGGCCAAGGGGGCGCGACCAAGGATTTCCCGCCCTTTTCCGGATCGGTCCGCGCTCTGGGCGTCCAGCTCGAACGCAGCTCCGCTCTGAAAGGATGTGACGCATGACAATCGCCATCAGCGCCGGAAGCCTGAAGTTCACCACTCCGATGATGCGTGGCCCGACCGTGCAGGCTGTCCAGCGCGCGCTCATCCGGCTCGGGCACTTGCCTGTCGGCGCCGATGACGGGTTGTTCGGCTCGGGGACCCGCCAGGGAGTGCGCAACTTCCAGCAGGCGGCGGGGCTGGAAATCGATGGCGTCGTGAGCAGCGATACCGCCGCAAAGCTCGACGCGGCACTGTCGGAATTCGGCGCGCCGCCGGCGGCTGCTACGGCCGCCGCCGCCGCCCGCCTGGTTCCCGACAGCTGGATGCCTGCCGTCAAGATGGACCGGATCATCGTCCACTGGACTGCCGGCGCGCACAATCCGAGCCCTGACGACAAGAAGCATTATCACATTCTCATCGACTCCGAGGGACGGGTGCATCGCGGCAAGCATGCAATATCGGCGAACGTGCCGCCGCTCAGGAGCCAATCCTATGCGGCGCACACGAAGAACAAGAACAGCCGTTCCATCGGCGTCTCCTGTTGCGCCATGCACAATGCCCGCGAACGCCCGTTTCACGCCGGCTCCTTCCCCCTGACGCGCGCGCAGTGGGATGCACTGGCGCATGTCTGCGCCGAACTCTGCCTGCGCTATGGCATCGCCGTAAGCCGCCAGACGGTTCTCGGACATGGCGAGGTGCAGGATATCCTCGGCGTCCCGCAGGACGGGAAATGGGATCCGATGGTTCTCCCATGGGCGCCCGGGCGCCCCTTCCGCGAGGTCGGCGACGAACTGCGCGGCATGACCAGGGACTGGCAGGCGCGCCTGCTGGGGGCCGACGAAACGGAAGAGGAAATCCCGCCCGAGGAAGATGTGCTCGTCAATGGTGCGGCGTTGCCGGGCATGAACATGGATGGCGAGACCTGGGTGTCGCTCGAAGCTTTCGCCAATGCGGTCGGCTGGTCGCTGCCCTTCGTGGACTCGGGGGTTGCCGAGATCACCGACCCGCCGATCCGCATCGCGGTCAGGGACGCTCCGGATTCCTCGGGCCGGGCCTGCAGCTGGATCGAAGTTGCCGAGGCAAGCCAGTGCGCCGGGATGCAGCTGGACACCCTCGCCGACGGAACGGTGGAGCTCAAGCGGATCGACACGGCGCTGGACGGCCAGTCGCGCCGGATCACGGTGCAACCGGGGCAGACCCTGACCCAGATTGCCCGGCGTTGGCTGGGCGACGGCAACCGCTGGAGGGAATTGACGGACGAGGGCCACCGCGCCTTCACGGAGGAAACGGCCCGCAACCTCCTCGTGGGGCAGGTCATCCTGTTGCCCGGCGCGCCGCCCGCCACGCCTCCTGTCGCGCCCGGCGATGCGTCCGCCGTTCCTCCGCCGCCGGATGACCTGGGGATCGAACGCATAGGAAAGGCCATTGCCGCCACCGCTCCGGCTTTCGTCGGCCAGACGGGCCGCGAAACCATGAGCCGCTCGGTGCAGGCCATCCTCCGCTCCTGCAAGAGGCACGGCGTGACTGAGCCCGCCCATGTCGCCTACATTCTGGCGACAGCCAACCACGAGACCAATCTCGGCCGCATCATGTCCGAGAAATGGGGTCCGACGACGTTCCAGCGCAGCTATGTCGGCCGGCTTGGCAACCGGAACATGGAGGAGGCGAAGCGGTATCGCGGGCGCGGCTTCGTGCAGATCACCGGACGCTCGAACTACGAGCGGTACGGCGGGCTCTTCGGCCAGGATTTCGTGAACTCGCCTGACCTGTTGCTGGAACCTGACGTGGCCGCCGATGTCATCGTGCGCGGAATGTCGGAACTGGGTTTCACCCGCAATGGCTTCGTGCTGGCCGATCTCGGTTCCGACGAGGATTTCGACTATTTCCGTGCCCGGTCCCTGATCAACGGAGACAGCAACCGCATCGGTGACGACCGCTATCCCGGCAGGAGCATCGGCCGCGGCGTCGCTGACACTGCGCTGAAATACAGGGAAATATTTCTGGCGGCCTGAGCTTCCGGCGATATGTCCGGTCCCTGGAAAGCCGTCCTGCGTCGACGGCCGCACATAGACGAAGGCCTCGCGGCCGAGATGGTCAGACCCGAACGTCGTCATTGCCGTCCTCCCGCGGTCCCGGTGCCGGCTGGTCTGCCGCGAGGGTCTAGCGAAGCAGCGCCTCAAGAAGCGGGAACGGTGCAAGCGGTGCTTCCATGCTCCCAAATAGCACTTTGCGGAGTGCTGGTTCCTGTTGGATTGGAGGGTGTGCTGAGCTTGCGCCTTTCATCCGGGCAGATAGCGGAATGGCATATTTATTATATTTTACAGCTTGTTAAGGCAAGGGATGTCCAGCATCCGGGCCGATCCGGATACAGCCGGACGGGGGCGCAGCATCGTTCGCCAAGCGGTGCCGCGGTTGCCCGCAAAAGCTGAGGAGGCCCCCATTTCCCGGACAGGTTTGCGGCGGTGCTAAGCTTGCCTGTTGATCATGCTGCCGCCTGTAGGTCAGGGCCCTGATGGGC
>NZ_JAATVU010000014.1 GCF_013184745.1 Mangrovicoccus sp. HB161399
GATACGACAGATGCCCGAAGGTGTTCTTCTCAGCTATCGCCCTCGCGGCAGTCGTTATCTACTGGCTGTGAAACTCAATGTGTCCAGAGCCTAGAAATCGGGGTGGTGGTGGGCGCAGGTCCGCGTGAAGGTCTCGACGCTGGCCGAGAAGTACGCCGCGGCCTGGTGGATGTCGGCGCCGCGCTGCATCGACCAGGTGCAGGCTGTGTGCTTCAGCGTGTGCGGGGTCACGTCGCTCAGGTCGCGCTCGACGCCGTCCTGTCTGGCGATCCGCTGGGCCGCCTCGATCGTCCCGGCCCAGCCCTTCTTGATGTCGCCGATCTGGCAGCCGCGGTTGCCCTGGATGAAGCAGCGATGGCCGAGGCGTGCCTTGCGCCGGACATGTCCGAGCAGCTGGCGCGGCATTCGGCATGGGTTGCGCTCCTTCTTCGTCGCCTTCTGTCCGGCAGCACGGCGGATGAACAGACCGCCGTCCGGGTCTAGACGTCCCGAGTTCAGCACTGGCTCCGAGCTGATGCGGGTGGCCAGCATCGCGGCCTTCCGGCCGCCCGTGTAGATCCCGAGGATGATGAACCACTGCAGGTGCCGACCGTCAATGCAGAGGCTGCGTGCGCTGCGCAGGAGGTAGACGACTTCGCGGCGGCTCATGAAGCGCTCCTTCGCGGCGCTCTCCTTCGGCAGCCAGACCTCCGGCGCGCTGGTCGGGTGTCCCTCCTTCGCGCAGTGTTTCACGGGGCGTTGTTGCAGAATTCCGCGGTTTCCTGGAGTCACGGCGTGACTCCGGTGGGTCAAGAGCCTGCCATGAGCAAGCCGGAACCTGCCCGCTACCGTACGGTCAACCGGAAATCCTGCAGTGAGCCATTGATGCGCCATTGGTTCGAGCACAATGGCGAACGCGCTTAGGCGGCGTGGGTCCCTGCTCGTCTGGCTGGACAAGGACATGACCTGGCTCGCGCCGAAGGCAGGCAAGCCCGGGCGTCCACCCGTGTTCTCCGACGCTGCCATCCAATTCCGTCTCATGGTGAAGGTCCTGTTCGGCCTGCCGCCCAGGCAAACGGCCGGGATGGCCGCCAGCATCCTCGAGATGGCGTGCCCGGACTGGCCGGTCCCGGACTTTTCCGCGCTTGGCCGACGTCCGAGCGAGACGGGGCCGTGGCCCCAGCGGCGCCGCGAAAGCCCGGTCAGTGAGTGGCTGGCCGGGAAGCACGGCACCCACCGCCGCCGCCAGTGCCGCCAGCTCCATCTGGCGATGGACACAGGCACCAGCGACATCCGGGCGGTGGAGTTCGCCTCCAGCCGCGGGGGCGGCAGCCCTGTCCGTCCCGAATTGCCCGCCCGGATCCCGGAAGACGGGGAAACCGGCCCTGTCGCCGGCGAGTTGCCGGCGGATGCGCCGTCGCCCATCGGGCTCGAACCGATGGCGCCGCGATGGGAAACTCCGAGCACCGCTGGCGACGCCTTCGGCACCCGCCGGTGCCATGTGGCGATCCTGGCGCGCGGAGGCACGGCGCCCGGGCATTCCTTCGGAGTTGCCGGCGGATGCGCCGTCGCCCATCGGGCTCGGACCGATGGCGCCGCGATGGGCAACTCCGAGCACCGCTGCCGACGGCCGTCATGCCCTCGATCCCATCCGGAAAAACGGCCGCCTGGGGAAGGAGGACTGCCCTGCTGCGCTGGCGCGCAACGCCATCCCGCGGGCCGCCCGGCGGCCCGGCCGGACGATCTGCAAGCGGTGGTCCGGCTGCCACGTCCGGAGCAGGATCGAGGCCAGGATGGGGAACCTCGAGTCCTCCGGCGAACGGATCGCTTCGAGGGACCCCGGCCGGCAGGCCGCCGAAATCCACATCCGTGTCATTCGCGGCTGCGCTCGGACCGATGGCGCTTGCCGCTCATTCATGAACCGCTTCAATGCCCTCGGTACGGCCGAGATCGAGCGCTTGGCCCGACCTCAGCTGGGGAAGGGGCATCACGTCCCGACGCTGACTTCTGCAACAATGCTGCGCGGAAGCCTGCTCCAATTCCCGCACCGCACTGGCTTGGGCGGCGATGGCGCACCCGACCGCAGGATCCGCCGGGGCCGAACGTGCACCGCCTATTTCCTGGGCCAATCCGCAGTGATTTCTCCCGGACGTGCGCCGGACGTCGCTGAAATGGCATCTGTCTGCCGGGAGAAGCTGCCGCTGCCATGCCGGTCGCCCGTCACGATCCCGGCGCCGACCGCCACGCCGGCATGATCATCGAAGGCGGTATGCGGGTCAGCATCACTCTCCTCCTCCTCCGGTCGGCGCGCCGCCAACTGCCTTGCCGATCAAGCACCTTGGCGCGCCGGGCCGGAGCACTTAGGCTCGGGCGGAGGCCGAGAGGGAGAACGACATGTCCGCCACGCCGCAATGCGACTGGGATCCGGAAGCCTATCACCGCTTCCGCGGCCTGCGCCTGCGACCGGCGCTGGACCTGCTGGCACAGGTGCCGCCGCTGCCTGCGGGAGCCGCGGTCGATCTCGGCTGCGGCTCGGGCGCGGTCGGCCCGGCGCTGGCGCAGCGCTTCCCCGGCCGCCTGCTGCACGGCGTCGACCGTTCGCCGGCAATGCTGGAGGAGGCCGAGGCCACCGGCGCCTATCAGCGCCTCGAACAGGCCGATATCTCGGAATGGACCGCCGAGGCGCCGGTCGCGCTGATCTTCTCCAATGCCGCGCTCAACTGGGTGCCCGGCCATGCCGAATTGCTGCCGCGGCTCGCGGGCATGCTGGCGCCGGGAGGCGTCCTGGCAGTTCAGTCGCCGCGCCAGCAGGAGGCGCCGTCGCACCGGCTGCTGCGCGAGATCTCCGGCGCGCTCTACCCGCATCTCTTCGACTGGAGCGCCTGGCGCGACGATGTCGAGGAGCTGGCGGAATACGACCGCATCCTCTCGGGGCTCGGCGAACTGTCGCTCTGGGAGACGACCTATGCCCAGCTCCTGCCGCCGGATGGCCGCGCGCATCCGGTGCGCCGCTTCACCGAGTCGACCGCGGGGCGGCGCGTGCTTGACCGGCTGGCCGGCCCGGAGACAGAGTCCTTCCTGTCCGGCTACGATGCCGAGCTGGAGGCGCATTATCCGCGGCGGCCGGACGGCTCGGTCCTGTTTCCGTTCCGCCGCAGCTTCTTCGTTCTGCGCGTGCCGGAGGCCTGAGGCTTGCCCGCGCTGGAACCGACGGATTTCGCCGGGCGGATCGTCTGGATCGGCCGCGTCGCCGACCGCAAGCGGGCACTGGCGTCGGAGCCCGTGCCGTCGCTGCGGCTCGGCTTCGGCGGTCCGGAGGGCGAGGCGCATGGCGGCACTGTCCGCCCCTCGTGCAGCCGCGTGACGAAGCAGCATCCGAAGGGCACGCCGATCCGCAATGTCCGCCAGATCTCGATCGTTTCGGAGGAGGAACTGGCCGGGATCGCCGCGGCGCTGGAGATTGACCGGCTGGACCCGGCCTGGATCGGCGCCACGCTTTGCCTTGCGGGGCTGCCGGATCTGTCGCTGCTGCCGCCGTCGAGCCGTCTGCAGGGGCCGGACGGCGCGACGCTGGTCGTCGACATGCAGAACCAGCCCTGCCATCTGCCGGACCGCGTGATCCGCGCCGGGACCGGACGGGAGACGCTGGCCAGGTCCTTCCGCGCCGCGGCGCGGCAGAAGCGCGGGGTGACCGCCTGGGTGGAACGCGAGGGCGAGCTCTTCCCAGGCGATGTCCTGCGGCTGCACATCCCGGCCCAGCCGGCCTGGCCGCATCTGGCGGCGGCGCGGGGCGCGGCACGCTGAAGCCTTGAATTCCCGTGCCATGGCCGTCATTTTGCGCGCGTGTGTGTTTTGGGGAGACGCGATGAAAGCGCCATCCGAGTGCCAATCCATGTCCGAGCTGCGCATGACGATCGACGCGCTGGACCGGCATCTGATCGAAATGCTGCGGCTGCGGCAGGACTGCATCGACCGGGCAATCCAGCTGAAGCCCGCCGAGGGGCTGCCCGCGCGGATCGAGTCGCGCGTCGTGCAGGTGATTGCCAATGTGCGCGCCTCGGCCGTGGCGAAAGGCGTCGACCCGGATCTGGCGGCATCGCTCTGGCGCAGCCTGATCGAATGGTCTATCGCGCGGGAGCAGGCGGAGCTGGGCGAGGGCAATGCCGGGCGGCCGGCCGCGGATGCGGCGGAGCTTCCCGAGACGCGGCCACGCTCCGGCGGCAAGGCGTGAGACGGCAACGGAGAGCTCCGAAATGACGGCGGAACTGATCGACGGCAAGGCATTCGCGGCAGGGCTGCGGGCGCAGGTGGCGGAAGAGGTGGCCCGGCTGAAGGCCGAGCACGGCCTGACCCCCGGCCTGGCAGTGGTGCTCGTGGGCGAGGACCCGGCCAGCCAGGTCTATGTCCGCTCGAAGGAGAAGATGACCGTCGAGGTCGGCATGAACTCCTACGCCCACCGCCTGCCTGCCGATGTCAGCCAGAAGGAGCTGATCTCGCTGGTGCGCACGCTGAATGCCGACCGCTCCGTCAACGGCATCCTCGTGCAGTTCCCGCTTCCGAAAGGGCTGGACCAGCAGGAGGTGATCGAGACGATTTCCGCGGCCAAGGATGTCGACGGCTTCCATCCGCAGAATGTCGGCCGCCTCGTTGCGGGCATGCCCGCGCTGGTGCCCTGCACGCCGCTGGGCTGCATGATGCTGCTGAAGGACCGGCTGGGCGACCTGTCGGGGCTGAACGCGGTGGTGATCGGCCGCTCGACCATCGTCGGCAAGCCGATGGCGACTCTGCTGACCAATGCCTCGGCGACGGTGACGGTGGCGCATTCGCGCACGAAGGACCTGCCGGACGTCGTGCGCGGCGCCGATATCGTCGTTGCCGCCGTGGGCCGTGCCGAGATGGTCAAGGGCGACTGGATCAAGCCGGGCGCGACGGTGATCGATGTCGGCATCAACCGCATAGACGCGCCGGAAAAGGGCGAGGGCAAGACGCGCCTCGTCGGCGACGTCGACTTCGGCGAGGCCGTTGAAGTTGCGGGCGCGATCACCCCGGTGCCGGGCGGGGTCGGGCCGATGACCATCGCCTGCCTTCTGGCCAATACCGTGACGGCGACCTGCCAGGCCAATGGCCTTCCGGTGCCCGAGGTGCTGACGGTCTGACGTCAGCGGATTCCGATCTGCTGGCGGAACACGCTGGCAGGCGTGATCTTGCGGAATTCGGCAGGTTTCCGGCCAGCTGCGCAGCGGCTGCCGGGCGAGACCGTCCCGCTTTTCGGGTTGAGGCAGAACCGGGCATCGCCCGCGATTTCCCCGCGCGCCGTTTTCGCATGCAGCCAGGCAGCGACGCGGCGCGTGCCGAAGAACCACTGGCAGTCATCCGGCGCGATCCTCACGAAGCCCGAACTTTTCCACGCCGAATTGTCCTGCCAGGCGATCACCACCGTCAGCGGGTTGGCCTTGTTGCGGTTGCAGATCGTCCAGGGCACGGGCAGCCCGGCGCGGTTGTAGGCGGCAGGCCCGACAGCCAGGGTCGGCGTCTGGAGGCCGGAGACGGACCGGCCGCCGCCGCCGCCGGACCCCGGCCTGTCGGGAAGATCGAAATGCGTCGGATTGGTGTCGGGGCCGCCGAAATCGTCGTCCGGTGGACTGGGGTCGCCCGGATCGCCGGGATCGCCCGGATCGGTTGAGTCGCCGGAGCGGCTCATGCCGGCCGTGCCGCCATAGGTTTCGCGGCTCTGTCCGGGCCTGCCCGTGCCGCCGACATCGTCGAACTGGACCGGAAGCAGGACCGCTCCGGGCATGTCCGCCAGAATCTGCGGCCGCTGAGCTGAGCCTGCGGCGGCGCCTTGCGGCACTAGGCAGCTTGCCGCGACGACGACGGCCTGCATGAGAGCCGGATGGAGCGTGTTCATTCTCCTGTCTCCTCGATGTCGATGTCGTTGCCGCCTCCCGGCTGCGGCGTCTCCCTGATTTCCAGCGAAATGTCGTCCACGGGTTTCTCTGCCGGATCCGCGCCATATCCGCTGCCCTCCGCGGAGGCGGCCACGGCCGAAGCGTCGCTGGCTGCGGTGGCGGCCGTCGGTACGCCGCCGCCGTGGATCTTGAAGATGAATATCACATAGATGAGCAGGTAGATGACCGAGACCAGCATCACGAAGCTCGCCACCGACCGGGTGCGGAAGGCGAGGCTGGCCATTCCCGCCTTGAACGTCACTTCGTCCGCGTCCTTCACGATGCGCTCGAACTGCGCGGCCTGCGCGAATTGCCAGAAGGCGAAGGACACGCCGCTCACCGTGATCAGCATGGAGACCCAGAACAGGTAGATGGCGCTGCGCAGCTGCCATTCGAAGACCCTGCGCGTATGGGAATAGGCCCAGGCGTTGTATGCGGCGCGCGACGAGGCCTCGAGGGCGATTTCGTCCTGCTGCACGCCCAGTTCCGCGGCGGGCGGCGGGCTGCCGCGCAGGGGGCCGGTGGCAATCCATTCGAGCGCCAGCAGGCCGATGATGACGAGAAGGATGCTGCAGGCGACCGAGACTGGCTTAAGGACGGATGACGGCATCTTCGTTCCTCTCCGCGCGCTGCGGAAAGGATATCACGAATTCACGACATCGCGAAATCCGGCCTGGACGGCCATCATCGTGCCCTGGACCGCGCCGACCAGCTTGCGGTTGCCCGCCGCGTCTTCGGCCTCGATATCGGCGCGCACGACGGTGATCTGCCGGCCCGCACGCAGCACGGTGCCGGTGGCGATCAGCCGGGTGCCTACCATCGGGCGCAGCATGTTCATCTTCACCTCGACCGAAACCACGTCGGCGCCATCGGGCATCAGGCTCAGCGCGGCATAGCCCGCGGCGGAGTCGGCCAGCGAGAATCCGGCGCCTGCATGGGCGAAGCCCTGCTGCTGCGAGACCGCCGGGGTGATCGGCATGGACAGGACGCAGCGGCCCGGGGAGACCTCCTCGATGGACACGCCCAGCGTCTGCATCAGCCCCTGGCGGGCGAAATTCTCGGCGATTCGGGCGGAGTTGTCGGGCGTGCTCATGGCGCCATGCTGCGGCGGGCACGGGGACGGGGGGAGCGGGCATCTTGCCGCTGCGCGCCGAGCGGCACCGGCAGCGCGCGCCTGCCGGTCAAGACGGCGCAGGCCTCCGGTCCCAGCAGCGGGGCAAGGGCCGGATCGGTGCAGTCGAGCCCGCCGGTATAGGTGCCGAAGGCGGGCAGGATCGCGCGGGTGCCGTCGATCAGGAAACAGGCATGCCGCCGCCCGCCGAGCCGCGCCTTGGGATGGTAATGGCCCGAGATCTCGCCGGGAGCGGCGCCAAGGGCGGCGATGTGGCGGAAGGCCAGGGGACCGCGGGCCAGCTCCGCCAGATGGCTGCCCGGCAGGTCGACGGGCCCGGCATCGTGGTTGCCCTCGATCCAGATCCAGCGCCGCCCGGCGGCCATCCGCATCAGCAGGCCGCGCGCCTCTTCGCCGAGGTGATCCGCCGCCGCGAGATCGTCGAAGCTGTCGCCGAGCGCGACGACCGTCTCGGGGGAGACCGCATCGATTTCGGCGGCGAGCCGGTGCAGCGTGTCGAGCGTCTCGTAGGGCGGCAGCATCGCGCCGCCGCGCCGGGCCATCCGCTCGGCCTTGCCAAGATGCAGGTCGGAGACGCAAAGCAGCCGCTCGGCGGGCCAGTGCAGCGTGCCCGCGGGGCGCGCCTCCAGCGCGGCGCCGGCCAGGTGGAAGGAATGGGCGGTCATGGCGCCCGTGGTGCCGCAGGCTGCAGCCCCGCGCAAGGGGCGTCAGTTCAGGAAGAATTGCGCATGGATCGGCGCGGCGGCGGCCCCCATGACGCGGGCGTTGAAGCCGACCGTGGCCTCCACCACCCGCGGAGGCACCAGACCGCGCATGTCGAGCTGCGCCAGTTCCGCCGCGACGCGTTCGGCCAGCACGGTCCGGACTGCCGTGGGAAAGGCGCCGTCGATCAGCACGGCCTCGAAATCGATCACCGCGCAGGCGGCCCGGGCGCCCCGCGCGATGGCGGGGGCGGCGAGGTCGATCCAGTCGGCCAGCTCGCCGGCGAATCCGGTCCAGTCCTGCGGCTGGCGCCAGAGCGCGGCGGTGTCGCCGCCGGATTCCTCGATGGCGGCCTCCAGCAGGTAGAGCGAGGCCATGTCCAGCAGGCTGCGGACATTGCCCTGCGGGTCGGAGACGCGCAGCGAGCCGAGCGCCCCGGCATTGCGCTGCGCCCCCTCGATCACGGTCGAGTTCATCACGATGCCGCCGCCGATGAAGGAGCCGATATAGAAATAGGCGTAATCGCGGAACTGCCGCCCGCGGCCATGGACATGCTCGGCGCGGCAGGCGGCGGTTGCGTCGTTGACGGTGAAGAGGGGCAGGGAGGAGAAGCGCGCGACCTCCTCCTCGAAGACCAGCCCCTGCCAGACGGCCATGTCCTCGGGCGCGCCCAAGGGCTCCAGCCAGCTCCAGATTTCCAGCGGCGCGGCGATGCCGATGCCGCAGAGCCGGTCGCGCTGATGCGGGGTCAGGGCCTCGGAGAGCGCCGCCATGCCGGTTTCGAGATAGCCGAAGATCTGGTCCGGCATCGGGTAGCGGTAGGTCAGCTGGCTCTGGCCCAGCACCTCGCCTGCGATGTCCATCACCACGAGATCCGAGGAGCGGCGGCCGATCTTCAGCCCGAAGGAAAGCGCCCCGTCGGGATCGAGCGCCATCGGCACCGAAGGCTTGCCCACGCGGCCGCGCTGCGGCTCGCCGCGCAGGAGGAAGCCCTCTGTCTCCAGCTTGCGCAGGATGTTGGAGACGGTCTGCGCCGAAAGCTCGGTGCGCTTGGCGATGTCGGAGCCCGCCATCGCCCCGTGGCGCTGGATCAGGCTGAGAATCAGGCGCTCGTTGTGGGCGCGCACGCCCGTCTGGTTGGCCCCGGCCCCCAGGTCCCTGATCTCGTTTCCGTCCATCTGCGTCCTCCCGATCATCACTCTTGCTCCTGCCGATTAATAAATCAACTGGATTTATTTATTGACAGGGCACCATCAACATCCCTAACTGAGCACATCTCCGGAGAGGAGAACACGCGACTCGTGGCGGGGAGGACCGCTGCGGATTGCCAAAGGGAGGACATCCATGAAGACGATTCTGGCCACCAGCGCCATTGCGCTTGCCTGCCTGTCGACCGGCGCCTTCGCCGCCGGCGACGATGTCAGCGCCTGCCTCATCACCAAGACGGACACCAACCCCTTCTTCGTGAAGATGCGCGAGGGCGCCGCGGCCAAGGCGGCCGAGCTGGGCATCGAGCTGAACAGCTATGCCGGCAAGGTCGACGGCGACAACGAGGCCCAGGTGAACGCGATCGAGACCTGCATCGCCAACGGCGCCAAGGGCATCCTGATCACCGCGTCCAGCACCTCGGCCATCGTGCCTTCGGTCCAGCAGGCCCGCGACGCAGGCATCCTGGTGATCGCGCTCGACACGCCGCTCGATCCGATCGACGCGGCCGACATGACCTTTGCCACCGACAATTTCCTGGCGGGCGAGCTGATCGGCCAATGGGCGGCGGCGAAGCTGGGCGACGCGGCAAAGGACGCCAAGATCGCCATGCTCGATCTCGACGTGTCGCAGCCCACGGTGGGCGTGCTGCGCGACCAGGGCTTCCTCAAGGGCTTCGGCATCGAGCTGGGCGACCCGAACAAATGGGGCGACGAGACCGACCCGCGCATCGTCGGCCACGACGTGACCCAGGGCAACGAGGAGGGCGGCCGCAAGGCGATGGAAAACCTGCTGGCCTCCGACCCTTACGTGAACGTGGTCTACACGATCAACGAGCCGGCCGCCGCGGGTGCCTACGAGGCGCTGAAATCTATGGGCCGCGAGAACGACGTGCTGATCGTGTCGGTCGACGGCGGCTGCCCGGGCGTGGCCAACGTGGCCGACGGCGTGATCGGCGCGACCTCGCAGCAGTATCCGCTGCTGATGGCGTCGAAGGGGATCGAGGCGATCGCCCAGTACGCCAAGGACGGCACCAAGCCCGCCGCGACCGAAGGCAAGGACTTCTTCGATACCGGCGTGTCGCTGGTCACCGACCAGCCGGTCGACGGCGTCGAGTCCATCTCCGTCGCCGACGGCAAGGATATGTGCTGGGGCTGAGCCCCGCGCGGGGCACCCCGTGCGGCGCCCCGCACCTTACCGTTCCGGTCCCGGCGGCTTCGGGACCTCTCCACATCATGGAAGGGAACAAAATGTCCTCGCACACTGCCAGTCCGGAGAATTTCGAGGCCGCGGCCAAGGGCGCCTCGCGCGACGTCGCCTCGTTCCAGCCCCATCGAAAGGGCTTCGTCGGACACTGCCATGACCTGCTGCATTCCACGCCCGCCCTGGTTCCGCTGATCGTCCTGATCGTGGCGCTCGCGCTCTTCGGCACGATCCTCGGCTCGAAGTTCTTCTCGCCCTTCGCGCTGACGCTGATCCTGCAGCAGGTGCAGATCGTCGGCGTGCTCGCCGCGGCGCAGTCGCTGATCATCCTCACTGCCGGGATCGACCTGTCGGTCGGCGCCATCGCGGTGCTGACATCGGTGATCATGGGGCAGTTCACCTTCCGTTACGGCATCCCGCCCTTCTTCGCGGTGATCGCGGGGCTGGCCTTCGGCACCGGCATCGGCGCGGTGAACGGCTGGCTGGTCTCCAAGGTCAAGCTGCCGCCCTTCATCGTGACGCTCGGCATGTGGCAGATCGTGCTGGCCGCGAACTACCTCTATTCCGCCAACGAGACCATCCGCGCCCAGGACATCGAGTCCGATGCCGCCTTCCTGCAGTTCCTCGGCACCAAGTTCGAGATCGGCGGGGCGACCTTCACGCTGGGCGTGCTGCTGATGCTGGCGCTGGTGCTGGGTCTGGCCTATGCGTTGCGCTCCACCGCCTGGGGCCGCCATGTCTATGCCGTCGGCGACGATCCCGATGCCGCGGCGCTGGCGGGCGTGAACGTCCACCGCACGCTGATGTCGGTCTACATGCTGGTCGGGCTGATCTGCGGCCTGGCGGGCTGGGTGATGATCGGCCGCTTCGGCTCGGTCTCGCCCTCGGCCACGACCGGCGTGATCGGCAACATCCAGGCGATCACCGCCGTGGTGATCGGCGGCATCTCGCTCTTCGGCGGGCGCGGCTCGATCCTCGGCGCCTTCTTCGGCGCGCTGATCGTCGGCGTGTTCGAACTGGGGCTGCGCATGGCCGGCGCCAACCCGCAATGGACCTACCTGCTCATCGGCGCGCTCATCATCGTCGCCGTCACCGTCGACCAGTGGATCAGAAAGGTGTCTGCCTGATGGAACCCATTCTCAAGGCCCGCAACCTCGTGAAGCGCTACGGCAAGGTGACCGCGCTCGACCATTGCGACTTCGACCTGATGCCCGGGGAAATCCTCGCCGTGATCGGCGACAACGGGGCAGGCAAGTCGACGCTGATCAAGGCGATCTCCGGCGCGGTCCAGCCCGATGGCGGCGAGATCTGGCTGGAGGGCCGCAAGGTGTCCTTCCCGTCGCCGATCGCCGCCCGCGCGGCCGGGATCGAGACCGTCTACCAGACGCTCGCCATGTCGCCCGCGCTCAGCATCGCCGACAACATGTTCATGGGACGCGAGCTGCGCCGCAAGGACTGGCGCGGCAAGTACCTCAAGATGCTGGACCGCCCGGCGATGGAGCAGTTCGCCCGCGAGAAGCTTTCCGAGCTGGGGCTGATGACGATCCAGAACATCAACCAGGCGGTGGAGACCCTCTCGGGCGGCCAGCGCCAGGGCGTCGCGGTGGCGCGCGCCGCCGCCTTCGGATCGAAGGTGATCATCCTCGACGAGCCCACCGCCGCGCTCGGCGTCAAGGAAAGCCGCCGGGTGCTCGACCTGATCCAGGACGTGCGCTCGCGCGGGATCCCGATCATCCTGATCTCGCACAACATGCCGCATGTCTTCGAGGTGGCCGACCGCATCCATGTCCACCGGCTGGGCAGCCGCCTCTGCGTGATCCGGCCCGGCGACTACACGATGTCGGATGCCGTCGGCTTCATGACCGGCGCAGCCGAGCCGCCCGCCGACATGCAGGCCGCCTGAGGTCCTCCGGCTGCCGCCTGGCGGCAGCCTGGCCCGGCCGCCGTGCCGGACACGGCCCCCCGGAGCATCCCCCGGGGGGCCTCCTTGCGTCAGGTGGCGAGGTCGTAGTGGCGGATGCTGCGCGACTCGACCAGCTCCGCCTCGGCCGGATCGACATGCGGGCTGGCCCAGTCCTCGCCGACGAAGGCCTTCAGCGCCCCGAGGCTTTCCCAGACCATGACGAAGCTGAATTCGCGCGGCGTCTCGGGCCGCGCCGCGCCGGGCAGGACGCTGACGATCCCCTCGGTGCCCTTCATCAGGGGAATGGCGGTCCCGTGGAAGAAGCGGGCGAATTCCTCTTCCTTGCCCGGACGGGTGACGACTTGGAAAATGCGCATGATCATCTGCTGTCCTCCCTTGCGGCGGCCCGTGCCGCCGGAACCAGCATAGCAGACCGGCGCGCGCCCTGCCGGTCCGGCGTCGAAGGGCCTCTGCCCGGGGCCGCTCCGGGGCGCCATGCGGACGTCCGGGCCCGGCGGGCGCGCCGTGACCGCATGTCGGGCAGAGGCCTGCGCCTTGTCCAGGCCCCCGCTTGAAGCCGCCGCCAGGGTGTTGCGCAGGCCGGGGCGCGGGGCAGCCGTTCGGATCTCTCCCGCACGTTGCCCTGGCCTCGGGACCGATTGATGATCCGCTCAAGGGGTGATTCAGCCTCCAGGAGCAGACGGATCTCTGGGCAACGTCTTCTGGCTGGCAGATGCCGCGGCTCCAGCCGTTCTTTCCCCGGAGCCATGGCAAGCCGAGGGTCGATGACCGGCGCGCGTTGAGCGGCAGCATTTTCGTCAATCGCAATGGTCTGCGATAGTGCGATGAGTCCAGCGAGTTTGGTCCGCCAAAAATGCTGCGCAACGGGTGGAAGCGCCGGAGAGCGGTACGTGTTTGCCGGGAGCTTCGACGGGCTGTCCTCGGACGCGACGTCTCTGAATGCACATCGCACGGCGTCGAGCCTGCGGTCAAAAGGTGCGTGGACGCCCGGCAAGGCGAACCAAGGGCGGCAGGACCCCCAAGCAGCATGCCGTCGCGGATGCCATTGGCCACCCACTCAAGTTCTTCATGACGGTCGGCCAGGTCAGCGGCCATACTGGTGCGGACGCGCTGCTTGGGAACCTGCTTGCTGGCCGGGGCCGTGACGCGGATTGGTTCGGCGGTGTCCTGAAAGGCAAGGGGATCAAGCCCTGCATCCCGCCCGGGATGTCCTGAGGCATGCCCGTCAAGGACGGCAGGAGAGGCTGCGGACGCCGGAACTGCATCGAGATCACGTTCGGGAGGCCGAAGGACTGGCGGCGAGTTGCGACACGTTAGGATATGTGCCCAGTGGGCTTCGTCTCCGCTGGCGATCCCGCGGCAGCGGTGACGTTCTGGCCGCGAGTCCCGAGCCTGGGGCAGGCGCGCAGGCCGGGCATCGGTTGCGTTGCAGTGCCAGTCGGCGGTCCCGAAGGTCCGGCGGTCAGGTCCGGCAGCGATGCGCGCGGCCTGTCCGGCCATGGATGGCCTTCCGTTTGCCCGCGGCGATACCGGGGCCGCCCGGTTCCTCCGGAAAAGCCTCGGCCGTGGAAACTCCGGCGCGGGAGGCGAACCGGCGTCGGGGCGCAGTTTCCGAGGCAGCTCCGGTCAGAAGCCCCAGCTCTGGCTCGGTGCCGTGCGGTCGCGCCGGCGGCCGGTCTGCGCGTCGAAGACGTGGCAGGCATCGGGCGGGACGACGATGCGGATGCGGTCGCCCGGCAGCGCCTCGAAGCTGCGTTCGGCCTTCACCGAGACCATCGCGCCGCCTGCGGGCACCAGCACCATCACCGCGTCGCCGAGCTGCTCCAGCGCGTAGAGCGGCGCGCCGATCTCGCAGCCGGTGAAGCCCATGTGCTCGGACAGGACCTGCGCCTCCTCGGCGCGGAAGCCGAGGATCACCTCGCCGTCCTCCGCCTCCAGCCCCTCGATCTGGACGTCCTCGCCGCGGAACACGCCCGCGCGGATGCGTCCGCGCATGAGGTTCATCGCCGGGCTGCCGATGAAGCCCGCGACGAAGGCATTGGCCGGCCGTTCGTAGATCTCGCGCGGCGTCCCGGTCTGCACGATCCGGCCCTTCTGCATCACCACGATCCGGTCGGCGAGCGTCATCGCCTCGGCCTGGTCATGGGTGACATAGATGGTCGTCACGCCGAGCTCGCGGGTGAGGTGGCGGATATGGGCGCGGGTGGAGAGCCGCAGGCGCGCGTCGAGATTGGAGAGCGGTTCGTCCATCAGGAACAGGCAGGGCTCGCGCACGATGGCGCGGGCCAGCGCGACGCGCTGCTTCTGGCCGCCGGACAGCGCCGAGGGACGCTTGGACAGCTGGTCGGCCAGCCCGACCTTCTCGGCCGCCGCGCGCACCGCGCCCTCCTGCGCCTTGCGGTCCATCTTGCGCATCTTCAGCGGGAAGCGGATGTTCTCGAAGACGGTCAGGTTGGGATAGAGCGCGTAGCTCTGGAACACCATGGCGATGTCGCGGTCGGCTGGGGGAATGCCCGCCATGTCGCGCCCGTCGAACAGCACCTTGCCGCCGCTGGCATCGTCGAGGCCGGCGATCATCCGCATCGTCGTGGTCTTGCCGCAGCCGGAGGGGCCGAGCAGCACGACGAATTCGCCGTCCTCGGCCACCAGGTCCAGGGGGCCGACCGCCTCGAACGCGCCGAAGCGCTTCGACACTTGCTGCAGTTCGATGCGCGCCATATGGTCCTCCGATGCGCTGTCCCCAACCTGCACCTAGCCGGAAAGCGGGGCGGCGTCATCCCCTTTTTGCGTGACGCAACAGTCACTTGCGTTTGCACGCGAGGCCAGGGACAAGATCAGGAGGCCCGAGATGAGGCAGAGGCAGTGGATTGCGCTCGACACCGGCAGGCCGGAGCCGCGCGCCTGGAACATGGCGGAGGACCGCGCCGGAGGACCCGCCGCGGCGCTGCCGCCGGGCGGGCTGACGGAACTGGCCGGGGCAGGCGGCCTGGTGGTGGCCTGCGGGCCGCTGGCCGGAATGCTGCCCGCGCCGCTGCCGCGCGAGGTGCCCGCCGCGCCGCTTCCCGAAAGCCTGCCGGTCGCGGACTGGCAGGGGCTGGTGCTGGCGGCGGTGCCGGGGCTGCGCGCTGCCGGGCCAGCGCTGATGGCCGGGGCGGAGACGCGGGCGGCGGGCTTCCTCGCGCTCAATCCGGGCTGGGACGGGGTGCTCTGCATCGCCGGGGAGGAAACCCACTGGGTCCATGTCTCGGCGGGAGAGGCGGTCAGCTTCCAGTCCGCGCTGTCCGGGCCGCTGCGGCGGGCGATGGCGGCGGAGGCCGCGCCCGGACCGTGGGACGAGGAGGCGTTCCTGGAGGCGCTCGACCGCACCCGCAGCCGTCCCGAGACGTTGATGGCCGGGCTGGCCCGCATCCGCGCAGCGGCGCGGCTGGGCGAGGCGGCGCCGGGCCTGGGCGCCAGCCAGCTGGAAGGGCTGCTGATCGGCGCCGATCTGGCCGCGGCGCGAGCCTGGTGGCTGGGCCAGCCGGTGGCCGTGATCGCTCCCCGGGAACGGGCGGCACCGTGGCTGTCGGCGTTCCGCGCGCAGGGCGTCCCGGCGACGGAGGCCGATGACGCGGCGATGACGGTGGCAGGGCTGGCCGCGGCGTGGAAGCTGCTCGGCTGACCCTGCGGCGCAACGCGCCTTGCACAGGCGGCGGGCTCCGGGCCAGACCGGGACGACGGACCCCAGACGCGGAGCAACGACCATGATGGCATCCATGATCCCCGGCCTCTATCCCTTCGGCACGCGGCCGGACGGCCAGGCGGTGCAGCGCGTCGTGCTGTCTGACGGCATGCTGGACGTCGCCGTTCTGACCCAGGGCGCCATCCTGCAGGATGTCCGCCTCAAGGGCGTCGATCACGGGCTGGCGATCGGCACGGACACGCTGGATCCCTATCTGGCCGACATGCGCTCCTGCGGCTCGCTGATCGGGCCGGTGATCAACCGCATCGCCGAAGGGCGCGCCGTGATCGCGGGCGAGACCTTCGAATTCGAGCGCAACCAGGACGGCAGGCACACACGCCATTCCGGTGCGGCCGGCACGCAGAACAAGCTGTGGGAGATCAGCGAGATGGACGACAGCTCGGTCACGCTGGAGCTGGGCCTGCCGGATGGCGAGGGCGGCTTTCCCGGCAACCGCGCGGTGGCGGCGCGCTATGCGCTGGTCGCGCCGGGCGTGCTGGAAATGCGTGTCGCCGTCACCACGGACCGGCCGACCATCGTCAATTTCGCCAATCACGGCTACTGGAACCTCGACGGAACCGACACCTACGAGGGCCACCGGCTCGAGGTCGCGGCCGACCGGCGCTGCGTGATGGGCGAAGGCTCGCTGGTCACCGGCGAGATCGCTCCGGTGGAGGGCAGCTTCTTCGACTTCCGGCAGGGCACCATCCTGCACCCCGGGCAGGACCCGCAGATCGACCTGAATCTCTGCCTGGCGGACCGCCGCCGCCCGCTGACCGAGATCCTGACGCTGACCGGACGCTCCGGCGTGTGCATGACGGTGTCCAGCACCGAGCCGGGCGTGCAGGTCTATGACGGCGCGAATTTCAAGAATGGCGGCGCAACGGGCCATGACGGGCGCCGCAACGGTCCCTATTGCGGGCTGGCAATCGAGCCGCAGGGCTGGCCGGATGCCTGCAACCACGCGGAGTTCCCGCCGATCCTGCTGGACGAGGGCCACGCGGTTGAGCAGGTCACGACTTGGCGCTTCTCCGCGCCCTGAGCGCAGGCGCAGGATCCGGATTGACCGCCTCCGGGACGCGTGCGACGCCGGGACATGCCGAGCGAACGGATCATCATGACGCCCGCCTGCGTGGCCGAAGGCGCCGCCTGGCTGGCCGGGCAGGAGCCGCGCTTCGCCGCGGCGCTGGAGCTGACCGGCGCGCTGCCGTTGCGCCGCCGCAGGGACGGGTTCGAGCCGCTCCTGTCGGCAATCGTCTCGCAGCAGGTCTCGGTTGCGGCGGCCGACGCGATCTGGGCGCGGCTGCGGACGGCGAAGCTGACCGGCCCGCGGAAAATCCTGGGAGCCACCGAAGAAGAGCTGCGTGCCTGCGGCCTGTCGCGCCAGAAGATCCGCTATGCCCGCGAACTAGCCGCGGCGCGGATCCGCTTCGGCGAACTGCGCGACGCGCCGCTGGAAGAGGTGATCGCCACGCTGGTGGCGGTGCCGGGAATCGGCCGCTGGACGGCGGAGATTTACGCAATGTTCAGCCTGGGGCGGGCAGATGTGTTCGCGCCCGGAGATCTGGCACTCCAGGAAGCGGTGCGCCTGCTTTTTGAGCTGGATTCCCGGCCCAGCGAAAGGATCTTGCGCGATATGGCCGCAGCCTGGAGCCCGTGGCGCGCGGTTGCGGCACGGCTGCTCTGGGCCTACTACCGGGTGGCAAAGCAACGCGAGGGCATAAGATGACGCGCAAGCTGAACGTCGGACGGGCGGAGCCGCAATCGGGCGAGACCAAGAGCGTGGTCGCCTTCCTGCACGGCTACGGCGCCAATGGCGCGGACCTTCTGGGCCTTTCCCAGCCGCTCGCCCAGTACCTGCCCGACACGCTGTTCCTCGCCCCCGACGCGCCTGATCCCTGCGCCGGCAGCCCGATGGGATTCCAGTGGTTCCCGATCCCCTGGATCGACGGCTCCAGCGAGGCGGCATCGCGCGCCGGCATGGAGCGGTCCGTCGAGGACGTCCAGGCCTTCATCGACGACGTTCTCGAGGAGACCGGAGTAAGTCCCGAGAACTTCTACCTTTTCGGTTTCTCTCAAGGCACGATGCTGAGCCTGTACGTGGCGCCGCGCCGGGACGAGGCGATCGGCGGCGTGGTCGGCTTCTCCGGCCGCCTGCTGCGCCCCGAGACACTGGAAGCCGAGGCCAAGGTGAAGCCGCCGGTGATCCTGATCCATGGCGATTCCGACGAGGTGGTGCCCTATTCGGCGCTGCGCGAGGCCGGGGACGCGCTGGCCGCGGCGGGGTTCCAGGTCTTCGCGCACACGATGAAGGGCACCGGCCACGGCATCGATCCCGAGGGGCTGAGCGTCGCGCTGGCCTTCCTGCGCCAGCAGATGGATGCGCCGCCGGAGGGGTGAGTCTCCTCGCTGTCACGCCATCGTCGCATATCCTGACTAGAAGGCAGATGAACTATACCGCATGTTGCGGGGCTTGTGCCGTTGCAAACGCGATATATAGTCAGAACAGCTAGGGCGGGACGGCCCGCTCTGGTGCCGCGACGGGCAGACAGGGCGAGGATGCTTCACCCATGCAGGCAGATTTCAGGACGGCTTTCGTCCGAGAACCGAACAGTCTCAAACACCATCCGGCTTTGGTGCTGAATGCGGATTACCGTCCGCTCTCCTATTATCCGTTGTCACTCTGGCCGTGGCAGGAAGCCGTGAAGGCTGCCTTCCTCGACAGGGTGAACATCATAGCCGAATACGACCACGTGGTCAGAAGTCCGACCATCGAAATCCGAATACCGTCGGTCGTGGTCCTCAAAGAGTTCGTCAAACCCCAGAAGCGCGTGGCCTTCACGCGCTTCAATTTATTTCTGAGGGACGAATTCTGCTGCCAGTACTGCGGGGCGAAGGGCGACCTGACCTTCGACCACGTGGTGCCGAGGGCGCGCGGCGGGATCACCAGCTGGGAGAACGTGGTCGCGGCCTGCGGGCGGTGCAACCTGAAGAAGGGCTCCAAGACGCTGAAGCAGGTCGGCTTCTCGCTTCAGAAGCCCCCGCGGCGGCCGTCCTCGGAGGAACTGCGCAACATGGGGCGGCGGTTTCCGCCGAACTTCCTGCACGAAAGCTGGGTCGACTATCTCTACTGGGATGCCGAGCTGGACAGCTGACGGCCGCCAGGCAGGAAAAAACGCCCGCAGTTTCCTGCGGACGTTCGAAAGCATGGGGCTTGCGCCCGCTGCCGATCAGCGCTTCGAGAACTGGAAGGAGCGGCGTGCCTTGCGGCGGCCGAATTTCTTCCGCTCGACGACGCGGCTGTCGCGGGTCAGGAAGCCTGCCGCCTTCAGCGCGCCGCGCAGCGACGGATCGTAGAGCTGCAGGGCCTTCGAGATGCCGTGCTTGACCGCGCCTGCCTGGCCGGAGAGGCCGCCGCCGGTGACGGTTGCATAGACGTCGAACTGGTCTTCCACGCCGGCCACGGTGAAGGGCTGGCGCAGGATCAGGCGCAGCACCGGACGTGCGAAATACACGGTCTGGTCCTTGCCGTTCACGACGACCTTGCCGGAGCCCGGCTTGACCCAGACGCGTGCGACAGCGTCTTTCCGCTTGCCGGTCGCGTAGGAGCGGCCGAGCTCGTCACGCACCGGAGCGCGCGGGGCTTCTTCGACGGCAGCCGTGGCGACAGTGCCCGCGACGGCCTGGTTCAGGTCTTCCAGGGACTTGAGTTCCTCGGCCATGATCAGCTCCGCGCGTTCTTGGCGTTCAGGGATTTGACATCCAGCACTTCCGGCGCCTGGGCCTCGTGCGGATGCTCGGTGCCGGCGTAGATGCGCAGGTTGGTCATCAGCTGGCGGGACAGGCGGTTGCCCGGAAGCATGCGCTTCACGGCAGCTTCCACGACGCGGCCCGGATAGCGGCCGTCGAGGACCTTGTCCGCGGTGGTCGACTTGATGCCGCCCGGGTGGCCGGTGTGGCGGTAGTAGGTCTTTTCCGTGCGCTTCTTGCCGGTCAGCTTGACCTTGTCCGCATTGATGATGATGACGTTGTCACCCATGTCCATATGCGGAGTGAAGGTTGCCTTGTGCTTGCCGCGCAGGCGCATGGCGACGATCGAGGCAAGACGGCCCAGAACCACGCCCTCGGCGTCGATCAGGATCCACTTCTTGTCGATGTCAGCCGGTTTGGCTGTGTAGGTTTTCATGGTGGGCACCTTGGTGGGTTCCGATGAATGTCTCGCGGGAGTGCCCCGGAGGGCGCCCGACTCGCGTTGCGGGTATGTGCCAAAACCCCGCAGCCTTTGCAAGCGCAATTGCCGAAATTTATTACGTGTTCGCAGTCACTTGCGAGAAAGGTAATTAGTTACCTCACAAAATTGGCGGAATCGCGCGGCGCGCAGGGACGGCGGCGGGCTTGCGGGGGCGGGGCGCGCCGGCGAAGCTCCGGCGGAGGGAGAACGGGAGGGTTCCATGACCGAAGAACGGATCCGGCTCCGCCGCGAGGGGGCGGTGGCGCATCTGGTGCTGGACGATCCAGGCAGGCTGAACGCGCTGTCGGATGCGATGCTGGCCGAGCTGAAGGCGCGCCTGGAGGAAATTTCCGCCGATCCGTCGGCGCGCGTGGTGGTGCTGGGAGCGGCGGGCAAGGCCTTCTGCGCCGGGCACGACCTGAAGGAGATGACGGCCGGGCGGCAGTCCCCGGATGGCGGCGCGGCCTATTTCGCCGATCTCTTCGCCCGCTGCTCGGCGGTGATGAAGCTGATCCGGACCATGCCGCAGCCGGTGATCGCGCGGGTTCACGGCGTGGCTGCGGCAGCGGGCTGCCAGCTGGTGGCCAGCTGCGACCTCGCCGTGGCGGCCGAGGGCACGCGTTTCGGCGTCAACGGCGTCAATATCGGGCTGTTCTGCTCGACGCCGATGGTGGCGCTCAGCCGCAACCTGCCGCGGAAGCAGGCCTTCGAGATGCTTGTGACCGGCGAGTTCCTCGATGCCGCCCGCGCGCAGGAGCTGGGGCTGGTGAACCGGGTCGTGCCCGTGGACTGGCTCGACGCGGCGGCGGACGAGCTGGCGGAGGGCATCGCGGCCAAGCTCGGCGCGGCGGTGCGGATCGGCAAGGGCGTGTTCTACGACCAGTTGGAGCTGCCTCTGGACCGGGCCTACGAGCTGACCTCGGCGGCGATGGTGGCGAACATGCTGGAACCGGACACGGCCGAGGGCATCTCGGCCTTCCTCGAGAAGCGCGCGCCGGCCTACCGCCAGGACTGAGGCTCAGCCGATCCGCCGCGGCGGGGCGGGCGCCAGGGCTGGGGGGCGGTCGAGCGCGGCGAGGCCCGCCGCCTCCATCGCCCGCGCCGCCTGTTCCTCCATCAGCCGCTCGCGCCCGGCGCCATCCACCGGGACACGGCCCGCTTCGAGGAACAGGGGCGCGGCAAGCGGCGTGATCCGGCCCAGCCGCACATGGTCGATCCGCCCGCCGATCCGCGCCAGCATCTCCTCGATCCGGCCGAAATCGACCAGCCCCTTCAGCGCCTCTTGCCGCGTGATCTGCATCAGCAGGTGGTCCGGATCGTATTTCCTGAGCGTGTCATAGAGGATGTCGGTGGAAAACGTCGCCTGCCGTCCGGTCTTGCGGCTGCCCGGGTGGTTGCGCTCGATCAGCCCGGCGATGGTCGCCACGCTGCGGAAAGTCCGCTTCATCACCGCATTGCCCTGCAGCCAGGTCTCGAACCCCTCGCGCAGGTTGCCGGCGGCGAAAAGCGGCGCGGGGTCCTCAAGCGGCTCCAAACCCCAGATCAGGACGGCATAGTCGCTGGCGACGAAGCCCAGCGGCGCCAGCTTGAGGCTCTCCATCCGCTGCGTCGCGAGCAGCCCCAGGGTCTGCATCGCGTTGCGCCCGGCAAACCCGTAGATGCAGGCATGGTGCCGTCCGTCATGCGGGAAGCTTTCGACCAGCAGCCGGTCGCGCCGCGGCATCTGCGATACCTCGCGGTGCAGCCGCAGCCAGTCGGCGGTATGGCCGGGCAGGGCGGGCCAGTCCTCCTGCGCCAGCATTTGCAGGATCCGGTCGGACAGCTGCGTCGAGTTGGCGAATTTCGTGCCGCCGAAGACCGCCACTTTCGGCTCGCGGCCCTTGTCGCGGCTGACCTCGACGGTCATCTCGCGCAGCCCCTCGTAGCGGAGCACCTGGCCGCCCATCAGGAACGTGTCGCCCGGCGTCAGAGTCGCGGCGAAGGCTTCCTCGACCTCGCCCAGGGACGGCCCGCGGCCGCGCATCCGCACCTTGACGAGGTCGCTGTCCTGGATCGTGCCGAGGTTCATCCGGATCAGCCGGTCCGCGCGGGGATCGCGCAGCCCCCAGCGTCCGTCCTCCCGCTGCTTCAGCCGCTGCCAGCGGTCATAGGCGCGGAAGGCGTAGCCGCCCGTCGCGCAGAAATCGAGGCAGGCATCGAACTCCGCCCGCGCCAGTCCGGCATAGGGTCCGGCCTGCACGACTTCGGCATGAAGCGCATCCGCCTCGAAATCCCCGGCACAGGCAACGGCCAGGATGTGCTGGCAGAGCACGTCGCGCGGTCCCGGCCCGCGCGGCGCGCCGTCGAGGTCGCGCGCCTTCACCGCCTCCAGCGCGGCCCGGCATTCGACCACCTCGAAGCGGTTGGCAGGCACAAGCAGCGCCTTCGACGGCGCGTTGTAGCGATGGTTGGCGCGGCCGATCCGCTGCACCAGCCGCTTGACGTTCTTCGGCGCGCCGATCTGGATGACCAGGTCGACATCGCCCCAGTCGATCCCCAGGTCGAGCGAGCCGGTGCAGACCACGGCGCGCAGGGCGCCCTCGGCCATCGCCGCCTCGACCTTCTGCCGCTGCTCGCGGGCGAGGCTGCCATGGTGGATGCCGATGGGCAGGCCCTCGGCGTTCTGCATCCACAGCTCGCGGAAGAAGATCTCCGCCTGGGCGCGGGTGTTGTGGAAGATCAGCGTGGTGCGGTGGCGCTTCACCTCCTCCAGCACTTGGCCGATGGCGTAGCGCGCGCCGCCCCCCGCCCAGGGCGGCGGCTCCGGCAGCTGCATCATCGCGATGTCGGGCTCCGGCCCCGGATCGGCGGTCAGAACGGGGCAGGGATCGGGATGGCGGGCGAGGAAGCGGGCCAGCGCGGGCGGGTCCTCCACCGTCGCCGACAGGCCGACGCGGCGCAGCCCGGGACACAGCGCCTGCAGCCGCGACAGCGCCAGCATCAGCTGGTCGCCGCGCTTCGACTCGGCCAGCGCGTGGATCTCGTCCAGCACGATGCGTTGCAGCCCGGCAAAGATCCGCGGCGCATCCGGGTAGGAGATCATCAGCGCCAGGCTTTCCGGCGTGGTCAGCAGGATATGCGGCGGGTCGGCGCGTTGTCGCCGCTTGGCGGTCCATGAGGTGTCGCCGGTGCGGTCCTCCACCCGGATCGCGGCGCCGCTGCCTGCGATGGGCGCCTCGAGATTGCGGCGGATATCGGCGGCCAGCGCCTTCAGCGGCGAGACATAGAGCGTGTGCAGCCCCTTGCCCGGGGCAGGACCCAGCTCGGCCAGCGTCGGCAGGAAGCCTGCCAGCGTCTTGCCGCCGCCCGTCGGTGCGATTAGCAGCTGGGCGGGCAGGTCCTTCCGCGCCAGCATCTCCGCCTGGTGGGGATGCAGCGACCAGCTGCGGGAGGCCATCCATTGGGCGATATGATCGGGCAGCGCGCTCACGCCCCTCAGTTAGCCCGCGGCGGCGGCTCCGGCCAGTGGCGGCGGCAACCGAAAATTAGCGCCGGAGGCGCATGGTGGCGCGGTACCGTGTTTTCCGAGTTTCGCGTCTTGCCTGCACCGAGCCTTCCCCAGCCGCCATTCCACCTGCGCTTCCCCAAGCCGCTGGTGGTCGATGTGGACCAAGCCCTTCTGGCAGTGCCGGAGACCCAGCTGAGCGCGCCCGATCCGGCCGAGCTGCGCCTGCACCGTCCGGCGCTGGAGCTGCTGCGGCTCTGGCGGCGGTTCCGCGGGCAGATCCAGCTGCTGACCGGCCTGCCGCAGGATTGGGGGCTGTGGCTCTGCGAGGCGCTCGGGCTGAGGGCCAGCGTGACCTGCACCGGGCGCCGCGCCCAGGACAAGGCGACGGTGGCGATGAAGCATCACGGCATGCGCAGCTTCGAGCTGCTCTGCGGCCTGCCGGCGGCGGAAGCGCTGGGACCCTATGTCCACCGGCTGTGGCTGATCGGCGAGCGGCATGCGCTGCAGGACCGGCTGCGCAGCAGCGGCGTGGCCATGTCCATGCTCGACGGCAGCGACACGGTTGCGATGCGCGATCTTGTCGGCCGGGGCAGCTCGGGCTGGGGCGGGACCGAGGCAAAGCCGCTTTCGCCGCTCTCGATCGAAGCGAACCGGCGCTACCGGCCCTAGCAAGGCAGGCCAAGTGCGGCGGAGGCCCGGCGCCGCCCGCGTCCCTTGCCGTCGGCACGCCCCGAGGTGGCACCGCTGCGCTGGCGGTGTTGGTTGCGGCGCGGCGGACATTGCGCAGATCCACCATCCCGGCGGAACATCCGGTGCATGCTGCGGCGTCGGAAGTCGATGGAGGCAACCGGTCGCCGGAGGGCCGCGCTGTCCCCTCTGACTGCCGCTTGAAGGGCAGAGGGACTTTCGCGTGGTGGCGCCCTTTCTGCAGACCCTGTCCCGCAGCGCATCGGCATCCGGGCTTTGCTGCAGTCCCGCGCGCCGGCTGCAGGTTCCGGACGTCGGAGCATGGTGGCCGACTTGGTCCGCGCTGCCGTTTTCCGCCAAGGCTTGGGTGTCTTGCGCGCAATGTCCCGCGGCGGACGTTCCGAATTCCCTGCAATTGGCCAAGGGTGTGGGAAGAGGACCGCCGCATCGGCTGCACTCCGCGGAGCGTGCTCCAGCGGCGCGGTGAGTCATGGATGGCCCTTCCACCCTCGTGCCCCCAATGCCGAGCGACGCGTAGCCGAGGGCAGGACCCGGCGGGAAATCGTGCGCTGCATCTGGCGGTACATTGTCGGCCTTGAACGCGGCCATCAGTCAGCGGGAAGGGTCTGGTCCGGGTTTTGCCCATGGTCACGGAGGCAATGACGGCAGCAATGGGCCGGGCCTGAATGACCCGGAGACGGGCGGGGACCTTGCGGATGTTGCGGCCGCGGTCGCTGGGCACTGCGAAGAGCGCGCCGCCGCCGGTAGCCTTCGGCGGACATCGGTCTTCATGTGGCCGATTGCCGGATCGTTGGAACTCCGGTGCCGCCATTCCGCCGCCAGCTCCGATGCCACGCCCTGACGCTGCGCGCCGATCAGCATGCGGACGGCAGTGACCTTGCGCCCCCGGCAGCCGCGGCCGGCCACCGCGAGCCCCGCTTTCATCCCGGTGAGAACCTCCGCCTGTTCCGCCGCGGCTGCCGGGGATGTCGCAGTCATGCCGATTGCCCGGGACGCTGCGCGCGCCGACCTCGAAGCCGTCGCCGATTGCGGTCGCCATGCTCGCCTTGCGGCCGGAATTGTGGCGGATGCGGGCCTTGCCCTTCAAGATGCAGCCTGCCGCCGGCTCGTGCAGCGCGCGGATCTTTCTCCGGCCTTTCGGCTCCCAGTGCGGCCCCCGCAGCACCGGCCTGATCCTCGCCGCGATGCGATCGCGCAGGCCGCCTTCCGGGATGCCGACGAACTGGCGGTGCGAGTTCCGCCTAACCCTTCCGGTACATCCCTTCTCATTTTCAACGGCTTATGCATGCGGTTGATCTGCCGGGCATGGGCGCATCGGCCCAACCGCCGGGCCCGGCGCGGGGCAAGCCCGGCATGGGTCTGGCACAACTCCGCCCCGGCTGCCTGCGCCATGGCCGCCAGCTGGGCCCGGGCGCGCCCGCAGCGCCGCGAGCCCGTCGGAGGGGCAATGGCGTCCCGCGGGACTTTCGCGGCGCCGGCGGCTCCACGATCCCCTCCGGACTCTCTCACCATCGTGCCGACGGCCGCCCGCTTCAGGCTGCTGTCGCCAATGGTTCCGGATGGTTTCCCGGCCAAGATGGCCTACGCGAATATCCGCTCCGCGCCTTCCCCCGCCGGTCCGCTTGCGCCATCGCTCCAAGGACGGGGGGCGATGGGCGCAGGGGCGGGAAGAACACCTTTCCCGCAAACGGCCGATGGTCCGGGCTCTCGATCCGGCGCATGGCAACAGCCTCGTCCGACAGGCGTGATGCAAGCGCGGCAGTCCGGCAACCGGACGCGGCGACGACGCTGGACGGCCACTCCTCGACGGAAGAAACCCAGGCCACTGGCGCTCGAAAACCTTCCCGGCGATCAGCCCGGCGCGTTCCGCATGCTCGTGGCGCTGATCGATCCTCTCGACCTGGGGGCAAGAGGGCATTCGGCGGGCTTGCGCTATGCCGTCGGCACGACAGTCCCCCGAATGTGCCGGCGGCCGGGAAGGGCGTTCCATCGGCGGACTGAAATTGCAGGGGGGCGACCTGGATCATGCCGAACGCTGCAAGGCATGGCAAAGGAGACAGGCCAAATCCGCAGGATGCCAATGGACTGCCCGGTGTTCAGGACGAACGATCAAGGCCGGTCCGGAGCCACGCCCGAACTTTTTTCGGAAACGCCGCGCAGGCGGAGCACCAGCAGCAGCGCTTAGCGGCTGCGCGACCGGCGCGACGATTGAGGCATGAACCCCGGACCGACCCGAATTCCCGTGCTGGCGGCCCTGCCGCGCCGCTTCCGGTGCTGTACCGGAAGGGGTGACCCCGGTCCGGGAGGCACGCAGTGGCTGCAGCATCACCGGCCATGGGCGCACCAGTCCTTTGCGAAGGTCCGGCGGGCTCCTGGATCCGCGGAGCCATCACCCGTTTTCAGCCTTGGCTCCGGGCAAGGCGCAGGGTTCCGAGCCGGTCCCGGGCGGCAGGCGACATCGCGTGGCGGTGCGGCTGGGCAGGCGGCGGCGGAGGCGCTTTGCCGGCGGCCTGGCCGGCAAGTTCCCTAGGCTGGCTTGGCGAAGCTGCCAAATTCGCCCGGCCGCCGTTTTGACCCGCGCGGGCGTTCCCGTCAGAGCTCGAACTGGGCCCGCTGCTCTTTCGAGGGCATGAGGCAGGCGAGATTGATGACGTAGCGCTTGCCGTCGGAGGCCAGCCGGACAAGTTCGGCTGCGACCGGCATGTCGCGGCTGTAGGTCTCGTCGAGCCAGGCCGCGGCCCCGCGGTCCAGATGGCCCAGCACGTAATAGCTGGCCTGGTGGCCGAAGATCACGGTGGCACCGACGGATATGCCGCCGGGTCCGTGCGGGCCGTCCGGCTCGCGGTGGAGCTCGATCTCGATCAGGTCCTTCGACGGCTCGAACGGCTTCATCACCGCGCGGATGAATCCGTCGATCTCGGGGGCATGGCGGCTGGTGCCCCTCACGGCGATCGCGCCGCTGCGGTACTTCCAGGCAACCCAGTTGCCGTCCGGGCGGCTCGGCGGAAGGTCGATTTCGACCCAATTTCCGGAAGACGGGCCCCAGGTCCCGTCTCCGCTCGGCGCGAGGGCATCAAGTTCCAGCTTGGCGGCGACGGCCCGGTTTGCAGCCGCACGCAACTTCTCGATGGCGCTTGGTTGCGCCTGGGGCGGGACCGCCCTGACATGTGCCGGAAGTGCCGAACGCGCGACCATCAGGGCCATTGCAAATGCGTAGCCCGAAAGCGTGTCGCCCAAGAAGTTGTGCATGGTTTAAAATTCCAGAATCGGTACCAAAGTATGTACTTTTATGCCATTCCGTGCACGGAATCGAGAATTTTTGTTGACCAGATTGTATACGCTCTTGCGTACCAGGTCACCGTTTCGCGAAGCCTCCATGCCGCGTCAAGACCGGGGCCTCCCCGGAGCCCTGCAGAACGTGCAGAGGCGCCCTCAGTTCCCGTCGTCACTGCCGCTGCCGAGATATTTTTTGCCGGTCTGCCGGAGACAGCCGCCAGCAGGGCGCGCCCGGAAGGGACGCTCCCCGGCGGCCTGCATGGCCGGACTTCCCGATGGCACCCGCGTCCCGCCGGTGCCGGGGTCGTTCAGTAGGGCCTGGCCCCTTTTGCGGGCGGGGGGCGCTCCCGGGCAAGCCGGTTCTTGACCTCCGCCTTCAGGGCCTCGGGGTCCCATCTGCCACTGGCCGTTGCTGCCGCCGTTCTCGGCGGGCCCTCGGCCAGCACCCGCACCAGGCAGGCGGCAACGGCGGGGGCAGAAAGGCTGGTGCCGGTCGCCCGAAGCTTGAAGCCGCCCTGCATAGAGTCCGCAGGCAGGCCGTGGCGGGTCCGGCTCTCCTCGCATGGGGCGAGGACATCGCCGTCGGGATCCTTGCCCGGCGCAAGTCCGGAATAGGGCACGACCCGGCTGCGCCGGTCGGCCTCGGCCACCCGTCCGTAGCTGCCGCCGACCCGCCAGACATGCTTGGCCGTCGCATAGGCATTGACCGTGCCGCTGCGCTTCACCGGGCTGCCGTTCCCTTCGTCGTCGAGCCTCAGGCGGCCCGTATCGTCATGGAGCGGATAGTCCGGATGGGTGAAGCGCGCTTGCCGCCCGCCCGATGACAGGCCGCGGATGGAATCGTCGCGCTGGACGTCCAGTACGATGCCGCCCGCCGCGGTCGAGGATCCCGGCGCAAGCCGGATATGCCAGAGCCCGGCCGGAGACTCCTGTCCGCCGAGTTCCGGGTTGGCGGTCGGCGAGAAGGCCAGGATGCGGAGGCGTCGGCAGCCGCCTATCGTCGTGGTCTCGACATCCTGGTAGACTGTGACCCCCAAGTCGCGGCCGCGGACCTGTCCGTGCCGCAGGCTGCCCTCAAGCTTGACGACGTCCTGGCCGTGCTCCGGCAGGTCGATCCAGCTGTCCTCGTTTTCCAGGTAGCTGCCTGGCCGGGCGATCTGGATCCAGGGATCCGCTACCCCATGGCTGCGGATCTCGACATAGGTGGGCGTGCGGTCGTCGGGCTGGAGCAGGAAGCCCAGATTCTCGCCCTTTCCGGGCGCAAGCTCGGCATGGCACTGCCATTGCCTCGCATTGCCCATCGGCAGCACCAGATGCAGCGGCCCCAATCCTTCCAGTTCCAGCGCCGGGTTGCAGAGCGCGTCGAAGATCCGCTCCAGCCGACCGGTGCCGTCCTTCGCCCCGGCGAGGATGCCGAAGCTGAGATTGACCACGACGGGCAGCGGTTCGGTTGCGGCAGTCGCCTCGGCGATGCGCCGCGCAGCAACCATGATGTAGAGCAGGCCGGTGATCAGAAAATAGGGCAGGAGCCGTCCCGAGGTGTCCCGCACCGCCAGCGACGGCAGGCCAACCATGACCAGAGGAATATCGGAATCTTCCGGCTCCCTGTTTGCCGGGTCTAACGCGGTGCCGAGGACCGCGGATCCGTGGCCGAAGCGTTTTTCCAGCCTAAGCTTGCGCCTTGCGTTTCGGACGCCGGGATAGGCGGACTCGCTGCTGATATCGACGGCACCGCCGCCCCTGCTTACCGAAAAGCCCTCGATGAACTTGAGCATTCCTGGCCGGAACTCGTAGCCGAAGGGCACCGGCTGCTTGGCCGGGGCTGGGGGCAGGCCCTGCTGGAGCCAGACGGATGCCAGCCGGTTTCCGTACCGGGCCGTGGCCAGCGGCACGTTTTCGTCCATGATTGCGAGAATGGCCTTTGGCGTGGCAGTGAGATGGCTCGGACTGACGTCATCGTTGATCGGCGAATCCGGAAGACCGCGGATAGCGCCTTCCAGGAGCCTGGGCTCGGCCACGAACACATCGCGGTAATGGGCAAGCGCCTCGATCAGGATGTCATAGGCATGTTCATAGGCCTTCCTGGCTGCTGGGTCGCCAGGGCAATTGCCGAGGGCCCGGCGCACATGTCCGGGGTGGTTGACGGACAAGGCCGCGGTGTTTTCACCGCCGCGGCCGACAGAGCGCAGCTGCATGGCGTGGTGCAGATAGGGCGAGATCGACCAGAGCGTCGGATGCTGTTCCATGGTTCAGGACCACCGCTCTTCCCATTCCGCCTTGGCCTTGTCCCAGAGGGCTCCGAAAAGCCGGGCTGGTTCCGGATCTGCGACCTGCAGAATGCTGGCCACGCTGGTGCCCTGGTTCGCCTGCGTGATGAGGCGCAGCAGTTCCTGCATGTGGAAGTTGCGCGGGACGGGGACTTTGTTCGGGTCCAGTTCCGTGTATTGTCCGCCTGCGAAGGCGAACCCGAGCGCCGCTCCGGTCTCGGTCGGGTCGCGGTGCTTCACGCGTGCCACCAGCAGCCTTGCCAGGCTGATGCCGAGAAGCGCCCCGGCCGCGCTGTCTGCGGGATAATGCACGCCCGCGACCGTGCGGTTGATCGCAATGCGGGCGGCGAGCCGGTAGATATGCGGAACCGATTTTGACTCGCCCTTGAGCACATCCTCGATGTTCCGGCGACGGCCATCCTGTGTGTCAGAGCCGTCGCTCATCAGTGCCTGCGTGATCTTGGCCGCGACCTTCGGAAAGCGCAGCTGCACCAGCAGTTCCGCGAGCAAGAAAGCCTGGGTCGCATGGCCGCTGGGAAAGCTGCCATGGCTTGGCGTCTGGATGACCGGCTGGAGCTGCGGTGACAGCAGTTCGGGGCGGGGGCAGCCGAGTTCCAGCTTGACGCGCTGCACCATCAGCGTGCCGAAATCGAGCGCCGAGCCCAGCATGTCGAGCGTCTTGCGGTAGCCCGCAGGCTGCAGCGGCGTGACCGAGCCGAAGAAGGACAGCAGGTCGGACATCTGCAGGTGGATCTCGGGCAGCCGGTCCTCGCGCAGGTCGGCATGCGCGGCGACCAGTTCGAGTGCGGCCTGGAACTCCGCGATCTGGGGACGCGTGATCCGGGCGACGGGCTGCATGGTCCCATTTTGGCCATGGTCTAGCGTCTGGACCTCGACAGTCTCGGGGATTGCCGTCCCTGGCTTCTTTGGGCCTTCCGTCCCGGGTTTTTCGGGAATTCCCGTCCCAAGAATTTCCTTGGTCACGCAGACGCGCATCGTTTCCGCCAGCTCGGCCTTGACCACGGCGTCACGCTCGCTGTCGCTGAGCCGGAACAGCCGCTTTGCCGGATCATAGGAAGTAGGCAATTCTCCCGCACTGGGTGGCGTCACTTGTACGGATTCCACCCCGATCAGACCGTCCCGCGTCGCGATCAGAGCCTCGCCGATCAGCATGGAGTCCTCGCCGCCGGCATGGTCGAAATCATGCGCGGTGCTGGCGCCGGAACTGCGCCCGCTCTTGGAGGTCTTCGAAGTTTTCGAAGTCTTCGAGGTAAATGTAGTCATTCTTTCGGTCCAATGAATTCGATCAATGCGCCCGCAATGTCTTGCGCATGCCGATTATTAACTACATATTACCTAGCGTAAACATTTTTGGATCCTGACCGTCGAGGTTCCGGCATTTTCATTGGGGCGGCCGCCTGGAAACATGCATCGATTGACTCTGCACCTGGCGGGACCCGTGCGCCTCGTCGACGGCCAGGGGGCCGAACTTCCCGTGAAATCGGTGAAGGCCCGTGCACTGCTTGCCGTTCTGGCCATGTCCCACGGCGCGCGCTGCCAGCGCGCCCGGCTGATGGAGCTGCTCTGGAGCCGCGGGCGCGCACAGGAGAGCCTCCGCCAGGAACTGCGCAAGCTGCGGATGACTGCCGGGGCGGACATCTTCCTCGGCGGCACCGGTTGGGTCGGGCTGGACCGCAGCGTCGTCGCGGTCGAGTCCGCCTCGCCGCAGGACGGGTTCGGCCCGGCCGAGTTCTGCGACGATCTCGACACGATCCGCGAGCCGGAATTCGAGGACTGGCTGCGCGACTGCCGCCAGGCGATGGCGCCGCCGGGCCCGGCCTTCCGGCCGCCTGAGCCCGAGGCGCCGCCGGAGGGGCGCGCGCCGTCCCGTCCGGCCGTGCCGGTGCGGATCACCATCGGGGCCTGCGACTGCGCCGAGGACGGACAGCGGATCCATGCCGAAATGCTGCTGCGCGATGCGGCGCACCGGGCGGCGCCGCTGATGCATGGCGAGATCTGCGAATCCGGCCCGGCCGCTCCGGCGGAGGGGCTTCTGCTGGGGTGCCGGGCCGCGGGAGGATACGGCCGGATCATCCTGCAGCCGCAGGTGGTCCGCGCGGAAGACGGCAAGGTGGTCTGGTCCCAGTTCTTCGCCGCGCCGGACGAATTGCTGGCCGAAATGCTGGCCGATGCGGTGGCCGCGACCACCGTCGCGCTGGTCTCCGCCGCGTCCAAGCTGCGCGGGGCGGAAGGAACGGGCGGGCCGGGACGGACCGAGGCGGCGATCCCCTTCGCCGATGTGTTCAGCTTCGACCGCGACCGGCTGGCCCGGGCGGATGCGCAGCTTGCCGTGCTGCAGGAGGGCGGCGGCAGCGGCGGCATCCTGGCGCTGCGCGCCATGGTGCGGCACAACCAGCTGATGGAACGCTTCGTTGCCGATCCGCACGAATGCCTCGACGAGGCGGACCGGCTGGCGCATCACGCGCTGGAGCAGTCGCCGCAGGATCCCTTCGCGCTGTCGGTCGCGTCGCTGACCGCCGGGCTGGTCCATGGCGACGAGATGGCGCTGGAACTGGCGGTGATGGCCAAGCGGGCCGATCCCGACCATGCCTTCGTGCGCCAGAGCCTGTCCGTCGCGCTGTCCTTCACCGGCCATGCCGAGGAGGCGCATGCCGAGGCGAATGCCGCGCGCAGCAACCGGATGGCGCTGCTGGCGCCTCCGCTCTTCCATATCCGCAACGCCAAGTCCGCGCTCGGGGTGGGCGACCGGCGGGCCGCGCTGCGCTGGGGCATCCTGGCGGTGCAGGGCGCGCCCAGCTTCCGTGCCGCGCACCGCTTCGTGGCGGCGCTGGCCTATGACGCGGGAGAGGAAGAGACCGCGCTGCGCAGCCTGCAGGCGCTGCGCGCGCTCGAGCCCGATTTCTCGCTCGACCTGATGGCCGGCGACAGCTACCCGGTCTTCACCCTGCGCGCCGCCGGACTGATGGCGGTGACCCGCTCCGGCCTGATCTAGCGGACCGTCCGCGCGGCCGCGATTCACGCTGCTTTCCCCCCTGGCGGTCCAGGCTGTTTCCGCAGACCGCTGCCGCGTGCCGAGGCGGTCCTCCGGAGCTTCCCTGCCGGAGGACAGGCCAGTCCGAAACGCTTCTCCTTCCCGCCGCGGCGGCGGCTGCACCGCCCAGAGGGAGACAAGGGAGAAGACGGAATGAGCGAAGACAGGCGGGGGCCGCCCGCCGAAGGACCGGCGCTGCAGGACTCCGGATGCGGAAGCCGCACGTGCCGTTCCGGCGGCAGGGCCGCTGTTCCGCCCTGTCCCGGGGCGGCCGGCCATGCGCCGCCATCGGCGGCCGCCTTCGCAAAGGGACTGCCCCATGACAGCAACGGCCTGGCGGCGCTGGCGCCCGAACGCGCCGCCGCCGTCGCGCGCGAGGATGCCTTCCGCACCAGCCATGCCGGACTGCCGCATGGGCGGCGGCTCCGGCCCCCCCCGCCGGCCGGACAGGCGCAGGATGGCGCCGCATCGGCATCGGCCGGTCTTGCCATGGCACCTGCGCCGCGGCTGGGCAGCAACGAACTGGCCGCGGAAATGGCGGAACTCTACGGGCTCGCCTTGCTGCGCGACATGCGCTTTTGCGACATCGAGGCCGAAGCCGGGTCGCCGGGACCGGCCGGGGTCTCGCCCGCAGAGGTGATCGCCGCGCTGAACCGGCTGGAGCATTTCGCGGCCGAACCGGGCGATCTCGACGGCCAGGCGCATCGCCGGCTCGCCGTGCGGCTTGGCATGGGAGGCGGTCCGCTGTCCGGGGCGTCCGCGTTCCGCGGCGCAGCCTGCGGCGCCCGCCCGGGGCCCTACCTCTCTCAATTCCTGCTGCAGGGCAGCGCGGGCCAGGCGCGCTCCGGCCGGATCGCCTATGGCGCGCAGTCGATCGACCAGCGCTGCACGGGCTTCCCGCCGGGGCTCGACTACATGGGCGACTGGCACAGCTGGCTCGACGTGCAGAACGGCGCGGACCCGGCCGGGCTGCAGGTGCTGCGGGCCGATCCGCTCTTTCCGGAGACGCCTCGGGACCTCGCGGCCCATGTCCGCGCCGACCGGCCCTTCCAGGCCGGGCTGAACGCAGCGCTGATCCTGCTGAGCTACGGGCTGCCTGCCGATCCGGGCCTGGGGGCGGTGGCAGGGTGCGGCGCGCCGGGACTTCTGGCGGCTCTTGCCGACGTTTCCTGCCTGGCGCTGGAGGCGATGCAGCGGCAGAAATCCGGCCATCACCGCCGGGCGCGGCCGGAGAAGATCGGCGGGGTGCTGACGCTGGCGGCCAACGGCCGGGGTGGCCGGCTGGGGGCGGAGGAAGGCGCGGCGGAGCAGATGGCTGCCGCGCTCGGCGCCACGGGCCTTCCGGCTGCGGTTGCGGCGATGAACGCGCGGTCGCTGGCGCAGGTGGCCAATCCCTTGGCGGGCCGGGGCAACCCCGGCTGGCTCGCCGCATCCTGGCTGCTGCCGCAGGCCTTCATCGAGGGATCGCCGATGACGCCGTCCTACGGTTCGGGCCATGCGGCGGCGGCCGGGGCCTGCGTGACGGTGATCAAGGCCTGCCTGTCGATGTTCCGCGCGGGCGGCGGCTGGCAGGACAGGACGATGGCCGGCATCGGCATGGGCGGCGTCTTCCGGGCCGCCGCGGGCGGCACATTGCTCGAGGCAGTGCCGGACGCGCCGGAGCTGACCGTCACCGGCGAGCTCGACAAGCTGGCCGCGAATGTCGCCATGGGCGGCATGATGGCCGGGGTGAGCTACCATTCCGACTGCTTCGACGGGCTGCGCTTCGGCGAACGCGTGGCGGTCGGCATGCTGCGCGCCCGGCTTGCGGCCCGCGGGGGGCCGGCCAGCCTGCGCTTCCGCAGCTTCGACGGCGATCTGGTGCGGCTGGTCGCAGACCGGGCGGAAACCCTGGCCGAGATCAACGGCTCCCAGGATGCCTTCGCCGGCTGGTGGACGCGCGACCAGCCCGGCTGATCCGGCCGCCGCGGGCCGGCAGGGTCAGCGCCGCGCCAGCACCCGCGCCAGCGCGCAGAAGCGCTCCAGAGAGACGGTCTCGGCCCGTGCGGTCGGATCGATCCCGGCCTCTTCCAGCTTCGCCTCGATATCCGGCGCGTAGCCCTTCAGCGAGGAGCGCAGCATCTTGCGGCGCTGGTTGAACGCGGCCGCCACGACTTTCGACAGGCCTTCGGCCGGGGCCGGATAGCGCGGCTCGGGCAGGGCGGTGACATGCACCACGGCGGAATTCACCTTGGGCGGCGGGGTGAAGGCGCGGGCGGGCAGGTCCATCACGATCCGGGCCTCGGCGCGCCACTGCGCCAGCAGCGCCAGCCGCCCGTAGGCCTTCGATCCGGGCGCAGCCACGATCCGCTCGGCCACCTCGCGCTGGAACATCAGCGTCAGGCTCTGCCACAGCGGCGGCCAGGTCTCCGGCGTCAGCCAGCGCACCAGCAGCTCGGTGCCGACATTGTAGGGCAGGTTGGCGCAGACCCGGATCGGCCCGTTCAGATGCGCTGCCCAGTCGACCTCCAGGGCATCGCCCGAGATGACTTCCAGCCGCCCCGGATAGGCCTCGGCGATCTGCTGCAGCGCGGGCAGGCAGCGGGTGTCCTTCTCGATCGCCACCACGCGGCGGGCCCCCATGGCCAGCAGCCCGCGGGTCAGCCCGCCCGGCCCGGGGCCGATCTCCAGCACGTCGCAGCCGGTCAGGTCGCCCGCCGAGCGCGCGATCTTGGCCGTCAGGTTCAGGTCCAGCAGGAAGTTCTGCCCCAGCGACTTGCGCGCCGAAAGCCCGTGCTCGGCGATCACCTCGCGCAAGGGCGGCAGGCTGTCGATGCCGCTCATGCCGCGGCCCTCCGCCCGGCCATCTTCCAGGCGAGGCGCAGCGCCGCGATGGTCGAGGTCGGATCGGCGGTGCCTGTCCCGGCGATGTCGAAGGCGGTGCCGTGATCCGGCGAGGTGCGGATGAAGGGCAGGCCCAGCGTGACGTTGACGCCTCCCGCGAAATCGACCGTCTTTATCGGGATCAGCGCCTGGTCGTGATACATGCAGATCGCCGCGTCATAGCGGGCACGCGCCGCCGGGTGGAACATCGTGTCGGCCGAGGACGGACCGGCAAGGCCGATGCCCTCGGCGCGCAGCCGTTCGAGCGCGGGCGAGATCAGCTCGATCTCCTCGCGGCCCATTGCGCCGCCTTCGCCGGCATGCGGGTTCAGCCCGGCCACGGCGAGCCGCGGGGCGGCAATGCCGAAATCGCGCTTCAGCGCGGCGTCAGTGATGCGGATGGTGTCTTCCAGCAGCTCCGCGGTCAGCGCGCGCGGCACCTCGGCGACGGGGATGTGGATCGTCACCGGAACGACGCGCAGTTCCGGCGCGGCCAGCATCATCACCACCCGGTCCGTGCCCGCGAGATGGGCGAGATACTCGGTATGCCCGGGGAAGGCGAAGCCCGCCCCGTCCTTCAGCGCCTTCTTGTGGATCGGCAGCGTGCAGACCGCCGAGGCCCCGCCCCCCTGCACCAAACGGACCGCGCGGGCGATCGCCTCGATCACGCCGAGCGCGTTCTTCGGGTCGGGGCGGCCCGGGACGGCGGCCCCGGCGAAATCGTGGCGCAGCACGGCCAGGCTTCCCGCGGGCTCCATGGCCTCGGCAGGAGAGGCGATCTCGTGCCAGAGCGCGCCTTCGGGCAGGTGGCGGGGATCGCCGATCCAGAAGAACGGCAATTCGCTGCCGAGCCGGGCCTGCGCCAGCAGCGCAAGCTCCGGACCCACCCCGGCGGGCTCGCCGCAGGTCAGGGCAATCGGGGCGCGGGCCATCACAGCCGCTCGATGAAGGCGTTGGCGCGCAGCTCGGCGAGGTAGCCGTTGGCCAGGTCCTCGAGCTTGCGCGAGAACAGCCGCCGCTGCAGGTCGTCGCGGCTGAGATCCGCTCCGGCGATCGGCGTGCGCGCACACAGCATCACCACGGCGGAATTGCCCGGCAGCACCGCCATTTCCAGCGGGTCGAGCCGGTCGATCACCCCGCGCACGCCCGCGGCAGTCTCGGCGCGCGGCCCGGTGACATGCTCGATCCGGGTTCCGCCCGGGTCGGAGACATGGGAGTAGATCGAGTCGCAGGTGCTCACCAGCGGCTCCAGCCGCGCCATTTCGGCCGGGGCGGCGCCCTGCGGCGTGCGCAGCAGCATGTAGTCGAGCGTGACGTTCTGCATGACGCCGGGACGCGAGTCGCGCAGGCCGCGCAGCTGGAACAGCGCGATCGCGTCGACATTCGGCAGCGGCAGCGGCGGGGTCACGTCCCCCGGCGCCATCGACAGCATCAGCGGCGCGATCTGCTCGGGCAGGTTCGACAGCGGCATCCAGCCGAGCGCGCCGCCGGAATCGCCAGAGGGCGAGGCCGAGAGGTCGCGCGCGGCGCGGGAGAATTCGTCGAAGCCCTTCATCTGCTGGATCGCGTCGGCCTGCTCGCGCACCAGCCCGGCGGTTTCGGGCAGCAGCGGCAGCACGATTTCCGCGAGCTGCACCTGGACCGAGCCCTGGCCGGTGCCGAGCGCGATGGCGCGGTCGATCTCCTCGTCAGAGACCCGCGCCTGCGAGGCGTAGCGGCTGCGCACGACATCGCGCCAGGCGGTGCCCGCGCGGACGAAGTCGCGGAAGGTCTCCGGGTCCACGCCCTGCTGGGCGATCGCGGCGACGAATTCGTCGGCCGAAAGGTTGGCGCGCGAGGCGAATTCCTCCATCGCCTGCTGCAGCTGGTCCTCGCTGAGGGTCACGTCGAGCCGCGCGGCCTCGGCCAGTTCCAGCCGCTCGTCGATCAGCGCGTCGATCACGCCGTCGCGGGTCAGGCCGGACTGGCGCAGCACTGTCAGGAACTGCATCCGCTGCTCGACCTCGAAGCGGGTGATGACGCTTTCGTTGACGCGCACCACCGGGTCGAAAGGCGACTGCGCTCCGGCCGGCTGGGCCAGCGCGGCAAGGGAAAGAACCAGCGCCGCGCCGGCGCCCTGCAGGAGTTTCTTCAGCATACGCTCGTCCTCATCATGAACACCGGCCGGTGCGGGGGCGGCTGTCCGACCCGCCCGTGCCGAACCCGGTCAGCGACACGGTCAGCCCGTAGGTATAGGTCGGTTCGGCGCCGTCGTTGTTTCTAAAACGCCGCGCGCCGGAAAGATCAACCCTGACGCATTCGTTGCGCCAGGTCAGACCGAAGCCCGCGCGCGTCGTGCGCGACGAGATCAGGTCGCGGCGCAGATCCATCTGCGCCTCCCAGGCGTCGCTGATCCGGTAGGTGCCGTCGAAGGTCGCCTCGCTCAGATCCTCGTCCTGGTTCAGCGCCGGGTCCTCGATCTGCCAGACATAGCCCGCGGCAAGGTCGAATTTCGTCGAGATGTAGGCCAGCCGCAGCTCGTTCAGCGTGACCGAGCCGTTGTCGGCGATCAGCGCCAGGTTGCGCAGCTTCAGCGCCTCGTAGTCGACGTCGATCTGGGTCAGCCAGTCCGACCGCGTCCCGGCAAGCCCGGTGCCCGGCGAGAACGAGCCGTCGGCCTGGGCGCGCAGCACCCGGCCGCCGGTCAGCCCCAGCGTCCAGCCCGACGGCGCGTAGCGCTGCCAGCGCAGCGCCAGGTTCGCGCGCAGCCCGTCCTCGACCCGGTCGAGCCCGGGGAAGCGCTGGTAGCCCATCAGGTTGCCCAGGTCGAAGGCCGGCTGGGTGCTGTCGTCATTGGGGCTGTCGATGTCGTAGGGACCGACCCAGACCGCCTGGGCCATCGGCTCCAACAGGTAGGACACGCCATCCTTTCCGGCCTTCTTCATCGGCAGCGAGGCGGTGACCGAGGCGCCCGGGGTCAGCGCCGCCTGGTAGCTTTCGTAGCGGCTGTCCTGGATGATGTGCTTGACGTCGCCGATGGCGCGGGCATCCGCGGCCAGCCGGATGCCGGGGCCGAAGGTCGCCTCGTTGCCCCAGCGCAGGTAGGCGCGGCCCTGCGCCATGTCGCGGCCGACGATGTCCTCGGTGGAGGTGCGTTCGTGGCCGTGGCCGATCAGCGCGAAATCGACATAGCCCGGCACGCCGTCGACCTGCCAGCGGCGGTCGTAGCGGGCATTGCCGGTCAGCGTCGGGATGGTGTCGTTGTCCTCGTCGTCGCGCAGCGAATGGAACACCGTGACCGAGCCCTCGGCACGGCTGTCGCCGACGATCCGGGTCAACGACAGGCGGTTCTTAAGCCGGTCCGCGCCGGAGTAGTCGTAGTCGTTCAGGTAGGTGTCGTCGGTGACGAGCTGGACGCCGAAGGACAGCTTCGTCTGCCAGGGCAGGTCGAACTGGCCGGTGCCGAACAGGTAGGCGCGGGTGCCGGGCTCGATCGTGTCCTGGGTGACGGCGCCGTCGAACTGGATGTCGCCCGTGGCGAAGGCCTGGCGGTAGCGGCCCTCCAGCGTCTTGGTCTCCTTGCCGCCGAAATCGGTGGCGTAGAAGGGCGTGAAGGTCAGGTCGGCATGGTCGCCCAGCGGCACGAAATAGGGCAGTTTGATGCCGTTGCCGTAGAGGTTGGAGCTCTCGATCGAGGGCACGAGGAAGCCGCGGGCGCGCTCGACGCCCGGCTCGGGCGTGGAGATCGCCGGCAGGTAGGCCACCGGAATGCCGTAGATGCGGAACTGCGCGTGCTGGAAGTAGATCCGCTTGCGCTCCTCGTCATGGATCACCCGCCGCGCCCGGATGTGCCACATCGGCGTTTCGCCGGGGGTGCAGATCTCGCAGCTGGTGGCGATGCCGTCGCGCAGGTCGGTGAAGCGGCCCTGCTGGCGCTGCGCCGAGCTGGCGGCGATCTGCACCTGCTGGCCGAGGATGATCCGCACGCCCTCGACGATGCCCTCGCGCAGGTCGGCCGACAGGTCGGCGGCATCGGCGATGACCAGCGTGCCGGGCCCGTCGCTCAGCGTGATCGGTCCCTCGACCGACAGCCGGTTCGCCTCCTGGTCGTAGGTCAGGCGGCTGGCGGTCATGCGGATGCCGTCCGAGAAGACCTCGACCGAGCCTTCGGCGGTCAGCACGCTGCCGTCCTCGACGACGACGGAATCCGCCACCAGGGTCACCGGGCCCTCCTGCGCGGCGGCGGGGGCCGCGGCGGCAAGGGAGAAGGCCAGGAGCGCGGCGGCGAGGAAGCTCCGGGGGCGGGGGGAAGGGGTCGGGGTCATCCGTCCTCGAAATGCAGGAGCGCGGCGATGGCCAGGCAGATCGCCGCGATGGAGGGGCTCCAGACGGCGAGCGCCGCCGGGAGCTGGCCGTTCTGCCCCATCAGCTGGGTCAGGTTGGCGATGAAATAGACGAGGAAGCCAGACAGCACCGCAAGCAGCACCATCAGGCCCGTGCGCCCCATCCGCGTGTGGCGCAGCGTGAAGACCGCGCCGATGAAGACCATGGCGACGAAGCTCAGCGGCCGCGCCAGCTCCGCCTGGAACCAGACGATGTGGTTGCGCGCCGAAAAGCCCGCCGCCTCCAGCTGGCGGATGAAGGCCGGCAGCGCCCAGATCGAGATCGACGACGGCGTGCCGAAGCTGTCGCGGATCTGCTCCGGCGTCAGGTCGGAGGGCAGCAGGTAGCTCTCGGCGGTCTCGGCCGTGGCTTCGGGGATCTCGTCATTGTCGAGGTCCCAGATCTTGGCGTTCTTCAGCGCCCAGCCCTTCGCGGTCAGCGCCGCCTCGGCGGCATTGATGCGGTAGACCGGCGTGCCGTCGCGGTCGAAGCCGTAGAACACCGTGTCGTAGAGCACGGTGCCGTCCAGGTTGGTGCGGGTGGCGCGGATCGCGGTCTGGCGGTCGTCCACGCCCTGGCGCAGCCACAGCCCCTCCTTGGAGACCGACAGCACGCGCTCGTTTCCAGCCTGGCGGTTGATCTCGCGCTCGTAGGCTTTCGACGAGACCGAGACCAGCGGATTGGCCAGCGCGACGACGAGGCAGCCCAGCACGAAGGCGGTGGCCGCGGGCGAGATCAGGCTGCGCAGCGCCGAGCGCCCGGTGGCGCGGGTGACCACCAGCTCGGAGGTGCGCGCCAGCGTGATGAACATCGTCACCGTGCTCAGCAGCACCACCAGCGTCAGAACCTGGTAGAGCACTTCCGGCAGGTGCAGCGCGGCGAGATAGCTCAGCCGCAGGAAGCCCAGGTCAGAGGCGTCGTAGCGGCGGATGTGCTCCAGCAGGTCGACGAGCCAGATGAAGACGGTGAAGCCTGCCAGGATCATCGAGAAGATCGTCAGGTATTTCCGCGCGAAATAGAAATGCAGGATCATGCCGCGCGCCTCCGCCGCTTCAGCGCGAGGCTCAGCGCATGCAGCCGCCCGCCGCCCAGCCACAGCAGCAGCACCGCGATCGCCCCGGCCAGCAGGCTGGGCGCATAGATCACCGGCCAGGCGGCAGGCGCGCGCTTGGCGATGTCGGCGGCGGCATTGTCGAAGACCTTGACCACCACGACCAGCAGGACGGCCAGGACGATCTGGCGCCACAGCCCGAACCGGCTGAAGGTGCCCAGGAGCAGCGCCGAGAATCCCATGACGCAGAGCGCCGGGGTCAGCGTGCTTTCGGCGAAGCGCATGTGCGCCTCGCGGCGCAGCCAGGCGGTGTCGCGGCGGGTCTGCTGCTGCAGCCTTTCGGAGGCCGCCAGCAGCCGCGGGGTGGAGACCTGGCGCGGATCGAGCCTGCGCTCGGACGGCGCGCCGACCAGCCCGTCGACGGCGAAGGTGAAGTCGCTGAACCGGGTGATCGCCAGCCGCTCCGTCTCGATGTCGAGCGTCTGCGCCATGCCGTCGAGCATGACCAGCTTCGGCCCGGTGTCGTCTCGCAGGAACAGCGCCTGCTCGGCGGTGTAGGTCACCGCCTGTTCGGGGTCGCGCCGGTCCGAGATCATCAGGCCGCGGATCACGCCCTCGGCGTCGATTTCGCGCACGTAGATCGTCACCCCGCTGACCGGATGCTGGAAGGTGCCGGGCACCAGCAGCCGCGACGAGGCCGCATCGGCCAGCGCCGCCTCCTTGTCGTTGAGACGCGACATCGAGACCGGCACCAGCACATGCGCCAGCACCCCGATCAGCAGCCCGGCGATGCAGCCGAAGACCAGGACCGGCCGCGCCAGGCGGAAGCCCGAGAATCCGGTCGCCTGCACGACCACCAGCTCGCTTTCGGAATAGAGCCGGTTGCACACCTGGATCACCGCCAGGAAGGCGGCGATCGGCAGCACCAGCTTGACCAGGGTCGGCAGCGTCAGCAGCGTCAGTTCCAGCACCAGGATGCCGGAGCCGCCCGCGCCCATGAACTGGTCGATCAGGATGACCGCGCGGTTGATCCAGTAGACGCCCACCAGCACCAGCGCGAAGAAGCCGAAGACGAGCATGAGCTGTGACAGCAGGTATCTGTCAAACCGTCCCATGCGCTGCCCTCGTTTCTCCGTTTTGCCCGCACCCTATAGGATTGCCCGGGAGGGGAAAACTCCTAACTGGCCAATCCTTCCGGGCCGGGCTAGGGTCCGCGTGACAGACCAAGGACGTGACATGACGACACCTGCAAGCATCCATTTCCGCGAGCCCGACCTGGAACTTCTGGCCACTTTCGAGGGGCGGGTCGTGACCTTCGTCACCGCCGACGGCCGTCTGGACCAGCTTGGGCGCCGGGTCAACCGGCTGACCAAGGGCGCGCTCGAACGGGCGGCCTCCAGCCCGGCCTTCGCGGCGCTCGGCACCGCCGAGGCGCTGGAGATGGGCTTTCCGGCCGGCATGGCGGCGGATGCGGTGCAGGTGGTCAAGCTCGGCCGCAAGCCGCGCGTCGCCGATGCCCGCGCCGCCGGTTCCGCGATCGCCCGCGCCAAGGGCACGAAGCCGGTGCTGGTGCTGGCCGGTCCGATCGGCAATGCCGCGGAGCTGGCCTTCGGCCTGGCGCTGCGCGCCTATGCCTATGGCGACATGAGGTCGAAGCCCGCCGAGGCGCAGGGCGACGTGACCATGATGGTCGCGAAGCCCGAGGAAGTCGCCGCCGAGGCCGGGGACCAGGCGGCGGTCTGCGAGGGCGTGTTCTTCGCCCGCGACCTGACTTCGGCGCCGGCGAACGTCCTGGGCACGCTGGAGTTCGCCGCCCAGCTCGAGGCGATGGAAGAGCTCGGGCTGGAGATCGACATCCTCGACGAGGCGGCGATGGAGAAGCTCGGCATGCGGCTGCTGCTGGCGGTCGGGCAGGGCTCGGCCAGCCCGTCGCGCGTCGTGGTGATGCGCTGGAACGGCGGCGGCGGCGAGGCGCCGCTGGCGCTGGTCGGCAAGGGCGTGGTCTTCGATACCGGCGGCATCAGCCTCAAGCCCGCCCAGGGCATGGAAGAGATGACCATGGACATGGGCGGCGCGGGCGTCGTCTCCGGCGTGATGCGGGCGCTGGCGCTGCGCAAGGCAAAGGCGAACGTGATCGGCTTCGTCGGGCTGGTGGAGAACATGCCCTCGCACATGGCGACGCGGCCGGGCGATGTCGTGGCCTCGGCCCAGGGCACCACGGTCGAGATCAACAACACCGATGCCGAGGGGCGGCTCGTGCTGGCCGACGTGCTGTGGTACGCGCAGGAGACCTACAAGCCTGCCGCCATCGTCGATCTGGCGACCCTGACCGGCGCGGCGATCGTCGCGCTCGGCAACGAGATGGCCGCGACCTATTCCAATGACGACGCCTTCGCCGCGGACTTCCTGGCGGCCGCGAAGGCCGAGGGCGAGGGCGCCTGGCGCATGCCGCTGGCGCCCGGCTACGACAGGATGATCAAGTCCTCCATCGCCGACATCAAGAACAGTGCGGGGCGTCCGGCGGGCTCGATCACCGCGGCGCAGTTCCTGCAGCGCTTCGTCAAGGACGGGACGCCCTGGATCCATCTCGACATTGCCGGCGTCGCGGCGATCAAGACGGATTCCGTGCTCTCGCCCAAGGGCTGCACCGGCTGGGGCGTGCTGTCGCTCGACCGGATGATCCGGGACCGGTTCGAGGCCTGATAGCGTGGGCCGCGCCATGTTCTACCACCTGACCGGGACGCCGCTCGAGGCCACGCTGCCGCGGCTCTTGGAACGGTCTCTGGAGGCGGGCTGGCAGGTCGACTTGCGGGGCCGCGACCGGGCGCGGCTGGAAACGCTCGACGACCGGCTCTGGCTGGGCGCCGAGGAAGGTTTCCTGCCGCACGGGCTGGAGGGCGGGGCGCATGACGCCCGCCAGCCGGTGCTGCTGACCACCTCTTCCGAGGCGCGGCCGGGAACCGCCTGCCTGATGGCGATCGACGCGGCCGAGGTCACCGCGGAGGAGGCGGCGCGGATGGAGCGCGTCTGCATCCTTTTCGACGGCCATGACGACATGCAGCTGACTGCCGCGCGCGCCCAGTGGCGCGCGTTGACGGGCGCCGGCACCGTCGCCGAGTACTGGGCGCAGGATGACGGCCGCTGGGAACGCAAGATGAGCACGGCGGGCTGAGCAAGCCTGCCGGGCCGCGGCGGAAATGGCCTTCCCATGCCCGCCGACGGATGTTAACCTAACGTCAATTATTTTTGTCCGGGACGGGCCCTCCGCGGCTTGTCTCCGGAGACGGAGATTTGGCGATGGTGTTTCCGGAGCGGATGGTCCGGGCCGCATTGGCGGCGGCAGGACTGGCTTCACTGCTGGCGGCGGGCACTCCGGCCGCTGCGAAAACCTATTGCGCCGAACTGGTCGAGGAAAAGGAAAGCGCCGAGGGGCGCATCCTGACGGTCAATTTCGCGGCGCTCTTCGATCTCTTCCGGCGCGACGACCCGTCCCAGCCGTCTCGGATCAGCGACAGCAAGTACTGGTTCACCACGCGCTTCGGCCAGTTCGACGGGCTGACCTGCGGCCGCTTCGGCCACGAGATGCAGGAATTCTATCCGATCGGCATGGTGGTGAAGCCGCTGCGCCAGCTCAAGCTGCCGAACTACCACCGCGGCACTCCGGTCCTGGTGGAGACCGAATACGGGCACCGCAAGATCCTCCCGCTGGAGGACATCACCGAGATGGCGGAGAACACCACCTACATCCTGCCCGATTCCGCCGCCAAGGCCTTCATGTGCAACCACGAGGATACCTGCGGCGGCAATCTCGCCCCCTGGACGCTGGCGGACGGACGGCAGATCGCCTGTCCCTCGGCTAATTGCCGCTACGACATCTCGGCGCTCGGCGGCTATGCCTCGGCGGCCAGCCAGAACCCCAAGGCGCAGAAGGCGCTGGCGGAATACGCCAGGCTCTACCGCGATCCGCTGCTGCCCGCGGTGCGCTACGAGGACGAGTCGTCGCAACGCAACGCGATGAAGGATGTCTGCACGCCGTTCCCGGTCACACCCTGGAAGGCCGGCGGAACCCGCCATCAGGACGTGGCCGTCTACCTGTCGCTGTGCAGCGAGATCGCCGCCGGGGAGGACGGCGTGTCTTCGCTGGCCGGGTTCAAGGTGGTCGACACCGCCTGGGCGGAGGAACGTTTCGGCGACGGGCTCTGGGGGTCGTACCACCGGCGCTTCGGCGAGAGCACCCAGGATTTCGATCCGGAGGCGCTGTCGGCCGAGCACGTCGCCGAGACGATGCGCCAGATCCTGACGGTGCAGCTGGGCAGCGAGAAGCGCTGCGGCCAGAAGATCGAGGAGACCAACAGCCTGACGCTCGGCGGCGCGGCGGGCTTCGACCTGGGCAAGGTCATCCCGCTGGATGCGCTGAAGCTCTCGGTGGACGCGGCGCGGGCCAGGGCGACCCGCTTCACCGCGACCATCCCGGAGAATGTCTTCCTCGCCTACAGCACCTATTTCGTGCAGCCGATCCCGCTGGAGGGAGAGGAGAAGAAGCTGTGGGTGTTCGACATCGTCTCGCGGGTGCAATGCGACGGTGCCGGCACGCCCGAGAAGCCCTCGTCGATCACGCTCTTCTACTACGACCTCACAGACGGCTACGAGAGCCTGGACGCCGACGAGTCCTTCTCGGAGCGGTACCTGGAGCGCTACGGCAACGTCGCCTTCGCCTCCACCCGTGACGCCCAGATCGTCCGGACCGGGCGGTTCTGGCGGATCGTGGACCATGTCGGCTACTACCTGTGGCGCGACGCGCTGCGCGAGGTGGTGTCGAACGACATGCCGCAGCTCAAGCAGCTGCTGCAGTACTATCCGCGCCGCCAGCAGCCGCAGATCCGCGATTTCTTCGTGCATCTTCTGCTGGCCGCGGCCTTCGACTACGACTCCGATTTCCCGCCGAACTGGTGATGCCGATGATCCGCCATGCCCTTGCCTTCCTGTCCCTCGCCCTGCTGCTGGCCTCGGCAGGGGCGGTTCCGGCCACCGGACCCTCCGCCGGCGGCCAGCCGCCGCCCTGCGACAGCGCAGCCGGGAAATGCTGCTGCGTGATGGCGAACGGGCTCCGCTGCTGCGGCAGCGCCACGATCTGCCCGTCATCCGCGATCTCCGGCTGCCCCTGCGCCCGGCCCGGCGCAACGGGGTAAGGTTTGCGGGCCATCGGAATGTCCCCGCGCCAAAGACGCGTTCGCGGTCCGGCAAGGGGAAGATTTGCCATGGGAATGCGGCAACGCCTGACGCGGCCGGGGCAGCAATCCTTGCGGCTCAGCTAATGTCCTCCAATATGCCCGCATCCGGGACAGCAGCAGGCGAGAACCGGATGGTCGTGGCGCAACTGCTCCGGATCCGTCATGCCCTGTTCGCCTAGTCCGGTCCGTCGCGCCGGACATGCGACACGCTATGGGCAGCCGAGGAAAATTTTGCCGATCCCGCCTTGGGGCCGTGGCGCAATGCGGCGGCATCTCCGCCTGTCGGCACGCCCTGGCGCAAGAAGGGGCTGCAACTCATGCCGCTTGCGCTGCGGCGGCGGGCGGAACTCCAAGCTGACCATGTCTGACCCAGTTCATGACGGACGATTTGGACAGGGAGATTGCCGACAGGAGGCTCCCCTGGTCCTGTCGGACGCAGCGTCATGCGCCTTGGCGCATCCGCTTGCGCGGATATTCCCGGAGAGGTGCATCTCGGCGGATTTGCCGCTCTAGGGCAGTTCCGTCCTTCGGCCCGCACGGCGCCACCATCGTCCTGCGGTTCCGGCGCCCCCCGCGGCAGCTAGCGGGTCAGCGTCATGCGGCCGTCGCGGATCTCGATGGCGGCGAAGCTTTCCAGATAGCGCATGCCCAGCAGCGATCCGGTCATTTCGCCGGCATTGACCCGCGCGGGCACGTTGCGGTCGGTGATGTCGCCGATCTTTACCTCCTTCAGCACCACCTTGGCGGTCTCCACCGTGCCGTTGGCCGTGCGCGCGTTGCCGAAGAAGGCGAGCCTGTCCGTGTCCATGCCGATCTTGCGCGCGTCCTCGAGGCTCAGCACGATGTCGCTGGCGCCGGTATCGACGATGAAGCTGAGCGGCGTGCCGTTCACCTGCATCGTCAGGTGGTAGTGCCCGTCCGGGCCGCGCGGCACCGAGACCTGGCCGACCGAGGTGAAGAACTGGGTCTGCGGCAGCCCGTGCTGCACGTCCTGCCAGAGCGCGTATCCCACGGTCACGCCGAGGAACAGCAGCCCCCAGATCACCGCCTGGCGCAGCGCCGCCAGCATCTTGCCGCGGAAGGCGAACAGCAGCGCGCCGCCGATCACCGCGAGGAGGATCAGCTTCTTCGCGAGATGGGCAATCTGGTCTTCGGTCATGGGCATCCTTCCACAGCGCTGCCGCTGATATGGGGACGCGCGGGCGCGGCTGCGAGCCTCATCCGCCGAGGTACCGCGCGCCGATCCCCGCCAGGGCCAGCCCGTCGAGCACGAACTGCACCGACAGCGCCGCCAGGAGCATGCCCAGCAGCCGAGACACGACCATGATCCCGGTGCGGCCGAGCAGCCGCTCGATCAGCCCGGCGACGGAGAAGAAGGCCAGCACGATGGCCACGACCGAGATCATCGCCGCGAGCACGGTCAGGGTGACCGCCCAGCTGGCATTCTCGCCGCTGGTCAGCAGCACCGTCGCGGCCAGCGCGCCGGGCCCGGCGATGAAGGGCGTGGCGATGGGAAAGACGGAGGGGTCGTCGGGGGCCTCCTCCTCCTTGTCCTCGCGGCGCCGGGTGCGGCGCTCGAACAGCATCTCCATGGCGATCAGGAACAGCAGCAGCCCGCCCGCGATGCGGAAGGCCGGAAGGGTGATGCCCACGGCCTCCAGGATCGACATGCCGACCAGCGCGAAGAGCACGAGGATGCCGAGGCCGATGGCGCAGGCGCGGGCGGCGACGCGCATGCGGTGGCGCTTGTCCATGCCCTGGGTCAGCGCGATGAAGATCGGCGCGAGGCCGATCGGGTCGATCATCACGAAGAGCGTGGTGAAGGCGGTGACGAAGGTCCCGGCATCCATGGCAGCTAGGCCCCGCCAACTGCGGCCTGGCGGGCCGCGTCGCGGCGCCCGGTCACGGGGTGGGCCCCGTTTCGGATGGGGAGGATTTCCGCGGCATGTAGGTCCCTGGAGATGTCCGGTCCGGCTGAGGGTTCCGCACCAGCTTTTCCGGCGGAACCGGTCCTGTCAAGCTGCCGGGCCGGGATCCGGCCCCGGCGCGGGGCCGGGGCGCGGGACTGCCGGGTCAGTAGACAGGGACGTCGAGGCCGGTCTTGTAGGAGGGCAGAACCACCACGGTGGCATGCGGCGAGACGCGCGTCTGGATGTCGATTGCGTCCTGGTCGAGCATGCGGATGCAGCCCGAGGACACGGCCTTGCCCAGATACTGCGGTTCGCAGCCGCCATGGATGCGGTAGAGCGTGTCCTTGCCGTCCTGGAACAGGTAGAGCGCGCGCGCGCCCAGCGGGTTGCCCGGGCCGCCGTCCATGCCGCCGTTCGCGGCGGAGTAGGGCTCGTATTTCGGCATGCGGGCGATCAGCGTGTCGGGCGGGGTCCAGCGCGGCCAGGAGCGGGTGAACTGCACCACTGCGTCGCCGTCCCATTCGCGGCCCGCAGCGCCGGTGCCGACGCCGTAGCGCAGCGCGTTGCCGTCTTCCTGGATCAGGTGCAGGTAGCCAGCATCCGGATCGACGACGATCGTGCCCTGCTGGTATTCCGGGAAGGGATTGGCCACCACCTGGCGCCAGAGCCGCTGGGGCACCACGCCCTCGGGCACGGCCGGGATGTAGAACTTGTCGTCCACGGGGCCGTAGAAATCCGGAAGCTTGGGGGTCGCCTCGCGGAACTCCGGTGACTGGGCGATCGGCTGGACGGGCTGGGTCTGGGCGCAGGCGGACAGACTCGCGGCCGCGCCCGTGGCGATGAAGGTACGTCGGGTGAGCATTTGGGGGTCTCTCATGAACTGATCTGATGGTCGTGATGCGGCGGATCAGCCACGCCGCGGAGGGTCGAGCAGCCCGGCGGGATCGTGCTTTGCCCAGAGCCTCAGATCGGGATCGGGACGCGGCAGCTGCAGCGCGGGCATTGCCGCGACCGGATCCCGCGCCAGATGGCCGGGATCGAAGCTGCAGGCCGTTCCGGGAAGCCCGGAAATCCGGCAGCGGGTCAGGGTCGAGGCGCTTTTGGGTGCCGACGGCGCACGCGCCTCCACGGCTTCCGCGACGATGGCGCGGAGCGGCCCCGCCTCGGCGGCGCGGACGGCATGCATCCAGGCGCCCCAGGGGAGGAGCGCGATCAGGAGCAGGTGGATGAGCGCGGTGCGAAGCAGCGACATGGCCATGATCATACTACGTCTGGCGCGCCAAGCCAGTTCCCGCAGCGCGGGATGCGCGGACCGTTGCCGTCCTGCCGATCACGAAACAGTGATGCCTCCGGGCGGCACGCCGCAGGCGACCGGATCGCTCCGCGTGGGGACGGCGCCACCTGCGGGCGCTGCCGGTTCTTGCCAGGCGCCGGGCGCTCAGCGCGCCGAGCAGGCCGAGCCCGGCCAGCAGCGCCGGCAGGGCAGCGGGCAGCGGAATGGCCGCGTATTGCCAGACCGCGGCCGCGGCGAGATCGGGATGGTTCGGGAAGATCCCGTCCAGCCCCATGCCGATATGGTCCAGGTACTGCGCCATCGCGCCATCCGGATCCATCGTGGAGAAGGTCCAGGCATGGACCTCCAGCCCCGGCGCATGGGCAGCGGCGATGAATTCCGCGGTCAGGGCGGGGCTGCCCAGCGAGACGCCGGCGCCGCCGGGGATGCCGGACATGCTGGCCAGGTCGGTGAAGGCGCCGGTGACGTAGTCATGCACGCCGAAGGTGCCGCCGCTCTCCATCGCTAGCCGAGCGCGGCGACCGGCACCTCCATGCCCAGGCCGGATTCCGGGCCGACGATCTCGAAGCCGGCGAGATGGTCGAAGGTCCGGATGTAGCTGTTCCGGTCCGCGCCGGTGAAGCCGTGATTGTGCATCGCCTGGACGATGGCGGCGTTCTGCGCGCTGGTGGAGGGCGGCTTGGATTCCGGATGGACGCCGATCGTGGTGCCGTTGGCGGCGTTGTAGCCGTTCACGCGGCCGAGGACTTCCGCGAAGGTCGTGACCTTGTAGGGATCGGCCATCGACGGGACGAAGCCGGGATGGGTCTCCGCGGCGGTGCCGTAGAGCTCGACCGTCAGGGTCTCGATCTCTGCCAGGGTGAAATCTCCCAGGGCATAGCCGCCGTTGCGCGGCGCGAAGAGGTCGTCGACATTGGTGGTGCGCGCCAGGGAGCTGTCATGCATGACGCCAGCTGGCCGTCGGCGGTGGTGCCGACATCCGGCTCGACGATGTTGGCGCCCATCTCGATGGCCAGCTCGTAGCCGCCGAGCGTGTGCTCGGGCAGGTAGCCGGACGCGCAGCAATGGGCGATCACCAACGGCGCGGCACCGCCGAGCGTGTCGAAGCTGGCCGCAAGGGCAGGGGCCGCGGCCGCCGCCGCCAGCGCGGCAAGCGCCAGGCTCTTGGGTGCGATGATCGGGCCTCCGGAGGCAGTTTGTCAAATGCAACTGCCGCCCGTCTAGGACCGCTCTTTGATGGCAAGCTGATGAAAATGTGAAGTTAATGTTGCAGTCCGCGCAGCGGAGCAGCGACTCCCGGGCGCTGGCCGGCGGTGCCGGGAGCGGTCAGCCCCCGGCCGCTTCCAGCTTTTCCTGGGCGTCCATCCACAGCGCCTCGGCGCGGTCGATGCCGTCCATCACCTCGGCATATTTCTTCTGCCAGACGGCGCGGTCCCCGGCGCGGGCGGGCTCGTAGAGCTCGGGATCGGCCAGCTTGGTCGCCAGCTTGTCCTGCATCTCGGTCAGCTTCTCCAGCCGGGATTCGCACTTGCGCACTTCGGAGCGCAGCGCCAGAATCTCGTCGCGCGAGGCGCGCTTGGGCTTCGGCTTCTGCTTTTCCTCGGCGGGCTTGGCCGGGGCGTCGGAGGTCAGCACGAAGGCGCGGTAGGCCTCCAGGTCTTCCTCGTAGGGCGCGACGGCGCCGTCCTTGACCAGCCACAGCCGGTCGGCGACCAGGCTCAGCAGGTGCATGTCGTGGCTGACCAGGATCACCGCGCCGGAATAGCCCGCCAGCGCCTCGACCAGCGCCTCGCGGCTTTCCATGTCGAGGTGGTTGGTCGGCTCGTCGAGGATCAGCATGTGCGGCGCGTCGAGCGTCGCCAGCAGCAGCGACAGCCGCGCCTTCTGCCCGCCCGACAGGCGGCGCACCTCGGTCTCCGCCTGATCGGCCATCAGGCCGAACCCCGCCAGCCGCGCGCGCAGCTTGCCCGGCATCTCGCCCGGACGCTCGCGCTGGAGGTGCTGCAGCGGAGTTTCCTCCGGGACCAGCTCGTCCAGCTGGTGCTGGGCGAAATAGCCGATCCTGAGCTTCGAGGATTTCGCCATCTTGCCGGCCATCGGCTCCAGGCGCCCGGCCAGCATCTTCGACAGGGTCGACTTGCCCTGGCCGTTCTTGCCGAGCAGCGCGATCCGGTCGTCCTGGTCGATCCGCAGGTTCAGCTTGGACAGCACCGCGCGCCCGTCATAGCCGACCGCGCCGCCCTCGATATTGATGATCGGCGGCGACAGCTCGTCGGGCTGCGGGAAGGAGAAGGCGCGGGATTTCGCCTCTTCGGGGGTGGAGATCGTCTCCATCTTCTCCAGCAGCTTCACCCGGCTCTGCGCCTGCTTGGCCTTGGAGGCCTTGGCCTTGAAGCGGTCTACGAAGGCCTGCAGATGGGCGCGGCGCGCCTCCTGCTTCTTGGCTTCGGCGGCCTGCACGGCACGGGCGGCGGCGCGCTGGCGGGCGAAGCTGTCGTAATTGCCCTGCCAGTAGGTCAGCTGGCGGTTTTCCAGATGCAGGATGCCGCCCACCGCGCGGTTCAGCAGCCCGCGGTCGTGCGAGATGATGATGACCGTATGCGGGTACTTGGCCAGGTAGCTTTCCAGCCAGAGCGCGCCCTCGAGGTCGAGATAGTTGGTCGGTTCGTCGAGCAGCAGCAGGTCGGGCTGGGCGAACAGCACGCCCGCGAGCGCCACGCGCATGCGCCAGCCGCCGGAGAAATCCGAGCACGGCATGCGCTGCTGCTCGTCGTCGAAGCCCAGGCCCTTGAGGATGGAGCTGGCGCGGCCCTCGGCCGACCAGGCGTCGATATCGGCAAGCCGCGTCTGCACGTCTGCGATGCGGGCCGGGTCGGTCGCGGTCTCGGCCTCGGCCATCAGCTGGGCGCGTTCGGTATCGGCGGCCAGCACGGTGTCGAGCAGCGAGGTCGCGGAGGCCGGGACCTCCTGCGCCACGCCGCCGATGCGGGAGCGCGAGGGCAGGGAAATGGCGCCGCCTTCCAGCGTCAGCTCGCCCCGGATCAGCCGGAACAGCGTGGTCTTGCCGGTGCCGTTGCGGCCGACGAGACCCACCTTGTGGCCGGTGGGGATGACAGCGGAGGCGTCCTCGATGAGGGGACGGCCTTCGACGGAATAGGAAATGTGCTCGATTTTCAGCATGGCTGGCGCGTATCAAATCCCCAAGGCAACGGCCAGCGTTATCCGCCGTCCCGGAGCGCGGCCGGGCTCTGCCGTCGGATGCGCCCCGCCGTGCCCGCTTTTCCGCCGTATGGTCCTGCCCGCGGCGGTCCCGCGGCAGGACACTGTGCGTCCGGTGCGGCGTGGCGAATGCGACGGCAGGGCGCGGTCCTGCAAGCCGCTGCGGCGACTCATTGCCGGCAGAACGTCAATCTGAGCTTTTCAAGCCGCAAGCGGCATGGTAGCGGCATCGCCAGATTGGCCGGGTTAACGCCCGGCTAACGCTGTTCCGCCGGGCAGAAGGCCGGGCGGGCCGGCAAGAACCTATGAGGACACTGAAATGGCCATCGAGCGCACCCTGTCGATCATCAAGCCCGACGCAACCCGCCGCAACCTGACCGGCAAGATCAACGCCAAGTTCGAGGAAGCAGGCCTGCGCATCGTCGCCCAGAAGCGCATCCACCTGTCGAAAGCCCAGGCCGGCGTTTTCTACGCGGTGCACAAGGACCGTCCGTTCTATGACGAGCTGTGCGACTTCATGGCATCCGAGCCGGTCGTCGTGCAGGTGCTCGAAGGCGAAGGCGCAGTCATGAAGAACCGCGAAGTCATGGGCGCAACCAACCCGGCAGAAGCCGAAGCCGGCACCGTGCGCGCCGAATTCGCTCTGTCGATCGGCGAGAACTCCGTCCACGGCTCCGACGCTCCGGAAACCGCGGCCGTCGAGATCGCGTACTTCTTCTCGGGCCTCGAGCTGGTCGGCTGAGCCGCCTGATCCCGACGGGATGAGAGACAGGGCCGCGCCTCCGGGCGCGGCCTTTTGCCTTTCCGGAGCGTCGCTGCCACACTGCCCGGAGCGCAGCGGAGGCGGCGGCCATGGAGCGGACGGTGATTCACGGGGCCGCAGGGCTGGTCGAAGTCAGCTGCCGGACCGGGCTTGCGCCTGTCCGCGTGGAATTGTCCAGCGAACATGACGAGGGCACGCGGACCCGCGATGCGGTGCTGGCTGCGCTGGACTGGGTGGCGGCGCATGACGTGCGCAACTGGCTGGCCGATGTGTCGCGCCGGTCCCGCGCGCTGACCGCGGCGGATTCAACCTGGGTGAGCGGCCCCGAGTTCCGTTCGGCCGTGCCGGCCTCGCCGCCGCAGAAATTCGTCCTGCTGCCGCCGCTGCCCGGGACCGGCCGGGGCACTGCCTTGGTGGCGCCACGGGAGGCGAACGCCCAGTCGGAATTCCCCAGCCGGGTCAGCGCGCGGGTCTGCGGATCGCTGGCCGAGGCGGAGGCGTTCTTCCGGGCGTGAGCCCGTTCAGCCGCGCTTCGGGATGACGCCGATCTCGTCGAGGATGCGGTCGAGCGCGCGCAGTGCGCCGCGGTCATTGGCTGTCGTCCCGGCCTTGATCCGGTCGAAGCGCTTGCGCAGCGCATCCTTCTCGGCGCCCTTGCAGTCGTTCCACGGACGGCCCTGCAGGCCCATCTCGATCACGTAATAGGCGATGAAATGCGGCTTGGCGCCGTTGGCCAGAAGCCGCGCATAGGCCTCGTCGGTGCCGATTGCGCGCAACTCCTCGGCAGAGCCGATCCCGGCGGCGGCGAAGGCGGCTTCCATCGCCGGGCCCATGTTGCGCAGGGCGGAAATCGGTGTCGGCATCTGTTCCCCATCTGTTCCCGGGCACACCTTGCCGGGACAGCGGCGCCGGGGCAAGCCGCTTCAGAGCCCGCGCTTCTCCTTGTAGAGCGCCCAGGCTTCCTTGATGAGGATGCTCATGAGGGTCAGCACCAGCTTGCGCTCGATTTCCGCGCGGTTGGCGACGACATAGGCCTTGAACTCGTCGAAGGACGAAATTTCGGTCAGGCTGGTATTCTGGTCGACATGGTCGGCAATGAGGGACGAGCTCATTTCTGCGGTTTCCCTGTTCTGTGGCAGGTCAACGGCTCAGCGCGGCCCGGGTTCCCCGGAAGGATCGTCCAGCCCACGCCGCCCATGGCACGGCGAGGGGCTGCAGGCCGGATGGGGCAGGCTCAGATGGCGGCCCAGTCGAAGAAGATCTGCTTGCGGGTTCCGGTCTTGCGGGTCTCGCCGGCGGTCTGCTTCGGCTCCGGGACAACGGTCTTCTGGGTCTGTTTGGTCGGCATCTCTGGTTCCTCCATTGGGTTGCAGCACCGTTATGGCGCGGGATCGGGGAGCCAACGTGACAGGAATGTGGCGGTTCCGGGGCAGTCCGGTAGATTTGCGCTAACAGTGTTTACCTCTGGGTCATCCTGCCGGGCCCGGCGATGCGCGACCGCAGCGCCAAGCCCTTGGGATTTCAGCCCTTGCGCGCCTGCAGCGCCTCGTAATTGGCGCGGATCCGCTCGCCGATGTAATCGGCCGCGGTGATCGCCGGATACTTCTTCTCCGGTCCCTGCAGCACGAAATCGCGGTTGGCCTGGGCGAAGAAGGGCATCGAATAGCGCGGTCCCAGATACTCGTCCTCGCGCGGCATCCGCACCCGGTGCGGGTTCGACAGCAGCCGGTCGTCGGACCAGCGCATCAGCATGTCGCCGATATTGCAGGTGATCAGCCCGGTGACGGGCTCTACCGACGTCCACTCGCCGGCCTCGGCCTCCGATCCCGGCGCGACCTGCAGCCCGCCCTGGCCGGTCTTCTGGTGCAGCAGCGTCAGGCAGTCGAAATCGGTATGCGCGCTGGCCCGCCAGCCCTTGAAGTCCTCGGGCTTGGCATCGGTCATCGGCAGGTAGTGGATCAGCCGCAGCGTCGACTGGTATTCCGGGCTCTCCGGATCATGCGCGCCGGTGAAGAAGCCCTCGGCAAAGCCCAGCTTCAGCGCGAAGCAGTCGAGCACCTTCATCGCGACCTCCCAGTTGGCGCGCTCGAAGGCCAGCATCTTGCTGCGGAAGCCCGGGATCGCCTCCTCTGCGGGCCAGAGATCGGCCATGCGCGGACGGGTGATCTGGTAGCTTTCCTTCTGGTCCGGCGTGCCCGTGGAGGGGCGGACCTGGCTCTTGAACTCCCAGCCCGCATTGGTGCCCGGCCGCAGGGGCAGCGCCGCCTTCTGCGCTTCGGGCAGGGCGAAGAATGCCTCGCAGAGCGCGAAGGCCTCCTCGATCTGCGCCATCGGGATGCCATGGCCGGTGATCTGGAACAGCCCCAGCCCGGTGGCCGCCTGCCACAGCGCCTCGGCGATCTCGTCCTTCCGCGTCTCGTAGCTGCCCAGATCGATCAGCGCGACGTCGCGGGCCTTCTCCTGGCCCTCGCCGCCGATCCGCGCTTCGCGGTTGAGTTCCTGCATGCTGGTCATCAGTCGGTCGTCTCCTGTGCGGAGCAATGACCCGGCCCCGCGGGGCGCCTGACTGCTTCTACTCCGGCCTCTGCCATTTCGTGCCGGGCAAGCGGCGGCGCGCCGTGAAGGGAGGAGGTGTGCGGAGCGCCGCCGCTTAGCCGACACCCCTAATATGCGCGTTCCTGCAGTGCAGCACCAGCGCCTGCCCGCTGCGCCGTGCCCGCCTTTTGCAGCCGCCGCGAAAATTGGCGGAGACGAATCGAATGTGAGTAGAAATTAACCTGTTAACGTCTGTAAACGTCGGAAAACCGTTCTCCGACGAGCGCCAGAAAATTTGTTAAAGAACCGTAAACACATGATTTTTCTCACGATCGCGGCTGGGGGTGCGGGGGCTCCTTTGCGGTGCTGCGCTGCGCATGTCGGCTGCACGTCACGCCAGTTCCGGGGCGACGGCGACCAGAATCCGGCCGCGGACCCGGCCTTCGAGGAAGCGCGGCGCCGCAGCAATTGCCGACTCCAGCGGCAGTTCGCCGGAAACGGTTGACTCGATCAGTGCGGGAGAAAGTTCGGCGGCCAGTTTCGCCCAGGCGGCAAGCCGCGGAGCGGCGGGCGTCTCGACGCTGTTGATCCCGCAGAGCGTGACGCCGCGCAGGATGAAGGGGGCGACGCTGGCAGGGAGGTCCATTGAGGCGGCCAGCCCGCAGGCCGCGACCGCGCCGCCGTATTGGGTGGCGGAGAGCAGGTTCGCGAGGATCGTGCCGCCCACTGTGTCGACGGCACCCGCCCAGCGTTCGCGGGCAAGGGGGCGCGGCTTGCCCTCCAGTTCCGCCCGCCCGAGGATCGCGGCGGCACCGAGGCTGCGCAGGTAATCCGCCTCTTCGCGGCGTCCCGTGACGGCGGTGACCGCATGCCCGCGGCCCGCCAGCAGCGCCAGCGCGATGGAGCCGACGCCCCCGGCAGCGCCGGTGACCGCGACCGGGCCCTTGTCCGGGATCACGCCCGCGCGCGCGAGCGCCTCGACGGCCAGCATGGCGGTGAAGCCGGCCGTGCCGATCGCCATTGCCTGCCGCAGGCCGAGATCGCCGGGCAGGGGCACCAGCCACTCGCCGGGGCAGTGCGCGCGCTCGGCAAGCCCGCCCCAATGCAGCTCTCCCACGCCCCAGCCGGTCACGACCACCCGGTCGCCGGGGCGCCAATCGGGGTGGTTGCTGTCTGCAACCACCCCGGCGAAATCGATGCCGGGCACCATGGGATGGCGGCGCACGACCGGCGCGGCGCCGGTCAGGGCCAGCGCGTCCTTGTAGTTGAGCGTCGACCAGGCGATCTGCACCGCGACCTCGCCCGCTCCGAGCGGCGGCAGCGCGACATCGGCCAGCGCCGCGCGCTGGCCGTTCCCGTCCTTGGTGATCAGGATCGCCCGGGCCATCACGTCCTCCGCGGCTTGCCGCTCCCGGACCGGGCCTCGGCCAGGGGACGGCAAGGGTCAAGGCAGGCGGGATCAGGCGTCGAAGCGCCCGGTCTCGATGTTCTTCTCCAGCTTGGCGGCCGGGAAGACGCGGCCGTTCATCACGCCCCAGACGCCTTCCGGCAGGCACTGCGCCGCGACGATGGCCCCGCCGAGGTTGAAGGCGGCATCGGACCGGCCCAGCGAGTAGGGCCGCATCGCGCCGGTCAGCACCACGGTCTTGCCGGGTATCTTGCCTTCCAGATGGCGCGCAGTCGCGCCCATCGTGCCGGTGCCGTGGGTGACGACGAGCGCGGTCTCATCCGCGTCCTTGCAGGCATCCAGGATCAGGTCCCGCTCGAAATCGGTGAAATGCAGGCTGTCCATCTGCAGCAGTTCCGTCACCGCCGGATGGTGGCAGCGCGCGTTCTGCAGCAGGCCCGGCACCTGGGAATGGCCGTCATCGGGGAAGCTCAGCCCTTCGGTGCGGGTGTCATGCACCTTGTCGAAGGTGCCGCCGGTGAGAATGAGGCGAACTGGGGTCATAGGGTGCCGATCCTTTCGGTCAGTAGCGCATAGTATCCGTCCGCATCCGCGTCGCCCATGAACAGCGCATTCGGCTCCCGGCCCGAGATGCCCCACCAGTCGGCCACGGTCATGCCCATGGTCAGCGGCGAGGTGGTCTCGATCTCGACATTGATGTGGCGGCCCGAGAACAGCTCGGGGCGGATCAGGTACGCGATCACGCAGGGGTCGTGCAAGGGCGCGCCCTCGGAGCCGTATTTCGCCATGTCCCAGCGCTCGAAGAAGCCGGTCCAGGCGGCGACGGCTTCGCCCACGGGGCTGCCGAGATCGCGGAAGGCCTTGTTGCGGGCGGGCGAGGTCAGGACCTTGTGGGTCACGTCCAGCGGCATGACCACGATGGGTACGCCCGCGCCGAAGACGATCGCCGCGGCATGCGGATCGACGGCAATGTTGAATTCGGCCGTCGGCGTGGTGTTGCCGACCTCGAAATAGGCGCCGCCCATCAGCACGATTTCCTGAACCCGCTCGACGATGTCGGGGGCCCGGCGGAAGGCGGTGGCGATGTTGGTCAGCGGCCCGAGCGGGCAGAGCGTCACCGTGCCCGGCGCCTCGGCGCGCAGCGTGTCGATGATGAAATCGACGGCGTGCTGCTCCTGCAGCGGCATCTCCGGGTCGGGCAGCTCGATGCCGTCGAGCCCGGTCTTGCCATGCACGTTCTCGGCGGTCTTCGGCTTCAGCAGCAGCGGCCGGTCGGCCCCGGCAAACACGCGGATGTCCGGCCGTCCGGCCAGTTCGCAGATCTTGCGGGCGTTCAGCTGGGTCAGGGCAAGGGGCACGTTCCCGGCCACGGCGGTGATGCCGAGAACCTCGACATCCGCGGGCGAACCGAGCGCCAGCAGGATGGCCACGGCATCGTCCTGGCCGGGATCGGTGTCGATGATGATCTTGCGGGGTGGCATGGGGGTCTCCGGCGGCTTTTCGGCCACGTTTAAACCCCGATGGCGAATTGTAAACCGCGTATCGGCAATTGCGCGCGTCCCGGTCCCGCGCCCGCAGGCGGGCATGCGCCCCGCGCCTGCGCTGCCGCCCGGACCGGCCGTCCGGGCGATGGATGCGTCTCAGCGAAGGCGCGCAGCGCCGGCGGAAAGCCGCGCGTCGAGCCGGAAGCTCGCCTTCAGCACCAGCGGCCCGAACAGGAAGGAGATCACCGTCGCGGAGGGCCAGGCAACGCGGAAGGCCGCCGCCCAGCGGGCAATGAAATCCGGCACGAAGCCGAGATTCAGCCAAGTGACGAAGAAGGTCATGAGGAAGCTGAGCACCAAGGACATCATGACGGCGAAGATCAGGCGTTGGGACATGGGTTACTCCGATGCGGGGGCGGGAACGGTGCCGAGCGGCGCGAGCTTCTGGACGGAAAGGACCCGCGTGGCGCCGGTTTCCAGCACCTTGCGGGTATGGGCCTGGGCGAAATGGGCCTGCAGGGCCTCGGGCGAGGTCCAGCGTTCCCACAGGGCGAACCTTGACGGGTTTTCCAGGTCCCGGCGGATCTCGAAGGACAGGCAGCCGGGCTCGGCGGCGGTGTCCCGGACCAGCCCGGCAAGCAGGCGCTCGGTCTCGGCAAGGGGCAGGACGCCGGTCGCCTCGATCCGCGCGCTGATGCAATATTCGGTCACGGAGCTTCCTTTCCGGTGGCGGTTGCGACTTGCACCAAAGTAGACATGCCGGAACAGGAATTATATGCTGAAAATTGCACAGTTAAATTCCGGAAATGCAATCATGCTGGATGACATCGCGCTGTTCATCGCGATCGCCGAGACCGGCGGACTGGCAGGCGCGGCGCGGCGCCTGCGCATTCCGCCCGCCACTGTGACGCGGCGCCTGCAGAAGCTGGAGGACCGGCTCGGCTGCCGCCTGTTGCACCGTTCGGCACGGCGGTTTTCGCTGACCGGCGAGGGCGAGGCCTATCTGCGCCGTCTCGGGCCGCTGATGGCGCAGGTCGATCACGAGCTGCGCGAGCTTTCGGCCGACCTGACGCAGATGCGCGGGCCGCTGCGGGTGATGGCGCCCACGAACCTGTCGCTGCATGTGCTGCGGCCGATGTGGTCGGCCTTCGTCACCGACTATCCCGAGGTGGAGCTGGAGCTGCGCCTGTCGAACCGGCTGGAAAACCTGCAGGAAAGCGGCGCGGACATCGCGCTGCGCGTGGGCCCGCAGCCGGATTCCGGCATGACCCGCAAGCGGCTGGGCCTGGCCTGCACGATTGTCACCGGCGCGCCCTCCTATCTGGAGCGCTGCGGCACGCCCCGCGTACCCGCCGACCTGGAGGGCCACCGCATCATCGCCACGGCCTCTGTTCCGCGCTGGCTGCTGCGGCCGGTCGACGGCGGGCGGGAGGCGGCGCCGGCGCTGCAGGCGGCGACGGTGCTCGACGATATCGGGCTGGGCGCGCACATGGCGCAGGCGGGGCTGGGGCTGGCGCTGCTGCCGGTCGGCCAGATCGCCGACGAGATCCGCTCCGGCGCGCTGGTGCATGTGCTGCCCGATTGGCGTGGCCCCGAGCGCGAGATCTTCGCGGTCTGGCCCTCGGGGCGGCTGCTCTCCGAGCGGGCACGGGTGCTGCGCGACTACATGGAGGCGCATATCCGCGCCGAGCCCGCCCTGCAGGGGATGGTGCCGGAAGCCGGACCGGCCAGCTAGCGGCCGGTGCGTTGCAATCCTGTGCTGGTCGGCGGACGGCGCGGAGACGGTCCGGCGCCGGATCGCCGGGCGCTCCGGCAGGACAGGCGGCACCGGCATTCCGTCGGCGGACGGCAGGCATCGAGCATGTCGCGCGGCCGGAGGAGTCTGTCCCGAGCCGTGGCGCATCGGGCCGCGCCCTGCGATGGCCAAGAAGGACCGGCGAACCGGATCGCGCGGCAAGGGCCGCCCAACCAGCGCGTCCGGCGGAACCCCCGGCCGGAGGTGGCGCCAGCGGGCAGGCCGCGGGTGCCGAGCCAGCTGCGCGCGAGGTCGCAGCCCATGTCGGTCCCTGGCAGGACGATGGCTCCCGTCCATGTCCTGCGGCCTCTTGGCGGCCCAGGCAGCCGTCCGGGCTGGAGACGAAGCGGACGGGTCCTCGCTCGCGAGCGGGCCCATGACCCTGGGGACGGGCTACCCTCCAGAGCTTCGCAAGCTCGCAAGTCGGAAAGACGGGGGCAAACCGTTTCGGCCTTCGGCAAGCGGGATTCTCCGCCCCGGTCCGGACAGGAGAGGCGCGGCCCGGCACGCGGTTGCAGAGGCGCCGGTCCTGCCCCGGAGAGCGCCGGAGCAGCCAAGGATCCCTTCCGTTTCCGGCCCTGTTTCCGGCAGGACCGGCCCCTGGCCGGGCCGGTTGCGCTGTATGGCCACGAGGTGGTTGAGGCGGCGTGCCGCCCTGAGGCTGGCGTCCGGCAGGTCCGGTCGCGGGCGGAGCGGTGGGCCGTTGCTCGCGCTGCGCAATCCGGCGCCCGTGCCATCCGATTGAGAGCGGCCCGCAAGGACGGCGGATGAGCGCTTCCCCTCCGGCAGCAGGGGCGGACCGCGCCAGCGCGAGGGCAGGGTGCCGCCCCCAGGAAGGGACGCCAGATGCAGGCCGAACCGCTGCGCAGGCGGCACGGCGGGGAACCGCGCGTCCGGCGTTGCGACCAGTTCCGGCGCTTCCGGCCGCTTTCATCTGCCCGCATGGCCTGCCGGTCTTCGGGCGACAATTGCGGCCCGGGGCACAGGCGCCACCTTGACGGCGGGCGCGGCGCGTCATAGCTCGCCGCCATGGCGCGCGCACCCCTCCTCCAGTTATCCGGCATTTCCCTCACCTTCGGCGGAAACCCCGTCTTCGACGGGCTCGACCTGGTCGTCCAGACCGGCGACCGCGTGGCCCTTGTGGGCCGCAACGGCTCCGGCAAGTCGACCCTGCTGAAGGTCATGGCCGGGATCGTCGAACCCGATCACGGCAGCCGGGTGCTAAGCCCCGGCACGTCCGTGGGCTACATGGAACAGGACCCGGATCTGTCGGGCTTCGCGACGCTGGGCGACTATGCGGCCAGCGCGCTGGACCCGTCCGAGGCCTACAAGGTGGACATGGTCGCCGAGGGCCTGAAATTCGATCCTGCGATGCCGACCTCGACGGCCTCCGGCGGGCAGAAGCGGCGCGCGGCGCTGGCCAAGCTGCTGGCCGAAGCGCCCGAGCTGATGCTGATCGACGAGCCGACCAACCACCTCGACATCGAGGCGATCGGCTGGCTGGAAAAGACCCTGGCCGAGACCCGTGCCGGCTTCGTCCTGATCTCGCACGACCGGGCCTTCCTGAACAACCTGACCCGCGCCACCCTCTGGATCGACCGCGGCGAGGTGCGCCGCTCGGAGCAGGGCTTTGCCCGCTTCGAGGAATGGCGCGACAAGATCTGGGCCGACGAGGACGAGGCGCGCCACAAGCTCGACCGCAAGATCAAGGCCGAGGCCCGCTGGGCGGTCGAGGGCATCTCGGCGCGGCGCAAGCGCAACCAGGGCCGGGTCCGCGCGCTGCAGGCGCTGCGCGAGGAACGTTCGAGCCAGATCAAGCGCCAGGGCACCGCGGCGCTCAGCCTTGCCGACGGGCCGCAATCCGGCAAGCGGGTGATCGAGGCGAAGGGCCTGACGAAAAGCTTCGGCGACAAGCCGATCGTCAGGGAGTTCGACCTGCGCGTGCTGCGCGGCGACCGGGTGGCCATGGTCGGCCCGAACGGCGTCGGCAAGACCACGCTGCTGAAGCTGCTGACCGGAGAGATCGAACCGGATGCGGGCACCGTCCAGCTGGGCACCAACCTGGAAATCGCCGTCTTCGACCAGAACCGCGCGCAGCTCGACCCCGAGGCGACGCTCTGGGACAGCCTGGCGAACGATCCGCAGATGGCTGTCTCGGGCCGGTCGGACCAGGTGATGGTGCGGGGCGTGGCGAAGCATGTTGTGGCCTATCTCAAGGACTTCCTCTTCGACGAGGCGCAGGCGCGTGCGCCGGTCAAGTCGCTTTCGGGCGGCGAGAAGGCGCGGCTGCTGCTCGCGCGGATCATGGCGCGCGAGTCGAACCTGCTGGTGCTGGACGAACCGACCAACGATCTCGATGTCGAGACGCTGGACCTGCTGCAGGACGTGCTGGGCGAATATGACGGCACGGTGATCCTGGTCAGCCACGACCGCGACTTCCTCGACCGCGTGGCGACCACGACGATCGCGATGGAGGGCAATGCCCGCGTCACCGCCTATCCCGGCGGCTGGAGCGACTACCAGGCGCAGAAAGACCCCGCACCGGCGGAGGAAGCGTCCAGGCCCAGGACGGCGAAGCCGGCGCAGGCTGCCGCCGCCGCGCCGAAACCCGCGCCCAAATCCGGCCTCAGCTTCACCGAGAAGCACCGGCTGGAGGAACTGCCGGGGGTGATCGCACGGCTCGAGGCGGAAATCGCCAAGCTCGAGCGGCTGATGGCCGATCCCGAGCTCTTCACACGCGAGCCGGTGAAGTTCCAGAAGGCGACCGAGGCGCTGGTGGCCCGCCAGCAGGCGCTGTCCGGCGCCGAGGAAGAGTGGCTGGAACTCGAGGAAAAGGCCGGCGGCTGATCCCGCCGCCGCCCGTCCGGAAGAATCTGGCGGCAGGCCCGGCGGCATTCACGATCGGTTAAGCTCCCGCTCCTAGCTTGCGCCGCGACTGGACGAGCAGGGAGGATGCGCGCGTGGTGGGACGAAAAGTGCCGGAGGGGGATCTGTCGGCCGAACTCTCCGAGATGACGCTGGGGCTGCGGAATTTCTCTTTCGCGCTTTCGCAGTTCATGCTCGATCCCGAGGCGTTCGACCGGCAGGACATGACCGGCATGATGTTCACCCTGAAATCGCGGGCGGAGACCCTGGCCGAACAGCTGGATGCGGCGGCCTTCCAGTGCCGCGGGCTGGCGGCGCCTTCCGGGACTGCAGCGCGAAGCGGCGCCGCGGGCGCCTGAGCGTCAGTCGGGCGCGATCAGCCCGAGCCCGCGCAGGTAGATGCCGATCCCGGCCTCCAGCAGCTCGGCGGCATCGAAGGGCGCGCGGGTGCCCGGGGCGCCGCGGGCATAGAGTTCCACCACGCCATGGCTCATCGCCCAGATATGCGCGCTGAACATCGCGGCCGGCGGCCGCCGCTCGGGCGGGATGTGCTGGCTGAGCTTCTCGGCCGCCTTTTCCAGCACGCCGCGCGCGCGGGCCGAGGCGGCGGCAAGCTCGGGGGTGCGGTTGACCGAGATGCCGCTCTCGAACATGGCGACGTAATGGCCGGGATATTTCTCGGCGAAGGCCAGATAGGCCCGGCCGGTCGCCTCGAAGGCTGCCACGGCGGAGGGGCGGCCCTCGTCGAAGGCGTAGTCCATCAGGTCGGCGAAGATCTCGTAGCCCTGGCGCGCGGCCTCGGCGATCAGATCCTCGCGGCCCTCGAAATGGCGGTAGACCGCGGCGGGGGTGACCCCGGCGGTCTTGGCGGCTTCCGACAGGGTGAAGCCGGTCGGCCCCTTCTCGGCAATCAGCTTCAGCGCCGCCTCCACCAGCGCCTGGCGGAGGTTGCCGTGATGGTAGCCGCGCTTAGGCATGGAAGAGGGCGGGGCCCCCGCAGATGTCCGGGTCGGGGGCGCGGGCGACCTCTTCGTCGCGGCCCTCGTAGGGGATCTGGTTCAGCACGTGCCGGATCGCCGCGATCCGAGCGCGGCGCTTGTCGTCCGAGCGGATCACCGTCCAGGGCGCCACGACGGTGTCGGTCGCCTCGAAGGTCTCCCGGATCGCGCCGGTGTACTCGTCCCAGAGCTTCAGCCCCTCGACATCGATGCGGCTGAGCTTCCACTGCTTCAGCGGGTCCTGCTCGCGCGCGAGGAAGCGGCGCAGCTGCTCGGGACGGCTGACGGTCAGCCAGAACTTCACCAGATAAATGCCGTCCTCGATCATCGCGGTCTCGAAGCCCGGGCAGAGCCGGAAGAAGCGGGCGCGCTCCTCGGCCGAGCAGAAGCCGAAGACCTTCTCGACCACGCCGCGGTTGTACCAGGAGCGGTCGAACAGCGCGATCTCGCCCGCGGCAGGCAGGTGGGACATGTAGCGCTGCAGGTAGAACTGGGACTTCTCGCGCTCGTTCGGCGCGGGCAGCGCCACGACGCGGGCGACGCGCGGGTTCATGTTCTCGCGGAAGCGCTTGATCGTGCCGCCCTTGCCCGCCGCGTCGCGGCCTTCGAACAGCACGACGACGCGGGTGCCCTGCTGCTGCACATGGGTCTGGAACTTCGCCAGCTCGATCTGGAGCTTGTAGAGTTCCTTCTCGTAGAGCTTGGTCTCCATCCGCTCGGGATAGGGATAGTTGCCTCCGAGGATGTCGTCCTTGCCCGCGCCGGCGATCGCCTTGCGGACGTCCTCCGGAGCTTCCTTCTCGTAGTAGCGGCTGATCTGGCCGCCGAAGGGCAGGTCTTGCTTTGTCATGGCGCCACATTGCCCGAGCCGGAGCCGCTGCGCCAGCCTGCGCGTGCGGCGGCGCGCCGGATCGCGGCGAGCACGGCCTCGGGGGCGGCGTGGTGCGGCATGTGGCCGATGCCGGGCAGCCGCGCGAACTGCGCGCCGGGGATCGCCTCGGCGGAGGGAGCGGAATGGATCTCGAGCGGCACGACGGCATCGTCCGTGCCGTGGACGATCTCCACCGGCAGGCCGAGCGTGGCATAGCGCGGCGCCATCACGGCGAGGTGGGGGCGCAGCGAATTCACCTGCCGGGCATTGTTGCGGAAGGCGCTGCGGCGCAGGCTCAGCCCGGTGCCGATCAGCTTGGCATAGCCCTCGGGCGGCAGCTGCGGCGCGAAGATCGCCTTCAGCGCGCGGCCGACCAGCCAGCGCGGCGCGAAGGCCGAGATCATCGGCACCAGCGTCAGCGCGCCGATGGCGCTGGAGGCGAGCGGATAGAGCGGGCCGAGCCGCCCGGGCCAGGGCTGCGAGGCGGCGGAGATCAGCACCAGCCCGGCGGTGTCCCGCGGCAGCTCCAGCGCCCAGCCGAGCGCGACCGCGCCGCCATAGGACTGGCCCAGCACCAGAGCCGGGCCGAGGTCCAGCCGCGCGACGGCCGCCGCCATCAGCCGGGCCTGTTCCGCCGGAGACGGCGCTTCATTGCGCCAGACAGGCATGTAGCGCCGCGGCAGCCCGGAATGGCCGAGCCCGGGCCGGTCGAAGCGGATCACGGTGAATTCGGGCAGGAGCGCGGGCAGGAGCGGCTCGAAATCGCGCATGTTGCCGCCCGCGCCATGCAGCAGCACCAGCGGCGGCCCGCTGCCCTCGACCTTCATGTGGAGCTGGACGCCGTCGACCGACGCCATCTCGCCCGCGGGCGGATGGGCGGCCTCGGCCCGGTCCTCGCGGCGTTCTGCGGTCAGGTGGATGCCGAAATAGGCCGCGATCTTGGCCGAGGCCATCGCGATGACGACGCTAGCTGCCAATGCGGTCGAGCTCGTAATGGGTGGTCTGGTAGATCTCGTTGATCCAGTTGCCGTAGAGCAGGTGCGCGTGGCTGCGCCAGCGGTTGAGCGGGGTCTTGGACGGATCGTCGTCCGGATAGTAGTTGCCCGGCACGTTGATCGGCGTGCCGCCCGCCACGTCGCGGTCGTATTCCTGCTTCAGCGTGTCCGAGTCGTACTCGAAATGGTTGAAGATGTAGAGCGCCCGATGGCCCGGATCCTCGACCAGGCAGGGGCCGACCTCGTCGCTGCCGAGCAGGATCTTCAGCCCGTCCACGGCCTCGATCTCGTCCTGCTTCATCTCGGTCCAGCGGCTGACCGGGATGACGAAATCATCCGAGAAGCCGCGCAGGTAGGGCGAGGCGGGCGACAGGTTCTGGTGGCGGAAGCAGCCGAAGGCCTTGTGCGGCAGGATGTGCTTCTGCACCCCGTGCAGCGCGTAGATCATCGCCATCCCGCCCCAGCAGACGCCGAAGGTGGAATGCACGTTGGTCTGGGTCCAGGCGAAGACCTCCTTCAGCTCGTCCCAGTAGGTGACCTCATCGAAGGGCAGGTGCTCGACCGGGGCGCCGGTGATGACGAGCCCGTCGAACTTCTCGTGCTTCACCTCCTGGAAGGGGCGGTAGAAGGTCTCCATGTGCTCGGCGGCGGTGTGCTTGGACTGGTGCTCGCTCATGCGGATCAGGTGGAAGTCGATCTGCAGCGGCGTGGCGCCGATCAGCCGGGCGAACTGGATCTCGGTCTGGATCTTCTTCGGCATCAGGTTCAGCAGCCCGATGCGCAGCGGGCGGATGTCCTGGCGGGCCGCGCGGGTGTCGGACATGACCATCACGCCCTCGCGGTCCAGCACGGAATATGCGGGCAGCTCGGCGGGCAGGGTAATGGGCATGTGTGTCATCCGGCTCTGTATCGAGCCGCTGACATAAACGCGCGGCCGGTCCGGTGCAAGTGGCGGGCCGTCCGGCATCTGCCGCCGCCGCGCGTTGCGGGGAGATGCGATGCGGGGCGGCGCCCGGCCGCGGCCTAGCCGCGGCTGTCCAGGGCGTCGGCGATCAGGTCGACGAAGGCCGCTTCGCTGTGCACCCGGGCGACGTCATGCGCGGACACGGTGATCCCCCAGTTCTCCGCCATCGCCTTGTAGCGCGGGCGGCGGTGGGCGAGCGCGCGCGAATACATCCAGCGGATGAAGGCGTCGGGATCGACCTCGTCCTCCGCCAGGCCGTTGGCGTCGAGGTATTCGGCCCAGTGCCCGCGCAGGAAGCCGGGCTCGTAGTACATCGGCTTCGGCGCGCGGTCGAAGCGGGCGATCAGCGACTCGCGGTGGTCGGCGGTGTCTTCGATCCAGACCATCAGCGTGTGCCCGGACAGCGCCGTCAGCACCGGGTCGCCGAGATTCCAGGGATCGACCACCTCGCAGATCGAGCCGCCCGAGTCGCAGACGAAGTTGCGGTATTGGTACAGGTCCTGCGCGCGCTGGATGAAATGCACCGTGTCGAGCAGCGCCGAGACCTCGGCCACGCGGTGCTGTTCCTGGCGGCGCATGTATTCCTCGAAGGGCAGGCCGCCCTTCGCCGGGTCGCCGGGCTTGCCCAGATAGGTCGAGAGCGGCGCGAGATTGTCGAAGGTGATGTTCGAGGCGATGTAGATCGAGTCGGATTTCAGCAGCTCGGCGAGGAACGGGTTGCGCATCGCCTCGCGCTTGAAGTTGTCGACGATGTGCTCGCCCATGTAGCGCGTGCCGATGCGGTAGTCGACCGAGTAGTGGAACCAGTCGCCGCTGCTGCGCAGCGCGTTCGAGACATGGGTCTTGCCCAGGCCCGACATGCCGAAGAGAAGCACGCGCTTTTCGCTCGAGGCGCGCCAGTCCTGTGCAGTGGGAAGCGTCATTGGGCCGGGTCCGTCCTGTTGTCTCCGCGTGCCGCGTTAGCAGCGGCAGGGCACCGGATTCAATGGCTTTCTGGCGCGCTTCCGCTTCCGGAAGGCCGCCCCCCTCCGGGAGCGGCCGCGGCCCGTCAGAACCGGTAGCCGATCTTGATGCCGACCGAGACAGCCTCGTTGCCGGAGAAGTCGGCGCGGGCGACCTGCGCGGTCTGGGCCTTGGCGTCGCCCAGCCAAGTGTAGCGGACCCCGCCCGAGATATCGACCTTGCCGACCGTGTACTTGCCGCCCAGCCGCACTGCCTGGCTGCCATGGGTCGGCGCCAGCGGCGAGACCAGGCTGTCGCCGTCGACCTCGTCGTAGATATAGGCCAGCGACGCGGCGAAGCTGTCGGTGAAGCGGTGCCCGACGCCCAGCGTGTAGGTCATGCTGTCATCGAGCGAGACCAGGCCGCCGCCGGTCATCTCCTTGAAGATCTCCGGCTCGACGGTGAACTGCGAATGGTCGACCCAGCGCAGCTGGCCGAACACCATCCACGACGGCGCGACCCCGGTCTGGAAGTCCAGGTTGACCGCGCGCGGCGTCTTCACCTTGGTCTTGTCTGAACTGCCCAGGCTGGCGCCGTCCATCGTCTCCTTGGTGCCGAATTCGTGCTCGATCTCGGAGAAATAGGTCAGGGCCACGCGCAGCGCGATCTCCGGGCGCTCGTAGGCGCCGCCGATCAGGTAGCCGTAGCCGTCGTCGCTGGAGAGATTGACCTCGTAGCCCGAATAGGGGCCGTAGGCGAGGCCCGAGAGCCCGATGCTGCCATCGGCGCGCTGGTAGCGCAGGCCGCCGTGGAAGCTGAAATTGGTGTCGATGTGATAGCGTCCGATCAGCGACAGCGTGTAGCTGTCGGCCTCGGCGAAGGTGCCGCCCAGGAGCGAGTTCGGCTCGTTCGCATAGCGCACGTCGACGCCGTAATCCTCGCCGCCGGTCAGGATCACCGAAACCCTGTCGCTGACGTCGTATTTCAGGCCGAAGCGCAGCAGGTCGAAATCGCCGGCCACGTCGCCGTAATCAGCGCCGCTGTCATAGGGGAAGGGAAAGCCGGGCGGGCTCTGCGCCAGGTCGTTGCCCTTGACGCTGGTCCAGGTGCGGGCGACGCCGATCTCGGCATAGTTGCCGTCCTCGAAGATCAGCGCGACGTCCTGGCCCGAGCGGTCGATGCCGCCTGCCTGCGCGGCGCCCGCCATGCCGAGGCAGGCAAGGCCCGTGTAGAATGCCTTCATCAGAGTCCCTCCCTCCCGGCCGGTTGTCAGCTTGTCTCTTGTGGCCGGGCCCCCCATGGCTGCGCAAAAGGGGCCCTTCCGTCAATTCGCGCTTAACGGTCGTGACGTTCCGGAATCTCTCCCGTGACGCAACGTTCCGCGCGGCGGCGTCATTCCCACTCGATCGTGCCCGGCGGCTTCGACGTGATGTCGTAGGTCACCCGGTTGATGCCCTTGACCTCGTTGATGATCCGCGTCGCGGTTTCGCCGAGGAAATCATGGGCGAAAGGATAGTAGTCCGCGGTCATGCCGTCGACGCTGGTCACCGCGCGCAGCGCGCAGGCATAGTCGTAGGTCCGGCCGTCGCCCATCACGCCGACGGTGCGGACGGGAAGGATGGCGACGAAGGCCTGCCAGATCTCGTCATACAGCCCGTGCCTGCGGATCTGGTCGATATAGACCGCATCTGCCTTGCGCAGGATCTCCAGCTTCTCGCGGGTGATCTCGCCGGGGCAGCGGATCGCCAGGCCCGGTCCCGGGAAGGGATGGCGGCCGATGAAGCTGTCGGGCAGGCCGAGCTCGCGCCCGAGCGCGCGGACCTCGTCCTTGAAGAGCTCGCGCAGCGGCTCGACCAGCTTCAGCCCCATCTTCTCGGGCAGGCCGCCGACATTGTGGTGGCTCTTGATCGTGACCGAGGGCCCGCCGGAGAAGCTGACCGATTCGATCACGTCCGGATAGAGCGTGCCCTGCGCCAGGAACTCGGCGCCCTCGATCGTGTCGGCGTGCTTCTGGAACACGTCGATGAACAGCTTGCCGATGATCTTGCGCTTGGTCTCGGGGTCCGACTGGCCGTCGAGCTCGCCCAGGAACAGCTCGGTCTCGTCGGCATGGATCAGCGGGATGTTGTAGTGGTCGCGGAACATCGAGACGACTTCGTCGGCCTCGTTGAGCCGCAGCAGCCCGTGATCGACGAAGACGCAGGTCAGTTGGTCGCCGATCGCCTCGTGGATGAGGACAGCGGCCACGGAGGAATCGACGCCGCCCGACAGGCCGCAGATGACCTTCTTGTCGCCGACCTGCTCGCGGATCTTGCGGATCGCTTCGTCGCGGTAGGCTGCCATCGTCCAGTCGCCGGAGAAGCCCGCGATCTTGACGAAGTTCTCGTAGAGCGTCTTGCCGTTCGGCGTGTGGTGCACTTCGGGATGGAACTGCACCGCGTAGAAATGGCGGCTCTCGTCTGCGGTGATCGCGAAGGGCGCGCCCGGCGAGGTGGCATAGACCTCGAAGCCCGGCGCGATCCGGGCGACATGGTCGCCATGGCTCATCCAGACCTGCTCGCGCGGGGTGCCCTCGGGGCCGGATTCCAGGAAGAGCCCGTTGAAGATGTCGTGCTTCTTGTCGGTGGGCGTGATGTAGGCGCGGCCGAATTCGGCGGTGCCGTGGCCCGACTCGACCTTGCCGCCGAGCATCTCCATCATCACCTGCTGGCCGTAGCAGATCCCGAGGATCGGCACGCCCAGATCGAAGACGGAGGCGGGCGGGCGCGGCGACCCTTCGCGGGTCACGCTGTCGGGGCCGCCGGAAAAGACGACGGCTTTCGGCGAGAACTCCTTCAGGAAACCGTCGGTGACGTTCTGATAGGGGTGGATCTCGCAATAGACGTTCAGCTCGCGCAGGCGGCGGGCAATCAGCTGCGTCACCTGGCTGCCGAAGTCGATGATGAGGAGGCGATCATGGGCTATGGCTGTCATGCCGCCTGATAGGCAGGGGCAGGGCCGAGTTCAAGCCTCCGCGTCTCTCCGCCGGCGCGGTTTTTCGCAGCCCCCGGACGGCGGCTGCCGTCGCGGCAGTCCGGGTCGGGCCGGGTGCGGCAGCGGCAATCGATTCGCCTGGGCAAAGGTGTCAGGGATAGCTGCTCTGGAGGCCGGACCGGAAGGCCTTACCGGAAGCTTAATGACCGGGGACCCGAAGCGCTTGCGGCAGCAACGCGACAGCGGCGGATTTCCGGTCGGCCCGTGCTGCGGCCGACGCCCCGGCGCGGCCCGCGGATGGCCCCCTTGGTCGGGGAAGGCGTGCCGACGTGCGGAAAGGCGGGCAAGTCACGGAACCTGCCGCCGCGGACAAAACGGAAGGGTTGTACGGATGCCTTGGCCGCACCGGTCGGCCGCGCGCAATGGCGGGAGCCTTTGGTCGATGCCCGGCACTTGGCGCTGTCACCGCCGGTCCGGACCCTTGATGCTTGCGGGCGCCGCCGGCGGGGAAAGGCGCGCGGTGTTGGCGGAAGGGGAAGCGCTCCGCAGAGCCGAGGAGCGCGCCGCCGCCGATCCCGGTGGACGACGGGCCCGTTGTTCCGTCGGCCGCGCCGCGGGTGCGAGGCCGCTCCACGAAGGTTCGCCTTCACGAAATGCGCAAATTCAACGTATTGAGGATCGATCTTCATGTTCCGACGACAGGCTTGGCGGCAGCGGTCACACCGCGCGCAGCGTAGCGCCATCCTCGGACTCGCGGTCATGGGTCTCCGCCAGGATGGTTCTGGCCTCCGAAATCAGGGCGATCAGAACGTCCAGATGCCGGGCGGGCGAATAGGCGGCCAGACCGGCCATGCGGGCCTCCTCATGGCCCTGTTCGAGGCAGACCAGCTGCATCGCGGCCTGGCGCGGTCCGGGCAGGGCAGTCTCGCCCAGGATGCGGCGCAGCTGGGTCTCGCGCCGGTAAAGTGCCGCTCCGTGACGGGCGGCCTCCATCAGCAGGCGCGGACGGTGCAGGGTTTCGAGCAGGGACATCACGTCGTTCATTTGCGGGATCCTTCCACAAGGTTTTCCACAAGGATCTTGCGCAAGTTGCCCGGGTGTTGCGCGACGGCCGGATTGGCGCGCGGTGATGTCGAAAAAGTTTAGGCTTTAGAAACAATACCTAAGAGCAGTTACAATTTTAACTGTCTTCTAACGGACACAACTGAAGGTTGAAATTGTATTAAACCCGGTGCCAAGAAATTAACACGCGGCACCGCTTCAGGAAGGAGACAGTGCGGATGAGCGCGCCGCCGAACATCGCCGGGGAGCCGTCGACCACCGGGCTTCCGGATGCCGTTGTTCACTATCTGACCCATACCGAGCTCGGACATTCGATCCGCCGGATCGCGCGCCACGCCGGCTGCCATGCTTCCACAATATCCAGACAGGTCCGCCGCTTCGAGAGCCGCCGCGACGATCCCCTGATCGACGAGGCCCTGGATCGGCTCGGCCAGAAACATTTCGCCCGGTTCGACCGGACCAAGACAAGAGAGGAACCCGCCACCATGTCTGCGATGACCAGCATCAAGCAAGAATTCACGGAAGATTCCGGCCGGGAGGCGGAGTACCTGCGCATCCTGCGGCGGCTGGCCGAGAACGGGGCGGTCCTGGCCGTGGCCAAGGACATGGAGCGGGCGGTCGTGGTGCGCGACCTGCCGGACGGGGCCTCGGCCCGCACCGCCGTGGTCGACCGCGCCGTCGCCGAGGCGATGGCGCTGAAGGATTGGATCGCCTGCCGGACGACGGGACGGATTTCGCGCTACGCCATCACCCAGGGCGGCCGGGGCGCGCTGCGGCGGTTGCTGGCAGAGGAAGAGCAGGATGGCTTCGCCGAGGCCATGTCGCCCTTCGCCGCCCAGCATCGCGAGATGGAGGACCGCGAGATCGCCGATGCCGGCGGGCGCGGCCAGCGGGTGAAGTACAACCTCGCGGAGTCGCCGCTGTCGGTGCTGGCGCGGCGCCGCGACAAGGATGGCCAGCCCTTCCTGTCGAACGAGCTGGTCGCCGCGGGCGAGCGGCTGCGCGAGGATTTCGAGCTGGCGCAGATGGGGCCGCGCACCACCCAGAACTGGGAGACCTTCCTGACCTCCGGGGAACGGCCGCAATTCGGCTCGGGCGGGGGCGGCTTCGGCCCGCAGGCGGCCCGTGACCGGGTGCAGGCGGCGCTGCAGGATCTGGGGCCGGGCTTGGGCGACGTGGTGCTGCGCTGCTGCTGCTATCTCGAGGGCATGGAAAGCTGCGAGAAGCGGATGGGCTGGTCGGCGCGTTCCGGCAAGGTCGTGCTCAGGATCGCGCTGCAGCGGCTGAAGCGCCATTACCAGGAAACCCATGGCAAGTTCGGCCCGCTGATCGGCTGACTTGCCGGGACACCGTCATGCAAAAGGGGCCCGCGGGGCCCCTTTCTCTTTTGCGGTTGCAGCATGCAACCGCATCCGCAAGGCGCTTACGCAGCTTCGGACTTGGCCTTTTCCAGGTAGGCCAGCAGGGTCTCGGGGGAGGACTCGCCGTAGGGGTCTTCCGGGCAGTTGTCCATCAGGCCGGCCTCTTCGAACCAAGCCTCGACGACGCCGTCCTTGACGACGGCCGCATAGCGCCAGGAGCGCGCGCCGAAGCCCAGATTGTCCTTGTCGACCAGCATGCCCATCTTGCGGGTGAACTCGCCCGAGCCGTCCGGGATGACCTTGACGTTCTGGATGCCCTGGGCTTCCTTCCACTTGTTCATGACGAAGCTGTCATTGACCGACATGCAGTAGATTTCGTCGATGCCCAGTTCCTGGAACTTGGCGAAGTTGCCTTCGAAGCCCGGCAGCTGGTAGGTGGAGCAGGTCGGGGTGAAGGCGCCCGGGAGCGAGAACAGGATGACGCGCTTTCCGGCGAAGTAATCGTCGGTGGTCATGTCCTGCCAGCGGAACGGGTTCGGACCGCCGACGGCCTCGTCGCGGACGCGGGTCTTGAAGGTGACTTTGGGCAGGGGGAGTCCGGCTTTCATCGGGATATTCCTCATCATCGTGAGCGTGAATTCTGTGGACACGCGCTTGCGCCGCGTCGCAGCACGGACCTTTTAGAACGTTTCCAAACTGTGCTGCAAGGCAGCAAACGCCATCCGCGACCGGATGTGCCAACATTCCAAGTTATCCCGAGTGTTTTGCTCAATTTTTTGGCGCCCGGACTGCCGGGGCCGCGGGGTGGCACGGTTCCTGCCGTGGCGATTCGGACATGGCGGGGTTGCGGTGCGGGCCATGTCCCCTTTGCCGTTCCGGCTGTAAGGGTATATAGCGGCGAGAAAGTTGGAGGCTCCCCATGCGCGACCTGAAGATCCCCGGCGAACGGCACCCCGAGAAGGCGCATCGCAAGGACAATGCCCAGCCGAAGAAACCGGACTGGATCCGGGTGAAGGCACCGGGCTCGGAAGGCTACCGCAAGACCAAGGCGATCATGGACGAGCACAAGCTGGTCACGGTCTGCCAGGAAGCGGCCTGCCCGAATGCCGGGGAATGCTGGTCGCACGGCCATGCCACCATGATGATCATGGGCGACATCTGCACCCGCGGCTGCACCTTCTGCAACGTGGCCACCGGCCGTCCCGACACGCTGGACGTGTTCGAGCCGGGCCGTGTCGCCGATGCGGTGCAGAAGCTCGGGCTGAACCATGTCGTCGTCACCTCAGTCGACCGCGACGACCTCAAGGATGGCGGGGCCGAGCATTTCGCCCAGACGATCCGCGCGATCCGCCACCGCTCGCCGGACACCACGATCGAGATCCTGACCCCCGACTTCCTCAAATGCGGCCCCGAGGCGCTGGAGATCATCGTCGAGGCGCGCCCGGATGTGTTCAACCACAATCTCGAGACCGTGCCCGGCCTCTATCCGGAGGTCCGCCCCGGGGCGCGCTACTTCCATTCGCTGCGGCTGCTGCAGAGGGTGAAGGAACTGGACCCGGCGATGTTCACCAAGTCGGGCATCATGGTCGGCCTCGGCGAGGACAAGCAGGCCGTGCACCAGATCATGGATGACATGCGCGCCGCCGATGTCGATTTCCTGACCATCGGCCAATACCTGCAGCCGACGCCCAAGCACCATGCCGTCGACCGCTTCGTGACGCCCGAGGAATTCAAGAGCTACGAGACCGTGGCCTATGGCAAGGGGTTCCTCATGGTCTCCGCCACGCCGCTGACCCGGTCGAGCTATCATGCGGGCGACGACTTTGCCCGGCTGCGGGAAAACCGGCTGAAGAAGCTGGGCAAGCTGCCGGCCTGACCTTCTTGGCAAAAGGCCCCCGCAGAGCGATCTGCGGGGGCTTTTCCGTGCCGTCGCCGGAGGGCGTCATTCCGCGTTGGCGGTGACGTATTTCGATGCGTAATTCTGCTCGCCGATCCGTCCGATCAGGTCGATCTGCAGCTCGAGCCAGCTCTTGTGGCCTTCCTCGTCCAGCACGATGTCCTCGAACAGCCGCCGCGTGCCGATGTCGCTGACTTCGCCCGCCTGCTCGGAGGCCTTCGTGTAGAACTCGATCGCCTCGGCCTCGTCGCCGAGATCCATCCGGAACATCGCTTCCAGCGTTTCGGCCTTGACCGGCGTCTTGTCGAAGACCAGATCGGGCGCGCCGCCGAGGAAGAGAATCCGCTCGATGAACTTGTCGGAATGTCCGAGCTCTTCCGCCATTTCCTCGCGCATCTTGCCGGCCAGCTTGTCGAGGCCCCAGTCCTCCAGCACATGGGCATGCAGCTGGTACTGGTGTGCGGCCGTCATCTCCATGCGGAGGGCTTTCTGCAGGTTCTCGATGGTCTGGGTATTGGACATGCGGGTCTTGCTCCTCTTGCGTTTCTTGGGAACGCGGGCGTTCGGCCCCGTGTTCCGGATGCGCGCATAGGGCCATATCCGCAGGGTACCTGCCTTGATTTGCGTCAAGGGCAGGGTTTGCGGTCAAAGAAAAACCTGCTGAGTGTGCAATCAGTCGATGGCGGGACGGCCTTCAGGTAGGCGGCCACCGCCGCGCGGTCCTCCGCGGGGAGTTGCGCGTAATTGTCGACGATGAACGCCATGTGCCCGCCCACGGAATCGAAGTCCGGCGTGAAGCCCGATTCGAGATAATAGGCGATGTCCTGCTCCGACCAGTCGAGCGCGCCGGGGGTGATGTTCGGGATCGTGCCGTCGCCGCCGGGATTGGGGGCGCCCGAAAGCCAGGCCGCGCGCTCGGTCGCGCCCAGAAGGTTGCGCGGCGTGTGGCATTCGCCGCAATGCCCCAGCGCCTCGACCAGGTACCGGCCAGCCTCGGGCGCATCCTCGATCACCCAGTCCTTGCGCAGGAACATCCATTTCCAGCCGCCGAGGGTCCGCCGGATGTCGAAGGGAAACCCGACATCATGCGGCTGCGACGCCGCGTCCGAGCCGGGCAGGGTGTCCATGTAGGCCTTCAGGTCGGCAATGTCGGCGGGTTCCATGCGGATGTAGGAGGTGTAGGGGAAGGCCGGGTAGTAGTGCTGCCCGTCGGGCGAGACGCCGCGGGTCAGGGCCAGCGCGAGATCCTCGGTGCTCCAGCCGCCGATGCCCTGCGGCGAAGGCGAGATGTTCGGCGCGATGAAGGTGCCGAAATCCGACGGGAAACGCATGCCGCCGGCCAGGATCAGCCGGTCCCCGCCTTCGGCCTCCGGCGCGGCATGGCACGAGGCGCAGCCCGCGGCGAGGAAGATGCGCTCGCCGCGGGCCGCATCGGGCTCGGCCGCCGCCAGCGCCTGGCGCATCTCCCGCGGCAGCTTGGCCGGGGCGGTGATCCACAGGAACGCCCCGAAACCGATCAGCGCGACCACCGCGAGCGCCGCCAAACCCCTGAGAAATGCCATTTCCGTCCTCCGAAACGTGATCCGCCGTGATCGCAGGATGGGGCGGGAACCCGCCCCGGGCCAATGACAAATCCGTGGCCGCGCCAGGAAGGCGCAGGGTCAGTCGAGGAAGCGGACCTTGCCGATATATGGCAGGTTGCGGTTCCGCTGGGCGAAGTCGATGCCATAGCCGACGACGAATTCGTCAGGGATCTCGAAGCCGATCCAGCGTGCCTTGAAATCGACCTCGCGGCGGCTGGGCTTGTCCAGCAGCGCGATCGTGGCCAGCGATTTCGGGTTCCGCGACTTCAGCATGTTGGTGACATGGTGCAGCGTGAATCCGGTATCGACCACATCCTCCACCACCAGGACGTCGCGGCCTTCGATGCCGCTGCGCAGGTCCTTCAGGATGCGCACTTCGCGGCTCGACTCGGTCGAATCGCCGTAGGAGGACGCCTCGATGAAATCGACCTCGATGCCCATGTCGAGTTCGCGCACCAGATCGGCGATGAAGATGAAGCTGCCGCGCAGCAGGCCGACGACGACGATCTTGTCGACCCCGGCATAGGCCGTCTCGATTTCCCGCGCCAGCGCCTCGATCCGGGCCGCGATGGCCTTGGCCGAGATCATCTGGTCGATCACGTAGGGTCTTTCCGGCATGACGCCCCCTTGAACTTTCCTCGTGATCGCTAGGATAACGGGCTAGCGTAGAAAGTGCCACGAGACCGATGCCCAAGCACCAAGAGACCCGCCAGCTGCCCTATTCCGCCGACGACATGTACGCTCTGGTCGCGGATGTGGGCTCCTACCCGAAATTCCTGCCCTGGTGCGCCGCGGCGCGGATCCGTTCGCGCAGGGACATGGGAGACCACGAGGTGATGGAGGCGGATCTGGTGATTTCCTTCAAGGTCTTCCGCGAGAAGTTCGGCTCCCGCGTGACGCTCTGGCCGGAACGGCGGCGGATCGACACCGAATATATCGACGGGCCCTTCCGCTACATGCAGTCGACCTGGGAATTCGCCGACCGGCCGGAGGGCGGCTGCACGGTCGAGTTCTCGACCGATTTCGAATTCCGCAACCGCGTGCTGCAGGGCGTGATCGGGGTGGTGTTCAACGAGGCGATGCAGCGGATCGTGCGCGCCTTCGAGGAACGCGCCGCCAAGATCTACGGTCCGCAGGGCTGAGCCGGTTCGGCTGCACTCTGCAACCGGGGCGGTTGCGGGTTGAAATCAGGCCTCCGAGAGGCGCTCCACCAGCAGTTCCAGCGCATGGGCAACGGTTGCGGCACGCACCTCGGCCCGGCCGATCGCGCCGAAATCGACCGTCTCGGCGACGGTCTTCCGCCCGGTCTGGGCAAGGCCGAAACAGACGCGTCCTTCGGGCTTGTGCTCCGATCCGCCGGGGCCCGCGATGCCGGTCACCGCGACGGCAAGATGCGCGGCGGACCGGTTCAGCGCCCCGTCCGCCATTTCCCGCGCGACCTCTTCCGAAACCGCGCCGACTGCCTGGATCGTGCGCGGATGCACGGCGAGCATCTCGATCTTGGCCTGGTTCGTGTAGGTGACGAAGCCGCGGTCGAAGATGGCGGAGCTGCCTGCCACTTCGGTAATTGCGCCCGAGATCAGCCCGGCCGTGCAGCTTTCGGCGGTGGCGATCATGACCCCCCGTGCCTTGGCCAGTTCCAGAAGCCGCGCCGCACTCATGCGCCCAGCACCCCGTGGGCGATGAAGGCGGCGAAGGCGACGGCCACGGCGGCCATCAACCCGGCGATGACGTCATCGACCATCACCCAATGCGGGGCGTCCTTGCGGTCGGCCCAGCCGACCGGGCCCGGCTTCCAGATGTCGAAGAGGCGGAACATCACGAAGGCGCCGACCCAGCCCGGCCAGGGGAACAGCCAGGGGTCGACCCCGGCATGGCTGAGCCCGAGAGAGAGCGGCCACATGGCCACCCACTGTCCGGCGACCTCGTCGATGACGATTTCGCTGGCATCCTTCTGCCCCGTGGCCGCGCGCTCGGCGCGGCAGGCCCAGATGCCGGCGGCGAAGACCGCGACGGTGGCCAGCGACAGCAGGGGAAACCCGCCCAGCCCGTGCAGGACATATCCCAGCGGGATGGCGGCGGCGGAGCCCCAGGTGCCGGGGGCCGGGCGCATCAGGCCGATGCCGCCGAAAGTTCCGATCAGGCGGGACGGTCTCATTCTGCAACCACCGTGCAAGTGGCGATGGCGGCGATGCCTTCCTCGCGCCCGGTGAAGCCCAGCCGCTCCGAGGTCGTCGCCTTGACGCTGATCCGCCCCGGCTCGATCCCGGTGATCCCGGAAAGCGCTTTCATCATCGCGTCCGCATGCGGTCCGACTTTCGGGCGCTCGCAGATCAGCGTGCAGTCGATATTCGCCACCCTGAAGCCGCGCGCAGCGGCCAGATCGACGGCATGGCGCAGGAAGATCTCGCTCGCCGCGCCCTTCCATTGCGGGTCGGAGGGCGGGAAATGGCGGCCGATATCGCCCTCGGCCAGCGCGCCGTAGATCGCGTCGGTGATGGCATGCATGCCGACATCGGCGTCGGAATGGCCCTTCAGCGCGGCCGTGTGCGGAACCTTCACGCCGCAGAGCATGACATGGTCGCCGGGTTCGAAGGCATGCACGTCGAAGCCGTTGCCGGTTCGGATATCCATGGGCCGGGTTTCCCGTTCCTTCCTCTGCAGGATCGCCGCGGCGCGCGCGAAGTCCTGCGGATGCGTGACTTTCAGGTTGTCCTCATCCCCCTCGACGATGGCCACGTCAAGCCCGTGCGCCCGCGCGACTTCGACATCGTCGGCGGCTGGCGCCCCGCTCCAGGCGGCATGGGCTGCACGGATCGCGTCGGCACGGAAGCCCTGCGGCGTCTGCGCGCGCCAGAGGCCGCTCCGGTCCTGCGTCCCGGCAACCAGGCCGCCGCCGCCGCGCCAGAGCGCATCCGTCACCGGTACCGCCGGTGCCGCCCCGGGGTGGTTGCAAAGTGCAACCAGCACCCGGTCGATCACCGCATGGGACAGCAGCGGCCGCGCTGCGTCGTGGATCAGCACTTCGGTCGTGCCGCCGGGCAGGGCGGCCAGCCCCGCGCGCACGGATGCATCGCGCGTCGCGCCGCCATCGACCAGGATCGTTCCCTGCGGCAGATCGAGTCTGCCCAGTTCTGCGGCACGGTCATCGGGGTGGACCACCAGCACGGCGGAGGCGACCCGCGGGTGGGAGACCAGGGCACGCAGCGTGCGGATCAGCAGGGGCTCTCCGGCAAGAAGCTGATATTGCTTCGGAATATCTCCGCCTGCGCGGGTGCCGCGGCCGGCGGCGACGATCAGGGCTGTCACGGACATCAGGGGCCTCCTTCGCCGGGGCTGCATAGACCGGACGTGGTTTGCTGACAATCCATGCAGTTGCTCCGGATGGTTCGCCCATAAATTGTGCAAATGTCATTTTATCCGGAGTTCGACGCGGGGAGCGATTGCACAGGGTTTGCCGCACGTTTAGTTCCGATGCAGAGCTGCGCAAGGATTGGGCACTTGACTAAACAGCTGGCGGCACGCGACGCGCCAACAATATCGCTCGCCCCGATGGCGGGGATCACCGACCTCCCGTTCCGGCAGCTGGTCGCGGGATTCGGCGCTGACCTCGTCACCAGCGAGATGGTGGCGAGCCAGGAGGTCGTGCAGGCCAAGCCCGGCGTGCGCGAACGGGCCGAGCTGGGGCTGGACCAAACCCGCACTGCGGTGCAGCTGGCCGGGCGCGATCCGACCTGGATGGCCGAGGCCGCGCGCTTCGTCGCGGGCCAGGGCGCGCAGATCATCGACATCAACATGGGCTGCCCGGCCAAGAAGGTCGTGGGCGGCCTTTCGGGCTCGGCGCTGATGCGCGATCTCGATCTCGCGCTGCGGCTGATCGAGGCGGTGGCCGGAGCGGTCGAGGTGCCGGTGACGCTGAAGACCCGGCTGGGCTGGGACGGCGGCACGCTGAACGCCGCCGAGCTGGCGCGCCGCGCCGAAGGGGCGGGCGTGCAGCGCATCGTCATCCATGGCCGCACGCGCTGCCAGTTCTACAAGGGCCGGGCCGACTGGGCCGCGATCCGCGAGGTGGTCGAGGCGGTCTCCGTGCCGGTCATCGCCAATGGCGACATCACCGACGGCGGGACCGCGCGGGAAGCGCTGCGCCTGTCGGGCGCTGCCGGGATCATGGTCGGGCGCGGCGCCTACGGGCGCCCGTGGTTGCTGTCTGCAATCGCCCACGAGCTCAACGGCGCCCCGGCGCCGGAAATCCCCGAAAGCGACGCGCTGGTGGAGATGGTTGCAGGCCACCACCGCGCCATGCTGGAGTTTTACGGCCCCGATCTGGGCATCCGCGTCGCGCGGAAGCATCTGGGCTGGTACATGGACGCGGCCGGGACCGATCCCGAGACCCGCCGCGCCGTGCTGACTTCCCGCGAGGCGGGCGAGGTTCATCGCTTCCTGCCGCGGGCCCTTCTTCAGACGGAGGCTCTTGCGGCATGACCGCGGACTGGACCGAACAACTCTGGGCCTCGCTGCCCATTCCCGCTTTCCTGCTGAATGCCGACGACACGATCGCCGACATCACGCCGACGGCCGAGGCCTTCCTCAACATGTCCGACAAGGCGCTGATCGGCTATCCGATCTGGGACAAGCTGATGATCGACGCGCCGCTGGAGGACAGCTTCGCCCGCGTCCGCCGCGACCAGTCGGGGCTGTTCATCAACAACGTCGATGTCGGCGGCGGCAACCGCCCGCCGGTGCAGTGCAACATCCAGATCGGCCCGCTGATCGACACGCCCGACATGGTGCTGGTGCTGCTCGAGCCGCGGCAGATCGCCGACCGGATGGAAAGCGCCCATGCGGTCAAGTCCGCGGCGAAATCCGCGATCGGCATGGCCGAGATGCTGGCGCACGAGATCAAGAACCCGCTGGCCGGGATCACCGGCGCGGCGCAGCTCCTGAGCATGAACCTCTCGGGCGAAGACCAGGAGATGACCGACCTGATCGTGGCCGAGACGCGCCGGATCACCAAGCTGCTCGAACAGGTCGAGCAGTTCGGCAACCTGCGCCCGCCGGAGCTGAAGGCGATCAACGTCCACGACCTTCTGGACCGGGCGCGCCGTTCGGCGGTCGTGGGTTTCGCCGCCCACATGCGGATCATCGAGGAGTACGACCCCTCGCTGCCCTCGACCTATGTCGACGGCGACCAGATGCTGCAGGTCTTCCTCAATCTCCTGAAGAACGCCGCCGAGGCGTCCGAGGGCGAGGGGACGATCCGCATCCGCACCTTCTACGAACTCAGCCTGCGGCTGCGGCGCACCGATGGATCCGGTGCCGCATTGCCGCTGCAGGTGGAAATCATCGATGACGGTCCCGGGCTGAAGCCCGAGATCGCGGATTCGATCTTCGATCCCTTCGTCTCGGGCCGCGAAAACGGAACGGGGCTGGGGCTGGCGCTGGTGTCGAAGATTGTCTCGGAACATGGCGGGTGGATCGGGGTGGAGAGCGTGCCGGGACGCACGGTCTTCCGCATCTCGCTGCCCGTTGCGCCAAAGAACACGGAGAATGACTGATGGACGGGACCGTTCTTGTTGCAGATGACGACCGGACGATCCGGACGGTGCTGACCCAGGCGCTGACCCGCGCCGGCTGCAAGGTCCATGCGACTTCCTCGCTGATGACGCTTCTGCGCTGGGTCGAGGAGGGCAAGGGCGACCTGGTCATCTCCGACGTGATGATGCCCGACGGAAACGGGCTGGATGCGCTGCCGAAGATCGCCGAGTACCGGCCGGGACTGCCGGTGATCGTGATCTCGGCGCAGAACACCATCATGACCGCGATCCAGGCGGCCGAGGCGGACGCGTTCGACTACCTGCCGAAGCCCTTCGACCTGCCCGACCTGATGAAGCGCGCGGGCAAGGCGCTGGAGGTCAAGCGCCGCGCGCCGCAGCCGAGGAAAGAGACAGAGCAGGCGACCGGCGACCTGCCGCTCGTCGGCCGCACCCCGGGCATGCAGGCACTCTACCGCCTGGTGGCGCGGGTGATGAACTCGGAGCTGCCGGTTCTGATCACCGGCGAGTCCGGCACCGGCAAGTCGCTGATCGCCCGCGCGATCCATGACTTCTCGGACCGCCGCACGATGCCCTTCGTGGTGGTCTCGGCCTCGGATCTGGCCTCCATGGACGGCCCGGCTCAGATCATCGCGCGCGCCCGCGGCGGCTCGATCCTGTTCGACGAGGTGGGCGATTTCGACGACGAGGCGCAGGCCCGCATCGTGCGCATGCTCGACGGCTTCGGCGATCCGGCGCCGCGCGTGCTGGCGTCCTCGCAGGGTGATCTCGCGTCGCGGATGGACGAGGGACGCTTCCGCCAGGACCTGTTCTACCGTCTCGGCGGCGTCACCATCGCGGTGCCGTCCCTGCGCGAGCGCGTCGACGACATCCCGCTGCTGGCCGAGCATTTCCTGACCCGCTCCGAGCGCGACGGCGGCCCGGTCCGCCGCTTCACGCCCGATGCGATGGAAATGATCCGAGCATATAGCTGGCCCGGCAACGTCCGCCAGCTGGAGAACACCATCCGGCGCCTGGTGATCACGGCCGGCGAAGAGGACATCACCCGGGCAGAGGTCGACCAGATCCTGGGCAACCAGCCGGCGATGGAGCCGCTCTCGGGCCGCGGCGACGGCGAGAAGCTGTCCTCCTCGGTCGCCAAGCACCTGCGGCGCTATTTCGACCTGCATGGCGGCGTGCTGCCGCCGCCGGGCCTCTACCAGCGGATCCTGCGCGAGGTTGAGCTTCCGCTGATCGAGATCGCGCTCGACGCCACGGGCGGCAACCAGGCCAAATGTGCCGATCTGCTCGGGATCAACCGCAATACCTTGAGGAAAAAGATCACCGATCTCGATATTCGGGTGACACGCCGGCGCAAGTTGATGTAAACCTGCCACAGCGTGGCGCGAATGCCGCAACAGACGGAATCGCGCCCGAGGTGGGTGTCGGGTGACTTGAATGCGAGCCAATGCGGGCCAGAGAGCTTGGCGTGATTTGATCTTCCGCCTGGAGCGGGGGCGCATGTCCAATGCCGTGACCCTGGGGCTGGTGCTCCTGGGTCCGGTGATGACGGTGGCGACCTATCTGGTGCTGGGCCCGCTCGACCAGGGCGGCAGCGCCCTGTCGCTCCGCCTGATCCTGCTGGCTGATCTCGTCTATGTCCTCGTCATCGCGACTCTGGTCCTGCGGCGCATCGCCAAGATGGTCGCGGCGCGGCGCGCGAAATCCGCCGGGTCGCGGCTGCACCTGCGGCTGACCGGGGTTTTCGCGCTGGTTGCGCTGGGGCCGACCGTCCTGGTCGCGGTCTTTGCCGGGCTGACGCTGAATGTCGGTCTCGAAGGCTGGTTCTCCGACCGGGTTCGGCAGGTGGTGGGCACGTCGCTGGCGGCGGCGCAGGCCTATGAATCCGAACACCGCGACGGTCTGGCCACCGATGCCAGGGCCGTGGCCGATTTCCTCGACCGCCAGCGCCAGCAGACCGTGCTGATGTCCGACGGCGATGTCCGCCAGGTGCTGGGCCAGGCCCAGGGCGCGATCCAGCGCGGGCTGAAGGAGGCCTATGTCATTGACGGCGGCGGCGAGATCCGCGCCCGCGGCGACCGCTCCTACCTGTTCAACTACGAGGAACCGACCGAGGACGAGCTGGCCCGCGCGCGCGGCGGCGAGACGGTGATCATCGAGGACTGGGAGCACAACGAATACCGCGCCCTGATCCGGCTGGACGCCTTCGTCGACCGCTATCTCTACGTGTCGCGCACCGTCGATGGCGGCATCCTGACCCTTCTGGACGACACCCAGGCGACCGCGACTTTCTACAACCAGCTGGAGACCGAGCGCGGCCGGCTGCTGTTCGAATTCGGCCTGATCTATCTCGGCTTCGCGCTGATCCTGATCCTGGCCTCGATCTGGCTGGGCCTCTGGTTTGCCGAGCGCCTGTCCAAGCCGGTCGGCCGCCTCGCCTCGGCAGCGCAGCGCGTCGGGCAGGGCCATCTGAACGTCAAGGTGCGCGAGGAGGACGGCGATGACGAAATCGCCATGCTCGGCCGGATCTTCAACCAGATGACCCGCGAGCTGAGCCAGCAGCGCGAGAGCCTGATCCACAGCGCCACCGAGACCGAGGCGCAGCGGCGGCTGTTCGATTCCGTGCTGGGCTCCGTCAGCGCGGGCGTGATCGGGCTCGATGCGGCGGGCAAGGTGGAATTCGTCAACCGTTCCGGGCGGATGATGCTTGATCTCGAAGGGTTCGAGCCCTCGGGCCAGGAGCTGGGCGAGATCGTCCCGGAATTCGCCGAACTGCTTGACACGCTGCGCACGGGCCGCCGCGGGCAAGTCCAGCAGGAGCTGAAGCTGCGCCGCCACGGCGCGCTGGAAAGCGTGCTGGTGCGCATGGGCGAGCGGCGCGGCGACGACGGCGAGCCAGAGGGATTCGTGATCGCCTTCGACGACGTGACGGAACTGGTTTCAGCGCAGCGCACGGCGGCCTGGGGCGACGTGGCCCGGCGGATCGCGCACGAGATCAAGAACCCGCTGACCCCGATCCAGCTGTCGGCGGAGCGGGTGAAGCGCAAGTTCTCCCGCGAGGTGGCCGAGCCCGAGAAGCTGGGCGAGCTGACCGACGTGATCGTGCGCCAGACGGAGGATCTGCGCCGGATCGTCGACGAGTTTTCGAAATTCGCGCGGATGCCCGAGCCGAACGCGACGCGTCAGGACCTGGCCGCGCTGCTGCGCGAGGCTGTGACGCTGCAGAAGGCCGGCAATCCGCAGGTCCGGATCAGCACGGATCTGCCCGAGGGGCCGGTCTGGGGCGATGTCGACAAGACGCTGATCGCGCAGGGCCTGACGAACCTGATCAAGAACGCCATAGAGGCGACCGAGACCCGCGCCGAGAAGGGTGCGGATTTCGTCCCCGAGCTGCGGATCTCGCTGGCGGCGGGCGCGCCTGGCGGCATGGCCGAGCTGGCCATAGAGGACAATGGCCCGGGATTTCCCGAGGACCGCTCGCGGCTCTTCGAGCCCTATGTGACGACGCGGGAAAAGGGAACGGGGCTGGGCCTCGCAATCGTCAAGAAGATCGTCGAGGAACACGACGGCGAGCTGAGGCTGGAAGATGCCGGCGCCTTCGGCGCGGACGGGCACCGCGGCGCGCGGGTGGCGATGCGCCTGCCGATGTGGGCCGAGAAGTCCGTGCCGGAAGCGGCGGCCGAATGACAAGAAGGATCGAGGCATGAGCGACATTCTGATTGTGGATGACGAAAGGGACATCCGGGAGCTGATCGGCGACATCCTGGAGGACGAGGGCTTTGCCACCAGGAGGGTGGGCACCTCGGACGACTGCGTCGCGGCGCTGGCAGAGCAGCTGCCGGCGCTGATGATCCTGGACATCTGGCTCAAGGACAGCGACATGGACGGGATCGACATCCTGACCAAGGTCAAGCGCGAGACGCCCGAGGTTCCGGTGGTGATCATCTCGGGCCACGGCAATGTCGAGATCGCGGTCGCCGCGATCAAGCAGGGCGCCTACGACTTCATCGAGAAGCCCTTCAACATCGACCAGCTGCTGGTGGTGATCCGCCGCGCGATGGAGACCTCGCGCCTGCGCCGGGAGAATTCCGAGCTGCGCCGGGCGGAATCCACCCCGACCGAACTGGTCGGCTCCTCGCCGGTCTTCCGCTCCTTTCGCGGCCATCTCGACAAGGTCACGCGGTCGAACGGACGGGTGATGCTGGTGGGCGCGCCGGGCGCGGGCAAGGAAACCGCCGCGCGCTACATCCACCGCAACAGCCCGCGCGCAGGCGCGAGCTTCGTCACCATGAACTGCGCCTCGATCGAAGCCGACCGGCTGGAGGCGGCGCTGTTCGGACGCGAATCCGCGGGCCAGCAGGTGGAGCCGGGACTGCTGGAACAGGCCGACGAGGGCACGCTCTATCTCGACGAGGTTGCGGACCTGTCGCCCGAGACCCAGGGCAAGCTGCTGCGGGTGCTGGTCGACCAGCGCTTCCAGCGCGTCGGCGGCTCGGCCCAGATCAATGTCGACGTGCGCATCATCTCGGCCACCGCGCGGGATCTCAAGCGCGAGATCGCCGCCGGGCGGTTCCGCGAGGAGCTCTACCACCGGCTCAACGTGGTGCCGATCCATGTCCCCGCGCTGGAAGAGCGGCGCAGCGACATCCCCGAGCTCGCCCGCCATTTCATCGAGATCTTCCACCAGGCCGAGGGCCTGCCCGCGCGCGCGCTCAGCGACGACGCCGCGGCGCTGGTCCAGACCATGAACTGGCCTGGCAATGTCCGCCAGCTGCGCAACATGATCGAGCGCATCCTGATCCTCGGACAGGAGAAGGGCGACATCGAGCCGGGCGAGCTGCCCGGGCCGGATGCCGGCAGCGGGGCCGGGACCGAGGAGGAACGGCTGATCCTGTCGAACGCCATCGCGCATCTGCCGCTGCGCGAGGCGCGCGAACTGTTCGAGCGCGAATACCTGCTGACCCAGATCAACCGCTTCGGCGGCAACATTTCCCGGACCGCGAATTTCGTCGGGATGGAACGCTCGGCGCTCCACCGCAAGCTGAAGTCGCTCGGCGTGGTCACCTCGGCCAAATCCGGGGCGCGCATCGCCGCACTGGCCGATAGCGGCGAGAATTGACCCCGGTCCCCGCTCCGTGTCAGGACGGGGCCGGAGCTTGTTGAAGGACGCGGAATGAAAGTCATCATCTGCGGCGCGGGCCAGGTCGGCTGGCAGATCGCGCGGCACCTGTCGGCGGAACGCAACGACGTCACCGTGGTCGACAGCAATCCCGAGCTGGTGCGCCGCGCGACGGACAACCTCGACGTGCAGGGAATCGCGGGCTTTGCCTCCTATCCGGACGTGCTGGCCAATGCCGGGGCGCGCGATGCCGACATGATCATCGCCGCGACCCATTCGGACGAGGTCAACATGGTCACCTGCCAGGTGGCGCATTCGGTCTTCTCGGTGCCGCGCAAGATCGCGCGGCTGCGGGCGCAGAGCTATCTCGACGCGATCTATTCCGACCTCTACCGCCGCGACCACCTGCCGATCGACGTGGTGATCAGCCCCGAGCGCGAGGTGGCCGAGGCCGCTCTGTCGCGCTTCGCGGTGCCGATGGCCTTCGATACCGAGCAGTTCCTCGGCGGCCGCGCGCAGCTGCTGGGCATCGCGCTCGGCGAAGACTGCCCGGTGCTCGACACGCCGCTGCGCCAGCTGACGGACCTGTTCTCGACCTTGCGCACCGTGGTCGTCGGCGTGCGCCGCGAAGGCACGCTCTTCGCCCCCGACCCGGGCGACATGCTGTTTGCCGGCGACGAGATCTATGCCTTCTCCCATGTCGACGATGCCGAGCGGACGATGGAGATCTTCGGCAAGACCAACCCCAAGCAGGAGCGCGTGGTCATCGTCGGCGGCGGCAATGTCGGGCTGGCCGTCGCGCGGCGTCTGGAGAAGCAGGCCAAGCGCGTCCGCGTCCGGATGATCGAGCGCGACCGGGCGATTGCGGAACGTGCCGCCGATGCGCTGGAACGGACGATCGTGCTGAACGGCGACGGTCTGGATGCCGAACTGCTGGAAGAGGCCGGGATCGACCGCGCCGACGCCATCCTGACGGTGACCGACGACGACAAGGTCAACCTGCTGGCCGCCGTGCGCGCCAAGGCCAAGGGCTGTCCGATGGCGATCAGCCTGGTCAACGACCCTTCGCTGCTGCCGCTGATGGGGCCATTGGACATCGACGCCTACATCAACCCGCGCTCTACCACGGTGTCCTCGATCCTGCGCCATGTCCGCCACGGCCGGGTGCGCGGCGTCTATTCCATCGGCGACGCCGAGGCCGAGATCATCGAGGCGCAGGTGCTGTCGACCTCGCCGATCGCGGGCAACGTGATCCGCGACATTCCCTTCCCGGAGGGCGTGCTGGTCGGCGCCGTGCTGAAGGGCCAGACCGTGATCACGCCCAGGGGCGACACGCGGCTGGAGGAGGGCGACGTGATCTCACTCTTCGCGCTGACCGCGGACATCCCGGAGGTGGAGCGCCTGCTGCAGGTCTCCATCGACTTCTTCTGACATGGGTATGGACTGGGAGCGGGTGCCGCTCTTCCTCTGGTTCGTCGGCATTGCGGCGCTGGCGATGCTGCCGGTGGCATTGCTGGCGGCGACCGACGGCGACTATGCGACCGGACGGCCCTTCCTCTACGGCGCGGTGCTGATCTCCAGCGTGGCCTACATGGTGGCGCTGGCGATGAACAACGTGCCGGTGACGAAATTCGCGCGCAGCCAGCTGCTGGCGCTGCTCGGCGCCTTCACGCTGCTGCCGCTGGTCCTGGCCTGGCCGATGGTCGAGGCGGTGGACGGGCTCAGCTGGCTCGACGGCTACCTGGAGATGGTCTCGGCCGCCACCACCACTGGCATGACGATGGAGCCCGCGCCGCTGACCTGGAGCCGCGCCGTGCATCTGTGGCGCGCCGAGGTGGCCTGGCTCGGCGGGCTGCTGATCTGGGTGTCGGCCATCGCCATCCTGGCGCCGCTCAGGATCGGCGGATTCGAGTTGATCCTGCCGCGCAACCGGGAGATCCGGAAGCAGGTCCGCTGGATGGGGCAGAAGGCGATCACCCCGCCGCGCCGGGTGCAGCGCGCCTTCAGCCAGCTGGTCGGCGTCTATGTCGGCCTGACCTTCGCACTGTGGATCCTGCTGATGGTGGTGGGCGAGCTGCCCTTCATCGCGCTGTGCCATGCGATGGCGGTGCTTTCCACCTCCGGCATCTCGCCGGTGGGCGGGCTGACCGGCGGCGATGCCGGCATCTGGGGCGAGATCGTGATCTTCGGCTTCCTGATCTTCGCGGTCAGCCGCCGCAGCTTTGCCAAGGATCTGCCCGCGCTCGGCCGCCGCTGGATCTGGCAGGAGCCCGAAGTGCAGGTTGCGGCAGGCGCCGTGGCGCTGGTCACGGTCGTGCTGTTCGTGCGCCATTGGTACGTGCTGTTCGAGACCGCCGAGAGCTTCGGCATCGGGCTGATCCCGCGCGCGGTCTGGGGCGCGGTCTTCACCTCCGCCTCCTTCCTGACCACCACGGGATTCGTCTCCGAGGAATGGGAGATCGCCCGGCTGTGGTCGGGCCTTTCGACCCCCGGCATGGTGCTGATGGGGCTGGCGCTGATCGGCGGCGGGGTGGCCACCTCGGCCGGCGGGGTCAAGCTCCTGAGGATCTACGTGCTCTACAAGCACGGCCAGCATGAATTCTCCCGCCTGATCCACCCCTCGACCGTCGGCGGGGTGGGCGGAACGCGGCAGCGGATGATCGGGCGGCAGGCAGCCTTCATGGCCTGGCTGTTCTTCATGCTGACCGCGCTGTCGATCACCTTCGTGACCATGGTGCTCTGCCTGATCGGCCAGTCCTTCGAGACCGCGACCGTGCTGACGCTGGCGGCGATCTCCAATACCGGGCAGCTGACCGACGTCGCGATCATGCCGCCGCTGGACACCGGGACCCTGTCGGAGAAGACCAAGATGGTGCTTGCCGCGGCCATGGCCCTGGGACGGCTGGAGACTCTGGCGATCATCGCGCTCTTCAACCCGAATTTCTGGCGGAAATGACCCGGGTCCGCGCCGAAATGCCGGCAATTTGATGTGGATTGCAATATTGCCGCAGCTGCAAATATTTCCCCCGAACCCCCTTCGGGGGGTCTGGAACTCGCCTCTGGGGCGCGACATACTCTGGCCGTGAGTATCCGGTCCGCCCAAAACGGAAAGAAAAAAACAAAATGCCGTCAGACAAGCAAAATCTCCAAGACGCGTTTCTCAATCACGTCCGCAAGACCAAGGTTCCGGTCACGATCTTCCTGATCAACGGTGTCAAGCTCCAGGGCGTGATCACCTGGTTCGACAATTTCTGCGTGCTGCTGCGCCGCGACGGCCAGTCCCAGCTGGTCTACAAGCATGCGATCTCGACGATCATGCCGAGCTCCCCGATCAATCTCTACGATGGGGACGACTGATCGACACCCCAGAGACCGAGGAAAGGCCGACCCGCGCCTTCGTCCTCCATCCCGACCTGAAATCGGAGCGTGACCGGCGGGACGCCGGACGCGCGCTGGAAGAGGCCGTGTCGCTGGCTGCTGCCCTGCCGGGCATCGAGCTGGTGGGCCAGGCTGTCGTGCCGCTTGCCAAGCCGCGCGCCGGATACCTGTTCGGGTCCGGCAAGATGGACGAGCTGGGCGACATGCTGGAGGCCGCAGAGGCCGATCTGGTCCTCGTCGACGGCCCGGTGACGCCGGTCCAGCAGCGCAACCTGGAAAAGGCCTGGAAAGTGAAGCTCCTCGACCGGACGGGGCTGATCCTGGAGATCTTCGCCGACCGCGCACGCACCCGGGAGGGCGTGCTGCAGGTGGAGATGGCCGCGCTCAGCTACCAGCGCACGCGCCTCGTCCGCGCCTGGACCCACCTGGAACGCCAGCGGGGCGGTCTCGGATTCGTCGGCGGCCCCGGCGAGACCCAGATCGAGGCCGACCGCCGCGCCATCGACGAGCAGATCGTCCGGATCAAGCGCCAGCTGGAAAAGGTGGTGAAGACCCGCACGCTGCACCGCGCGGCGCGCGCCAAGGTGCCCTATCCGATCGTCGCGCTGGTGGGCTACACCAATGCGGGGAAATCCACGCTCTTCAACCGGGTGACCGGGGCCGAGGTGCTGGCCAAGGACATGCTCTTCGCCACGCTCGACCCGACCATGCGCGAGCTCCAGATCGGTGACGGGCCCAAGGTGATCCTGTCGGACACGGTGGGATTCATCTCCGACCTGCCGACGCAGCTGGTCGCGGCCTTCCGCGCCACGCTGGAAGAGGTACTGGCCGCCGACCTGATCCTGCATGTCCGCGACATCTCGCATCCCGAGACCGAGCTGCAGGCGCAGAACGTCACCGACATCCTGGCGAGCCTCGGGGTCGAAAAGGACGTGCCGCTCTACGAGGTCTGGAACAAGATCGACCAGCTGCCCGAGGCGGAACGCGAGGAAACCTCGACCCGCGCGGCGCGCAGCGAGGGCATCTTCGCGATCTCGGCGCTGACCGGGCAGGGCATCGACACGCTGCTGTCGGCCGTGGCCGAGCAGTTCCAGGACCGCCGCCAGGAAGAGGTGCTGCATCTCGGATTCGGCGATGGCAGGCAGCGCGCCTGGCTCTTCGAGCAGAACGTGGTGCAGTCCGAGATCCAGACAGAGGACGGGTTCGACGTGACCGTCTTCTGGACCGCCCGGCAGGCCGAGCGCTACCGACGCCTCTGACGGCGGTTGCAAGCTGCAACCGCCCGGCTGCGCTCCGCAGGGATTGACGGCCCCGCGGCTTTGGCGACCGCCCCGCAGACTTGCGGGGCGTCCGCGTTTCAGGCGGCTGCGTCCGCAGGCAGGACCAGCGGTCCGAATCCGTTCAGCACGTCACCTTCCACTTCGTAGAGCCTGGTCCGGATCGTCAGGTCCGGCTGGCGCCCCATCAGGTGTTCCTCGCGCAATTCCCGCTGGAAGCGCCGCCACAGCCGGGGCCCGCCGCCATAGAACAGACGCGGCCGCAGATCGCCGGGGCCGGGTTCCTCGCCGAGCCCCCAGGCGCAGAGCTCGACGATTGCGGGGACCAGCTGGATCGCCGTTTCGGTCAGCGCATAGGGCCGCCGCTGGTGTCCGTCCGCCGTCTCCGCCTGGGTCAGCAGCCCGTCCGCGACCATGCGCTTCAGCCGCGAGGACAGGATGTTGCTGGCGATGCCCTCGCGCGAATTCTGCCGCAATGCGCGGAAGCATCGGTTCCCGTCGAACATGATGTCGCGCAGGATCAGCAGCGTCCAGCGGTCGCCCAGAACGCGCGTCGCGCGGTGAAGCGGATGTTCGCATCCCTCCGGGGATGCATCGGGAAACAAGGGCTCTGACATGGCGGTTTCACCTTGCAATCGGGTCTGTCGCCCCGGTCTTGCATGGCAACCCTTGCAGAGCCCTTAACCACGTCAGTCCTTTTCGGGACGCAGCCAGACTGTCCCCTCGGCGCCCGCCCGCGCCAGATCCAGATCCAGCGTCATCGGGATGTATTCGCCGCGCCGCCACAGCTCGCCCAGGTCGTCGTAATGGCGCGACAGCGGATGGCCGGACTGGCCGGTGGCGATCACGAAGAGCGAGGCATTCGGATCGGTCAGGTCGTATACGCCGCGATAGCCCGAGGCATGGACATTGGCGAAGGGGGCGGGATCGGTGCCCTTGGTCAGGCCGCGCGCCAGGGTCTGGTCGCCGCCCGAGGTTGATTGCCGGATGTTCACCAGCCAGTTCAGCACAGTCACTCCGCCCAGCACCGGATGGTCGTGATGGGCCTGGTGGGCGTCGCCCCAGCGCAGCGATTCCAGCGTGCCGCCATAGGTCTCGCCAAGCCAGACCATCGCGTCGTCCAGCGCCAGCCGGGCGATCTGGGCGCAGCTTTCCACCGGCTCGGACTGGATCACGTCGCACCAGGCCGCGGCACCGCCGACATTGCGGAACACGCGCTCGATGAAGAGCGGCTCGACATGGTCGAAGGTGGCGGCGAGCGGGCCGCCGAGATCGTCCTCGATCAGGCGCTGCTGCAAGAATCGCATCCAGGCCATGTAGATCAGCGGCTCGGGCAGATGCTCGTTCATCTCGCCGTTCCAGTTGGCCAGCAGATCCAGCGCCTGCCGCCGCCGCCGCTCGGGCGTGCCTTCGGCGGCGGCTTCGCCGGTATACCACAGATCGGCGGCGACCAGCGGCAGCAGCGTCCGCGCCGAGACCGACACGGTGTCGAGCTGCGCCTCCATGAAGCTGTCGCGGGTATGGACCTCGCGCGACTGCATCAGCCGCTGCCAGCGCTGCACGCGCTGCGTGTCGCCCCAGGTGAAGCTGACATGGTTGGGGTAGGGCGCGTCGGTGAACTTGTTGTTGGTGTTGCCGAGAATGCCGCCCTCGGGGTCGAGGAAGCGCGGATTGTCGGAATAGGGCAGGTAGCCGTCCCAGCGGTTGGTGCCGACCCAGCCGCGCGAGGGCAGGCGGCCCTGGCCTTCCTGGGCGATGCTGCGCTTGGGCTGGCGGCCGATCAGCTGCATGCCGATATGTTCCCGGTCGGCCATGGTCAGCATCTGGGCAGGCGCCACGATGCCCTCGGCCGCGCCCATCGCCTCGTCGACCGAGCGCGACTGCATCAGCCGGATCGCGGCGCTCATGGTGGTGTCGGCGGGATCGAGCACCGTCCAGCTCAGCGACATGACATGGCCGGGCGGGGTGACGGAGGCAAGGTCGTAGACGGTGCCGGGCAGGACCGGGCCGTTTTCCGTGCGGCGCAGCGTCAGGGTGCGCGGTCCGGCATCCTTGACGTTCATCAGCACCTGCTCGGTATCGAATTGCAGCCAACCGTCAGGTCCCCGGTATTGCGAGGGATTTTCGGGGTTCACTTCCTCGATGTGCAGGTCCTGGTCGTCGAGGTAGGCGCTGGTCAGGCCCCAGGCGAAATCCGCGTTCCGGCCGATCAGAACGTTGGGCATGCCGGGAATGGTGCCGCCGATCACGCCGCCGCCGGGCAGCTGCAGCTCGGCGAGATACCAGATCGAGGGCGCGGTGAGTTCCAGATGCGGATCGTTCGCCAGCAGCGGACCGCCGCTGGCCGACCGCTTGCCCGAAGCTGCCCAGGCGTTCGAGGCGCCTGCCGCGCCGGGCGCGGGCAGCGGCGACAGGAAGGCCTGCGCCAGGTCATAGGGGGCGTCCTTGGCCGGGCCGGCCGGGAAGAGGGATGCGAAATCCTCGAGCGCGGCCACGGTCTGCGGGCTTTCCGGCAGGATGTCCTTCACCCGCTCGGGCGGCAGGACGAGCGCGACGCGGGCGCGCTGCACCTCGGATGACAGATGCGTCGACAGCTGCAGCCCCATCAGCTTCATGACAGCGAGACTGTCGGCCGGGCGCCAGCGCGCGACATCGGCGCCGAACAGGAACAGCTCCGGCGCGCCACGGCCGAGCGCGCGATCGTTGACCTGGTCGATCCAGGCATTGACCCCGGCGGCATAGGCCTCCAGCGCGCGCTTCGTCTCGGGGCTCTGCACGGCCAGCGAGGCTTCGGCCGCCTTGTAGAGGCCGAGCCGCAGCAGCAGGTCGTCGATCCCGGCCGTGCGCTCGCCGAACAGTTCGGACAGCCGCCCCTGCGCAGTGCGGCGGAACATGGTCATCTGCCAGAGCCGATCCTGGGCATGGGCGAAGCCGAGGCCGAAATAGACGTCCTCGTCGGCCGCACCGACGATATGCGGCACTGCATAGGTGTCGCGCACGATCTCCACCGGGGCGGAGATGCCCTCCAGCGTGAAGCTGTCGTCATAGTCCGGCAGGGAGCGCGTGACCAGGTACCAGGCCAGCGCAAGCACCATTGCCCCGAGCAGCGACAGCCCGAGAAAGAGGCGCAGGCCCCATGTGAAGACGAAGCGCATGCGCCGGGCTCCCTAGATGCGGGGCGGTCCAGCCCCGGGCCGGGCGCGCCGAGGGCCCGGTTGCAGGTTGAAACCGCCCCCGCTCAGCGCAGGATGCGGGTGTATTTCGTGCCGGCCAGCGTTGCCGCGGCGCGCAGCCCGGTCTGGGCGAAGATGATGGCGACCACGGGCTTGCCGCTGACATCCGTCGAGGCCGAGAGGTTGCCGCCCTGCTTGTCGAGCGCGAATTCGGCATCGGCCCCGCCGGTCCAGCCGGGCGATGTGCGGAATTCGCGCAGCGCCTCGGGCGTCAGGAAGAACATGACATAGGCGTATTGCTGCGCGCCGATCTGGAAGCCGAAGCTGGCCTGGGTCGCGGAATAGTAGTCGACCGTGGCATCGCCGATTACCAGCGCGCCCTCGCCGTAGCCGCCGCCGACGATGAAGCCGGCCTCGCCGATTAGCGGCATGACCAGCATCCCCGAGGATTTGGCTGCGATCTCGCGGGTTTCCGGATAGTTCGCGTACATGTAGCTCAGCGTCTGCTGCACGCGCTGGTCGATCACGGCGCCGCCATTGGCACCCACGGAATTGTCGCAGGCGGCCAGCAATGCGGCGCCCCCCATCAGTACGGCCCGCCGGGTCGGATTGGTCATGCTCGCCTCGTCTGTGATGGCTCCGCGGAGCCCGCCTGCAAAAATGCGCCGTTCCGGCGTCGTTCGCGGCGGACTCTATGCGAATGCGCGGAGCTTGTCATCGCCAATGCGCCCTTGCCCGAGGTCAGGCAGAAAGCAGCCGGGCGACGCGCGGCGCGAAATAGGTCAGGATGCCGTCGCAGCCCGCGCGCTTGAAGCCCAGAAGGCTCTCCATCATGATCTTCTCGCCGTCGATCCAGCCGTTCAGGGCGGCCGCCTCGATCATCGCGTATTCGCCCGAGACCTGGTAGGCGAAGGTCGGCACGCCGAATTCGGATTTCACCCGGTGGCAGATGTCCAGATAGGCTTGGCCCGGCTTGACCATCACCATGTCGGCGCCTTCCTCAAGGTCGCGCGCGATCATCCGGAGCGCCTCGTCGGAATTGCCCGGATCCATCTGGTAGGTCTTCTTGTCGCCCTTCAGCGCCCCGGTCGCGCCCACCGCATCGCGGAACGGCCCGTAATAGGCCGAGGCGTATTTCGCCGAATAGCTCATTATGGTGACGTCCTGGTGGCCCGCTGCCTCCAGCGCGTCGCGCATCGCGCCGATGCGTCCGTCCATCATGTCCGACGGGCCGAGGATGTCGGCCCCGGCCTCGGCCTGGGCCAGCGCCATCTTGACCAGCGCCACGACCGTTTCGTCATTGACGATCTTGCCGCCCTTCACGATGCCGTCATGGCCGTTGATGTTGTAGGGGTCGAGCGCGATGTCGGTCATCACCGCCATCTGCGGCACCGCGGCCTTGATCGCGCGGATCGCCCGGTTGGAGATGTTCTCGGGGTTCCAGGCCTCTTCGCAGGCTTCGGTCTTCAGCGACGGGTCGGTATAGGGGAAAATGCAGACAGCGGGGATGCCCAGATCGGCCGCGGCCTGCGCCGCCGCCACCGCGCGGTCGACCGAGAAGCGCATGACGCCGGGCATCGAAGCGACCGGTTCCTCGGCATTCTCGCCCTCGCGCACGAAGATCGGCCAGATCAGGTCCGAAACCGTCAGCGCGCTTTCGCAGACCAGCCGCCGGATGGCGTCGGATTGGCGGGTGCGGCGGGGACGCTGGCGCATATGGAAGGCGTGGGGGCTGGTCATTTCGGACTCCGGCTTGAACGGTGCACCCGAGTGCCACGGAATGGCGCGCATCTCAAGGCTGGCCCTTGCCTCCGCAAGGCGTTAGCACCGTCACACCCTCGTGACGAACCGGAGCCTGCCGCCCGTGCCCCTGAGCCCTTTCGACCTGATCTCCGCTTCGGCCTTCTCCAGCCTCTGGTACTGGATCGTGGTCGCCCTGGTCTGGACCCGCGTGGCCCATGCACCGATGGGCATCCCGATGGACCATTACGACCGCGCCCGCGCGGTGGGCGGGGACGAGGATGCCTTCGCGCTGCTGCGTGCGGGCGTGGCGCGGCAGCTCGGGCACAGCGAAAAGGCGCGGGTCTGGTTCACCGGCGTCTGGGCCTTCGCGCTCAGCTCGCTCCTGGGCCTGTCGCTGCTCGGCGCGGAGCTGGCGCAGGCGCTTCTGGTGCTGGCGCTGCCGCTGGCGATCGGGCAGTTGCTTGTCTTCCGGACCGCGCGGCGCATGTCGCAGATGGAGCCGGAGGTCGGTCCGCTGATGGCCGAGCTGAAGCGGCTGCGGCTCTGGCTGCAGCTGCTGTCGCTGGCGGCGATTTTTGTCTCTGCCGTCATCGGCATGAACCAGGTGCTGGCACGCGCCTATCTCTGAGCGCGGGCGAAGGAGCAGAAGACCATGACCGATCCCAAACACCTGACCGTGGCCGGTGCGCCCGAAGGCTATGACGCAAGGCTGCTGCTGAAGGAGATCGAGCGCTCGGACGGGCCGGTCCTGCACATCTCGCGAGACGACAAGCGGCTGGAGGCGATGCGCTCGGCGCTGGCCTTCTTCGCGCCGGACATGCCGGTGTTTTCCTTCCCGGCCTGGGATTGCCTGCCCTTCGACCGGGTCTCGCCCAATCCCGACATTTCTGCGGCGCGGATGGCAACCTTGGCGGCGCTGGTCCATGGCATGCCCGCGCGTTTCGCGATCCTGACCACGCTGAACGCGGCGACCCAGAAGATCCCGGCGCGGGACCTGCTGCGCGAGGCGGCCTTCCGCGCGCGCGTCGGCCACCGGATCGACGAGGCGGGGCTGAAGCAGTTCCTCGTGCGGATGGGCTTCACCCAGTCGCCGACGGTGATGGAGCCCGGCGACTATGCGGTGCGCGGCGGCATCATCGACATCTTCCCGCCGGGCGAAGGCGGGCCGGTGCGGCTGGACCTGTTCGGCGACACGCTGGATTCGGCGCGGCGCTTCGATCCGGTGACGCAGCGCACCACGGAGACGCTGAAGGAGGTCGAACTGGCGCCCGTCTCCGAAATCGTCTTGGACGAGGCAGCTGTGACGCGGTTCCGGCAGAACTACCGCATCGAGTTCGGCGCGGCGGGGACCGACGATCCGCTCTACGAGGCGATCTCCGCGGGGCGCAAGCACCAGGGGGCGGAGCATTGGCTGCCGTTCTTCCACGAACGGTTGGAGACGCTGTTCGACTACCTTCCCGGCGCCAGCATTATGCTGGATGATCAATTCGATGCGGCGCGAAGCTCGCGTTGGGAGACGATCGCCGACCAGTATGATGCGCGGCGCGAGGCCATGGGCGACCGCAAGCGTCTGTCCTCGGTCTACAAGCCCTGTCCGCCGCATCTGCTGTATCTCGACGATGCTGCCTTCGAAACGGCGGCGACGGGCCGCCGGGTGATGCGGATGAGCCCGCTGCAGCAGGCGACCGGCCCCGGCGTGATCGATGCCGGCGGACGGATCGGCCGCAATTTCTCGCCCGAGCGGCAGCTGGAGAACGTCAGCGTTTTCAGTGCACTGTCTGACCATCTTAAAGCGAAGCTGAAAACCGGCCCGGTTGTCGTCGCCAGTTATTCCGAGGGTGCGCGGGAACGGCTCAAGGGGCTGCTCGAGGATGAGGGGCTGCTTGGCGCAAGGGAAATCAGGGACTTCCGGGACGTTCTTCAGAAGGAAAAGTCGGTCAACCTGGCGGTCTGGGCGCTGGAGCACGGTTTCGAGGCCGAGGGGCTGACGGTCGTCTCGGAACAGGACGTGCTGGGCGACCGGCTGATCCGTGCGCCCAAAAAACGCAAGCGGGCCGAGAACTTCCTGACCGAACTTCAGACGCTTTCCCCCGGCGATCTGGTCGTGCATGTCGAACATGGCGTCGGCCGCTACCAGGGGCTGGAGGTCATCAACACGCTCGGCGCGGCGCATGAGATGATCCATATCGAGTATGCCGAGGCCGCACGGCTCTACCTGCCGGTGGAGAACATCGAGCTGCTGAGCCGCTATGGCCACGAGGACGGGCTGCTCGACAAGCTCGGCGGCGGTGCCTGGCAGGCCAAGAAGGCGCGGCTGAAGGAACGCATAAAGGAGATCGCCGACCGGCTGATCCGGATCGCGGCGGAGCGCGAGCTGCGCAAGGCGCCGATCCTGGCCGCGCCGAACGGCATGTGGGACGCCTTCTGCGCGCGCTTCCCCTATGCCGAGACCGACGACCAGCTGCGCGCGATCGAGGACACGCTGGACGATCTTGAGCGCGGCCGCCCGATGGACCGGCTGATCTGCGGCGATGTCGGCTTCGGCAAGACCGAGGTGGCGATGCGTGCCGCTTTCGTCGCCGCCATGGCGGGCCAGCAGGTCGCCGTCATCGCGCCGACGACGCTGCTTGCGCGCCAGCACGCCAAGGCCTTCGAGGAACGCTTCCGCGGCTTCCCGCTGGAGGTGCGCCAGCTGTCGCGCTTCGTCGCGGCCAAGGAGGCGAGCGCGACGCGCAAGGGGCTGGCCGACGGGACGGTGGACATCGTCATCGGCACCCATGCCGTCCTGGCCAAGCAGGTGAAGTTCCGGAACCTCGGGATGCTGGTCATCGACGAGGAGCAGCGCTTCGGAGTCGGCCACAAGGAGCGGCTGAAGAGCCTGCGCTCGAACATCCATGTGCTGACGCTGACCGCGACGCCGATCCCGCGGACCCTGCAGATGAGCCTGTCGGGCGTGCGCGACCTGTCGATCATCGGCACGCCGCCCGTCGACCGCCTGGCGATCCGAACCTATGTCAGCGAATTCGACCCCGTGACCGTGCGCGAGGCGCTGCTGCGCGAGCATTACCGCGGCGGCCAGAGCTTCTTCGTCGTGCCGCGCGTCGCCGATATCCCGGAGATCGAGGAATTCCTGCGCGAGCAGGTGCCCGAGGTGACGGTCGTCGTCGCCCATGGCCAGCTCGCCGCGGGCGAGCTCGATGACCGGATGAACGCCTTCTATGACGGCAAGTTCGACGTGCTGCTGGCCACGACCATCGTGGAATCGGGGCTCGACATTCCGACGGCGAACACCATGGTCGTGCACCGCGCCGACATGTTCGGCCTGGCGCAGCTCTACCAGATCCGCGGCCGCGTCGGCCGCTCGAAGACCCGTGCCTATGCCTACATGACGACGAAGCCGCGGATGAAGCTGACGCCTGCCGCCGAGAAGCGGCTGCGCGTGCTGGGCTCGCTGGACAGCCTCGGCGCGGGCTTCACGCTTGCCAGCCAGGATCTCGACATCCGCGGCGCCGGCAACCTGATCGGCGAGGAGCAGTCCGGCCAGATGAAGGAGGTCGGCTACGAGCTCTACCAGCACATGCTGGAAGAAGCGGTGCTGAAGATCCGGTCCGGCGAGGCGGAGGGCATCCTGGAAGATGACGGCCAATGGGCGCCGCAGATCAACCTGGGCGTCCCGGTGCTGATCCCAGAGGAGTACGTGCCCGATCTGGACGTGCGCCTGGGCCTCTACCGCCGCCTCAGCAATCTGACGACCAAGGTGGAGCTGGAGGGCTTCGCCGCCGAGCTGATCGACCGCTTCGGCAAGCTGCCGCGGGAGGTCAACACGCTGCTGCTGGTGGTGCGGATCAAGGCCGAGTGCAAGCGGGCGGCGATTGCCAAGCTCGACGGCGGGCCGAAGGGCGTGACGATCCAGTTCCACAACGACAAGTACCCGAACCCGGCGGGCCTGGTGGAATACGTGCAGTCCGAGAAGGGGCTGGCCAAGATCAAGGACAACAAGATCGTGGTGCGGCGGGACTGGGACAAGGCCAGCGAGCGGATCAAGGGCGCCTTTGCCATCGCCCGCGACCTGGCGCAGCGGGCGCGCACCGAACCGGCGAAGAAGAAGGCATGAAAAAAGGCCGGAGCGGGCGACGCTCCGGCCTTCGGTCCTGTCCGTCCGCTCCGCGGCGTCAGGCGGCGGTGCGGGCCGTGTCGTAGGCGCGCCCGGCCAGCATCACCCGGCCGAAGACCATGAAGGCGAAGATGCAGAAGACCAGCGGCACCTGCGTGCCGTTGAAGCTGGCCGCCGCCGGGATCGCGATCAGCGCGCCAAGGATCGTCGAGATCGCGGCCAGCAGCGAGGAGGCGATCCCCGCGACATGGCCGAGCGGCTCCATCACCAGCGCGTTGAGATTGCCCATCGACAGGCCCATCGTCATGAAGATCGACACCTGCCACAGGAAGTACCACAGCAGCATGTTCTCGGGCACCAGCCCGGTCTGCAGCGCCAGCAGGTAGGCGCCGGAAATCGCCACCTGCGCGGTCATCGCGATCGACGAGATCCGGTGCATGCCGAAGCGCATGACGATCCGCGAATTGACCATCGGCGCGATCAGCGAGGAGATCGCCGCCGCCCCGAACCACAGCGGGAACTGCTCGCCCAGGCCCAGCGTCTGCTCGAAGACCAGCTCGGTCGAGGAGACGTTCGTCAGCATCATCGCGAAGCAGGCGCTCATCGCGAGCACCGAGCGGCGCACCATCGGGATCGACACGATCTCGATCAGCGCGGCGCGGATCAGCGGCAGCCGGATCGGGCGGCGGTTCTCCTTCGGAAGGGTTTCGGGCTGGCGCAGCATGAACCAGGTCAGCACGACGCCCGAGAAGATCAGGAAGGACAGGAAGACCGAGCGCCAGCCGCCGATCCAGATGATGCCCTGTCCGATGGTCGGTGCGATCGCCGGGAAGACCATGAAGACGGTGATGATCATCGAGGTGACCTGCGCCATCGAGCGTCCGGCGAAGCGGTCGCGCACCATCGCCATGGCGACCACGCGGCTGCCCGAGGCGCCCAGGCCCTGGATCAGCCGGGCGGCGAGGATCAGCTCCAGCGACGGCGCCAGCCAGGCCAGGAAGGCGCCGAGCGCGTAGATCGCGCCGCAGGCGATGACCAGCGGACGGCGGCCATAGGCATCCGAGAGCGGCCCGGTGAAGAAGGTGCCGATGCCCATGCCGATCATGAAGACGATCACGACCAGCTGCGAGCGCACCGGGTTCTGCGGCGAAAGCGCTTCGCCGATCTCGCTCAGCGCGGGCAGCATGGCATCCACGGAAAAGGCGATCATGGCCATCATGGCGGCCATGAGCACGACGAACTCGCCCTTGGAGGGCTGCGACTCGGAATTTTTCACAGACATGATCGCCCTTTATGTGCGCAATCGCAGTCTGTCACCCTGATATTATGTGCGCTGGCGCGCAGACGAGTCAGGCCATTCCCGCAATTTCGTCGATCACCTGTATCCAGAGTTGGGCAGGCTGGGCGCCCGGCACGGCCTGCTTGCGGTCGACGAGGAATGTCGGCACGCCGGTCACGCCCATGCCGCGGAAGGCGGCGTCGCGCTCCACGATGAGCTTCAGGTCGGCATCGCCGCCGAGCAGCCGGTGCATCATGGCCGCATCCATGCCCGCGCCGTCGGCGATGTCGCACAGCACGTCGCGGTCGCCGATGTCGCGGCAGTCCTGGAAATACGCCCTGAACAGCGCGTCCACGACCGCCTGCTGGCAGCCCTCGACCTCGGCCCAGAGGATCAGCCGGTGCGCGTCCAGCGTGTTCGGCACGCGCGGGATGGCCGAGAGGTCGAAGTCCAGCCCGGTCTCCTTCGCGGCTTCCATGATCGTGGCCACGGTCTCGGCGGCCGCCTCGCGGCTGCCGAACTTTGTCTCGTAGTAGCCCTTCCGGTCGATGCCCTCGCGCGGCATGTCGGGATTCAATTGGAACGGGTGCCATTCGATGACGAAAGGGTGCTTCGGCCGCGCGGCCAGCGCCTGGTCGAGCCGCGTCTTGCCGATGTAGCACCAGGGGCAGATCGGGTCGGAAATGACGTCAAGCTTGATCATGGGAAGTCTCGTAATCCTGTCGTATCTTGCGGCGCATCAGCTTGCCGTTTGGGCTGCGGGGCAGCGAGGCGCAATGGACGAAGAGCCTCGGGCACTTGTAGCGCGCGAGGCGCTCGGCGGCGTGGGCGGCCAGTTCCGCCTCGGGGACGGGCTCGCCCGCGTAGAAGGCGGCGATGATGCTGGCGCCCTCCTTCACGGCGATTTCCACGGCGGCGGCTTCGGTCACCTGCGGATGGGCGGCCAGCGCGGTTTCCACCTCGATCGGCGAGACGCGGAAGCCGCCGGCGTTCATCATGTCGTCGCTGCGGCCCAGATAAGCGATCGCGCCCGCCGCGTCCATCTCGCCCAGGTCGCCGGTCAGGAACCACCGGCCGTCGTCGGTGTAGCGGGCGCGGGTCTCGTCCTCGGCATGCAGGTAGCCCAGCATCAGGCCGGGATCGTCCGCGGCCACGGCGATGGTGCCCGGCGTGCCGCGCTCCACGGCCCGGCCGTCCTCGTCCAGCAGCGCGATGCAGCGGCCCGCCTGGGCAAAGCCCAGCGTGCCCTCGGGCGCGGGACGGCCGGGACAGCCCGACAGGAAGGTCGAGACCTCGGACATCCCGAAGGCTTCGTGGACCTGCTTGCCGGTCGCCTCCGTCCAGGCATGGCGGGTGACGGCGGGCATCTTCTCGCCTGCGGACAATGCGTGGCGCAGCTTCGGCAGGGCGGGCATCGGCGCGCGCAGCATCTGGCGGAAGACGCCCGGCGCGGCGGCGAAGATCGTGGCGTCGTGGCGCTTCAGCAGCAGCGGCAGCTGCGCGGGCGCCACGCCTGCGGCCGGGATCAGCGCGGTCGCGCCCATGGTCCAGGGATCCATCAGCCCGGTGCCCAGCGTGTAGGTCCAGTTGAACGCCCCGGCATGCAGCAGCCGGTCGGCGGCGCCGAGCCCGTACCAGCCCTGCATCATCATCTGCCGCGCCCAGATGGCGCGATGGGCATGGATCACGCCGCGCGGGGTGCCGGAGGTGCCGGAAGTATAGACGATATACGCCGGCCGGTCCGGATCGCCGGGGACCGGCTCCATCGGGGCATGCGCGGCCATGTCGTGCAGCTCGGCCTCGGCGACCACCGGGCAGTGGCAGGGATCGGGCAGGGCGATGCCTTCGCCCGCGAAGATCAGCGCGGGCTCCAGGTCGGCGGCCAGCTTGGCTATCTCGGGGCCGGTCAGCTGCGAGGAGGTCGGCACCGGCACCAGCCCGGCGGCAATCGCCGCGAGATAGGCCAGCGGGAACTCGACCGTGTTTCCAAGGCGCATGAGCACCCGGTCGCCCTCGGACAGGCCTTGCGCCTTCAGCGCGCCGGCAAGCCTCAGGACGGTGGCCTCGAGCCGGCCGTAGCTCCAGCGTTCCGAGCCTGACAGGCTGAGCACCGCGAGCGCGATCTTGTCGGGATCGTCCTTGGCGCGCGACAGCACATGCCCCGCGAGGTTGAAGGCCTCGGGACAGGCGGGGCGGTCGTGGCGGAGATCCGTGAGTGACAGCATGCTGCCGGGTTATTCGCCCGGCCGCGGGTTTTCAAGCCGTCAGCCGCGGCGGCGCCGGGCGGCGATGCCTCCGGCCCCCAGCAGGGCGGCCGCCAGAAGCAGCCCGGCCGAAGGCAGCGGGATCGGCGCCGGGTCGACCGTCGAGGAGAGCGGCAGCGAGGTGGTGATGAAGAAGTTCGACTCCGTCGTGTGGCGTTCGGCGAAGAAGATGCTCATGTCGTAGACCGAGCCCGTCGACAGGCCGAGCGCGGCCAGGTCCTCGCCGGTGAAGCTGCGCGTGACCGCGGTGTGCAGCCCGCCGATATCCATCACCAGCTTGCCGTCGACGAAGACCCACAGATCGTCGTCGCCGGTGAAGGTGAAGGTGTCGCTGAGGTCGAAGCTCGTGCGGGTGAACAGCTCGTAGGTGAAGGAATAGTTGTGGTGCCAGCCTTCGTTGCCCATCAGCATGTTGTCGATCGGGAAGAAGGCCGAGCTGCCGAAGCTGTAGAGGCCGGAGCCGTCCGAGGTCTCGTCCAGCGTGATGTCGTAGCTCAGCGACTGGTTCACGCCCTCGATGTCGCGGTACCACTGCGCGAAGTTCTCCTTCGTCGAGTAGTTCTGGCTGCCCACCGCGCCGTCGGCCAGCACCGGCTTGCCGTCGGCATCGAGCAGGGTCTCCACCGCGCCGGTCTGCAGCCCGCCCGAGTAGCTTTCGAAATCGTCATGCGAGAAGGCGAAGTCGCGGACCGTGCCGGTCAGCGTGATGCTGGAGGCAGCGGCCGGAAGGGCGCAGATGAGCGAGGCGAGGAGTGCCCCCGCAGCGAAGCCGGCTTGGCGCATGGAATGTCTCTGGGGTTGGATGTCCTGCGCCATCGGGTACATCGAATGGCTTGTTTTCGCAAAAACTTCCCGGAAACAACCTTAACCGGACAGCCCCCTGCGGAGCTGCCCGGGAAACGGCGGCGCGGCCGGTCAGGCGGTCATTCGGACCACCAGACATCCGGCTGCCAGCCCGGCCAGTCGCCGTAGAGCGGGATCTTCTCCGGATAGTGCAGGCTGGCATCGTAGGCGAGGCGCGAGACCTTGGAATACCACAGCGGGATCACGTAGCGCCCGGTGGTCAGCACGCGGTCGAGCGCGCGCACCGCCGACTGGAACTCCGCCGGGTCGGCGGTTTCCAGCATGTCGGTGATCATCGCCTCGGCGGCGGGGCTGCGCATGCCCATCCAGTTGCGCGAGCCCGGCGTGTCGGCGGCCTCGGCGCTCCAGTAGAGCATCTGCTCGTTGCCGGGGCTCAGGGACAGGGCCCGCGTGTAGAAGGTCATGTCGAAGTCGTAGCTGTTGGTACGCTCGTTGTACTGGGCGCTGTCGATCGTGGTGGTGCGCACCGCGATGCCCAGCCGCTCCAGCGCCTGCGCGAAGATGTTGACGATGGCCTGGTATTCGGTGGAGCCCTGCCGGATCAGGAACTCGAACTCGAAGGGACGGCCCTGGGCATTGACCAGCCGCCCGTCCTTCGGCGTCCAGCCGGCCTCCTCCAGCAGCGCCGCCGCCTTGGCCAGGTTCCTGCGGTTCCGCGCCGTGCCGTCGCCCTCGGGCAGTGCGTAGCCCTCCAGCGCGCCGGGCAGCAGCTCGTCCGCGAAGGGCTCCAGCAGTTCCCTGACCCGTCCCTCGGCCGGTCCGGGCTGCATGGCGAGGACCGAGTTGCAGAAATACGAGCAGATCCGCGGATCGCGGCCGCCATTCTGCGTCTGGGCGATGAATTCGTAGTTGAAGGCCTGCAGCATTGCCTCGCGCACGCGCCAGTCTGCGAACATCTCGCGGCGGGTGTTCATCACCAGCCCGGTGATCCCCGACGGCCGCTCATGCGGGATCTCGGCCTTGACGATCTTGCCCTGCTGGACCAGCGGGAAATCGAAGCTGTCCTCCCAGCGCGCGGCGTTGCCCTCGCGGAACGAGCTGATCTCGCCCGCCTTGAACGCCTCGAAGACCACGCTGGCATCGGCGAAATACTCGTAGCGGATCAGGTCCAGATTGTTGCGGCCGCGGTTGAAGGGCAGGTCCTTGCCCCAGTAGTCGGGGTTGCGGCGGAAGTTGATGAAGCGCCCCGGCTCGAACTCGGCGATCGGGTAGGGCGAGGAGCCGATCGGCGGGATCAGCGAGCTTTCCGCGAAATCCTTGCCCTCCCACTGCGCCTTCTCGAAGATCGGCCGCAGTCCCATGATCAGCGGCATCTCGCGGTCGGGCGTGTTGAAGGTGATGCGGAAGGACCGCTCGCCTGTCTGCTCGATCTTCTCGACCTTCTGCCAGCTGCCCAGGAACCGCGGATGGCCCTTGGTGCCGAGCGTTTCGTAGGACCAGATCGCGTCCTCTACCGTGACGGGCGCGCCGTCGGAGAACTTCGCCTCGGGACGGATGGTGAACTCCACCCATTCGCGATTCGGGCCGGTTTCCACCGACTCCGCGAGCAGCCCGTAGAGCGTGAAGGGCTCGTCGTAGGACCGGCCCAGCATCGACTCGAAGACATGGCTGTAGACGCCCCAGGGCGCGCGGCCCTTCAGGATGTGCGGGTTGAGGCTGTCGAAGCCGCCCTGTTCGGCGAAGACGATCTGGCCGCCTTTCGGCGCGTCCGGATTGGCATAGGGAAGGGACACAAAATCCGGTGGCAGCGCGGGCTCTCCGTACATAGCTATGCCATGCTTCGGCTCGGCCTGCGCGAGCCCCGCCGACAGAAGTGCCGCCAGCACCCAGCCGGTCCGTCCTGCGGAATATGTCAAAATCTTGTTCCTGCTCCGGTTTTGTTTGGCCCTGCCTAGCAGATATGCGCTGATTTTGAAACTTTGGGGTTGGAGAGCGGGCCTGTTGGCCTTATATAAGAAGCACTGCTCGATAGGTTTCTTGCCTGTATGAAACCTGCCTCAATGACTTGACGCCGGCCTTGTGCCGGCGTCTTTTTTGTCTGGCGAGCCCAAGGATTCAAGGCCAAAAGCGACATCGTCCCCGCTGCCGGAGGCATTTTACCGCGCCCCGTGCCGCCGTTCCGGCCCCTGTGCCGGGAGAATCGGCAGCCGCGGGACGGCCGGGCGGGAGACCGCCGACGGGCTGCGGCAGATCGCGGGCGCGGCATTTTCGGGAAATCGTCGCGGTCCTCATGATTTGTCTGGCCTTCGCGGCCGCAGCAATTAAGTTTCGGACGCATCAGAAGGGGAGTAACGACATGACTCTGGCGGGCAAGACGGCGGTCGTCACCGGATCGAATTCCGGCATCGGGCTGGGCGTGGCAACGGAACTGGCGAAGGCGGGGATCAACGTGGTCCTGAACTCCTTCACCGACCGCGACGAGGATCATGCGCTGGCGGAGAAGCTGGGCAGCGAATACGGCGTCACCGCGCGCTACATCAAGGCCGACATGTCCAAGGGCGACGAGTGCCGCGCGCTGGTCGAGCAGGCCGGGGCCTGCGACATCCTGGTGAACAACGCCGGCATCCAGAACGTCGCACCGATCGAGGACTTCCCGACGGCGAAGTGGGACGCGATCATCGCGATCAACCTCAGTTCCGCCTTCCACACCACCGCGGCGGCCCTGCCGATGATGCGCAAGGCCGGCTGGGGCCGGGTGGTCAACATCGCCTCCGCGCACGGCCTTACCGCCTCGCCCTACAAGTCCGCCTATGTCGCGGCCAAGCATGGCGTCGTCGGCTTCACCAAGGTCACCGCGCTGGAGACCGCGCGCGAGCCGATCACCGCCAATGCCATCTGCCCGGGCTATGTCCTGACACCGCTGGTCGAGGCGCAGATCCCGGACACGATGAAGGAATACAACATGTCCAAGGAGGAGGTGATCGAGAAGGTCCTGCTCGACCGCCAGCCCTCCAAGCAGTTCGCCACCGTCGAGCAGCTGGGCGGCACCGTCCTCTATCTCTGCTCGCCCGCGGCGGACCAGGTCACCGGCACCACCATCTCGGTGGACGGCGGCTGGACCGCGCTGTGACCTCCGGCAGGACGGCCGCTTGTTCGGCGCGCTGAGCAAGGCGCTGATCGCCCGCACCGAGTCGCGGCTCGGCGTGGGCTTTCCGTATGTGCGCCGCATCGCCGAGACCAAGACGCGGCTGCTGCTGCGCTACAAGAAGTTCATCGATTTCCTCGATCCCAACCAGGACGTGCCGCCCGAGGCGTATCACCTGGCGCGGATCCGCGGCGCGATGGCGGCGGCCTGCGCCGACTGCGTGGAAAGCGAGATCGCCCGCGCCAAGGCGGCGGGGCTGCGCGAGAGCCTGATCCGCGAATTCCTGACCGCCGCTCCGGGGGAACTTCCGGCGCCGCTGGACGATGTCATGAGGCTGGCCGATGCCGTGGTCCGCGACCGCAGCGACGATCCGGAGGCGCGCGAGCGCGTCCGCGCCGCCTTCGGCGAGGCGGGGCTGATCGAGCTGGCCTTTGCGATGAACGGCGCCGCGCTGATCCCGGGGGTCAAGCGCGCCATGGGCTTTGCCGGGCAGGGCTTTCCCGAAGCTCTGTCCCGGCTGGCAGGTAGCGAGGACCGGACATGAAGGACATGAAGAACGACGTGAAGCGGATCAACCTGGCGCTGCAGGGCGGCGGCGCGCATGGCGCCTTCACCTGGGGGGCCCTGGTGCGCCTGCTGGAGGACGAACGGATCGAGATCGCCTCGATCTCGGGCACCTCGGCGGGCGCGCTGAACGGTGCCGCGCTGAAGGCAGGGCTGTCCTGTCCGGAAACCGACGATCCGCGGAAGAACGCGATCGACATGCTCAACTGGCTCTGGACCCAGATCGGGGCGGTGCAGGACCTGCGGATGAGCGCCTGGATCAACGCGCTGGGGCCGCTGGTCGGGCTGATGCGCGACGCCTACGAGGCCTCGCCCGCCTTCCTCGTGGCCGAGGCCGCCTCGGGGTTCATGTCGCCCTACATGTACGGTCCCGCCTACCGCAATCCGCTGGACCGGATCGTCGGGCAGCTGATCTTCGACAACATCTGCTGCACCGACCGCGGACCGGATTTCTTCGTCTGCACCACGCGGGTGCGGGACGGCAAGTCGCGGGTCTTCCGCGGCGGCGAGATCAGCGTCGACACGGTGCTGGCCTCGGCCTGCCTGCCGACGATCTTCCAGGCGGTGAAGATCCACGACAGCCAGACCGGGCGCGACGAGTTCTTCTACGACGGCGGCTACACCGGCAACCCGGCGCTCTATCCGATGTTCTCCGCCCACCTGCCGGACGACATCGTGATCATCAACATCAACCCGCTGGAGCGCGACGAGCTGCCGACCACGCCGCAGGAAATCGCCAACCGGGTGAACGAGATCAGCTTCAACTCCTCGCTGCTGCGGGAACTGCGCGCCATCGCCTTCGTCAAGCGGCTGCTGAAGACCGGGCAGGTGCCCGAGGGGTCGATGCGCGACCTCCACATCCACCTGATCGCCGATGACGAGATGATGACCGAGCTCTCGGTCGCCACCAAGCTGATCCCGTCGCCCTACCTGCTCGGCAAGCTGCACAAGGCGGGCTATGCCGCCGCGGATGCCTTCCTGTCCGAGCATTTCGACACGATCGGCGCGGACAGCTCGGTCGACACGGTGAAGATGTTCTCCTGAGCCCGGCGGGGCTCAGTCGCCGCCCGCCAGCGGGTGATGCTCCAGCACCAGCTCGCGCAGCCGCGCTTCCAGCACATGGGTATACACCTCGGTCGTGGCCAGGTCGGCATGGCCCAGCATCATCTGGATCGCCCTGAGATCGGCGCCGTTCTGCAGCAGATGCGTGGCGAAGGCGTGGCGGATCGTGTGCGGCGTCACCGTCTCGGGCGAGACCCCGGCCTTCACCGCCAGAGTCTTCATCAGCAGGAAGAAGGCCTGCCGCGTCATGTGCCCGGTCGCGCCGCGGCCCGGGAAGAGATAGGTCGAGGCGGGCTTGCCGCGCTTCCGCTTCGCCAGATCCTCCTCGGCATCGCGCATTGCCAGCCATTCGGCCAGCGCCTTGCGCGCCGGGGGCGACAGCGGCACCAGCCGTTCCTTGCCGCCCTTGCCGCGCACCAGGATCATCGCCGGATTGCCGCGCGCCGCCGAGACCGGCAGCGTCACCAGCTCGCTCACGCGCATGCCGGTGGCGTAGAGCAGCTCCAGCAGGCAGGAGGTCCGCATCTTCTCCAGCGCGTTGCGGCCATGGTCCTGCGCGGCCTCCAGCAGGCGTTCGACCTCTTCGATGCTCAGCGTCTTCGGCAGCCGCTTGGCCCGGCCCGGCCCGCGGATCTGGATCGCCGGATTGTCGGTGCGCAGGTCCTCTTCATAGGCGAAGCGGAACAGCTGCCGGATCGAGGCGAGGCGCCGCGCGCGGGTGGCGCGGGACAGGCCCTGGGCCTCGCAGAAGGCGATGTAGTCCTCGATCTCGGCACGGTCGGTTGTCTCGAAACCGCTGTCGCGCGCGGCCAGCCAGCCGGCGAAATCCTTCAGGTCGCGGCCGTAGGCCAGCCGGGTGTTCAGCGCGGCGTCGAGCTCGGCGCTCTGCGCCTCGAGAAAGCGGCTGATCCATTGCTCCATCATCGTCCGATCCCCCCGGCGAGGATCATGTCGGCAGCGATGCGTCGCGCCGACTTGTCCTGGCCGCAGGCGCGCAGCAGTTCCAGCGCGCGGACGCGGTCCTCGAAATCCGCCTCGGCCCCCGGCGCAAGCAGCGTCAGCGCCGAGAGGATGGCCTCGCCGACCCCGTCCTGCAGCGGCACCGGCTCGCCCTCGAAGGCCGCCGCCAGGCGCTTCGCCTGCGGATCGCTGCCCTCGGGCGGCGGGTTGGCGGTGACGAGGCTCCAGGCTAGCGCCAGATCGCTGCCGGCGCCTTCGTGGATCTGCTCGGGCACGTGGCCGGCGAAGATCCGCAGCCGCAGCGCGGCCTCGGCGCCGGGCCCCTTCAGCGGCAGCCGGTTCAGGCGGTGCGCCATCATCTCGGCCAGGGCCGGTTCCAGCCCTGCGAGTCCCATGGCCGAGCGCGCGTCGACCAGCGTGCCCGAGACCGCCGCGGGATCGCCGGAATTCAGCGCCAGATCCAGGGCCTGGACCGCGCGCACCCGGTCCCAGATGGCGCCGGACACCGTCGCCCGGCGCTCGGTATAGAGCCCGAGCAGGCGGTTGCCGCCGACCGTTCCGGCGCGTGCCAGCCGCTCTGCGCCTTCCAGCTGCGCCTTCCAGCCCGAGACGAAGCGCAGATCGGACCAGGCGAAGGCCAGGGGCAGGTCGCGCGTGGGCAGCGGTTCGCCGATCGCCTCGTAGATCCGGAAGGACAGCGGCGTCACCTGCCGCGGAGGCAGCAGCGGGGGTTCGCCCTCGAACAGATCTGGATCGAGGAACCGCGCCAGCATGGCGTAGTCGGCGTCGCTGACATCGCCGAGCGCTCGGCCGCTTTCCAGCGTCAGCGCGGCGGTGGTCCAGCGGCCTTCGCGCGCCAGGCAGAACACCCGCGTCGCAGGGTTCGGCGTCAGGCCGGGATTGGCCTCCAGCGCGGCGCAGGCGCGGTCCTCGCTGTCGGACAGCAGGCTGATGTCGAACCAGCGGCGGAACAGGTCGGGCGTGTCGGGACCGGCGCGCTCGATCAGCGCCTGTGCCCGGTCCAGCGCGCCGCGGCGCAGGAGCGCGTCGATCCGCGCGGTCAGCAGCGCGTCATCGGGACGTGCGGGCGGCTCGGCCTCGGTCAGCAGCAGCCGCTGCACCAGATCCTGCGCGCCGGGATAGGGCGAGGGCTGCAGCCGGGCCAGCATGTCCATCACCCGGCCGATGTCACTTCCGTGCCACAGATCCGCGGGCAGCCCTGCGGCGCGCGCAGGGATCAGCCCGGTCGCATCTCTGTCGAGCTGGCCCAGGGTGCCGGTTTCCACCTGTGCCGCGCCGGCCGGGGCCGGGACGGAGAGGCTGTCGCTCAGCCAGGGCAGGGGGGCTGCCCCGCCATCCTGCGCGCAGGCCGGAACGCCCGCCAGCAAAAGGCCGGCGCAGAGCGCGGCCCCGGCCCCGGCCCCGGCGCTACTGCGCGCCAAGTTCCACCGGGATGGTCATTTCGGTCCTGTCCGGCGAGAGATTGCCAAAGTAAGCGAATCCCACCAGCCCGATTCCCGCGACGATCAGCAGGAATGCCAGTACCTTCAGTAATCTCATGTCAGACCTGCCTTCGGAGCCTCTGCGCGTTTGACGATGTTTCTTGTTCAACTTATACGTCGCGCCCCAGTATAACACGGTGGTGCCGTGTCTCAATCGCACAAAAACAGCAGGACCGGACCGGCAGCTTGACCTACCGATTGAACAGAACAGTCGTCCTGGTTGGAATGATGGGCTGCGGAAAGACTTCGGTCGGCCGCGAGCTGGCGCGCAGGCTCGAAGTTCCCTTCGTCGATTCCGACGAGGAAATCGTCCGCGCGTCCTCCTACGAGATTCCGGAACTCTTCTCCCGCTTCGGGGAAGTCTATTTCCGCGAGAAGGAAACCCAGGTTCTCCTGCGCCTGCTGCAGGGGGAGCCGAAGGTGCTCTCGACCGGCGGCGGCGCCTGGATGAACCACACCAACCGCGTCAACATCCTGAAATACGGCATTGCGGTCTGGCTGAGCGCCGATGTCAGCGTGCTGTGGTCGCGGGTCAAGGGCCGCACCGGCCGGCCGCTGCTGCAGACCGAGAACCCGCAGCAGACGCTCAGGGAACTCTGCGAGAGCCGCAATCCCATCTACGCGCGCGCGCCGATCCATGTCGCGGCGCAGCCCCAGGACGTCATCGGCGACACGACGGAGCGGGTGATCGCGGAACTGGCGAAACTGGACGACATCCTGGAGGAAAGCGGTGAGCGAGCCGATTGAGCGGGTCCATGTGGATCTGGGGGAGCGCGCCTACGAGGTGCTGATCGGGGCAGGGCTGCTCGGGCAGGCGGGACGGCTGATCGCGCCGCTGCTGCACGTGCCGCGGGTGGCGATCGTCTCGGACGCGACGGTGGCCGGGCACCATCTGGCGGCCCTGAAGGCCGCGCTGGCGCAAGAGGGCATCGAGGCCGACAGCCTGGAGCTGCCGCCCGGCGAGGCGACCAAGTGCTGGGCGCAGCTCGAAACCGTCTGCAGCTGGCTGCTGGACCGGAAGGTGGAGCGGCGCGGCATCGTGATCGCGCTCGGCGGCGGGGTGATCGGCGACCTGGTCGGCTTCGCGGCGGCGATCCTGCGCCGCGGCGTGCGCTTCGTGCAGATCCCGACCTCGCTGCTGGCGCAGGTCGACAGCTCGGTCGGCGGCAAGACCGGCATCAACACGCCCCATGGCAAGAACCTGATCGGCGCCTTCCACCAGCCGTCGCTGGTGCTGGCCGATACCGGCATCCTGGCCACCCTGCCGCGCCGCGACCTGCTGGCGGGCTATGGCGAGGTGGTGAAATACGGCCTGCTCGGCGATGCGGCGTTCTTCGCCTGGCTCGAGGCGAACGGGCCGAAGCTGGCGGCCGGCGATCCGGCGGCGCGGCTCCATGCGGTGCGCCGCTCGGTCGAGATGAAGGCCGAGATCGTCGTGCGCGACGAGACCGAGCAGGGCGACCGGGCGCTGCTGAACCTCGGCCATACCTTCTGCCATGCGCTGGAGGCGGCGACCGGCTATTCGGACCGGCTGCTGCATGGCGAGGGCGTGGCGATCGGCTGCGCGCTGGCTTTCGAGCTTTCGGCGCGGATGGGGCTCTGCTCGCAGGAGGACCCCTCGAGGGTCCGCGCGCATCTGCGCGAGATGGGCATGAAGACCGACCTCTCGGACATCCCCGGCGAGCTGCCCGGCACCGATGCGCTGATCGCGCTGATGGGCCAGGACAAGAAGGTTCTGGACGGCAAGCTGCGCTTCATCCTGGCGCGCGGCATCGGCGAGGCCTTCGTGACCTCGGAGGTGGAGCCGGAAATGCTGCGGCAGGTTCTGGACGGCTGAGCCTCCCGCCCGGTCCGGGCCCTGCTTGCGGCGCGAGGGACCCGGCCGGGGAACCCGGGCCGGTCGCGGACGCGGCAGAAGGCGGCGGACCGGGCCGGGCAGCGCGGCAACGCGGATGCCCCGGGGCGTTGCAGGCGCCGCGGAAGCTGGTACCCTCCTTGGCATTGCCGAAGAGGGTTCCATGATTTCCGCCACTTCCTTCATTGCCTATGTCGCCGCACTGGCCGTGGCCTCCGCCGTGCCGGGGCCCGGGGTGGCCGCGCTGATCGGCCAGTCGCTCGGCGGCAGGTTCCGGTCGTCTCTGTTCTTCATCGGCGGCATGGCGCTAGGCGACGTGGTCTTCCTCAGCTGCGCGGTCGCCGGGCTGGCTGCGCTGGTCCAGCTCTTCGAGCAGGCGATGCTGGCGATCAAGCTGCTCGCCGGCGCCTATCTCCTGCGTCTCGCGTGGAAATTCTGGTCGCAGCGCGGCAGCATCTCGGAGCCGGACGGGGCCGGGAGCCGCTCCGGGGGCCGGGCCTTCGCGGCAGGGCTCATGGTCGCGCTCGGCAATCCCAAGGTGATCGTGTTCTACTTGGCGCTCCTGCCGGCCGTGCTGGATCTGGGACATGTCGGCCCGGCGCAATGGGCGGCGCTGTCCGCGCTGACCGTCGCGACGCTCTTTGCCACGCTGACGCCCTACGCGCTCCTGGCCTTGCGGGCGCGCGGCGCGATCAGCAGCTCGGGGACGCTGGCGCGCCTGAACCGGGCGGCCGCGGCAATCATCGGCGGTGCAGGGGTGCTGATCATCGGCCAGGCGGCGGCGGCCATGGCCCGGCGCAGCTAGTACCGCTCGGCAGCGGTCGTCCGGCGGATTCGCGGTTTTCCGACATGACCTGAGTGCAGGGTGGACTGTCACCGGCAAGTCGGAGCCGCCTTGCGTCGGTTTTTCCGCGCGTTTGCCATGACGGTTCCCGGACCGCCCCGGAGTCCGCACCGGGATCGCAGCGCATCCGCAATCCTGGCCTCGGACGGCACCGGTCCGCGCCGGAGCCCGCCACGAGCTGGCCCGTGACGGGCAGATCGCGGCCTGGCCCGCGCCACCCCGAGGCCGTGTCCCATGTCCGATGCGGGGCGCCGGGCATTTTCGGTCAAGAGGATCGCTCAGCGCGGCTTCCGCGGGACCGGCAGTGCCCGGAAACCGGCCGGGTGCGAGGCTTGGCCGAGGGCGGCAAGGTAGGCGGCCGCGCCTGCCGGATGCCCGGCCAGCTTGGCAAGTTTCGGGAAAACATTCCTTCGAGGTCCCGAAAACAGCCCAATTTCCGGGCAAGCCGCAAGTTTTCAGGACAATCTGGGCGGCAGATCGAGAATTGGGGGCCTTGCGGGTTCAGTTGCGGGGCCAAGGGTATAGTCTCGGAAGAACGGGGCCGAGCCGCAACCTGATGACTGCACGGGTCCCCGCCAGACGATAATCCGGCGAGAATCCGGGGCCTGCCGGATCCGGTGGTTCCGATGCCGGCAGAGGCATGTGGGCATGCCCTGACGTCGCACAGGCAAATGGTCAAGACCGGCCGCAATTGCATCCTTCGCGGGGCGCGAAACGGGAGAGGCACATTCACATCATGGACACCCTGGCGGAAATCCTGTCCCAGCCGGAGCCCGGCAGAGCTACCTCTGCCTCCGAGGCGGATGCGCGCCACGTCCTCCATCCCTGGGCCGATCTCAGCGGTCTCGGAGAGCAGGACCCGCTGATCATTTCCCGCGCCAAGGGCGTGCGGGTGCAGGACAGCGCGGGCAAGGAATATCTCGACGCGATCGGCGGCATGTGGTGCATGACGCTGGGCTACGGGCGCGAGGAACTGGCCGATGCCATGGCCGCGCAGGCCCGGCGCATGGCCTATTACACTCCCTTCGGCGATGTCGCCAGCGAACCGGCCGCGCGGCTGGCCGAACGGCTGTCGCAGCTGGCGCCGGGCGACCTGAACCGCGTGCATTTCACCACCTGCGGCTCGACCGCGGTGGAATCGGCAATCCGCATCGCGCAGTACCATTTCTCGGCGCAGGGCCAGCCGGAGCGGCGGCACGTGCTGAGCCGGGTCAATGCCTATCACGGCGGCACCTACCTGACGCAGTCGCTGTCGGGAAAGGAAGCCGACCGCACGCATTTCCAGTACGAGAGCGGCTTTGTCCACCACCTGTCGAGTCCCGAGCACGATCCGGACCGCTCGGCCCTTTCTGCCGCCGAAAGGCTGGCAGAGCTGCTGGCGGAGATGGAGGCCGAAATCGCGCGGATCGGGCCGGAGAAGATCGCCTGCTTCATCGCCGAACCGATCCTGGCCTCGGGCGGCGTGCTGACCCCGCCCGAAGGCTACCAGGAGGCGACCTTCGACCTCTGCCGGAAGCACGGCATCCTCTACATCTCCGACGAGGTGGTCACTGGCTTCGGGCGGCTGGGGCATTTCTTCGCCTCCGAGATCCGCTTCGGCATCCAGCCCGACATGATCATCACCGCCAAGGGGCTGACCTCCGGCTACCAGCCGCTGGGCGCGGTATTGATCTCGGACCGGATCGCCGACGCGCTGGCGGACTCGGCGCCGAAGGACAAGCCGGTCTTTTCCAACGGCTTCACCTATTCCGGCCACCCCGTCGCCTGTGCGGTGGCGCTGGCGAATATCGAGACCATGGAACGCGAGGACATCTGCGGCCATGTCCGCGATGTCGGTCCCTACTTCCTCGAGCGCCTGCGCGAGCTGCGGTCGAGCCCGATCGTCTATACCGTGCGCGGCGACCACCTGATGGCCTGCGTAGAGTGCTGGACAGGCGAAGAGGCCGGGCCCAATGCCGCCAACATGGCGCTGGCGCAGAAGGTCGACGCCCATTGCCAGGAGGCGGGGTTGCTGGTGCGGCCCTATGAAAACCTCTGCATCCTCTCCCCGCCGCTGATCATCGGCCGCCAGGACATAGACCGGATCGTGACGATCCTCTCCGGCGCGCTGCAGCGTGCAGCTGCGGAGCTGGAGGCCGGCACGATCTGACCGGACCGACATGACGACCCTCGGAAACGCGGCAGCCGCCGCCAGACGCGAAAAGGACACGACATGACCGAACAGCCGACAAGCTTCATCGATTGCCGCGGGCTCTCCGCCCCCCTGACCGTCCTCAGGATCAAGCAGGCCATGGTCGGGCGCAGCGATTGCGGTCTTCCGCTTGACGTTCTTGTGGACCGCTCCTGCGGCGACGCCGCACGTGTCTCCGCCTGCCTGACCGGCGAGAGCACCGATATCCGCCTGATCGAAGCCGTGCCGGGGATGCCCGCGATGGCGGCGCTCGCCGGGGCACCGCAGGGCGCGGGAGCCACTGGACGCTATTCGGGCCGGCTGCATGTCTGAGACCACCGTCGCGCCGACCGCCGTGCAGGATGCGGCGCCGGGCGCAGCAGGGGCAGCCGCCCCCTGGTGGCAGCGCAGCGACTTGGCCTACCGGCATGGCAGGCTGCATCTGGGCACCACCGATCTCGACGCATTGGCCCGCAAGGTCGGCACCCCGGCCTACGCGATCCGCGCGCCCCGTGTCGGCGAGAAGCTGCGCGGCCTGCACCGGGCGATGGCCGGAGCGCTGGAACCGGCGGGGCTCGACCACCGCATCTACTACGCGATCAAGGCCAACCGCACGCCGCAATTCCTGTCCTGGCTGGCGGCGCAGCGGCTCTGCGGCGCCGATATCTGCTCGCCCGGAGAATTGCTGCATGCGCTCTCCTGCGGCTTCCGCGAAGAAGACATCTCCTTCACCGGCACGTCTCTGGGCCGCGGGGACATTGCCTTTCTCGCGCGGTTCGACCGGCTGGCGGTCAATTTCGACTCGCTCTCCGCGCTCGAGCGCTTCGGTGCGCTCTGTCCGGGCCGCGAGGTCGGGCTGCGGATCAATCCGGATCGCGGCATCGGCTATGGCGGCAGCGAGATGCTGCAATACAGCGGCATCGAGGCGACCAAATTCGGCATCTATCTCGACCGCATGCCCGAGGCGCTGGAGATCGCCGCCCGTCACGGGATGAAGATCACGCGGCTGCATTTCCACGCGGGCTGCGGCTATCTCGACCGCGAGGCGGAGCAGTTCGCCGCCGTGCTGGATGCGAGCCGCGCCTTCATCGACATGCTGCCCGATCTGAAGCTCGTGAATATCGGCGGAGGTCTCGGCGTGCCGCACCGCAAGGGCGACAAGCCGCTCGATCTCGGCCGCTGGGCGGCGGCAATCGCCTCGGCCTATGGCGGGCGCGGGCTGACCATTGCCGTGGAGCCCGGCGATTTCCTGGTCAAGGATGCGGGCGTTCTGCTGGCCAGCGCCACCTATCGGGAGCGGCGCAAGGACACCGCGTTCCTCGGCCTCGATGCCGGGTTCAACCTCGCCATGGAGCCCGCCTTCTACGATCTGCCCTGCGAGCCCGTGCCGGCGGTGCCCCGCGACTGGCCCGCGGCACGCTTCACCGTCGTCGGCAACGTCAACGAGGCGCTGGACAAATGGGCCGTGGATCACCCGATGCCGCCGCCCGAGCCCGGCGACGTGATCGTGCTCGTGAATGCCGGGGGCTATGCCGCCTCCATGCGCTCCGACCACTGCCTGCGCGGCGCGGCCGAGAGCGTCCTCCTGCTCGACTGACGGCCGGGCGACCTACCTTCCCACGGAACTTCAGGATCTTGTTTTGACCGACGCAACCATTTCCACGCCCGACGAGGATACGGGCGTCACGCCGCATTCCCCGGGCTACGCCTTCGACCCGTCCGATCCCTGGACCCAGACCTTCCAGATCGCGCTGGAGCGGGCCGGGCTGGGCGGCAGGACCGTCTACGAGGTCGGCATGGGCACCGGGGTGAACGCCGCCTTCCTGCTGCGCATGTGCGGGGCGAAGCGGGTGGCGGGCAGCGATCTCGATCCGCGCATGGCCAAGCTGGCCGAGCGCAACGTCCTCAGCCTCGCCCCGCAGGAGGCTCACCGCTTCCATCCGGTTCCGGGCGCGGTCAGCCTGGTCGACGATCCGCTGGCGCTGGCCGAAGTGGAGCGCGCCGATGCCGTGATCGGCTGCCTGCCGCAGGTGGCCGACCCCGGCTGTCCGCGCTTCGGCGCCTTCCGCCGCGCGACGAAGACCGCGCTGCCCGAGGGGGCGGATGTGCGCGAGGACGACCATATCGCGCATTACTACCCATGGTCCGCCTTCGAGGATTTTCCCTTCAATTCGGTCGGACTGGGGCTGAACGAGGCGCTCTTGCGGCGGCTGCGCTCCTGCGCGCCCAAAGCCGAGGTGATCCTGAATTTCGGCGCGCGGATCGGCGTGCCGGTGCTGTTCGAGCTGTTCGAGGCCAATGGCTACAGGCCGGAGACGCTGCATTCCCAGATCGTGAAGCAGCATGCGGGTACCGACATTTCCTTCTTCGTCGCGCTGGAACGGGCTCTGCGCGATACCGGCTTCGGTGTGGATTTCTCCTGCGCCTTCTACGGCGATCCCGGTGGAACGGAGCGCATCTCCGCGATCGAGGCGCAGGACCGCATCGACGCCGATCGGGGAGCGGCCATCCATCACGAGGTATGCACCATCCGGGGGCTGCCTGCCTGACGGAGTAGATGGCGGGGACTTCACGCCGGATTGCGGCACCAGCTTTTTCCTTGGGGCGGCGCTGCTGGATAAATCAGCTGGCGAGCGCAATCCCCCTTTCCCCGGGCACACCTATCCTGCGGCCCCGGTCGGTGGTTTTCAAGGTTGTTGTCACCGGTGTCTATTTTCAGGCTGCGCACTCTCCCGTACCGGCCATGGGGCCGCCGCCGACTGCTTCCCTGGCGAGCGCGCCGGCGGCCCCATGGCCTCGCGGCATCTCGTGAGGCCGTTCCGGGTTGAGCCAGACGGAGCCGATCGGGGTCCAGCAGCGCGTGCTGCCTGACCACCGCTCCGGCCGCGCCGAGCGGGCCAGTTC
>NZ_JAATVU010000140.1 GCF_013184745.1 Mangrovicoccus sp. HB161399
CGCCAATATCGGCAGCATGACCACGCGCCGCACCGGCAAGCTGCGCAGCTGGTATCGCAAGAGCCTGCGCAAAGCCAAGGTGTCCGGGTTCGTCGGCTACATCTCGGCGAAGGCACGCTCGGCAGCCTACTATGCCAGGTTCGTCCATGACGGGACGCTGCGCCAGGACGCCCGCCCGTTCCACGAGCGCGCCGTCGATGCCAATGCCAGCGACCACAGTTTCGAGATGCGGCAGGCACTTCGCAACGCGCTCAGCGCGGCCGCGCCCGGGTCTCTGGCCCGCACCGGCGGCCAGGCAGAGCGGGGGCTCGAATGACGCCTCCCGAGCGCGGCCTTGAACTGCAGGGCCTGGTGATCCAGCGGCTGGCCGCTGCCCTTGCCACGGCCGGGGTCAGCCCGGCAGGAAGCGCCGTCCCGGTGAGCGACCACATCCCGCACATCCAGGGGAACCAGCCGCGGCACCTCGTCCGCGTCGATGAATTCCAGTACCGGCAGGTGTCCGATGCGCGGCGCAAGCGCTGGCGGCACCGCTTCACCGTCCATGTCTTCGAGCGGCAGATGGACGGCCGGTCGCAGGCGGCGCGGCTGCATGCGCTGGTCTTCGCTGCGCTGGACGATTGGGAGCCGCATGGCAGCGCCACCGCGCTCGAGGTTTTCGAGGGCTACAGCGCCGGGGCCGACGAGGCCCATGCACAGCACGAGATCCTGAAATTCGAGACCATCATAGGAGAATGATCTGATGGGCAATGCAGTGAAGGGCAAGGAACGGCTCCTGTACATCGACAACGGCTCCGGCACGCTGGTGGAGGTGCCTTTCCAGGGGGACGGCACCTACAACCCCGGCAAGACCGCAGGCACCAGCCGCACCAAGAACGGCTCGCATCCCTATGCGACCGACGCGGGCGCCACTTTCACCACGAACATCGAGTTCGAGCGCCCGATGCTGGCCGTCCACACGCGGCTGCAGGACCTGTCGGCGTCAGGCGAGATCATCGCGGTGGAGGTGCGCGACAAGAACATCGGCGGCCAGAAATACTCCGGTACCGCGCAGGTCGTTCTGGGCGAAGAGACCTCCGGCGTCGATGGCGTGCTGTCGCAGGCGCTGTCGGTCAACTTCGCCGATGATCCGGTTACCGGAACGGTGACCGCGTGAGCGACATCCCCGTGACCCTGGGCGGCCAGCAGTACCGGATGCGGCCGACCTATGGCGCCATGAAGGAGATCGAGCGGAGGATCAACCTGACCTTCGCCGAGGCCTACGAATGCGCGCTGGTCGGCCGCCTGCGCATCCTGGAGATGGCCGAGATCATCTTTCAGGGGTGCCAGGCGGCGGGCGAGGAATTCGACTCCGTGGATGCCGTCGGCCGGGCGGTCTTCGAGGACCGGGTGACCTCGCCCGCGCTGCGCGAAAGCGTGGTGCGCTTCATCCTCGGCTGCCTGTGGTCGCCAGAGGATGCAAAAAAAAAGTGGGACGACGAGGCCGCGCCGATGGTGCGGCCGATCCCGGCCTGAGCTGGCTGGAGGCGGCCGGCGCCTTCGCAGCCGTCCATCTCGGCTGGCCGCCCAGCGAGTTCGCCCGCGCCACGCCCCGGGAATTCTGGGCGGCGCATGACGCCTATATGGACAAGATAAAGATGATGGGAGCCCGCGCCTGATGGTGACGGAACGCATCCTCACGGAATACACGGCCGACACCAGGTCGTTCGACCGCGGGGCCAGACGCTACGCCAGCACGCTGACCGCGCAGGAACGCATGGTCAATCAGCGGCTGGACCGCATCGACGCGCGCTGGGAGCGGTCCCAGCGCGCGATCGGCATGGTGACCACGGCGCTGGCCGGGCTTGCCTCAGCCGCGGCGCTGGTCGAGTTCCGCAATCTGGCCGAGGGCTGGCGCGGGGTAGAGCGCTCGCTTGCCTCGATAGGCGAGACCGGTGCCGGGGCGCAGCAGTCCATCGTAGACCTGGCGCTGCGCACCCGCAGCGAGATCGGTGCGACCGCGGCCGCCGTCCAGAAGATGTCGAAGTCGACGGGCGACGACTTCGAGACCACGGTACGCCGGGTAGAGACGCTGCAGAAGCTGATGTCGGCAGGCGGCGCGTCCGGCGCAGAGGTAAGCAGCGTCGGGCTCCAGCTCGGGCAGGCCCTGCAGGGCGGCGTCCTGTCTGGCGACGAATTCGGAACGATCCGCGAGGCGGCGCCGGTCGAGTTCCTTGACGCGCTGGCCAAAGCGGCCGGGGTGACCCGGGCAGAGTTGCGCGGCGTGGCCGAGGCGCAGCAGCTGACCTCCGACATCGTGCTGCAGGCTCTGGATGGCATGGCGGCGCAGGCCGACCAGTCCTTCGGTGCGCTGGCGGTCTCTGGGCAGGAAGCCATGACCGTGCTGCGCACCGGCCTGACTGCCTATGTCGGCCAGCTCGACCAGTCGCTAGGTGCTACCGAGGCGGTCAACGGCGCGATGCAATGGCTGGGCGAGTACATGGCCGGGGCCGGGGAGGGTGCCCAGACGCTGGCGGCCTCACTGAACATCGTGGCCGGTGCCGCGGTCAGCCTGGCGGGCGGCCGGGGCATCGGTGCCGTCACCTCGGCATTCCGCGATGCAGCCGCGGCCCGGCGCGATGCCGTTTCGGCGGCGCAGGCCGAGGTGGCGGCGGCGCAGCGCGAGATCGCCATCGCCGAAGAACGGGTCGTCAAGGCCGCGATGCACACCCGCGCCATGCAGGAAGCCGGGCGGGCCACCTCGACGGTGGAGCGCGCGCAGCGGTCGCAGGCCAAGGCGGTGGACAATCTGACTGCAGCGCAAGTCAGGGGCACAGCGGCATCAGGCGCCCTGACCCGGGCTCAGAACCGGCTCTCCCTGGCACATCGCGCTGGGGCAGCAAGCGTCCGCGCGTTCAATGGCGTCATGGCGTTCTTCGGCGGGCCGGTCGGGCTGGCGATTACGCTGGCAGGCGCGCTGGCCGTGGCCATCAGCAGGATCCCGAGCGAAGCGGAGCGCGCCGCATCTTCCTTGGAGTCCGCTCAGTCAGCTGTTTCGAAATTTGAGTCCGCCTTGAACGAGGTGGCGCGCCTTGATGGAGAGATCGCCTCTGCCAAGGACGAGATGGCTCGGGCTTCTGCCCTGTACAGTGCAGCGGTGGCCAACGAGGCCACTGTGGCCGCGGCGACTGCCAGCGCCGAGGTGGACGCCATCAACATTCGCATCGGGGCGCTCAACAGGCTGAGGAATGCCCAGCTGCTGCTTGCTCAAGCGTCGGCTGTTGACGCCAACAAGGGCCTGACGGATGCCCGCGGCATGCTGCGAGCCAACATCAGCAGGACATACCGCGGATCTGACGAATTTGCCGAGCGTGTCGCCAATGACCCGAATTTTACAGACGCCCAGGCGAATGCTGAAATCGACAGATTTACTGCCGAGCGTGATCTGGCGATCCGCGCCCGTATGGCGACTGGCGCCGGTCTGGATGGGCTGTCAAATGCCGAGGTGGACTATGCCAAGATCTTGGCTGGCGCTGAGGCGGTCAGCGCGAAGGTGGAGATCCTCACGGAGAGGATGGAGCTTGCGCAGAAGGGCAGCATAGCAGGAGTGACGGCGACAACTGGAGCCATAGTTGAGACCAGCGACAATGCGGTCACCGCCATTTTGGATGGCGCCAACCTGGCCAGCCGCAAGATCGCTGAACTGCAGGCGCAGGCGAAGACCCTGCGCGATGCGCTGGCTGGCGGGGGTCTGGATGCCAAGCAGACAGCTGAGGCCAACGAGGCACTGACCAGCATCAACGAGCAAATCGACCGGCTGAACGGCGTGAAGGGCGGCGGAAATGGTGGCTCTGGGGGCAAGGGCAAGGATCCGGTCCAGCTGATCAGCGAAGAGCAGGTCAAGACGCTGGACGAGGCGAAGACGCTGCTCAACGGCCTGGTGCAGCAAACCCAGACGGCCACCGAGGCCCAGGAGGCGCAGGCGCAGCGCATTGCCGAAGCGCGCAAGCTGCTGGTGGCAGCCTATGGCGCGGAGTCTGATCAGGTCGCCATGCTGGACGAGGCGACGAAGCGCCTCGGGCAGAGCGGCGAGGACGCCGGGGCGCAGCTTGCGAACACCTTCGCCCAGGTGGCGCTGCAGGCCGAAAGCGTCGAGGACGCGATCAAGCAGATCATCGTCCAGCTGCTGCAGGCCAACGGCGTTGCCGCGTTCCAAGGGCTGTTCTCGGGCACCGGCGGAGGTGCGGGCGGATTCTTCAAGACCCTGTTCGGCTTTGCCGATGGCGGCATCATGACCGGCGGCGGGCCTGTCCCGCTGCGCCGCTACGCCACCGGCGGGATCGCGAACAGCCCGCAGCTGGCGATCTACGGAGAGGGGCGGCTGCCAGAGGCCTATGTGCCCCTGCCGGATGGCCGGACCATCCCGGTGACGCTGCGCATGCCGGGCCTGCCGGGCAACCCGTCATCGGGGCAAGCATCCGGCGGCATCTCCGTCCAGATCACGAACCAGATCGAGGCGCCGGCGGGAACCAGCGACGCCGACCTTGCCGCGCTGGAGCGCCGCATGGCGGCCATCAGCCGGGCCCAAGCTGACGCTCTGGTGGCACGGCTCAAGCGCGAGGGGGCGCTCTGATGGCGGATTTCGCACCTGACGACCTGCAGTTCAGCAGCTTCGAGATCACCGCCGGCCACACCGTCGGCATGGCCCGCAGCCCCTATTCGAACGCGCAGGCGGTCTATGACTTCGGCGGCGACATCTGGTCGGCGACGGCCACGCTGGCACCGTACCACGACAAATTGCGCCAGGCGCGGGTCGAGGGCTGGCTGATCGGCCTGCGCGGCCCGCTGACGCCGTTCAGGCTCTACAACTTCGACCACGACGGGCCCTATGGCTTCACCAATGGGGCGCCAACCGTGACCGGCGGCGCGCTGCAGAAGGCCACGACGCTGACGCTGCAGCACGTCCTGCCTGGCGGCCAGATCCCCATGATGGAGGTCGGCGACTGGTTCACGTTCTCCGAACGGCTCTACCGGGTGGTAAGCGCCACCGTCACCGACGGGGCAGGGGCCCAGACCATCGGGATCTTCCCACCGCTGAGAACGAACATCGGAGACGGCAACGCACTGAACATCTCGACGCCGAATGGCCGGTGGCGCCTGATGGGCGACCCGCTCTCCATCGCGCATGACTGGCGCTCCGGCCGCACAATCTCCATCGAGATGATCGAGGCGCTGGAATGAGCATCCCGAGCGGCAGCCGCATCGGCTATCTCTTCCGCGGCTTCTTCGACGGCGCGCCGCTGGATCTGTGGACCGGCCACGGTGATCTGACCTATGGCGGCGTGACCTATGTGGGCAGCGGCGAGCTTCTGGAGATCAGCGGCAGCGCCAGCACCACCGGCAACCGGCTGTCTGGCCTCACGGTCTCTCTGGCCGGGATGGACCCGGAGACCATCTCCATCGCGGAGAATGAGCCGTTCCAGCGCCGCCGGGTGCTGATCAGCCTGATCTGGGCCGATGCGGAATGGAACGTCGCGGGAAGCGAGGTCTTCTTCGACGGGATCGCCGACAACATCGGCAACAACAACGACCCGTCGAATCCGGTCATCACCATGAGCCTTGAGCCGCGGGCGCTCGACCTGCAGCGCGTGCGGCCGTTCAGGTATCTGCCGCAGGACCAGCGCACCCGCTACGCCAACGATGCCTTCTTCGACATGGTGCAGAGCCTCCAGACGCAGGAGCTTAAGATTGGCACGTGACCGCTTCTGGCCGCGCCTCCTGGCCGATGAGCTGGCCGCCTGGGAAGGGCGGCCTTTTTCGTGGGGCACCGCTGACTGTTTCCAGCTTGCGCACTCCACGGCCCGCGCAATGGGTCTCAGGCCCGCTGCGCTTGAAGGGCTGCCCGGCTATGCCGACGAGGCCGGGGCGGTGGCGGTGATGCAGCACCTCGGCGCCGGGACCTTCGCCGGGGCGGTGGATGCGGTCTGGGACCGGATCCCGATCGCGCTGGCGCAGCGCGGCGACTGGATCATGGCAGACGCTGCCGGGACGACCGGCTGCCTCGGCATCGTGGCGGGCCGCCGAGCGGTCTTCATGCACCCGGCCCGCGGGCTCTCGCACATCAACATCGGAAAGGACTGGCTGGCGTGGGCGGCAAGGTAGTCAAGGCCATCAAGGCCGCCGCGGTGGTCGCCGCGATCGCGGTCACCGGCGGCGCCGCGGCCATCGCGCTCGGCGCCACGCTGACCTGGGGTACCGTTCTGGCCACCGCGGCGGTGCAGGGCGCCATCGCCGGGATCTCCGCCTATGCCACCAAGACGCCCAAGGGCATTCGACCGGCCAAGACGGCCGACGAGATCACGCTGAACAGCCTGCAGGCGGTGACCGAGGGCCTGATCGTCTATGGCCGGCGGATCATCGGCGGGCCGATCATCGCGCGCTCGACCTCCAGCGGGCGCGGGTCGAACAATGGCCAGTATCACAGCTGCATCGTGCTGGCCTGCCACGAGATCGACGCGGTGGAGAAGATCTGGCTCGGTGAGCGGCTGGTCTGGACGCTTGAGCAGTGGGAGGCCGACGAGGCCGAGGGCACCTTGGCGACCAAGAAGCGCGGCCTGCTGGCCACAAAGTACCAGGACGAGATCGGCATCATCGTCAAGCTCGGCACGTCATCGCAAACGGCCGTCGGGCAGTATGTCGACCAGGTGGCGGAGTGGACCTCGGCGGCGCGCGGGCGCGGCATCGCCTATGTCTACTTCGAATATTTCTACGGCAAGCACTTCCGCCAGGGCACGCCGACGCTGCGCAGCCAGGTCAGGGGGAAAAGGCTCTACGACTGGCGCACCGATACGACCGCATGGTCGGCAAACCCGGCGCTGATCATGCGCGACTATGCCCTGACGGCTGAGAAGTTCGGCGGCATCGGCTGGGCGGAATCCGACCTCGACATGGCCGCCCTGACCGCGCTGGCGAACATAGCCGACGAGCAGGTCAGCACGGCCGCTGGCAGCATGCAGAACCGCTACGAGTACAACGGGGTGCTGGATACCGGCATCGCGCCGACCGACAACTTGGACCGTCTGGCCACCAGCTGGGGCGGCTGGTGGGCGCATGACAAGGGCCTGCTCTCGGTCGGCGGCGCCGCCTACGAGGCCCCGGCCTTCGCCATCACG
>NZ_JAATVU010000141.1 GCF_013184745.1 Mangrovicoccus sp. HB161399
CGCATCTTAGCTCGGGCTTCGTCCGCGTGCCCACGGTGCGCGAGGGCGAGGTGAAAATCCGCTCGTCCTTCCTCTGCCACGAGATCCGCGCCGACCACCCGGTGCAGGTGCTGTCGGGCTGGATGGGCCATGTCCTGGTCGAGGAGGAGGGCAGCTGGAAGATCGGCCGCAAGCTGGTCTGCCTGCTCGATGCCGGGCGCGCGCATCACAACCTGACGTTCCTGGTCTGAGCCAGAAGGTCGAAGAGGTTTTTCTTCGCAAGAATGTCCAGCATGGCAGCGATCACCGGTCCGGTCTTTGCCATGATTCAGAACGCAAGTTCGGGGCTGGCTGGCGCGCCCTTAAGTGCCAGCTACCGCTGTCCGGCCAGGGATCGCGGTCCGAGTCCATCTTTCCGATAGTGACGGGCATTTCTCGCCGGCTCCGCAATGCGGGCAGAGTCGGCGACGGGACCGGAACAGCCCCTGGCGTGTCGGAATCGTTCTGCGCGAACTCCGGAAAGGTGCCGCGAGCCGGTCCTTTCTAGCCGCTGATCAATATCCGGCGCGGTTGTCCGCGGACAACTCAGGCTCCTCATACCGACATCATCGAAGAGGCGAACCGTTTGGATAGCAGGACGTCCGGATCGAAGCGTTGAGCGCGCTCACCTGTCGTCACCGCCCGGAAATATGCCGGCGCAGCGCGGAGTCTGTCGCGCATTTCGGTCATCAGCAGGATGGTCTTGGCCGTCGCGACGGGCCCTCTGCTTTCTCGTGCACTATGGAGCAGGTTACCGGCAATACCCATCAAGCTGGCCATCTCGTTCGAGTGACGGATGAGGTCTTCCCACGACTGGACGGGCTCTGGAGAGAACGACATCGCGAACTGGCAAGCTGATTTCACTTGCCCAAGTGTCAGCGTTCTTGTCGACTGTTCGGAGCTATCTCTATATTGGGTATCTTTATCTGATCTCTGATGGTGGCGGACAGAATGGCTGTCAGTGGCGGACATTTTGGTCTCAGGTGACACGCTGGGATTGGGTTGAGAGCCAGCCGGGGCAGGGCGGTCTTCGTCATTTTCACCGATGTTGCCCGCGGCAAGGGAGGCCGAGATCTCCTGAAGCGTCTCGAGCGTCAGCCGACGCCGCAGGAGCGCCAGCAGCTCTGACCTGCGGTCTTCGGTTTGGTTGTGGAGGGAGGCACGGATGCGGAGCCGGAGAAAGGCACAGCTCTCTTCCCGGGCCGTTTCAACCTCGGCCAGGCGCATGATCTGCGCGCCTTGGTCGAAGAGGGGGGCCAGATCCAGGCCGAACTGCAGGACATCGCCGGTCAGCGGATTGCGACGGCTGTAGCGCTTGGCATTGGGGCTGTCGCACCGCTTCAGGAGCCCGAGCTCGGCCAGGCGGGCGATGTGACGGCGGATTGTCCGGTCGGATATCCCGTTGCGGCGGTGGGTCAGGGTGGCATTGGACGCGAAGACGACCCGCGATTGCCCGTTCTTGGGCAGGCAGGTCAGCATTGCCTCCAGCGTGGCCAGAACTTGAGGTGTCAGGCCGAGAGCGACGCGGGCCTTGCGGAGCGCGGGCATCAGGACAAAGCGGTTGTCCGCGGACAACACGCCTTCATTCGCCGGTCGCCGGACCGGCGGCACTTGGCTGGAAATGGATTTCATGCTCGATCACGGAGGCCGTGGCCCGGCCCCTTCACGCAAATCTCCTGTCTCCCGAGCTCAAATGAGCACGGAAGCTGCAATCAGGCACAACTCGACAGTCATCCGAATCGGATGTGCTTGACGGCGGGCGAGAAGCTGGTAGATCTGAGGGTGCTAAGAACAGATCGGGCTCTCTGGGATTTATCTCGGGGGGCTCTTTCTTTTACTGCCTTGCCTCTCTTGTGCTCCTCTATTGGTGTTGCGGTTGAAACTCAGGGACGCTTCATGCCTGTTCGTCCCGCTCGTCCTGCCACTCGTCATGAAGACGACGCAGAATGTCCTCGGCATTCTCGGCAAACCAGCGGCTGAATTCCGGACGCTCGGTTGCGGCCAGTTTCAGCCCGATGCTCCGGGCGCCACTGCGCAGCTCGCCGATCGGCTGTCCGTCTGTGCCGGTTAGTTTCCGGGTTCCGGATGCGGCTGCAGCCGGAGCGGATTCGGCACCCGGCGCCTCCGATTTTTCCCGCGCGGCTGACATGATCGCCAAGAAGCGGTCGTCTGAATTGGCTTGGGGCAGGGGGGCCAGGGCCCGCTCTGCCAGAGCCTCGGTATCGATATTCCCGGACCGCAGGATTTCGGCGAGTTCTTCCCAGCGACGGCGGCCGATGCCATGGGCCGGGCCGATCCTCTGGGCAAGCGCCGGAGGAACGTGCTCCCGGACCTTGGTCATCCGCGACAGCATCGCCTTGTCGATGGCCAGCGCATCCATGATAATCGTGTTCTGGTAGCCAGCCTCGGCAAGCTCGCCGACGAAGAGCGCTTTCTCGATGAAGCTGGGATCGAGGCGCTGGCTGTTCTCCTGCCCCTGGGCGAGGATGGCCTGCTCGTCGCTGAGCGTGCGGATCATCGCCTTGGCCGGGATGCCGAGCATCCGGATGGCGCGGAGCCTTCGGCGGCCGTAGACAATGCGGAAATGCCCGGGCCGGTCGGAAATCGGCCGGACCATGATCGGGACCTGCTGTCCGTGCTCGCGGATGCTGTCCGCCAGTTCGATGACATCCTGGTCTTCGAAGGTCAGCCGGTCGCGCGGACCGTCTTCTTCGATCATGACGGGGTCGATTTCCCGCACCGCGTTCGAGCTGAGATCCCGCAGGGTCGTCTTCATGGCGGTAATTGCGCCGGTGGCGGGAAATCCGCTGCGCTGCGGCCGGGCCTCGGCCGTTGCCGGCTCGGAGGGCGGCAACGGCGGCTGGAACATGTTGCGGCGTGCCATCAGTCGGTTCTCCGTCCCCAGGCTTGCTGGATGATCTGTTCGAGTTCGTCCGCGACGCCGTTGACGCTTTCCATGATCCGGTCACGGGTCTTGCGGACGAGTTGGCTTGGTTCCAGTTCGTAGACGGTCTGCTGGGTCATACCTGCATCCGAGATCGCGGTGGACTTGAGCATCGGCGTATGCAGGACCTGATCGAGCAGGATGGATTTCAGGAAGCCGGCCATCTGCGACTGTGGCACGTCGGTTGGCTCGTAGCGGGCGATCATGAATTTCATGAACTTCCAGTCGGTGGGTCCGGCCTGTTCCTCGAGCGTCTTCACGGTTTCGCCGGCGAGCTCCATGAATTGCGCCATCGAAGCGATGTCGAGCATCGACGGGACGACCGTGATCACCAGGCCCGTCGAGGCGAGCAGTGCGGTCATGGTCGTGAAGCCGAGCTGCGGCGGGCAGTCGATGATCACGATGTCGTACTCGGCCTCTACCTCGTCGAGCGCGATCGCCAGGCGCTGCGTGAAGGGCGGTTCCATCCGGTGCTGCAGAGCATAAGCCGTTTCCGTCTCGTATTCGGACAGCAGAAGGCCTGCGGGCGCGAGGTCGAGATTGTGGAAATAGGTCTTGCGGATCACCTGGCTCAGCGGCACCGGATCCTCGTAGCGCAGGGCATCGTAGATCGTGCCGTGCTCGACGAATTCCAGTTCCGGCCGGTAGCCGAACATCGTGGTCAGGCTGGCCTGGGGATCCATGTCGACGGCCAGAACGCGATAGCCGCGCAGCGCATAGCGCTGCGCCAGATGGATCGCGGTGGTCGTCTTCGAGCTGCCGCCCTTGAAATTCACGATCGAGATGACCTGCATGGCATCGCCATCACGGCGGCCCGGCTGGTAGATATGCCCGTTTCGGCCGGTCTCGGCCATGATCTGGCGGATTTCCGCGATTTCCGCGGCCTCGTACATCCGGCGCCCCCGGGCGTCTGTTTCCACCTCGGGGAAATCGCCTTCCTGATGGCGGGTGCGGAGATTGGACAGGCTGATTCCGGTCAGTTCGGACACCTCCGCCGGGGTGAACTTCCGCAAGCTCTTGCGGGTGTCGGGGCGGAAACTGTGGCGCATGTGATTGTCCAGCGCCTCAGATAGCATCGCCGCATTGCGAATGATGCTTTCCGAGATACTCTCGGCCTGATGCGAGAAAAGACTCGGCTGTGTCCGGTCATTCATGCGCTCTGCCCTCGTGTCCTGCCTTGCCACCTCTTTGCCGGGTTTTTGGCGACGGGTCTACCTCTTGTCGCTAGAATCGAAAATTTGCGTGTTTCAGCGACGACACAATCTGTGCCACGCAACTTTCCTTTCGGCAACTTGATTCTTGCTGTCGGAACGCGGGCTATTGTCGGAAGTTAAAGCGTTTCGACGTGAACCTGAATCGCCGGGTTCCCTTGAGGTGCGTGATGTGTTTCATCCTCATTGGGAGGATGGATAATGTCAGCACCTTTGCCATCTGCGCTTCGGACGCGCTTTCAGAAGTACATTGAAGAAGGGTTGAGCGGGCGCGCGGCGGCGTTGCGTCTGAAGGTGTCGCCTGCGACGGGCGCGCGTTGGGCGCGTCAGGTGAGGAACAGGGGCCATGCGGAATCCGCCCCTCAGGGACCGCCGCGCGGCCGGGGAAAGTTGGCCCCGCATCAGGCTTTCCTTGAGGAGCTGATCGCCCAAGACCCCGACATCACGCTCTTCGAGCTGCGCGATGCGCTGGCCGGCGCGGAAGGCGTGCGGGTCCACCATTCCTCCATCTCCAATCTGCTGTCCCGGCTCGGGTTCACATACAAAAAAAGTCTCTGGTGGCCGCCGAACAGCGCCGTGCCGAGGTAAGGCATCAGCGCGCCGACTGGTTCAGACATCGGCGTCCGGTCATTGCGGACTTGCCTGATCGCGTTGTGTTCATTGATGAAACTGCGGTGAAGACCAATCTGACTCGCCCGCGTGGGCGGGCCAAGAGGGGCCTCCGGTTGACGATGGATGCACCCTTTGGCAGTTGGGGAACGCAGACGCTGATCGCGGGCCTCACCCAGGACGCCCTGGTCGCGCCTTGGGTCATCAAGGGCGCGATGGATGGCCCGGCATTCGCCGCCTACATCCGAAACGTGCTCGTCAAGGAAATCGCCCCCGGCACTGCCGTCATCCTCGACAACCTGGCGACACATCGCAACAAGGAAGCCACGCAGGCCCTGCGCGAGCATGGCTGCTGGTTCCTCTACCTGCCGCCATACTCGCCTGATCTGAACCCCATCGAGCAGGCGTTCTCGAAGCTGAAGGCCCACCTTCGGAAAATCGGGGCGAGAACCTTCACCGAGGTCTTCGAGGCCATCGGCACAATCTGCAATCTGTACGAACCATCCGAATGCTGGAACTACTTCAAGGCAGCCGGATATGTCGCAAGTTAAAACCGAAACGCTCTAGTGTCCGAAGATCTGCGAGGTCTCTGCACCTGAATGCCGGTTCTGTGGCAGTTCCTTCGACTGACTGCATTCCAGCGGCGCTTGATCGCCGGGAACGTCCAGTTGGATCTGGAAGGGCAGGGAGAGCCGCCGGTCTACTGGCGCAGCTCGCGCAAGAATGCGCGGAGCGCTTCTGCGCTGCGCTGTCCGCGCTGGTCGCGGATGTCGATGATCCAGATAGTGTCCCGCGCAACAGTGTAGAGCAGAGAGAAAGACGTTCCTTGGAGGGGGCACTCCCTGACGCGTTCGAAATCTTCGAAACGTCTTCCTGCCTCGGGATGCTCGCGCAACAGCGTCTCGGCTGCCCGAAGTGCTGCCACGGCCCGGCGTATGTCGAGCTGCGCGTTGCGCCTGTAGTAGCTGCGCATCCATTTCAGCCCGGGCTCGGAAGTCCGGAGATACTCAAGCTTCATGTGTGCAGATCAGGTCGCGTCCCGGGGCCCCGGAAACGGGGCACTATCGCCGGAAAGCAGCCAGTCATGCACGTCGCGCGCTTGAAGGCCGGGGGCACCGGCATCGACTTGGCGAAGGCCCTCGCGGACGAGGTCCCGGGTCGCGTGGCGTTCCTCTACGAAGGCGCGGATGGCGAGATTGGCGACATAGGACGCGCTACGATCATCGAAACGTGCGATCTTCTCGAGCTCGGATTTGAGCTCGGCATCCATCCGGTGGGTGAACGAGGTAGATGCCAAGGTACCAACTCCCTTCAGTTGCCCGGTTCTGTCGTGCGATGTAAGACAATGTCTCGTCGGTTGACGAAGGTCAAGTCGAAGGCGGCATTCCGCAGGTGTTCAACTTTGGACAAGCATAGCATGGCTGCTGGCCCGCTCGCGGCGCAAGCATGCTCGAAAATCCAACTTTCTTCGCGCGAGAAGGAGCCTTTACCGGACATATTGCATGCGAAAAGTAGGGGCGCTTTTGAGAGAAAATTTGCGTTATAAACGCCGCCATGGCGAGGCGAAGGGCTCTGCTTTCGGCTGCACTGGATGGCGACTGTGCGGTGCTTGGCCTTTGGTCGGTGAGGTGGCTGATGGATGAAGGGGCGGACAAAGCCGTTTCTCATTCTTCCTTTAGACCCCATGATTGCTCTGCAATGTGACTCGGTCGGCGGTCTCTCCCGCGGCATTCTGCATGCGAGGGTTGCTCCGGATGACCCGGCGCCGAGCCTCAGGAATGGGGGAGAGACCGGATGCAGGATAGCATGTTCATCGGGCTGGATGTCCACAAGGCGGCGATTTCGGTGGCCGTTGCGGCGGACGAGCGGGGTGGCGAGGTCCGTCACCTCGGCACCATCTCGCATCGCGCCGACCATGTTCGAAAGCTTGTCGAGAAGCTGGGTACCGGCGGCCGCAAGCTCCATTTCTGCTACGAAGCCGGGCCCTGCGGCTATGGCTTGCATCGTCAGCTCGTCGAGATGGGGCATGACTGCATAGTGGTGGCACCCTCGCTGATCCCGGTGAAGACAGGCGATCGGGTCAAGACGGACCGTCGCGATGCCGTCATGCTGGCGAAGCTGCATCGCGCTGGCGAACTGACGGCGGTCTGGGTCCCGGATGCGGCGCACGAGGCCATGCGCGACTTGGTGCGCGCCCGCGCGACGGCGGTGCGCGCCACCGGCAAGTCGCGGCAACACTTGCAGGGCTTCCTCTTGCGCCATGGCCGCATCTATCCGGGAGTTCGGGCCGGTCCGCGCCAGCGGCAAATCCTCCGGGGGAGGATTTGAGGCC
>NZ_JAATVU010000142.1 GCF_013184745.1 Mangrovicoccus sp. HB161399
CGACGGTCGCGGGAACAAGCGCAACACGCCGCTCCCCAACCCCCAACTCAACCACAAATCCTAGTCTCAATACGTCTCTCCCGCGTTTCACTGGGTGCCGGCTGCCGCAGCGCCGGCCTGCTGTTTCCTTGCCGCTGACCAAGGGCCGGCCGCCCTACGAAGTTCCCCTGCGCCCGGCATCCCGACCGGGCCGGAGACCGCTCCGGCTGCCCATGGCATGCCGGACGCAGCTTGCTCCTTGGTCAACGCATCCCGGTTTGGCTAGTTGGCTTTACCTTTCGCGGCCATCCCGAAAGGCTTTCCGCGACAAAAATTCACAACTCCGCCGGAAAGCCGCGGCATTTGCGCCGGCGGCTTCCGGCAGGGGACGCGGCAGGCTAGAGCACGGCACGGAATGCACGGAGGCACAGATGCAGTCAGCCCATCCCCTGGTGCGCGACCTCGTCCTGGTCGGCGGCGGCCATACCCATGCGCTGGTGCTGCGCCGCTGGGGCATGAAGCCGGTGCCGGGGGTGCGGCTGACGCTGGTCAATCCCGGCCCAGTGGCGGCCTATTCGGGCATGCTTCCGGGCCACGTGGCGGGGCATTACGCGCAGGACGACCTTGAAATCGACCTGGTGCGGCTGGCGCGCTTCGCGGGCGCGCGGCTGGTCGACGGCGCGGCGGCGGGGCTGGACCCGGAGGCGCGGACCGTGGCCGTGCCGGGGCGCGCGCCGATCGGCTACGACCTCTGCTCGATCGATATCGGCATCACCACGCGGATGCCCGCCCTGCCCGGCTTCGCCGCCCACGCGCTGGCCGCCAAGCCGCTGGCCGCCTTCGCCTCCGGCTGGCGGGACTTCACCCGGCGCGCGGCGGCAGGCGAGGTCGCGGCACAGGTTGCGGTGGTCGGCGGCGGGGTGGCCGGGATCGAGCTGGCGCTGACCATGCAACACCGCCTGGCGCAGGATTGCGCGGCGCCGCAGGTGACGGTGATCGACCGCGGCGCGGTGCTGGCGGGCGTCGGCCCGCGGTCGCGCGACGCCTTGCTGGCCCGGATGGCAGCCCGCGGCATCGCTGTCGCAGAGCATGCGGAAATCGCCGCAATCACCGCAGAGGGTCCGGTGCTGGCGGACGGGCGGCTGGTCGCCGCTGCGCTGACCGTCGGGGCGGCCGGGGCCACGCCTGCGCCCTGGCTGGCACGGACCGGGCTGGCGCTGGAGAACGGATTCGTCGCGGTGGATGCCTGCCTGCGCAGCCTGAGCCACGCGGCCGTCTTCGCCGCGGGGGATTGCGCGCATCTGAGCGCATCGCCGCGGCCCAAGGCCGGGGTCTTTGCCGTGCGGGCCGCGAAGGTGCTGGACGCCAACCTGCGCGCGGCGCTGGCCGAGCGGCCGCTGCGCCCCTTCCGGCCGCAGCGCAGCTACCTGAAGCTGATCTCGCTCGGTCCCGAAGAGGCGCTGGGACAGAAGGGGCCGATGACGCTGGCAGGGCCGATGATGTGGCGCTGGAAGGACCGGATCGACCGGAAATTCATGGAGAAATTCGACGACCTGCCGGCGATGGCCGCGCCGCCCCTGCCGAAGGGCGCGATCCCGGCGCTGCGCCGGGCGGTTCCCTCGGACAAGCCGATGTGCGGCGGCTGCGGCGCCAAGGTCGGGCCCGGCGCGCTGAGCAAGGCGCTGTCGGGGCTGGGCCGGCCGCAGGCGGCGGAGCTGGAGAACCGGCCCGGCGACGATGCGGCGATCCTGAAGGCCGGCGGCCGCTGGCAGGTGATCAGCACCGACCACCTGCGCGCGGTGACCGAGGACTGGGAGCTGATGACGCGCATCGCGCTGAACCACGCGATGGGCGATGTCTGGGCGATGGGCGCGGCGCCGCAGGTGGCGCTGGCGCAGATCGTGATTCCGCGGATGACCGCGGAGCTGCAGGAACGGACGCTGGCCGAGATCACGGCCGCGGCAAGCGGCCTCTGCGGCCGGATCGGCGCGGCGCTGGCCGGCGGGCACACGACGATGGGGGCCGAGACGACCATCGGCTTCACCGTCACCGGGCTGAGCGGCCGTCAGCCGGTGTCGAAGGGCGGTGCGCGGCCGGGCGACGTGCTGGTGCTGACCCGCCCGCTGGGCAGCGGCACGATCCTGGCCGCCGAGATGCAGATGCAGGCGAAGGGCGCCTGGGTGGCGGGGCTGCTGCGGCGCATGGCAGAGCCGCAGGCGGCGGCCGCCGCCGCGCTGGCACCGCGGGCGCATGCGATGACCGACGTGACCGGGTTCGGACTCGCGGGGCACGCGCTGGAAATGGCGGAGGCCTCGGGCGTGGCGATCGAGCTGAAGCTGAAGGACATCCCGCTGTTCGAGGGCGCGCTGGAGCTCTGCAAGGCGGGGATCCGCTCGACCATCTTCGAGGACAACCGAGCCGCCACCATCTGGAAGTTGGCCGGCAAGACGGAGAAGGCGCGGGCGCAGTTGCTGCACGATCCGCAGACCTGCGGCGGGCTTCTGGCTGCGCTGCCGCCGATGGCCGCGATGGAGGCGGTGGCGGAGATTGCCTCCGCGGGCGGCGAGGCACATGTGATCGGCCGCGTCGCCGAAGGCGCTCCGGGGCTGCATCTCGCCTGACCATCTGCCGCGCGGGGAGACATGGATTTCCCGCGCGGACGGCTAGATACTGGGGCGGAAAGACAAACGGAGTCCGTCATGCCCCTCGATCTCGACCTCTTGAAACGGCTGTGCGAAACCCCCGGCGTGCCCGGCAGCGAGGAGCGCGTGCGCGACCTGATCCGCGCCGAGGTGCTGCCGCTCTGCGACGAGGTGAAGGTCGACGCGATGGGCTCGCTGCTGTGCCGCAAGAACGGCAAGGGCGAGGCGCCGCTGAAGGTCATGCTGCTGTGCCACATGGACGAGATCGGCTTCCTCGTCAGCCACGTCACCGACGAGGGCTGGGTCCATGTCCTGCCGGTGGGCGGCTTCGACCCGCGCACGCTGTTCGCGCGGCGCGTGCTGGTCTGCACCGATACCGGCGACCTCAGGGGGGTGATGAACCCGGCCGGCAAGGGGCTGCACATCTCCTCGCCGGAGGAGCGCAAGAAGGTGCCGGAGGTGCACGAATTCTACGTCGATCTCGGGCTGGGCAAGGCGGCGAAGGACATCGTCAAGGTCGGCGACATGGTGGTGATGGACGAGCCCTTCCTGGAGATGGGCGAGAAGGTGGTGTCGAAGGCGCTGGACAACCGCATCGCCTGCTATCTGGGCATCCAGGCGCTGAAGAGCCTCGCCGGCAAGGCGCCGGAGGCGGAGATCCACGTCGCCTTCACCTGCCAGGAAGAGGTCGGGCTGCGCGGCGCGCGCACGGCGGCAACCGGCATCGCGCCGGATATCGGCATCGGCGTGGACACGACGCTGGCCTGCGACACGCCCGGCGTGGGCGAGACCGACCGGGTGACCAAGCAGGGCGACGGGTTCGGGCTGCACCTGCGGGATTCGTCCTTCATCGCGGACAAGGCGCTGGCGGCGGAATTCGCGGCGCTGGCCGACAGCCGCGGCATCCCGTTCCAGCGCACCATGCTGCGCGCGGGCGGCCAGGACGGCGCGGCGGCACAGCAGGCGGCGGCGGGCGCGCGGGCGGTCGGGATCGTGGTCGGCACGCGCTACATCCACACGGTCTGCGAGATGATCCACAAGAGCGACCTGGAAGCGGCCGAGGACATCCTCGCGGCCTATCTGGGCGGGCTCTGATCCCCCTCGCCCCGGCCCTCTCCCCCATGGGGAGAGGGAGCAACGCAAAAACCCGGCCGCGGGGCCGGGTCTTGCATGTCCTCCGGGGAGGAAGTGGCGCGGTTGACGGGGCTCGAACCCGCGACCCCCGGCGTGACAGGCCGGTACTCTAACCAACTGAGCTACAACCGCGTTGTCCGGCGCGTATAGCGATGCCCGCGGGAGGGGGCAAGAGCTTTCGGAACGGAAAGTTGATGAAAGGCGGGCGCGGTCCGGAAACGCAAAAACCCGGCCGAATGGCCGGGTTTTGCATGCCCTCCGGAGAGGAAGTGGCGCGGTTGACGGGGCTCGAACCCGCGACCCCCGGCGTGACAGGCCGGTACTCTAACCAACTGAGCTACAACCGCGTTGTCCGGCGCGTATAGCGATGCCCGCGGGAGGGGGCAAGAGCTTTCGGAACGGAAAGTTGATGAAAGGCGGGCGCGGTCCGGAAACGCAAAAACCCGGCCGAATGGCCGGGTTTTGCATGCCCTCCGGAGAGGAAGTGGCGCGGTTGACGGGGCTCGAACCCGCGACCCCCGGCGTGACAGGCCGGTACTCTAACCAACTGAGCTACAACCGCGTTGTCCGGCGCGTATAGCGATGCCCGCGGGAGGGGGCAAGAGCTTTCCCTGCGGCAGCTGCGAAAAATTCTCAGTGCCGGGATGCGCGCAGGTCGAAGACGCCGTAGGCCGCGACCAGCAGGAAGCAGGCACCCGGCACCGCATAGCCCGCGACCGGACCAGCCGCATCGGAGACGGCGCCGAAGGCCAGCGGCATCAGCGCGCCGCCGAGAATCGCCATGACCAGCCCGGCCGAGCCGAATTTCGTGTCCTCGCCCAGCCCCTCCAGCGCGATGCCGTAGATCGTCGGGAACATCAGCGACAGCGCCGCGGAGCAGAGCACCACCGCAATGACGCCGGTCCATCCGGGCGCGGACACCGCGACGGCGCAGAGCAGCGCACCGAAGAGCGCCATGGCCGCCAGCAGCCGCGCGGGGCGGACCAGCCCCATCGCCCAGGTCATCGCGAAGCGCGAGACGAGGAAGACGGCCAGGCTGGCCTGCAGGTACCAGCCGGCCTCGGCCTCGGTGCCGCCGATCGCGGCGATCACATAGGGAATGGTGAAGGTCCAGACGCAGGTCTGGGCCCCGACATTGAAGAACTGCGCCGCCACGCCGAAGACGTAGTGCCGGTTCGACAGCAGCCGCCGCAGCGTCGCGGCGAAATGCACCTCATGGTCGCGGGCAGCCGCACTTTCGCCCGCAGCGGGCATCGGGCAGAGCGCGATGGCCAGCCAGATCAGCCCGAGCACCGCGGCGAAGCCGACATAGGGCACCATCACGGCCTGCAGCTCGCTCGATTGCATGGCCAGCAGCGCCTCCTGCCCCATCCGGGCGCGGTCCTCGGCGGTGGCCGGGTCGAGATGCGGCAGGATCAGCGCAGCCGACAGGAACACGCCGATATTGGTGCCGACCGGGTTGAAGGCCTGCGCCAGGTTCAGCCGCCGCGTCGCGGTCTCCCCGGACCCCAGCGCGATCACGAAGGGGTTGGCCGAGGTCTCCAGAATCGACAGCCCGCCGGCCAGCAGGAAAAGCGCCGCCAGGAAGGTGCCGTAGGTCATCATCAGGCTGGCCGGGTAGAACATCACCGCGCCTGCGATGGCGCAGCCCAGCCCGGTCAGCAGCCCGGTCTTGTAGGAGAAGCGGCGGTTGATGAAGGCGGCGGGCAGCGCCAGGCAGAAATACGCGCCGTAGTAGGCGAACTGCACCAGCGAGGCCTGCAGCGTGCTCATCGAGAAGATCCGCGAGAAGACCTGCACCAGCGGATCGGTCATGTTCGCGGCTACGCCCCAGGCGGCGAAGCAGGTGACGACCAGCACGAAGGGCAGCCTGCCCCCGGAAAGGGCGCCCCTGCGCCCGGTGGCGATTGCGGATTCCGTCGACATGCACACCTCCCGTTTAATTAGTAAACTTTGTAGACTAATCAGGAGTTCCCTGTCGCTGCGCCAAAACCGCCCGCAAACACGGAAAAGCCCCGGAGGCGGAACGCCGGGGCGGATGTCACTGCAATTCGTACTGGAGGGAAAGCCACCGAAGTGGCGCGGTTGACGGGGCTCGAACCCGCGACCCCCGGCGTGACAGGCCGGTACTCTAACCAACTGAGCTACAACCGCGTGAGGCGGGGGAATACTGATAGCCGCGGAAGAGGTCAAGAAGCTTTTCGCAGCTTTCTTCCCTCCCCCGCAGTTCGTCCCGGACTCCGGCGCCGGATGAATTCCGCGCCACCGCCTGCCGGCAGCGGGAACCGGCCATGCGCCCAGTCGCCGCGCCGCCAGGCCTCCTTGGCCTCGTCAATCCGCTCCATGCAAGAGGCGGCGAGAGGAGCTCGCCCCCGAGTCCCTGGCTGATGGACATTGCGCGCAGAGAGAGGGATCCCTGCCAGCAGACAGCCCCGCCGCCACTTCGCGGCCACGTTCAGGGAGCAGGCCGTTGCGCCGCTTTCCGCGCCGGGCACCACTCGGACCAGCGTTGCGAAAGCGCGGCGGGACGCCCTCGCAGCTGAAAGACGGGCGGCTTGAACTCGCAACCTCGGATTCGGCCGAGGCGTTCCGGCAGCAGCAGGCCGAGGCCGCCGATTTGCCCGAACTCCGGCGAGGGAGCCGCCGACAGAAGGAAGAGGTGGAGGTCATGCGCAAGGCTGCGGCGCCGGTCACGGCCTCGGACCCGTGACGCGACCGTGCCGGCTTCGCTCGGCGGGCGGCGAAGCCGCGAAGGGCAAGCTCGCCTACATCGCTCCCTGCGCGGCCGGACACGCCATCCGCGCAAAGGCCCTCTCGCTTGGACGGGTCGCGCCCCGGGGCCGCGCTTTGCCGCGTGCTTTCGGTCAGCCGGAACTTGTTTCATTCCGGGCGCAACAGAAGGCCAGCGAGATCCTCCGGCCGGTGATCCGGGAATTTCCGGAGCCATCCTCCGACGCCAAGGTACCCCGCGCATGCACGCCGAGCTTAGCGGCCAAGGCATCCGGGTTCCGAAGTAGACGTGTCCAAGCTCATGAAAGGCAGCGGGATCTTTCCGCCAAGGCGGCGTGGCCGCGGACCGCAGGCGACTCAATCCGGGGATCGCCCCCCTTCGGCGGCAGAATTTCCGGACCGTGGAGCCGGACCGCATATGGCCGGCCGACATTGGCGCGGTCAATGTTCGTCCGAACCGGTGGCGCAATCTTGGCGGCTGCCCACGGACGCAGCTGGGGTCAGGCCTTCGGTAGCGGGTCTGCATCCGTCGGGAGATTTCAGCCAGCCGATGAGATCCCGCTGGCGGGGGTGGTCTGGCTCAGCCGGTC
>NZ_JAATVU010000143.1 GCF_013184745.1 Mangrovicoccus sp. HB161399
CGTATCGAGGACGCGAGTGCTGCTGCTATGAACGCTGCTCCGAGGAGTCCCGTCACGGCCTCGTTGATGTGGACGAGGGTCTGGGCGAACATGATGACCGACAGGACCAGGATCGACCAGAAGGCGCCGTGCTCGAGATAGCGGAACTCGGCCAGGGTGCCCTTCTCCACCAGCATGATCGTCATCGAGCGCACGTACATCGCCCCGATCCCCAGCCCGATCGCGATCAGGAACAGGTTCTGGGTCAGCGCGAAGGCGCCGATCACCCCGTCGAAGCTGAAGCTCGCGTCCAGCACCTCGAGATAGAGGAACGCCCCCAGCCCGCCCTTGGCCGCCGCACCTGCCGCGTCCCGGGCGTCGAGCACATGGCCCAGCATGTCCACCCCGAGGAAGGTGAGCAGCCCGCAGGCCGCGGCGAACAGGAACTCGTCCCGCCCGGCCTCCGGCAGGAAGCGCGAGAACACCGCCACGATGGCCAGCACCGCGGCGATCTCGGCGCCGCGCACCGAGCCGCAGCGGCGCATCGCGCGCTCGATGCCGGCGATCCAGTCGACCTCCTTGGCCTCGTCGACGAACCAGCTCAGCGCCACCATCATCAGGAAGGCGCCGCCGAAGGCGGCGATCGACAGGTGCGCGCCGCGGATGATCTCGGCATATTCGGCAGGCCGGGTGGCGGCGAGCCGGATCGCCTCCCAGGGCCCCAGCCCCGCGGCCACGACCACGATCAGCAGGGGGAACAGGATGCGCATGCCGAAGACCGCGATCAGGATCCCCCAGGTCAGGAAGCGGCGCTGCCAGACCGGGTCCATCTCGTTGAGCTTGTTGGCATTGACGATGGCGTTGTCGAAGCTCAGCGAGATCTCCAGCACCGCCAGCACCGCGCCGATCATCAGGAAGCCGAGCGCGCCGCCCAGCGTGCCGGAATAGCTCAAGCCCAGCCAGAAGGCGAGGCAGAGCCCGGCAGCCGTCACCGCATGGGCCCATCCGAAGTATCTGAGCATCTCAGGCCCCTGCCGGTTCGGGCAGGTAGCCCGAGAGATCGACTTCGGTGAGCAGGGGCGTGCCGGCGAAGAGCGCGGCGATGTTGTCCACCACCAGCTGCGCCATCGCGTCCCGCGTCTCGACGGTGCCCGAGGCATGGTGCGGATAGAGCGTGGTGTTGGGCAGCGACACCAGCCGCGGATCGGGATCGGGCTCGGAGGCATAGACGTCGAGCGCGGCATGGCCGAGCCGCCCGTCCGAGAGGCAGGCGATCATCGCCTCCTCGTCGACCACCGTGCCGCGGGCGACATTGACCAGGAGCCCCCCGGGCCCCAGCGCCTCCATCACCGCCTCCGAGACCAGCCCGCGCGTGCCCTCGCCGCCCGCCACGATGGCGACCAGCGTGTCGGACTGGCGCGCCAGCTCCTCGAGGCCCGCCACATATGTCCAGGACACGTCCTTGGGGCGGCGGTTCCAGTAGCGCACCTCCATCCCCATGGCTTCCGCGCGGCGCGCGATCGCCTTGCCGATCGTGCCCATGCCGATGACCCCCAGCACCTTGCCGGAGGTCGAGCGCGTCAGCGGCATCGGCCCCTTCTCCGCCCAGTCGCCCGAGCGCACCCAGGCATCGCCCGCCACCATGCCGCGCCGCGCCGCCAGCATCAGCATGATGGCGGTGTCGGCGACGTCGTCGCAGAGCGCGGGCGAGGAATTGGTCAGCCGCACCCCGCGCTCCGCCATGGCGCGGGTGTCGAACCCGTCGAACCCGGCCGAGGAGCAGGCGACCAGCTCCAGCTGCGGCATCGCCGCGAGGATCCCGCGGGTCATCGGCGCATGGCCGTTGGTCGCCGCCGCGCGGCATTTCGGCCCGTGCTCGGCCAGGAAGGCGGCCTTGTCGCCGGCCAGGTCATAGCGGTGCAGGGTGTAGGCCGCCTCGAGCTGCGCCATCGCCCCGGGGCGCTGCGGATAGAGCATCATCACGTCGGGTTTCATCGTCACGCGGCCTCCCCGGCCAGTTTCTGCCGTTCCAGTCTTTCCGCACGGCGCCGCGCCTGGATTTCCGGATCGGGATCGAGCGAGGCGGCCAGCAGGTTGCGGGTGTACTCTTCCCGCGGGGCATCGAATATCTGGCGCACCCCGCCCTGCTCGACAATCCTGCCGCCCTGCATCACGATGACCCGGTCGGCGAAGTCGCGCACCACCGGCAGGTCATGGGCGATGAAGATGTAGCTCAGCCCGTGCGCCGCCTTCAGCCGGTCGAGAAGCTCGATCACCTGGGCCTGGACCTGCACGTCGAGCGCGCTCACCGCCTCGTCGCAGACGATGATCCGCGGCTCCAGCGCCAGCGCGCGGGCGATGGCGATGCGCTGGCGCTGTCCGCCCGAGAACTGGTGCGGATGGCGGTGCATGTGCTCCTCGGAAAGCCCGACCTCGCGCAGCAGCTCCGCCACGCGCGCCTTCCAGCGGGATTTCTCGACGATGCCGGGATGGATCGCCCAGCCCTCCGAGACCAGCTGGAACACGGTCATCCGCGGGTTGAGGCTCTGGGTCGGGTCCTGGAACACCATCTGGATGTCGCGGCGCAGGCCGTGCAGCTCCTTCGGGCTCATCGCGAACAGGTCGCGCCCCTGGTAGAGCGCCCGCCCGCCCGAGGCCTCCTCCAGCCGCAGCAGCAGCCGCGCGGTGGTCGACTTGCCCGAGCCGCTCTCGCCGACGATGGCCAGGGTCTCGCCCTCGCGCAGCTCGTAGCTGATGCCGTGCAGCGCGGTGAAGGCGCCGTACTGCTTGGAGACGTTCTGCAGCGCCAGGATGGGCGGGGTGTCCAGCTCGTCGGGATGGATCTCGCCCTTGCCCGGCGCGGCGCCGATCAGCCGCTTGGTGTAGGGATGCTGCGGGTTGCGGTAGACCTCGGCCGCGGTGCCGGCCTCGACGATCTCGCCCTTCGACATCACCACCACGCGGTGCGCGATCTCGGCCACCACGCCCAGGTCGTGGGTGATGATCACCAGCGCCATGCCGGTTTCCTTCTGCAGCTCCTCGAGCAGCCCGAGGATCTGCGCCTGCACGGTGACGTCGAGCGCGGTGGTCGGCTCGTCGGCGATCAGCACGTCGGGCTTCAAGGCCAGCGCCATGGCGATCATCAGCCGCTGGCGCTGCCCGCCCGAGAACTGGTGCGGGTATTTCTCCGCCGCCGCCTGCGGGTCGGGAATGCCGACCTTGGCGAGCAGCCGCAGCGTCTCGGCCTTCGCCTCGGCGCGGGCCGTGCCGTGGATCGCCATGGTCTCCTCGATCTGCCAGCCGACCCGGTAGACCGGGTTCAGGTGGCTCAGCGGATCCTGGAAGATCATCGCGATGCGCTTGCCGTTGAGCCCGCGCCGCTCGGCCGCGGACATCTCCAGGATGTTGCGGCCCTCGAACAGGATCTCGCCGCTGTCGATCCGCCCGGGCGGCATGTCGATCAGGTCGAGCACCGCCGAGGAGCTGACCGACTTGCCCGAGCCGGATTCGCCGAGGATCGCCAGCACGTCGCCGCGGTTCACGGCCCAGCTGACATGTTTCACGGCATGGACGGGACCGCGGGCGGTGTCGAAGGTCACCGACAGGTTGCGGACTTCGAGAAGCGGGTCAGCCATTCTTCTTTCCTCCGGTTTCGAGCCGCCAGCGCTGCGTCGGGTCGAGCGCGATGCGCATCCAGTTCGACAAGAGGTTCAGCGACAGCGTGGTCAGGATGATCGCCAGGCCCGGCCAGAAGCTCAGCCACCAGGCCGAGGTCAGGTAGGGCCGCCCCTGCGCCACCATCAGCCCCCAGGTCACCTCGGGCGGCTGGATGCCGATGCCCAGGAAGCTGAGCGAGCTTTCGGCCAGCATGACGAAGGCGAAGTCGAGCGTCGCGATGGTCACCAGCGTCGGCAGGATCACCGGCAGGATGTGGCGGAAGATGATCCGCGGGGTGGAGGCGCCCATCACGATGGCGGCCTGCACGAACATCCGCTCGCGGATCTCCAGAACCTCGGCGCGGGTGGTGCGCAGGTAGACCGGGATGCGGGTGATCGCGAGCACCAGCACGATGTTGCCCACCGAGGGCTCCAGCATGTAGAGCACGATCACCGCCAGGAGCAGCGACGGGAAGGACATGATCACGTCGGCCAGCCGCGGGATCATCTGGCCGAGCCGGCCGCGGGAATAGCCCGCCACCAGGCCCAGCGAGGATCCGATCAGCAGCGAGGCCGCCACCGCGCCGGTGGCGATCGCCATCGTGTTCGAGGCGGCGACGATGATCCGCGCCAGGAGCGGCCGGCCCAGCTGGTCGCCGCCCAGCCACATCGTCCAGTCCTGCCCGAAGAGGAACGGAACGGCGTTGCGGCCGCGCAGGTTCTGCTTGGAGGACACCGCCTCCAGCAGCATCGGCCCGAACAGGGCGCAGAGGATGACCAGGCCGAGGAAGATCGCGGCGCAGGTCGCGGGCTTGTCGGCCCGGAGCAGCTTCAGGAAGGTGCGGAGCGGTCCCGGCTCGCCCGGGTCCTTGCGGGCCGCGGCGACGGTCGTGTGGGTGTCGGACATGGCCATGGTCTCAGTACCGGATGCGCGGATCGAGCGCCGCATAGGCGAGGTCGATCAGGATGTTCATGAGGAAGATGGCGAAGGCGGTGACCATGATCGAGGCGAGCACCACCGAGAAGTCGCGCTGCAGGATCGAGTCGATCATCAGCTTGCCGATGCCCGGAAAGCCGAAGATCGTCTCCACCACCACCGCGCCGTTCAGCAGCGCCGCCGCCTGGTCGCCGATCACGGTCAGCACCGGCAGCATGGCGTTCCTGAGCGCATGCACGAAGATCGTCGCGCGCGGGCCGACGCCCTTGGCGCGCGCGGTCTTCACGTAGGCCGAGCCGAGCGCCGTGATCATCGAGCCGCGCACCACCTGCAGGATCAGCCCGAAGGGCCGGATGAACAGCACCGCGATCGGCAGGATCCAGTGCCAGACCGTGCCGGTGCCCGAGGTCGGCAGCCAGCCGAAGCCCACCGAGAACACCACGATGGCGACGATCGCCACCCAGAAGTCCGGGGCCGAGGCGCCGATCAGCGAGAAGAAGGTGGCGATCCGGTCGAAGATGCCGCCGAGGTTGAACGCCGCCAGCGAGCCCAGCGTGATCGCCGCGCCCGAGACGATCGCCATGGTGATCACCGCCAGCTGCAGCGTCCAGGCGAAGGCCTCGGTCACCACTTCGAGCGCGGGGCGCGCGCGGCGGATCGACTCGCCGAAGTCGAGCCGGACGAGATCGCCGAGATAGCTGAAGAACTGCACGATCAGCGGCTGGTCGAGACCGTGCAGCGCCCGGAAGTTCTCCCGGGCTTCCTGGGAGGCGTCGATCGGCAGGTACAGGTCGGTCGGGTCGCCGGTCAGGCGCGACAGGAAGAAGACGGCGATGACGAGCAGGATGAGGGACACCCCGCTGGACACCGCGCGCTTCGCGAGAAAGCGTTGCATGGAGAGCTCCTCCGGGTTCCGGGGGGACGGGGCGGCCGCGCGCCGCCCCGTCCGGGGGTCAGTCGGGGATCACTTGAAGCCGATCTGCGACAGCTGCAGCTCGGAATTGGTGGCGATGCTCGGGGTGAAGTCGAGCCGCTCGCTCACCCGGGAAAAGCCCACCATGTGGAACAGGAACACGTCCGCGGACAGGTCGTGGACGCGGGCGAAGGCCTTGCGCCAGGCATCGGCCCGGCCCTCCCCCGCGGTGCCGGTCGCGGCGGCGATGTCGGCATCGAGCTCCTGGTCGCAGATGCCCGACTGCAGCCCGTCGCAGGCATACTTGAAGTACATCGAGAAGACCGGGTCGCCGCGGTTGTTGTCGTGCATCGCCGCCACGATGGCCGGCGTGTCGCCCGCCGCGAAGGGCTTGGAATAGTACTTCACCCATTCCGCGACCTCGACCATCTGCAGCTTGATGTTGAAGCCCGCATCCGCGAACATCGCCTGCAGCGCCTCCATCACCTCGGTGACGTTGGGGAAGTTGCCCAGCCGCCCGACCAGCAGGATCTCGCTGCCGACCGGAACGCCGTCGGCCTTGGCCGCCTCCAGAAGCGCCCTGGCCGCCTCCGGATCGTAGGCCGGAACCGCCAGGTCCTCGTCCGCGCCCAGCGTCGAGGGCACCGTCATGTGGGTGGCGATCTGCGCGTCCTCGGGGATCAGCGTGCCGAGGAAGGCCTCGCGGTCCACCGCCATGTTCAGCGCCTGGCGCACCCGCAGGTCATCCAGCGGCGCGATGCCCGAGTCGATCCGCAGGTAGGTGGTCTCCGAGTTCGGATAGGCGAAGTCGGTCGCCTTGTTGGTCGCGTCGGTCTGGCTGATCAGCGGCGCGATGTCGGCCTCGCCGGTCTGCACCATCGCCGCGCGCACCGCGTCGTCGGAGCGGAACACGTAGGTCGCCTTGGTCACCGCCGGCGCGCCGCCCCAGTAGCCGTCGCGGCGCTCCAGGATGATGTCCTGGCCGACATTGTACTCGGTCAGCTCGTAGGGGCCGGTGCCGACCGGATCGCGGGTGAATTCCATCGGGGTTTCCGACGGCACGATGGTCAGCGTCGACATCAGCAAGGGCAGGATCGGCTGCGCCGGGTCCGAGGCGATGTCGATCGTGTGCTCGTCCACCACCGTCGCGGTGATCTCCATGCCGCCGAAATACTTCGCCCCGATCTCGCAGGTCAGCTGGTCGGACAGCGTCCGCTCCACCGAGTGCTTCACGTCCGCCGCATCGAAGGCCGTGCCGTCGGAGAAGGTCACACCCTCGCGCAGGTGGAACCGCCAGGTGGCATCGTCCGTCTCCTCCCAGGAGGTGGCGAGCCGCGGCATCAGCGCGCCGTTCGACGGGTCGAGCTCGGTCATCGTCTCGGAGATGTTCTGCAGCAGAACACGGCCGATGTTGGACTGCGACGACATGCACGGCTCGAGTGTCTCGAGCTCCTCGTTCAGCACGATCGTCACGTCCGTATCGGCCGCCAGGACCGGAAGCCCAAGGCACGAAACAGCAGCCCCGCAAAGCAGGACACCACGGAATGTCATAAGTTTTCCTCCCAAAATGCCGGCAG
>NZ_JAATVU010000144.1 GCF_013184745.1 Mangrovicoccus sp. HB161399
CGCCAATATCGGCAGCATGACCACGCGCCGCACCGGCAAGCTGCGCAGCTGGTATCGCAAGAGCCTGCGCAAAGCCAAGGTGTCCGGGTTCGTGGGCTACATCTCGGCGAAGGCACGCTCGGCAGCCTACTACGCCCGGTTCGTCCATGACGGGACGCTGCGCCAGGACGCCCGCCCGTTCCACGAGCGCGCCGTGGATGCCAATGCCAGCGACCACAGTTTCGAGATGCGGCAGGCACTGCGCAACGCGCTCAGCGCGGCTGCGCCCGGGTCTCTGGCCCGCACCGGCGGCCAGGCAGAGCGGGGGCTTGAATGACGCCTCCAGAGCGCGGCCTTGAACTGCAGGGCCTGGTGATCCAGCGGCTGGCCGCTGCCCTTGCCACGGCCGGGGTCAGCCCTGCGGGCAGTGCCGTCCCGGTGAGCGACCACATCCCGCACATCCAGGGGAACCAACCCCGGCATCACGTCCGCGTCGATGAATTCCAGTACCGGCAGGTGTCCGATGCACGGCGCAAGCGCTGGCGGCACCGCTTCACTGTCCATGTCTTCGAGCGGCAGATGGACGGCCGGTCGCAGGCGGCGCGGCTGCATGCGCTGGTCTTCGCCGCGCTGGACGATTGGGAGCCGCACGGCAGCGCCACCGCGCTCGAGGTTTTCGAGGGCTACAGCGCCGGGGCCGACGAGGCCCATGCGCAGCACGAGATCCTGAAATTCGAGACCATCATAGGAGAATGATCTGATGGGCAATGCAGTGAAGGGCAAGGAACGGCTCCTGTACATCGACAACGGCTCCGGCACGCTGGTGGAAGTGCCTTTCCAGGGGGACGGCACCTATAACCCCGGCAAGACCGCGGGCACCAGCCGCACCAAGAATGGCTCGCATCCCTATGCGACCGATGCGGGCGCCACCTTCACCACGAACATCGAGTTCGAGCGCCCGATGCTGGCCGTCCACACGCGGCTGCAGGAGCTGTCGGCGTCCGGCGAGATCATCGCGGTGGAGGTGCGCGACAAGAACATCGGCGGCCAGAAATACTCCGGCACCGCGCAGATCGTTCTGGGCGAAGAGCAGTCCGGCGTCGATGGCGTGCTGTCGCAGGCGCTGTCGGTCAACTTCGCCGACGATCCGGTGACCGGAACGGTGACCGCGTGAGCGACATCCCCGTGACCCTGGGCGGCCAGCAGTACCGGATGCGGCCGACCTATGGCGCCATGAAGGAGATCGAGCGGAGGCTCAACCTGACCTTCGCCGAGGCCTACGAATGCGCGCTGGTCGGCCGCCTGCGCATCCTTGAGATGGCCGAGATCATCTTTCAGGGGTGCCAGGCGGCGGGCGAGGAATTCGACTCCGTCGATGCCGTCGGCCGGGCGGTCTTCGAGGACCGGGTGACCTCGCCCGCGCTGCGCGAAAGCGTGGTGCGCTTCATTCTCGGCTGCCTGTGGTCGCCGGAGGATGCAAAAAAAAAGTGGGACGACGAGGCCGCGCCGATGGTGCGGCCGATCCCGGCCTGAGCTGGCTGGAGGCGGCCGGCGCCTTCGCAGCCGTCCATCTCGGCTGGCCGCCCAGCGAGTTCGCCCGCGCCACGCCCCGGGAATTCTGGGCGGCGCATGACGCCTATCTGGACAAGATCAAGATGATGGGAGCCCGCGCCTGATGGTGACGGAACGCATCCTCACGGAATACACGGCCGACACCCGGTCGTTCGACCGCGGGGCCAGACGCTACGCCAGCACGCTGACCGCGCAGGAACGCATGGTCAATCAGCGGCTGGACCGCATCGACGCGCGCTGGGACCGCTCCCAGCGCGCGATCGGCATGGTGACCACGGCGCTGGCGGGGCTCGCCTCAGCCGCGGCGCTGGTCGAGTTCCGCAATCTGGCCGAGGGCTGGCGCGGGGTGGAGCGGTCTCTGGCGTCAATCGGCCAGACCGGCGGAGACGCGCAGCAGGCGATGGTCGACCTGGCTATGCGCACCCGCAGCGAGATCGGCAGCACCACGGCGGCCGTCGCACGCATGGCCAAGGCCACCGGCGACGATTTCGAAACCACCATGCGCCGGGTGGAGACGCTGCAGAAGATGATGGCCACGGGAGGCGCGTCCTCGGCCGAGGTCAGCAGCGTGGGCCTGCAGCTGGGCCAGGCGCTGCAGTCCGGCGTCCTGTCGGGCGACGAGTTCGCCTCGATCCGCGAGGCAGCGCCGGTGGAATTCCTTGACGCGCTGGCCAAGGCGGCCGGGGTGACCCGGGCCGAGCTGCGCAAGGTCGCCGAGGACCAGATGCTGACCTCGGACATCGTGCTGCAGGCTCTGGATGGCATGGCGGCGCAGGCCGATGACAGCTTTTCGAAGATGGCGGTCTCGGGGCAGGAAGCCATGACCGTGCTGCGCACCGGCCTGACCGCCTATGTCGGCCAGCTCGACCAGTCGCTCGGCGCCACCGAGGCGGTGAACGGGGCGATGCAATGGCTGGGCGAATACATGGCCGGGGCCGGTGAAGGCGCGCAGACGCTGGCGGCCTCCCTGAACATCGTGGCCGGTGCCGCGGTCAGCCTGGCTGGCGGCCGGGGCATCGGCGCCGTCACCTCGGCATTCCGCGATGCAGCCGCGGCCAGGCGCGATGCCGTTTCGGCGGCGCAGGCCGAGGTGGCAGCGGCGCAGCGCGAGATCGCCATCGCCGAAGAACGGGTCGTCAAGGCCGCGATGCACACCCGCGCCATGCAGGAAGCCGGGCGGGCCACCTCGACGGTGGAGCGCGCGCAGCGGTCGCAGGCCAAGGCGGTGGACAATCTGACTGCGGCGCAAGTCAGGGGCACAGCGGCATCAGGCGCCCTGACCGCGGCTCAGGCCCGCCTCTCCCTGGCGACCCGCGTCTCCACCGGCGCCATGCGGGCCTTCAACGGCGTGATGGCATTCTTCGGCGGGCCGGTCGGCGTGGCGATCACCCTGGCGGGCGCTCTGGCCGTGGCCATCGGGCAGATCCCGACGCAGGCCGAGAGGATGGCCTCCAGTCTCGATGCGGCCAAGGCGGCAGCCTCGGAGTTCGAATCCGCGATGGCGCAGGTGCGCCAGGCCGACCAAGACATCGCCGCGGCAAAGAACGACATGTCGGCCGCGTCTGCGCGCTACAAGGCGGCCGTGGCCGCCGAGGCCGATGTGGCAGTCGCCACGGCGCAGACCGAGATCAACGCCATCAACGCCCGCATCGAGGGGCTGGAACGGCTGCGGACGGCCCAACTCAATGCCGCGCGGGTGGCAGCGCTCGACGCGCAGGACGCGCTGACCACCGCTACCGGAGCCATCAGATCGCAGGTGGCCCAGAAAGCGGGCCTTGCCCTTGGCGTTCGCGGACGCGATGGCCGTGGAGACTACGATGCGCGGGCCGCGGCACAAACCGCCCGCGTCGATGAAGCTGTGCAGGCCGAGGTGCGCGACATCAACACCCGGCTGGCGGCAGGGGATCCGACCCTGACGGCCGAAGAGCGGGCCGTCGCCTCGGCCGCAGCCGAAGTCGAGCGCATGCAGGCGCAAGTCGCGATCATGAACGAGGATCTGCAGCGCGCCGCGGTTGGAACGCTGGAGGCGATCAAGGCGCCGACCGAGGGAGTGGGCACCGCGCTGAACACGGTGGCCGACGGCGGCGACAAGGCGTCGAAGGGCGTCAAGAAGCTGGACGACGCGACCAAGAAGCTCGGCGACACCAGCGAGGCCGCCGGGGCCCAGCTGGCCAACACCTTCGCGCAGGCGGCCCTGCAGGCCAGGAACCTTGAGGACGGCATCAAGCAGGTGCTGGTGCAGCTGCTGCAGATGAACGGCGTCGATGCGTTCAAGGCGCTGTTTTCAGGGTCGGGATGGGGTGGGTTCTTCGGTACGCTCTTCACCGGCGCGACCGCGACGCCGACGGCTGTGCCGACGGTCGCCAGCGCCAACGGAAACATCATGACCGGCCGCGGCCCGGTTCGGCTGAACCGCTATGCGGCCGGCGGCATCGCGCGCACGCCGCAGCTGTCCCTGTTCGGCGAGGGGTCCATGCCCGAGGCCTATGTGCCCCTGCCGGATGGCCGGACCATCCCGGTGACGCTGCGCATGCCGGGCCTGCCGGGCAACCCGTCATCGGGTCAGGCTTCGGGCGGCATCTCCGTCCAGATCACGAACCAGATCGAGGCGCCGGCGGGAACCAGCGACGCCGACCTTGCCGCGCTGGAGCGCCGCATGGCGGCCATCGGCCGGGCCCAAGCTGACGCCCTGGTGGCGCGGCTCAAGCGCGAGGGGGCGCTCTGATGGCGGATTTCGCACCCGATGACCTGCAGTTCACGGATTTCACGATCCGCGCGGAACACACCGTCGGCATGGCCCGCAGCCCCTATTCGAACGCGCAGGCGGTCTATGACTTCGGCGGCGACATCTGGTCGGCGACGGCCACGCTGGCGCCTTACCACGACAAGCTGCGCCAGGCGCGGGTCGAGGGCTGGCTGATCGGCCTGCGCGGCCCGCTGACGCCCTTCCGGCTCTACAACTTCGACCACGACGGGCCCTATGGCTACCTGAACGGCGCGCCGACCATCAGCGGCGGGGCGGCCATCTGGGCGCAGACGCTGACCCTGCAGCATGTCCTGCCAGGCGGCCAGATCCCGGCCATGGAGGTGGGCGACTATTTCACCACGCAGGCGCGGCTGTACCGCGTGACTGCCGCAGAACCGACCGACCTGGCCGGGCTGCAGCAGATCGGGATCTTTCCCGGCCTGCGCGCGGCCGAGGCCGACGGCGCCGTGCTGAACGTCTCGACCCCGAACGGGACGTGGCGCCTGATGGGCGACCCGCTCTCCATCGCGCATGACTGGCGCTCCGGCCGCACCGTCTCCATCGAGATGATCGAGGCGCTGGAATGAGCATACTGAGCGGCAGCCGCATCGGCTATCTCTTCCGCGGATTCTTCGACGGCGCGCCGCTGGATCTGTGGACCGGCCACGGCGACCTGACCTATGGCGGCGTGACCTATGTGGGCAGCGGCGAGCTGCTGGAGATCAGCGGCAGCGCCAGCACCACCGGCAACCGGCTGGCTGGCCTGACCGTCTCGCTGGCCGGGATGGACCCGGAGACCATCAGCATCGCGGAGAATGAGCCGTTCCAGCGCCGCCGGGTGCTGATCAGCCTGATCTGGGCCGATGCGGAATGGAACGTCGCGGGAAGCGAGGTCTTCTTCGACGGGATCGCCGACAACATCAGCAACAACAACGACCCGTCGAATCCGGTCATCACCATGAGCCTTGAGCCGCGGGCGCTCGACCTGCAGCGCGTGCGGCCGTTCAGGTATCTGCCGCAGGACCAGCGCACCCGCTACGCCAACGATGCATTCTTCGACATGGTGCAGAGCCTCCAGACGCAGGAGTTGAAGATTGGCACGTGACCGCTTCTGGCCGCGTCTTCTGGCCGATGAGCTGGCCGCCTGGGAAGGGCGGCCTTTTTCGTGGGGCACCGCTGACTGTTTCCAGCTTGCGCGCTCCACGGCCCGCGCAATGGGTCTCAGGCCCGCCGCGCTTGAAGGGCTGCCCGACTATTCCGACGAGGCCGGGGCGGTGGCGGTGATGCAGCACCTCGGCGCCGTGACCTTCGCGGGGGCGGTTGATGCGGTCTGGGACCGGATCCCGATCGCGCTGGCGCAGCGCGGCGACTGGATCATGGCCGACGCTGCCGGGACGACCGGCTGCCTCGGCATCGTGGCGGGCCGCCGGGCGGTCTTCATGCACCCGGCCCGCGGGCTCTCGCACATCAACATCTCGCAGGACTGGCTGGCATGGGCGGCAAGGTAGTCAAGGCCATCAAGGCCGCCGCGGTGGTCGCCGCGATCGCGGTCACCGGCGGCGCCGCGGCCATCGCGCTCGGCGCCACGCTGACCTGGGGCACCGTTCTGGCCACCGCGGCGGTGCAGGGCGCCATCGCCGGGATCTCCGCCTACGCCACCAAGACGCCCAAGGGCATCCGCGCGGCCAAGACGGCCGACGAGATCACGCTGAACAGCCTGCAGGCGGTGACCGAAGGACTGATGGTCTACGGCCGGCGGATCATCGGCGGGCCTATCATAGCGCGCTCGACTTCCAGCGGGCGCGGGTCGAACAACGGCCAGTATCACAGCTGCATCGTGCTGGCCTGCCACGAGATCGACGCGGTGGAGAAGATCTGGCTCGGCGAGACGCTGGTCTGGACGCTTGAGCAGTGGGAGGCCGACGAGGCCGAGGGAACGCTGGCGACCAAGAAGCGCGGCCTGCTGGACACCAAGTACCAGGACGAGATCGGCATCATCGTCAAGCTCGGCACGTCCTCGCAAACGGCCGTTGGGCAGTATGTCGACCAGGTGGCGGAGTGGACCTCGGCGGCGCGCGGGCGCGGCATCGCCTATGTCTATTTCGAATATTTCTACGGCAAGCACTTCCGCCAGGGCACGCCGACGCTGCGCAGCCAGGTCAGGGGGAAAAGGCTCTACGACTGGCGCACCGATACGACTGCATGGTCGGCCAACCCGGCGCTGATCATGCGCGACTATGCCCTGACGGCGGAGAAGTTCGGCGGCATCGGCTGGGCGGAATCCGACCTCGACATGGCTGCCCTCACCGCGCTGGCCAACATCGCCGACGAGCAGGTCAGCACGGCCGCCGGCGGCGCGCAGAACCGCTACGAGTACAACGGGGTGCTGGATACCGGCATTGCGCCGACGGACAACCTCGACCGGCTGGCCACCAGCTGGGGCGGCTGGTGGGCGCATGACAAGGGCCTGCTCTCGGTCGGCGGCGCCGCCTACGAGGCCCCGGCCTTCGCCATCACG
>NZ_JAATVU010000145.1 GCF_013184745.1 Mangrovicoccus sp. HB161399
TGACCTCCACCTCTTCCTTGAGGCGACGGTTCTCGCGCCGAAGTTCGGCCAGTTCGGCGGCCTCGGCCTGCTGCTTGCGGATCGCCTCGGCCGCCCCTCCAGCCGCCAGTTCAAGCCGCCAGCCTTTCAGCTGCGACGGCGTCACGCCAAGTTCCCGCGCGACGCTGGTCTGGGTGGCGCCGGGCTCCGACAGGCGCGCAACGGCCTGCTCCTTGAACTCGGCGGTGAAGTGACGACCGGGTTGTCTGCTCATAGCGGGTCCCTCTCTCTGGGAGTACTTTAACTCCCGGTCCGGGATCCGGGGGCAAGGTCACTTCCCGGAACGCGGTCCCGCCCGGACCTTCTCGCACTCGACCGGTCAGGTCGGCTGGTGGTGATCGAGACCAAGCGGGGCAAGCCCGGCAGGGACGTCCTCTGGCAGGCGGCCCATTATGCCGCCCATGCTGCGGCGATGGACGGAAAGGCGATCATCGCTGCCCATCAGCGCTATCTCGACCGAACAGGCGCCAGCGGAGATGCCCGTGCGCGGATCCGGGACTTCCTGGATCTTGGCGACGCGCAGCCGCTGAGACTGAACCCGCCCCGAAGCCAGCGCATCATCCTGATCGCAGGCGGCTTCCCGAAGGAACTCGGTGCCGCCGTGCTCTGGCTGCGCGACCAGGGCGTGGCCCTGCAATGCATCCGCGCCACCCCGGTCACCGCGGCCAGCGGCCTGTTTCTCGACCTCGAACAGGTCATTCCCGGCCCGGATGACGCGGAGTACCGGCCGGTGGCCACGCCTTCCCGGGAACCCGAAACACTTCCGGGCAAGCGGATCTCCGAAGAGACAGCACGACACAGGCGGGACTTCTCGAGCTACGTCCTGCCGCGCATGCGCGCCGCGGGCGTGCCGCTTTTCTCTCAGGCGGCTCCATCGAGCGGCTCCCATGTCGCAGTGCCTGCGGAAATGGCCGGAGTGGAATTCCGGCTGACCGTCGGCCGGAGTTGCGCCAGGGTCGAGCTGCGCCTTGGCCATCAGGAACGCAGCCGCAACGATGCGATCTTCCAGCACCTTCGTGCCCGCAAGGCAGAAATCGAAGCTACCTTCGGCGCTCCTCTGAACTGGGGCGCTCCGGCGAACCGTATTGTCAGGACGCTCGCCTATCCGTTCAGCTTCGACGCGGGCCGCCGAGAGACGTGGCCCACAATCACGCTCTGGCTCATCGAGCATGCGGCCAAGCTTCACCGGGCAACGGAGCCACATCTGGCGGCAGAGCAAGAATTCCTCGCGAAATCCTGAAAGCAGCCGCTCAACCCGCTCCGCAGCAATCTCGTCGTGCTAACCGACGGAAGTGCGCACGAAAGCCGCCATTGCCCATCTGCCGTTGTGCCGATGCAGACAGGATCAGCCTGTTGGCCCGGGCTTGGCACCATTCTCGCTCCGAAAAGAGTTTTGCGACCTGCTGATCCTTCTCTACCGCTATAAGGCAGACATCGCCTCGCGAGGGAGAAGACATGCCGCTCAAGGATTTTCCGATCTGGACCCGCCCACGGCACCATCTGGACGTCGAGGGAGGCGCAAGCAATCACGTGCATTGGGTCGAGCTCTTCTACGATCTCGTTCACGTGGTGACGATCTTCCTGCTCGGCAACTACCTGTCGCATCACCTCGACTGGGCCGGGTTCTGGACCTACAGTTTCCTCTTCATCGCGATCTTCTTCGCCTGGGCCGACAACTCGGTCTACAACTCGCTCTACATCTCGACCGACATCCCGCACCGCGTGGCCATGGCGGTGCAGATCGTCACCATGATGTTCATCGCCGCGGCGATCCCCGAGATTACCCATGGCGGCTGGCCGTTCTTCGCGCTCGGCTACGCGCTCAACCGGGCGCTCACCGCATGGCTCTACTGGCGGGCGCGGCATCTCGGGGCGGAGACCACCTCGCTGGCATCCGAGATGGGGCGGAACTTCTTCATCCTCGCGGGGGTCTTCGCGGTCTCGGCCTTCCTGCCGCGGCCGCTCGCCTACTGGGTGTTCGGCGCGGGCATCGTGATGATCCAGCTGATGTACCTGCTGCCGGGCATCGGCACGCTGCGCTTCGAGCGCTTCCTGCCGCGGCTCGGCCACCTGTCGGAGCGCTTTGGCCTGCTGATGCTGATCCTGCTCGGCGAGGGATTCTTCAAGCTCTGCGTCACGCTCGCCGACAAGAGCATCGACGAGGCCTATCCCGGGACGTTCTTCAACATCGCCATGGGTGGGCTGTCACTCTTTGCGCTGGCCTGGATCTACTTCGACAGCGCCGGCATGGCCAAGCTGAAGTCCCGCAAGGTGCCGCTGATGCTGTGCTACTGGTTTGCCCATATCGCCATCCTCTGGGCCGCGGTGACCATAGGCGTGGCGCTTGCAGGCGAGGTCTATGTCGGCTTTCTCGAGCCCTATCCACCGGGCTATGGGGCACTTGGCACCATCGGGCTCGCCGTGTTTCTGGCCGCGCTCTGGGTGCTGCAGCTTCTGGTCGAGGGCCGCGACGAGACCCGGCGCTACCATAGCGGCGGCCTGCGGCTCTTCGGGGCGGCCATGGCGATCTTCATGTTCTTCATCCACGCCTACGTGCCCGCGATCATCGGCAACCTCGGCTGGGGCATCGCGCTCTTCTCGCAGATCGGCGTGCCGCTCTACCGCGCCATCCGCGATCTGCGCGCCTCTCCGGCATCGTGAGCGCCGGAGGGGAAAGCCTCAGGCGGCAGGCCTACCGGTTGCTCGAACATCCCGGGACCGGGTCGACTCTGGCGCGCGTGCTGGGCTTTGCGCTGATCCTGCTGATCGTCGCCAATGTGATCGCCGTGGCGCTCGAGACCGTGCCTCGCATCTATGCCGTGCATCACGCCAGCTTCCGCGCCTTCGACACGGTCTCGGTCGCGATCTTCTCGGCCGAGTACGTGCTCCGTGTCTGGGCCAGCGCCGAGCGGGAACCCAGGCGGCCGCCCTGGCAGGCACGGCTGCGCTACATGCGCAGCCCGATGGCCCTGCTCGACCTCGGCGCGGTGCTGCCCTTCTTCATCGGGCTCGTCTTCAGCTCCAACCTGCAAATGCTGCGCATCCTGCGGCTCTTCCGCATCTACAAGCTGACGCGCTATTCGCCCGCGCTCTCGGTGCTCATCTCGGTGATCCGCGAGGAAGCGGGCGCCTTGATGGCCGCCTTCTCGATCCTGACGATCCTGCTCGTCTTCGCGGCGACAGGCGCGTATATCGTCGAGCACGAGGCGCAGCCCTCGGAGTTCGGCTCGATCCCCGCCGCCATGTGGTGGGCGCTGGTGACCCTGACCACGGTAGGCTACGGCGACGTGACGCCGGTCACGCCCTTGGGCAGGGTCTTCGGCGGGTTCATCACCGTGCTCGGCGTCGGCATGGCCGCGCTGCCCGCGGGCATCATCGCCAGCGGCCTCGCCGATCACCTGCACCGCCGCCGCGACCAGCTTCGCAACGAGTTCCGCCTGGCACTGGAGGACGGCAAGATCGATCTCGAGGAGGGCCGCCAGATCGAGCGGCTGCGGCGAGAGCTCGGCATCAGCCGCGACATCGCCCATGCCATCCTGTCCGACGTCCGGTTGCGGCAAGTGCCGCAGGGCGAGTGCAGCTGCCCTGCCTGCGGCCATGTCTTCGACAGCCGCAAGGCTGCGGGCGCCCAGTCAGCCGAGGCCGCGGAGCCGGGCCTTCAGCGCATCCACGACAAGCCGGAACGCCGGTGAGCTGTGCCGCCGGTTCGGGTAGTAGAGGTGATATCCCGGCAACGGCGGCGTCCAGTCCGCCAGCACTTGGCTCAGCTCGCCCCGCGCCAGATGCTCATCCACCTGGTCATGCGGGAGGTAGGCCAGGCCCTGCCCGAGGAGAGCGCTTTGCCGGATCAGCTCTATGGTGTTGAAGCTGAGAGCGCCCTCGACCCGCACCCGCTTTGCCTCGCCGTTCCTTGCCAGCCGCCAGGCGTTGATGGTGTCCGACGACGGAAGCCGCAGGTTGACCGCCCGGTGCTCGACGAGGTCCTCTGGGGTCTTCGGCACGGGATGCTGCGCGATGTAGGCGGGGGCACCGACAATCGCCATGGGGATGTCCGGGCTGATCCGCACCGAGATCATGTCCTTCGCGACCTGCTCGCCGAGCCGCACGCCGGCGTCGAACCTGTCGGCGACGACATCGACGAGCCCGTAATCGACGATGACCTCGACATTCACGTCGGGATAGCCCGGCAGCACCTCCGCCAGCGCGGGAACGAGGATGGTCTTCGCCGCGTGTTCGACCGAGGTGATGCGGATATTGCCGGTGGGCGTGTCCCGGAACTCGCTCAGTTCGGCCAGATCGCTGTCGATCTCGCGCAGCAGCGGAGCGAGCTTCCGGACCAGCCGGTCCCCCGCGGGCGTTGGGGCGACACTGCGCGTCGTGCGCGCCAGCAGCCGCAGCCCGAGCCGGTCCTCCAGACGCCGCACGATCTGGCTCAGCGCGGATTGCGAGATGCCCAGCCGGGTCGCGGCCCTGGTGAAGCTGCCCTCTTCGGCAACTGTCACGAAGGCCGTCAGATCGGCGATGTCCTCGCGCCGCATTCATCATCTCGCTTATAGGTCCATGAAGAACTTACCGTCTAATCACTGAGCGGCTCAAGCGTCATATTGGCTCCATCAGCAACGGATCGGTTCGATCCCACCGCCAAGGAGACGACCATGATCAAGATCAGCTTCGCCAACACCAACAACCCGGACGTCGAGATGTCGGCCGTCATCAACCTGCCGGAGGGCTTCGAAGAGGGCGCCAAGTACCCGGCCATCGTCGTCTCCCACCCCGGCGGCGGCGTGAAGGAGCAGACCGCCGGGACCTATGCCGCGGAACTGGCCAGGCAGGGCTTCGTGACCATCGCCTATGACGCGTCCTACCAGGGCGAGTCCGGCGGCCGCCTGCGCCAGCTCGAGAACCCCTACATCCGTACCGAGGATGTCAGCGCGGTCATCGACCACCTGACCACGCTGGATTACGTCGACACCGACCGGATCGGTGCCATGGGGATCTGCGCGGGTGCCGGCTATACCGCCAACGCGGCGATCAACGATCACCGGATCAAGGCCGTCGGCACGGTCAGCGCGGTCAATATCGGCGCGATGTTCCGCAATGGCTGGAACAATGACGTGGCCGATGCCGACGCGCTGCCCTTCCTCGAGGCCGGCGCCGCCGCCCGCACCGCGGATGCACAGGCGCTCGCCACCGGCGGTGATCTGGCGCAGATCCCGATGGCCCCGCTGAAGGAAGAGGATGCCCCCAACGAGGAGCTGCGCCAGGCCTGGGAATACTACCACACCCAGCGTGCGCAATGCGCCACCGCCCCGGGATACGGGCTGGCGCGCAGCCTGACCCAGCTGATCAGCTACGACGCCTACAACTTCGCCGAGGCCTTCCTGACCCAGCCGCTGCAGATCGTGGCGGGCAGCGTCGCGGGCAGCAAATGGATGAGCGACGACCTCTATGCCCGGGCCGCAAGCGGCAACAAGACGTTCCACGTGGTCGACGGCGCCAATCACATGGACCTCTATGACGGCGCGAAATTCGTCGGCGAGGCGATCAGCGTGCTGGCGCCCTTCTTCCGGGAAAAGCTCGGCGCCTGATCCGGCGCAGACGAAGCATGCCCGCCCGGATCGCGGGCGGGGCAGTCTCGCCCAATTCGACACCCAAGGAGTTCAAACCATGGAAAGCGTGACATTTCAGAACCCCGACATGGCCTGGCACATCGCGGCGGACATCCACCTGCCGCCCGCCTTCGATGCGGGCAAGCGCTACCCGGCGATCGTCAGCATCCACCCATTCGGAAGCTGCAAGGAGCAGACCTCGGGCAGCGTCTACGGCAAGGCGCTCGCCGCGCAGGGCTACGTCGTCATCGCCTTCGAAGCGAGCTATCAGGGCGCGTCCGGCGGCAGCCCCCGCTGGACCGAGAGCCCGAGCCAGCGGGTCGAGGACGTCAGCCACGTGATCGACCACGCGGTGACGCTGCCTTTCGTCGACGCGGACCGGATTGGGGTCATCGGCGTCTGCGGCGGTGGCGGCTACGCTCTGAATGCCGCGTTGACCGAGAAGCGGATCAAGGCGGTGGTCGGGATCACGCCGGTGAACCTGGGTCGTCTTTTCCGCGAGGGACTCAGCGGGTTCGATCCGGTCGGCGCGCTGACTGCCATGGCCGCGCAGCGCAGCGCCGAGGCGCGCGGCGCAGAGCTGCAGGTCAATGAACTGCTGCCCGCAAGCCCCGGGGCGGCCCGCGAGGCCGGGATGACCGAGCGCGATGTCTTCGAGGCGACGGACTACTACAAGACCTCCCGCGGCCAAGCGGCCGGTGGCGCGACGCGCATGGTCTTCAGCCATGCCCAGAAGACCCTGTCCTGGGATGCGTTTGGCTTCGCCGAGACGCTGATGACCCAGCCGGTGATGTTGGTCATTGGCCAGAAGGTCGGTGCCTTTGACGCCTATCGGGACGGCAAGGAGATCTACGGCCGCGCGATGGCATCAAAGGACCGGATGGACTAAGCCGCTCCGCGGCAATGGCGCTCGTGGCTGGCGTTGGTTGGTGAACTCGGCGTTTTCTATGTGGCTGGCCCTTCTGGGCT
>NZ_JAATVU010000146.1 GCF_013184745.1 Mangrovicoccus sp. HB161399
CGTCGCTCAGCCAGAAGAGATCAGACATGTCACCGCTCGTTTTCGAACGCTGAATCATGCCGTCCAGCCGAAATCAATGGGTCCTGAGCCTAGAGCCCAAGACGATGCGCCATCCGAATGCAAATTGAAAGGCTCCGGCAATGCCCTCCCTGCTCCATTTGCGCACCAGCCCGGCGCCGCGCGAGACGCTCCCGTCCTTCATGTCGCGCCTCGCCGCTTGCAACAACGTGAGCCTGCAGGATTTCGCGATCGACATGGGCCTGCCCTTACGGTGGACCCTGCTCGGCCGCGCTGACGGGATTGCCCGGCTTTCGGAAGTTTCAGGGCTGGCGGAAGACGAAATGCTGGAGCTCCGTTCTTGGACCGGCATTCCCGTCGGGAGCGTCCGCATGCAGTTCCGCGGCGAGTTGATGGTATCGCGCGCATTGCGCAATCCGCTCATGCGCGGCTGTGCCGATTGTCTCCGCGAGGACCTGCAGGCGTCCCCGGATGTTCCGCTGTCGGCGATGGCCATGCACGGCGACTGGCAGTTCCGGGAGACCTCGGTCTGTGTCCGTCATCGACGGAAGCTCTCCGATCTCTGGCAGGAGGCCAACCTGGTTGCGCGGCAGGACGTCCAGGGCCAGCTTGGCGGCCTCCTGAACCGGATTGCGGACGGCGAATTGCAGGGCGGACATGCGGAGCCCAGCGCCTATGATCTCTGGCTCGACAGGCGCCTTGCGACCGGGCGCGATCCAACCTGGCTTGCGGAGCATTCCATTTTCGCGGCAGCGACTGTCTGCCGCCATCTCGGACTGAACCTCGTCGACGCGGAAAGCCTTTCCGCTTCGGGCGGCGACCTTGCGGGCGAAGCCCAGGCGGCAGGGTTCGGGGTGCTCAGCCGCGGTCCGCAGGCCTTCAGGGCAGCTCTCGACGCACTCGCTGCCGCTGCCGCAGGATCCGGTGCCAAGCCTCACGCGGCCTTCGGCAGCCTCCATGAGATCTTCCGGAAGAATTACGCTGACTTTCCCGAATTCGACGGGTTCCGGGACATCTTGCGGGACTGCGTCCTCGACCACTGGCCTTTTGCGGCAGGTGCCACCGTTCTCGGAAAGGTCCAGCAGGAACGCAGACTGCAGTCGGTGCTGGCCGCATCGCAGGAGACGGGAGCGGACCCGATCGTCATCCAGGCCCTTCTCGTCGAAGCGGGCGCGCTGGCGGCGGATGATCCGCGCAGCTTCGCGCGGCAGACCTTCGATGCCCGGCGCCATGGCAGGATGATTGCCGAGATTCCGCAGCTCGTCTGCATCTCGCGGATGTGCGCGGAAATGGGAGCCTCCAAGCGGGAGTTCGAGTGCCTGGAGGCGGATTGCGTCCTTCGCCCCGTGATCCGGAACCCTTTGGTCAATAATCGGTGGCGCCTGTCAGATGGCCTGCACTTTGTCGAGGAGCTTCTCGCCACGGCGTGTCCGGTTGCCCGGGACAATGACGCCTGGGAGACGCTGCAGGCAGCGCGCCGCCGCATGGGCATGGGGCTGAGGATCCTGTTGGAGGGGCTTCGCCGCGGCATGCTGCGGGCCGGACAGCAGACCGGCCGGTCAGGCTATGGGGCGATCCTGATCGCAAAGGAGGACGTCGACTGTCTTGCCCGGACATTCCAGGAGGTACAGCCGGAAAGGGTGCCCGGCGCCCTGGCCCTGTCCCCATTTTCCCGGAGCATCGGTCTGCGGGATCGCAGCTGCTTCCGGTCCCTCGTGGAAGACGGCCAAACTCCCGCCAGCGCCATCCGGCATCTCGCCACCGGACCGGCCCTCCCGGCATTGAGCGCAGCGGATGTGGCGCAGTTCCACCGCCGGTTCGTGACCGTGCCCACCCTGGCGGCCGAACTCGGCCTTCATCGAAACACCGTCCGGACCTGCCTTCGCGACGCGGGCGTGCCGCGCTTCTCTCCGGGCGGGAAGGATTACGGGAACATACACCTCCGGCAGGATATCGATTTCCGCATCTTCGTGCGCCGCTGAAGCACTCTGCGGCGATTCTGGGGCAAGGTCCGTCCCGGAAACTCCGGACAAGCCGGGCGCGGGCGCCGCGCCATTGCAACCACATCCCCTCGCCAAGATGACCCCCCTCCAACGAGCGTCCGGACGTGCCTGAAACATGGGTAGGTTGCCTGCTCTTGAGTTGGGCGCACGTCCCCCAAGACAACTCAGGAATTTTATCTTTTTTTTCAATTTCTTGCCGTAGATCGGAAGATCTTTCACCTACCAATCCGAAGAAGTCTGTTGACAGGCATGTGCAAGCTTATGCCCGAAATGTGCAAACTTATGCTTTATTGGCACTTGGGGGGGCATGGTGGGTGATAAGAGATTCGAACTCCTGACATCTTCGATGTGAACGAAGCGCTCTACCACTGAGCTAATCACCCGGTGGAGCGCTCTTTAAAGAGATGCCCCGGTGGCTGCAAGACCATTTTCGGCAAAAAAATCGATTCCCTAGCGGCAAGCCTGCAGGGACATGCCGGAGGCCCTTCGCAGCCCCGCCACCGGAAACGGCATGTCGCGATTCCGGCCCGGACCTGGCCGCCCGGGCCGGCGACCGACGCGTCGTGCGCTCCGGGACGACGGCATCCTTCCTCCCGGCTCAAGGTGCCGGACCGCCCACGCCCCCCGGCACGGACAGCCGCAGCATCCTTCCCTCCCGGCCCGGGCCGCCCCCCCCCAAAAGAGGGGAGGCCTGACGGGATCAGCCCTGCAGGCCCAGCCGTTCGCGCACGATCCGGGTGAAATCCTCGCCGCGCTTCTCGAAATTCGGATACTGGTCGAAGCTCGCCGCAGCGGGCGCCAGAAGCACCGTCTCGCCCTCCCCGGCCTCGGCCATGGCCTGCGCCACCGCCTGCTCCATCGTGCCGCTGATCTCGTGGTCGAGCCCGCCGAGCTGCAGCGCGAAATCCCGTGCCGAATGGCCGATCAGATAGGCCTTCACCACCGCGCCCAGATGCGGTTCCAGCGCGGCAATGCCGCCATCCTTGCCGAGACCGCCCGCGATCCAGCGGATCTTGGGGAAGGCCTGCAGCGCCTGGGCCGCGCTGTCCACGTTGGTTGCCTTGGAATCGTTCACATAGGTGACGCCCTTCGCCTCGGCGATGATCTGGCTGCGGTGCGGCAGGCCGTCGAAGCTGAGGAAGCCCGCCTCGATGTCGCGCGGCGCCAGCCCCAGCGCCCTGAGCGCCGCATAGGCCGAACAGGCGTTCTGGTGGTTGTGCCGCCCCGGCAGGCCGCGGATGCCGCGCAGGTCGATCGACCCCGCCTGCCGCCCCTTGCGGTATTCGGCAAGGAAGCCCTTCTTCGCGAAGACGTTCCAGCCCGGCCCGTCGAGCTTCTTGGTGACGCTGACGCGGATCACCCGGTCGTCCGTCGGTGCCTCGGCCAGCTGGCCCGCAAGGAACAGCCCCTCGTCCTCGTCGATGCCGATCACTGCGCGGTCCGGCCCGCCCTCCGCGAAGAGTCGGCGCTTGGCGGCGAAATAGCCGCCATAGCCGCCATGGCGGTCGAGATGGTCGGGGCTGAGATTGGTGAAGACGGCAACGTCCGGGGTCAGCGCGCGGGCCAGGTCGGTCTGGTAGCTCGACAGCTCCAGCACGACGACGCCGCCGTCGCCCGGCGGATCGATGTCCAGCACGCCGCGGCCGATATTTCCCGCCAGCTGCGCCTCGCGTCCCGCCGCCTCCAGGCAGTGATGGATCAGCGCGGTGGTGGTGGACTTTCCGTTCGATCCGGTGATGGCCACGACTTTCGGCGGCTGGTCGAATTCCAGCCAATCGCCGGAGGCCAGCGACATGAAGAACAGGCCGATATCGTTGTCGACCGGCACGCCCTCCTCCAGCGCGGCGCGGATCACCGGGTGCGGCTGCGGGTAGAGATGCGGGATGCCGGGACTCACCACCAGCCGGTCGAGCCCGCGCAGCGCGCCGGGCCGGGTCAGGTCGCGGATTTCGTGGCCCGCCTCCTCGGCCTTCGCGCGGCCCTCGGGGCTGTCGTCCCAGCAGACCGCCTCGGCGCCGCCCTCGCGCAGCGCCGCCGCCGCCGAGAGGCCCGACCGCCCCAGCCCCAACACGGCCACCCGTGCGCCTTCCATGCCTCGAACCGGGATCATATCGTCACTCCTGCACGCCTCGGCGCCCTGCCCGCCTGCGGCGCAGGGCCATGGTCACAGGTGTTAGGCCAGCAAGGCCGCAGAGGAAAGCCCCGGCACGGAGGACACCGGAACGGGCAGCCGCTGGCGCGGGACCGGACAGCGCCAGAAAGAGGCCTGCGATCCGAGGGATCAGCGGGACCGGATACAGGGGCCCGGTGCAGCAGGGAGCGGTGGTCACTGGGATCGTGGCGATCGCGAAATGCCGATCGCCGCCCCCCCCCGCTGCCGGTCATCACGCCGTCCGGTCGGCCCGCACGGCGTCCGCGGCCGGGTTGCAGCCCGGCTCATGTCCCCCGCTCCCGCTGCCCGTTCTGTTTCGCCCTCGCCTGCCCGGGAGAAGCGATGGAGCGGCTCCCCGGTCGAGTTCCCGTCCCGGAGCCCCCCAGGCCGGAGGCGTGCGCCATCTCGCGCATCGCACGCGTCGGGAACGCGCAGGCATTCTTGAGGATGGCCCAGGTTCCCGCGTCGCTGGGCTGGTGGGCAGAGCCGATCGCCAGCAGGCCGCCGGGCTGTGGTTGAGCCCTCCTGCGGCGTGGCCTCCCCTGAGGTACTGCACGGCCCGACAGTCCAGATCGACGGCTCGGGGAAGCCAAGTCGCGCATTCGGCGAGACCGGCGCTCCACATGAGGGGATCAGGACCATCCGCGGCGGCTCCAGCAGCGATATCGAGCCCGCAGACGCTGCCGAGCGGGCTTCCGGACCCGTCGTCTCCGGCATCGGGCGCTTCGCCAGAGTTTCCGACCCGGGCGCGCGGCTTAGGCTGAGGACTTCGGTAACGGGCGTACTCCCTTCAAGCGATTTCGCTCGAGAGATCCAATCCCGCTGGCGGGGTGCTTTGGTGCAGTCACTTCGATTGCCACGCCGCGGCTCGTGTTCAAGGTCTGAGGAGGTCCCTGAAAATCGGACACCTTTCCAAGCTTGCCCCCCCAACGATGACGAGGAAGAACGGCGTGGCTGGCAAGCGAAAGAATTGCGGCGCCGAGTTCAAGGGGAAGGCGGCGCTTGAGGCTATCCGAGGTGAGCTGACGGTCGGCGAACTGGTGGCAAAGCACGGCGTGCATCAGACCCTCATCAGCACCTGGAAGCGGCAGGCGCTCGAGGGCATGTCCGGAATCTTCTCCGGCAAGGCCGAGGCAAAGGCGGCCGGGAAGGAGGGCGAGATCGAGAGTGAGCCTGCCCGCGCCACCGGTCCGAGCGGAGCAGGCGAACGCACGCCAAGATCGGCCAGCCCGTGGTGGAGCGGGATTTTTCAGTCAAAGCGTCCGGACGTTGAACCTGTCCCGGAGGCGAGAGATGATCGAGCCCAGGCACCCGGTGCTGTCGATCACCCGGCAGTGCGCGCTGATCGGGGTCAGCCGGTCGGCATGGCATGGCCCGGGCAAGTCCGAGAGCCCGCTGAACCTGGCACCGATGAAGCTGATCGATGCGCAGTTCATGGAGACGCCGTTCTACGGCAGCCGTCAAATGGCGAGGCACCTGCGCAACCAGGGCTACTGCGCCGGACGCAAGCGCATCCGGCGGCTGATGGCGAGGATGGGCCTGCGCGCTGTCCACCAGCGGCCGCGCACGACTGTGCCCCACCCGGAGCACCGGAAGTTTCCGCATCTCCTCAGGGATTTGGCGATCGAGCGCCCGAACCAGGTCCGGTGCGCGGACATCGCCTACATTCCCATGCGGCGTGGCTTCCTCCACCTCGTGGCGATCATGGACTGGGCGACGCGCCGGGTGCTGTCCTGGCGGCTCTCAAACACGATGGACACCGAGTTCTGCATCGAGGCGCTGGAAGATGCATTTCGGTTTCATGGGCGGCCCGAGATCTTCAACACGGATCAGGGCAGCCAGTTCGCCAGCCCGCGCTTCGCGCAGCTCTTGCCAAACGCGACGGTGAATGTCTGACCTTGCCCCCGGCTCCCGGACTGGGCGGATGTTCACTATGCGCCCATCTTTGCGGACATGTCGATCCTTGCCTGCCCGGGCGTGCGGCAT
>NZ_JAATVU010000147.1 GCF_013184745.1 Mangrovicoccus sp. HB161399
GGAGGCGGGGCCTAGGGAGGAAGACCATGACCAAATTCAGCCGTTTCGCGGCATCCGTTTCCTGTGCCGCAATGATGTCCTTCGCTGCCGGTGCCGTTCTGGCAGCCGACGTGTTCGTCGTCGGCGGCAAGCCCGACGATCCCTTCTGGTCGATCGTCAAGCGCGGCGCAGAGGATGCAGGCAAGCTGGCCGCCGAGCAGGGCGGCTCCGTCACCTGGCTCGGTCCGCAGAACTACGACAACCTGGGCGTCGATGCCGCCGAGCTGATCCGCCAGGCGATCAGCCAGGGCGCGGACGCGATCGTCGGCCCCGACTGGGTGCCCGAGGCGATGGACCCGGCCTTCGAGGCCGTGGTCGAGGCGGGCATTCCGCTGATCATCTACAATGCCGGCGGGCTCGAGGCGGCGGACCGCCTGGGCGCGATGAACTACATCGGCTCGGACGATTACGAGAACGGCAAGGCAGCCGGCAAGTATTTCGCCGAGCACGGCATCATGAAGCTCGTCTGCATCAACACGCTGCCCGGCGCCTCGAACATCGAGGACAACTGCAGCGGCATGAATGACGGCATCACCGAGGCCGGCGGCGAGGGCGAGACCCTGCCGCTGCCCGCGACCTCCTTCGGCAACGCCACCGCGGTGGCCCAGGCGGTCAAGGCCTACCTGCTGAAGAACCCCGATGTCGGCGGCATCTACACGATCGGCAATGTCGACGCGAATGCCTCGATCAACGGCGTGATGCAGTCCGGCAAGGCCGGCAAGGTGCAGGTCGGCGGCCTGAACATGGACGAGACCATCCTGAACAACATCAAGGATGGCAAGCAGATGTTCGCGATCGACCAGCAGGGCTACATGCAGGGCTACATGGCGGTCTCGATCCTGAACGCGCATGTGAATTTCGGGCTCTCCATCCCCACCCGCGAGATCCTGACCGGTCCGGGCATCGTCGACAGCTCCAATGTGGACGCGACGCTGGACGGCGTGGCCAAGGGCGTCCGCTGACACTCCCATGAGGCTGGCGCCTGCCGGACGATCCGGCGGGCGCCCATCCTGAGGGCCGGGGGAGGAGAGCGCTGCATCGCCTGCAGCGGCCGATCCCCTGTGCCCCGAGCAAGCAAAGGGGCAATCGAATGATTTCCGGGATCCAGAATGGCGCGGCGCCAGCCGCGAAGCAGAAGTCCGGCGCGTCCGGCGGCTTCGGGCATCTTCTCAGGCGCCCCGAGGCGGGCTCGCTTCTCGGCCTTGTCGCCGTCTTCGTCTTCTTCGCCATCGTCGCGGGCCAAGTCTTCGTCTCGCCCGCGGGCTTCGCCAGCTGGCTGAACGTCGCCGCCGAGATCGGCATCGTCGCGCTGCCGATCGGGCTCCTGATGATCGCGGGCGAGCTCGACCTGTCGATCGGCTCGGTCATCCCGGCCTCGTCGCTGATGGTCGCGGTCGTGTCGGGCTACTGGGGGCTGCCGGACATCATCGGCATTGCCGCCGGTCTCGCCTTCGGGACCCTTGTCGGCTACGTCAACGGCATCCTGGTCGTGAAGACCGGCGTTCCCTCGCTGATCGTCACCATCGGCACGATGTTCGGGGTGATGGGCCTGACGCTGGGCCTGTCGGTGCTGGTCACCGGCTCCACCAGCACCGGGCTCACCCCCGATGCGCTGACCACGACGCTGCTCGGGCAGTTCATCGCGGGCATGTTCCAGGTCACCATCTTCTGGTGGATCGCCTTCGCGCTGATCGTGGGCTACTTCCTGCACTTCTCGCCATGGGGCAACTGGGTCTACGCGCTCGGCGGGGACAAGATATCGGCGCGCAACGCCGGCATCCCGACCGAAAAGCTGAGCATCGGGCTGTTCATGTCCTCGGGCTTCGCCGCCGCTTTCGTCGGCGTCAGCCAGGTGATCGTCTACCAGAGCGCGCAGGTCGCGGGCGGGCAGTCCTTCATCTTCAACTCCATCATGTGCGTCGTCATCGGCGGCGTGCTCCTGACCGGCGGCGCGGGCTCCGTCCTCGGCATCGTCATGGGCACGATCACCTTCGCCATCGTCAACCAGGGCATCTACTTCACCAGCTTCGACGCCAATCTCGGCTCGGTGATCATCGGTGCGCTGCTGCTGCTGGCCGTCCTGATGAACGACACCTTCCGCAAGCTCGCGCTCGGCGCGACGAAAAAGAAGGGCTGATCCAATGAACAACCCTGTTCTCTCGCAGTTCCTGCGCCGCCCGGAAGCGGGCTCCTTCCTCAGCCTCGTCGCGGTCGCGCTGTTCTTCGTGATCTTCGGCGGCGTCAACATCGGCACGCTGGCCACCACCGCAAGCTGGGTGAACTTCGCCGCGAACCTGGGCATCGTCGCGATCCCGATGGGGCTCCTGATGATCGCCGGCGAGCTCGACATCTCGATCGGGGCGATGATCCCGGCGGGCTCGATGAGCGTCGCGATCCTCTCCGGCCATTACGGCCTGCCGATCTGGGTCGGCATGGCCGGCGCGCTGGGGCTCGGCGTCCTCGTCGGCCTGGTCAACGGCCTCCTGGCGGTGCGCACCACGGTGCCGACGCTGATCATCACGCTGGGCACGCTGGTGGCCATGCAGGGGATCGTGCTCTCGGCCTCTGTGCTGCTGACCGGCTCCGCCTCGGTCGCGGTCGAAGCCCCCGGCTGGGCCAAGTTCCTCTTCGGCCACCTGATCGGCGGCTCCTACCAGGTGATCATCCTGTGGTGGCTGGGCATGACGGCACTGTTCATCGGCATCCTGCACCACTCGTCCCGCGGCAACTGGATCTTCGCCATGGGCGGGGACAAGGTCTCGGCGCGCAACGCCGGCATCCCGACCGACCGGATGCTGATCGGGCTCTTCATCCTCTCGGCCGTCTCGGCCAGCTTCGTGGGGATGTGCGGCGCGATCCTGTTCAACTCGGCCCAGGTTTCGGGCGGCATGAACTACATCTTCAACGCCGTGGTCTCGGTCGTGGTCGGGGGCGTTCTCCTGACCGGGGGCTTCGGGTCCATCGGCGGGATCTTCCTCGGCACGGTCACCTTCGCGATCGTCAGCCAGGGGATCTACTTCACCGACATCGACCGCAACTGGTCGAGCCTGATCATCGGCGTGATGCTGCTCGCGGCGGTGCTGATGAACAACGTCTTCCGCAAGCTGGCGCTGACCGCGCCCTCCGCAAAACCTGCCAAGAAGTGAGGCCCCGGACATGACCCATCCTGTTCTCGAACTGCGGAACGTCAACAAGTCCTTCGGGCCGATCGACGTCCTCCACGACATCAGCCTGAAGATCAACGCGGGCGAGGTGCTCTGCCTCCTGGGCGACAACGGCGCCGGCAAGTCCACCCTGATCAAGACGCTGGCCGGCGTGCACAAGCCCACCTCGGGCGAGATGCTCATGGACGGCAAGCCGGTCGTCTTCGAGACGCCGAAGCAGGGCTCCGACGCGGGCATCGCCACGGTGCACCAGTTCGGCGGCACCTTCCCGCTGATGTCGATCGGGCGCAGCTTCTTCGTCGGCGTCGAGCCCACCAAGAAGATCGGCCCCTTCAAGGTCTTCGACCGCAAGACCGCCAACGAGACCGCGGTGAAGGCCGTGCGCGAATTCGGCATCACCCGGATCGACGACGGCGACCGGCTGATCGGCGGGCTCTCGGGCGGCGAACGCCAGTCCCTCGCCATCGCCCGCGCCGTGCATTTCGGCGCCCGCGTGCTGATCCTCGACGAGCCGACCGCGGCGCTCGGCGTCAAGCAGTCCAGCCACGTGCTGCGCATCATCCTGGAGGCCCGCAAGCGCGGCATCGCGGTGATCTTCATCACCCACCAGGTGACGCATGCCATGGCAGTGGGCGACCATTTCGCGGTGCTGATCCGCGGCGCGGTCGCGGCGAACTTCATGCGCGGCGAGAAGACCCGCGAGGAGATCACCGACCTGATGGCCGGCGGCGAGGCCCTGGCATCGCTGGATGCCGAGGTGGAGGACTACATGGAAACCCATGACGGCCACGCCCCGCAGCCGCAGCCCAAGGCGGAACCGGTCGCCTGACCGAAACTCCGCTCCGGCGGCCTGCCGGGGCGTTCCGAAATTCCCGACTAGGAGATGCGAGCCATGAAAATCGCGCTCGACCCCTTCATGCACCGCCACCTGAGCCTCGAGGAGCTGCCCTCCAAGGTTGCCGAGCTTGGCTACGAGTGGATCGAACTCTCGCCCCGCGCCGACTTCCTGGAATGGTTCAAGGCGCCGCGGGTCTTCCCCGACCGGATCAAGAGCTTCAAGAAGGCGCTGTCGGACTCCGGCGTGGGCGTTGCCTGCCTGCTGCCGATGTACCGCTGGGCCAGCCCCGACGAGGCCGAGCGCCAGGCCGCCGTCAAGCACTGGAAGCGTGCCATCGAGATCGCCGTCGAGATGGACGTGCGGGTGATGAACTCGGAATTCGGCCGCGGCCCGCATCCCGACAAGGGCGGCTGCTACTGCTGCCATACCGGCTCGATGATCGAGAGCTGCGAGGACGCCTGGTGGCGCTCGATGGAAGAGCTCGTGCCGATCTTCGAGCGCGAGGACATCATGCTCCATGTCGAGCCGCATCCCGAGGACTGGGTCGAGGAGCTGAAGCCGGCCGTCGACATCATCCGCACGGTGAACTCGAAGAACGTGAAGTTCCTCTACTGCGCGCCGCATACCTACTACTTCGGCGACGACACCAAGGAAATGCTGCGCGAATGCGCCGACGTGCTGGCCCATGTCCATGTCGCCGACACGTTCAACCACAAGGCCAGCTCGGGGCTGCGCTACATCCTCAACCCGCCGGGCACCAATGCCCGCATCCACCAGCACCTGGACATCGGCCAGGGCGAGGTTCCGTGGGACGACTTCTTCGGCACGCTGCACGAGGTCGGCTTCGACGGCATCATGACCGCCTGCGTCTTCGCCTGGGAAGACCGGATGGATGAAAGCGGCAAGTTCATGCGCTCGGAAATCCAGCGCTACGTCGACAAGTACTGGGGAACGAAATGAGCCTGAAAGTCGGAGTCATCGGGACCGGCATGATCGGTCAGGACCATATCCGCCGCCTGACCAAGGTGCTGTCGGGGGTCGAAGTTGCAGGCGTCGCGGATATCGACGCCACCCGCGCGGCGGCGGCCGCGCCTGCGGGCGCGGAGGTCTTCGCCACGCCGCAGGACCTGATCCGCTCGCCCAAGATCGAGGCAGTGGTGATCTGTTCCTGGGGGCCCGCCCACGAGGAGCAGCTGCTCGACTGCATCGCGGCCGGCAAGCCGGTCTTCTGCGAGAAGCCGCTGGTCACCTCGGCCGAGGCCGCGCGCCGCGTCATGGAGGCCGAGGTCGCCCATGGCAAGCGCCTGGTGCAGGTCGGCTTCATGCGCCGCTTCGACGCCGACTACCGCCGCCTGAAGGCGGTGATCGACGGCGGCACGCTGGGCCTGCCGCTGATGTACAAGTCGGTGCACCGCAACGCCTCGGTGCCGGTCGGGCTCTACACCTCCGAGATGCCGCTCAACGACACGCTGGTCCATGACGCGGACATCTCGCGCTGGCTGCTCGGCGACGAGGTCACCGGCGTCGAGGTCCGCCTGCCGCGCCGGTCCCGCCAGGGCGGCGAGCTGCGCGACCCGCACATGGTGCTGCTGCACATGGCCTCCGGCGCACTGGTCGATGTCGAGATCTCGGTCAACATCGCCTACGGCTACGACATCCGCGGCGAGGTCTCCTGCGAGACCGGCATCGCGGCGCTGCCGAACCGCCCGGCGACCGTGATCACCGACGCCCACGGCATCCGCCAGGCGATCCCCGAGGACTGGCGCGAGCGCTTCATCGAAGCGTATGACCAGGAATTCCGCGAATGGATCGTCGCGGCCGGGCAGGGGACCGCGACCGGCCCCTCCACCTGGGACGGCTATGCCGCAACGCTGGTGGCCGATGCCGCGCTGGAGGCCGTGGCCTCCGGACAGCTCGCAAGGATCGACATGGGCGACAAGCCCGCGCTCTACGGCCAGGCGCTGGACCGCGCCGCCTGATCCGATCCCGGCGGGCGTGCCGGACCACGCCGCCCGCCGGGACCCCGAGACAGTCCCCCCTCCGGGACTTCCCGGGCGCGCCGCCCTCCTCCTTCTCCCGGCGGCGCGCCCGACCTGATCAACC
>NZ_JAATVU010000148.1:2500-6002 GCF_013184745.1 Mangrovicoccus sp. HB161399
TTCCTCCAAGTGCGGAGGAACTTGAAGCGCCTGTCCTCAAGTAGCCGAATAGGCGGTAGGACATCAAAGGCACTTCGAAAGCGGTTTTGTCCAAGTCAAGTACACTAACCCGCATGATCAACCATCATGCAGCGCTTCATTGCGAACCAGCGTGAAGCGCGGGAAAAGTACGACTTCTGATCTCAAGCCCCGGAAGGCAAAAGGCCGGGGCAGCGTAGGAGCGGTCTTGCTCTTACCGGGTCAGATCAAGCGCGAAAAGGGCGTTTGGTGGATGCCTTGGCAGCAAGAGGCGATGAAGGACGTGATACCCTGCGATAAGCGATGGGGAGCCGGGAATAGGCTTTGATCCATCGATCTCCGAATGGGGCAACCCACCTGAATATCTATTGTTGTTGCTTCGCAACGCACACTCCGTGCCGGGCCTTGCCCGGTTTGGCGCGCAGCAGCGAGGTGGTCAACAATGGGTATAACCAGGTACTATTTTCCTGAATACATAGGGATTATAGAGCAAACCCGGGGAACTGAAACATCTAAGTACCCGGAGGAAAGGACATCAATAGAGACTCCGCTAGTAGTGGCGAGCGAACGCGGACCAGCCGAGCAAGATGAGTGACCGGAACACGTTGGGAAACGTGGCCATAGCGGGTGACAGCCCCGTACGGGAAGCTCTGATTGACGCATTAAGTAGGGCGGGACACGTGAAATCCTGTCTGAAGATCGGAGGACCACCTCCGAAGGCTAAGTACTCCTTGCTGACCGATAGCGAACCAGTACCGTGAGGGAAAGGTGAAAAGCACCCCGACGAGGGGAGTGAAACAGTACCTGAAACCGGACGCCTACAAGCAGTCGGAGGGACTTCGTGTCCTGACGGCGTACCTTTTGTATAATGGGTCATCGACTTGGTCTCACGAGCAAGCTTAAGCCGCTAGGTGTAGGCGCAGCGAAAGCGAGTCTTAATAGGGCGCCGAGTTCGTGGGATCAGACCCGAAACCGAGTGATCTAGGCATGACCAGGATGAAGGTTGGGTAACACCAACTGGAGGTCCGAACCCACACCTGTTGAAAAAGGTCGGGATGAGTTGTGCCTAGGGGTGAAAGGCCAATCAAACTCGGAGATAGCTGGTTCTCCGCGAAATCTATTTAGGTAGAGCGTCATCCGAATGCCCCGGGGGGTAGAGCACTGGATGGGTAATGGGGCCCCACAGGCTTACTGATCCTAACCAAACTCCGAATACCCGGGAGTACTGGATGGCAGACACACGGCGGGTGCTAACGCCCGTCGTGGAGAGGGAAACAACCCTGACCTCCAGCTAAGGCCCCCAATTCATGGCTAAGTGGGAAAGCATGTGGGATGTCCAAAACAACCAGGAGGTTGGCTTAGAAGCAGCCATCCTTTAAAGATAGCGTAACAGCTCACTGGTCTAATCAAGACGTCCTGCGGCGAAGATGTAACGGGGCTCAAGCCATGAGCCGAAGCTGAGGATGCCGCAAGGCATGGTAGCGGAGCGTAGTGTGAAAGAACCTCATCCTCTTTAGCGGCAGTTGCTGGTTTACCCAAACCGCACCGCCGCCTTGGAGGATAAAGTTCGTCGATGAAGCCGGGGCGTGAGCCATCCGGTGGAGAGATCACTAGCGAGAATGATGACATGAGTAGCGACAAAGAGTGTGAGAGACACTCTCGCCGAAAGTCCAAGGGTTCCTGCTTAAAGCTAATCTGAGCAGGGTAAGCCGGCCCCTAAGTCGAGGCGGAAACGCGTAGACGATGGGAACCAGGTTAATATTCCTGGGCCAGGAGGATGTGACGGATTGTCCGGAGCGTGCGGTCCTTATCGGATTGGACCGTATCGATGGCAGTCCCTGGAAATAGCCCTCCGCCAGACCGTACCCGAAACCGACACAGGTGGACTGGTAGAGCATACCAAGGCGCTTGAGAGAACAACGTTGAAGGAACTCGGCAAAATACCTCCGTAAGTTCGCGAGAAGGAGGCCCGGCGTATGATCGCCGGGGGCACAAACCAGGGGGTGGCGACTGTTTACTAAAAACACAGGGCTCTGCGAAGTCGCAAGACGACGTATAGGGTCTGACGCCTGCCCGGTGCCGGAAGGTTAAATGGAGGGGTGAGAGCTCCGAAATGAAGCCCCGGTAAACGGCGGCCGTAACTATAACGGTCCTAAGGTAGCGAAATTCCTTGTCGGGTAAGTTCCGACCTGCACGAATGGCGTAACGACTTCCCCGCTGTCTCCAACGTTGACTCAGCGAAATTGAATTGCCTGTCAAGATGCAGGCTTCCCGCGGTTAGACGGAAAGACCCCGTGCACCTTTACTACAGCTTCAGACTGGCATCAGGATTGCGATGTGCAGGATAGGTGGTAGCCTTCGAAGCCGGAACGCCAGTTCCGGTGGAGGCAACCTTGAGATACCACCCTTCGCACTCTTGATGTCTAACCGCGGCCCGTTATCCGGGTCCGGGACCCTCTGTGGCGGGTAGTTTGACTGGGGCGGTCGCCTCCTAAAGCGTAACGGAGGCGCGCGAAGGTTGGCTCAGAGCGGTCGGACATCGCTCGTTGAGTGCAATGGCAGAAGCCAGCCTGACTGCGAGACTGACAGGTCGAGCAGAGACGAAAGTCGGCCATAGTGATCCGGTGGTCCCATGTGGGAGGGCCATCGCTCAACGGATAAAAGGTACGCCGGGGATAACAGGCTGATGATGCCCAAGAGTCCATATCGACGGCATCGTTTGGCACCTCGATGTCGGCTCATCTCATCCTGGGGCTGGAGCAGGTCCCAAGGGTACGGCTGTTCGCCGTTTAAAGAGGTACGTGAGCTGGGTTTAGAACGTCGTGAGACAGTTCGGTCCCTATCTGCCGTGGGTGTAGGATACTTGAGAGGAGTTGCCCCTAGTACGAGAGGACCGGGGTGAACGTTCCACTGGTGGACCAGTTATCGCGCCAGCGGTAGTGCTGGGTAGCTATGAACGGACGGGATAACCGCTGAAGGCATCTAAGCGGGAAGCCCCCCTCAAAACAAGGTATCCCTGAGGACCGTGGTAGACCACCACGTCGATAGGCCGGAGATGTAAGCGCAGCAATGCGTTCAGTTGACCGGTACTAATTGTCCGATAGGCTTGACCTGATCCGGTAAAAGCAAGACACCGCCGCTCAAATGCGGCACCGCATGAAATCAGAAGTCCGGCTTGGACATGATGTTGATAAAAGCCCAGCATCTGAAACACAGATGCCTGGGATGCTTGCCCGGTTTGGTGATCACAGCACAAGTGAAACACCCGGTCCCATCCCGAACCCGGAAGTTAAGCACTGTCGCGCCGATGGTACTGCGTCTCAAGACGTGGGAGAGTAGGTCATCGCCAGACCTGACAAGCATCCCCTTCTCTCTATGCGAACGATCAACCGAACGGACAGAATTGGCGCGGGATGGAGCAGCCCGGTAGCTCGTCAGGCTCATAACCTGAAGGTCGCAGGTTCAAATCCTGCTCCCGCAACCA
>NZ_JAATVU010000149.1 GCF_013184745.1 Mangrovicoccus sp. HB161399
CCGCCGGGCATCCGCAGAAGCGCATCGACGAACTTCTGCCATGGAGTTTCAAGCCGTCAACCTGAGATCCCGTGAGCCGGGAACACCGCTTACGATTATGGTAAACTTGAAGTAGAAAATAAGATCAGCGATACAACTTCGCTGATCACCACGCCGGAGCAAGTACCAGTGCCCGGCGACCAACTCACCAGACCGGATGAAAATTATAGTGATCAAGGGCACGGGCTAACTGACGCCGTCGCGCGTCCGAACGCGCAAGCGCGCAGTTGGGCAGGTGTTTTGATGAGTAAGAATGATTTTGAGAACGCGCCAAATTTGGCAAGCGCATTGGGGATTGCCCTGGAGAGCGGCAATCCAGCTACCTGTAAGATCAACTACGAGCTCTACAGGGAGTTCTTCGATGACAAAAACATCAGCGATGAAAAGAAAGATCAGGTGATCGATTTCCTGATCCACGTCGCAAACTGCTTTTACGACGCGGGGTTTGCGCAAGCGCCACTCGGTCAAGCCTGTGGAAAACTTGACGAAAACGAGGATGAGCCCGCCGAGAGAAGCCAGAATATGGTAAGCTCGGCGGCAGATACCCTGACAAAGACATTCAACATGTGCGCGGCCTGAGTAAGGTGCCGCTAGACAAGGAGGATTCATGAAAGATGCACACCAAAAGATGGAGGCGACCACCAGTGCTCTGATCTATTGCCGCGTCTCGGACAAGAAGCAGAAGACGCAAGGTCACGGCCTTGAGAGCCAAGAGCACCGCTGCCGAAAATACGCGGATGAGCGCGGCTATGATGTCGAAATGGTCTTCCCGGATGACATCACAGGCGGCGTGGACTTCATGAAGCGGCCCGGCATGCGCGCCATGCTGGCCTATCTCGATGCCCAGAAGGGCAAGCAATATGTCGTCATCTTCGATGACCCCAAGCGTTTCGCCCGTCATACCGAGTTTCACCTCAAGCTGCGCCGTGAGTTCGCGCAGCGCGGGGCCCGGGTTGAATGTCTGAACTTTCAGTTCGAAGACACGCCGGAAGGCTTGTTTATCGAGACCGTGATCGCTGCCCAAGGCCAGCTTGAGCGCGAGCAGAATCGCCGTCAGGTCATTCAGAAAATGACCGCCCGTATCGAGAAAGGCTACTACGTCTTCCACCCGCCAGTCGGCTACCGCTTCGAGCGCGTGGCGGCGCATGGAAAGCTGCTTGTTCGCGATGAGCCAGTCGCTTCGATCATCACCGAAGCCCTTGAGGGCTACGCCTCCGGGCGCTTCCGCTCGCAGAGTGAAGTGGCACGGTTCTTTCAATCCAAGCCTGACTTCCCCAAGAGCAACAAGACGGGGCTGGTGCGCATCACCAAAGCCACGGAAATCCTGGAGCGCCCGCTCTATGCCGGGCTCGTAGAAGCCCCCAAATGGGGCGTGAGCCTACGCAAGGGGCATCATGAGCCTCTGATCAGCTTCGCCACCCATGAGCGCATCCTGGCGCGATTGAAGGGTACGGCGAACGCTCCGGCGCGCAACGACATCAACAAAGACTTCCCGCTGCGCGGCTTCGTGCACTGCGATGACTGCGATCAGCCGATGACCTCCTGCTGGTCGAAGGGCCGCAACCAACTCTACCCGTACTATCTCTGCGACACGCCTGGCTGCGCCTCCAAGCGCAAGTCGATTCGCCGTGCCGATATCGAAGATGGGGCAGAGGCCATCCTGCGCGGCCTGCAACCCGCCACGCAGCTTTACAAGCTCGCCAAGGCCATCTTCACCGATATCTGGGAGATGCGCCGCGTCGAGGCTATGGCGGCGCGCAAGACCATCGAGACGCAGCTCTCGGATACCAGCAAGCAGATCGACTCGCTGCTCGACCGTATCATGGATGCCTCCAGCCCGAGCGTGATCAAAGCCTATGAGAAACGCATCGGAGAACTGGAACGCCAGACCATCAGATTGACCGAACAGGCAGAGAAAGCCGTGCCATCTCAAGGCCGCCTAAGCGAATTTATCGAACCGGCCTTAGAATTTCTGGCAAGTCCTTGGAATATCTATAAAAATGGCAGCTTCGCCCTCAAGCGTACAGTGCTCAAACTGGCCTTTGCAGAGCCACTGAGGTATAGCCGAAATGAGGGTTATCGAACCGCTGAAATCACCTTTCCGTTCAAGGTGTTAGCGGATTTTTCATCCCTAAAGTGCGGGATGGTGGAGCCTAGGGGAGTCGAACCCCTGACCTCTTGCATGCCATGCAAGCGCTCTCCCAACTGAGCTAAGGCCCCGGCCGGTGCGGCGTGTCCGCCGCGTCGGTGAGGGGCTGTCTAAGGAGTCTGGCCGGGGGGCGCAAGCGGAAAAAACGGACTCCAGGAAAAAAACTTGTCGCCAGGCCGGTCTCCGGAAAAACTGCGCTGCATCAAGGCGCTGGCGGTGCCGTCCCTGCCACATGCGAAAGGGACGGCGTCGGATCGCTCCGGGCCGTCCCTCGAAATTCCGCGTCTCCGGAAGGAGATCAGTCGTCGCCGTTGTCGTCGGTCGAGACGTCGGTGATGTCGTCGAGCGAGACGTTGTCCTCGTCATCCTCGTCGAGGACGTCATCGTCCAGATCGTCGCCCAGATCCATGTCGACATCGTCCTCGTCGTCGAGGACCACGTCATCGCCGTCTTCGCGGCTGGTCTTCTTGGCATCCGGATCGGCCTTGTCGGCGATCATCGTGCGAGACTTGTTGCCGGTGTCGATCTCGACGACCTGGCCGGTATAGGGGCTGACGATCGGCGACCGGCCGAGATCGTAGAACCTCTTGCCCGTAGTCGGGCAGACCCGCTTGGTTCCCCACTCTTCCTTGGGCATTGGTCTTTCCTCTTTTCTCGACGGATTGAGTGAGGGCCATTGCCACAGGCCGGACGGGGTGTCAAAGGAAAATCCATGAGGCGGGGAACACGGCAATGACGGGAGAGCGGCTCGCGCTGGCAGGAGCGCCGCGGATCGAGGTGGAGCTGCGCCGCTCGGCACGGGCGCGGCGGCTGTCGCTGCGCATCTCGCGGCTGGACGGCCGGGTGACGCTGACCGCGCCGCCGCATGTGCCTGCCGCCGAGCTGAATGCCTTCCTGCAGGAGCGCGGCGACTGGGTGAGGGGGCATCTCGGAAGCCAGCCGCCCCCGGTCTTCGTCGCGCCCGGTGCGCGGCTGCCGGTGCAGGGCGAGGCGCTGATGATCGTGCCCGCCAAGGTCCGCAAGGCCGAGCGCCGGGGCAGCGAGCTGCTGGCCAGCCCGTCGCGCACGGCGCCGCAGGTCCGCGCCTGGCTGACCGCGCTTGCGCGCGACCGGCTGGTGGAGCGCTGCGATCTCTATGCCGCGCGGCTGGGGCGCAGCTATGCCGAGCTGGCGCTGCGCGACACGCGCTCGCGCTGGGGCTCATGTTCCTCCGAAGGGCGGCTGATGTTCTCCTGGCGGCTGATCATGGCGCCGCGCCAGATCCTCGACTATGTCGCGGCCCACGAGGTGGCGCATCTTGCCGAAATGAACCATTCCGATGCCTTCTGGGCGGAGGTGGCGCAGCTCCATCCCAGCTATGCCACCGACCGCCGCTGGCTGAGGGAGAACGGCGCATGGCTGCACCGCTACCGCTTCGAGGGAGAGGGCGCATGAGCAGTGGCCGGCAGGCCGACAGCGCCCCGGCGGCGCATGACCGGGTCTACCGCACGCTGCGCAGCCGGATCATGTGCGGGGAACTGCCGCCCGGCCAGGCGCTGACGCTGCGCGGCATCGCGTCGGAATTCGGCGTCTCGATGACGCCCGCGCGCGAAGCCGTGCGGCGGCTGGTGGCGGAGGGTGCGCTGACGCTGTCCGGCTCGGGGCGGGTGGCGACGCCGGCGCTCGGCAATGACCGGATCGAGGAACTGGCCGCGCTCAGGGGCATGCTGGAGCCGGAACTGAGCTCGCGCGCGCTGCCCAAGGTTCATTTCGCGCTGATCGAGCGGCTCGAGGCGATCAACGTGGTGATCGCGGATGCGGTCGGGCGCGGCGATGCGGTCGCCTATATCCGCCACAACCTGGAATTCCACCGCACGCTCTACCTGCGGGCGCAGGCGCCGGCGATGCTGGCGATGCTGGAAACGGTCTGGCTCCAGCTCGGGCCGACGATGGGCGCGCTTTACGGGCGGCTTGCCCGGACCGGCGTGCCGCATGGACACAGGCTGATCATCGAGGCGCTGAAGGCGGGGGACGAGCCCGGGCTGAGGCTGGCGGTGCGGACCGACGTGACCCAGGGGCTCAGGATGATCGCAGGGGAGTGACCCGGAGGTCCTCCCTGCCGCGACGGGGGCTCAGGGCAGCAGCGCGAAGCCGGCTGCGAAGAAGCCGATCCAGGTGCCCAGGACGATCAGGGCCTGGGTCAGGCTGATCCGTGCATGCGGCTCGGCGGCATGGGTGGGGCAGGACTTGGTCAGGTTCGGATGCATGGCGGGGACTCCAATCAACTGGCGACGGCGCGGTATTTACCTATTCGGATGCATCCGGTCCATGCGCGTTTTTTGCCGATGGCTAAGCAAAAGTTGCCGTTTTTGCGGGCGGTTTGAAAACTTTCCCGCTGAGGCGCCCGAAACGGCGGATTCCGCCCGTCCGGGGACGGCGGCTTGAGCGGGCTTCATCGCGGGAATGCGCGGACTGCATGGGCTCTTGCCGCGGCGGCGGCACCCCGCCTATCTCTCGGGGCAGGGGAACCCGCCCGTCCGGCGCCCGTTGAGTCGCCGGAAGAGTTGCGTGGCGGAGAACGGGCATGACGATGGACGCTGACGAGTACATGGAGTTCGGACAGGATGGGCCGATGGAAGGGCTGGTCGCCAAGCTTGGCGAGGCCGCTGCGGGCGAAAAGGTGTCGCTGCAGGGCATTCTGCACGTGGTCGGGGACACGTCCTTCCTGCCGGTGCTGATGGTGCCCGCGCTGCTCGTCGTGTCGCCGCTGTCGGGAATTCCGCTCTTTTCCTCGATCTGCGGCCTGACCATCGCCTTCGTGGCCGTGCAGATGGTGTTCGGGCGGCGGCATCTGTGGCTGCCGGAGGCGGTGACGCGCAAGACCGTCAGCGGCCCGCGCGCCCGCCGCGCGATCGGGCGGCTGGGCGGGCTGGCACGCTGGCTGGACCGCCATGCCACCGGCCACGGCTCCTGGGCTATGCGCCGGCCGATCCGCAAGGCCTGCGAGATCGCCTGCCTGACTTGCGGCCTGGCGATGCCCTTCCTCGAGCTGGTGCCCTTCTCGTCCTCGGTGCTCGGGCTCTCCGTGCTGCTCTTCGCGGTGGCGATGCTGGCGCGCGACGCGCTCTTCATGGCCATGGGGGCGCTGCTGATGGCCACCGCCCTGTCGCTGCCGTTCTACGCAATCAGCGCCGTGGCTGCCGCCGCTCTCTGACCTGCCCCATGCGGCTCCGCTGCGTCAGTCTCCTGGCGGGGGATGTCACCGTGGTCCTGCGCCGGGATGAGCGGGCTCCGTCCCGGTCGCAGGGGACCGGAGGCGATGGGAGTTTCGCCCTTGGCACCCGTTTCAAGCGTCGGCTTCACGCGGGCGGGACCAGTGCGATGCGCGGTCCTGCGCCTCGCAAGGCGGCGGTGCTGTCTTTCCGCTGACGCGCCGAAGGCGCTGACCGCGTCCGGGACTGGACCCATGCCAGTATCCGTTGATCAGGCGGATCTCCGTACGGCCGTCGCAGACGGGGACTTTCAGGGTGCGGCGCCCGTGATCGCACGGCGTGGCGCTGATCCGGACGGCGAGTCCCATGCTGGCCTGACCTTGCCCCCGGATCCCGGACTGGGGCGATATTCACTATGCTTCCATCGCGGCGGCCATGTCGATCCGTGTCTGCTCGGGCGTGCGGTA
>NZ_JAATVU010000015.1 GCF_013184745.1 Mangrovicoccus sp. HB161399
GAACTGGCCCGCTCGGCGCGGCCGGAGCGGTGGTCAGGCGGCACGCGCTGCTGGACCCCGATCGGCTCCGTCTGGCTCAACCCGGAACGGCCTGACGAGATGCCGCGAGGCCATGGGGCCGCCGGCGCGCTCGCCAGGGAAGCAGTCCGCGGCGGCCCCATGGCCGGGACGGGAGAGTGCGCAGCCTGAAAATAGACACCGGTGACAACAACCTTGAAAACCACCGGGATCTCGGACCGCTTCATCAGGCTGAAATCGTGGCGGGTTTCGCGTCCGTCCGGCGCCTGCCCTTCATCGCAGCAGAGCGCGGCCTCGCGTTCCTTTGCCAGCAGCGCCCTGGACCAGTAGCCGACCGGGTCCGCAACCAGTTCGACAGCAGCCTCGGGGGGCAGGCCGTGCGGCAGGCCCCAGCTGACCTGGCGCAGGAAGATTACGCGCAGACGGCCGTTCGCGGTGTAGTAGTAGCAGAGCTTGTCGCGCCCCTCGCCGAACTCCTTGAAGTCGCAGTCATGTTCGGGCGGAGCGATCCGCAGGGACTCCCAGAGCCGGTCCGGGTTCGCGTCCTGTGCGGAAGCGGCGGTTCCGAAGCAGAGCAGCGCTGCCGCGGGCCGAAGGGGGGACGGAAACTGCATGGCGTGGCCTCCCCGGGTGACTGATGTGCCATGCCGGCATGTCTCATCTTGAAAATCTGATGTGATGCGTGCTGCGGTGCAACCGGCATGGCGGCCCATGCCGTCCGACTGACAGTTTAGTTTTCCTGAACTGGAATGCAGCCGTGCGCGGCTTGTCGGAGCCGATGGGACAGGCATACTGACCCGGACAGATCACGCGCGAGGATATCATGGCACGCAGCGACAAGCTCCGGCTGGGCACATTCGTCTACACGTTCGGCTTCCACCCGGCAGCCTGGCTGCATCCCGAATCGGACGTGAACGGCGCGAACGACATCAGGCACCTTGCCGAGGTCGCGAAGATTTCCGAGGCGGGCAAGCTCGACTTCATGTTCTTCGCCGACAGCCCGGCGGCTGCCGTCGGCCATCCCGAGGCGCTGGCCCGCCAGCCCACCAAGATGAACCGCTTCGAACCGATCACCGCGATCACCGCGCTGTCGATGGTGACGGAGAAGCTCGGCTTCGTCGCCACGGCTTCCACCAGCTATTACGAGCCCTACAACATCGCCCGGCTCTATGCCTCTGCCGACCATATCTCGGGCGGGCGGGTCTGCTGGAACGTGGTCACCTCGGACCATGACGAGACCGGCTACAACTACAACCGCCAGGGGCTCGACCCGCATGCCGACCGTTACAACCGCGGCGAGGAATTCCTCGACGTGGTCTTCGGGCTGTGGGATTCGTGGGAAGACGACGCGCTGCTGCTCGACCGGGACTCGGGGATGTATCACGACCCGGCGAAGCTGCATCAGCTGGATCACGTGGGCGAACATTTCCAGGTGCGCGGGCCGCTGAACATCGCGCGCACGCCGCAGGGGCGGCCGGTGATTGCGCAGGCGGGCGGGTCCGAGCGCGGTAGGGAGCTTGCCGCGCGCACCGCCGAGATCGCGTTTTCGCTGGCCTCGAACATCGAGAAGAACGCCGCCTTCTACAAGGACGTGAAGTCCCGCATGGCGAAATACGGCCGCGACCCCAATGACCTGAAGATCATGCCGGGCATTGTCATCAACACGGGCGAAACCCGCGAAGAGGCCGAGGCCCGCGCGCAGGAAATGGTCGACATGATGCATCCCGAGGTCGGACTGCTGATGCTTCAGGAATTCCTGGAGACCGACCTGCATGGCGCCGATCTGGACTCGCCCTTCCCGATGGAGCGGATGCCCGAGAAGCCGAAAGGTTCGGTTGCCATGTTCCGGGAGGTGAAGGATTTCGTGGAGCAGGGGCACACCCTGCGCGAGCTGGTGACGCACTATGCCCGCCAGCACACCGGCAACGGGCTGACCGGCAGCTACATGGAAGTTGCGGATTTCATGCAGGAATGGTTCGAGGCCGAGGCGGCGGACGGCTTCATCCTGATGTTCCCGACCCTGCCGGCCTCGCTGCGCGACTTCACCCGCCTGGTGGTCCCCGAGCTGCAGCGCCGCGGCCTGTTCCGCGAGGAATACGAAGCCGGCACGCTGCGCGGCAATCTCGGCCTGAGCTGGCCGGTCAACCGCCATGCCGCGGCCCGGAAGGCGGCGGAGTAGCCTTCCGCCCGCACTTGCAGTACCGATCCGGCGGCGGGGCATCCCGGCCGCCGCACGTGTTTCCGGAGTATCCCGATGTCCCATCCCGCAATTGCCGCCCTCACCGCCCGTTTCGGAGACCGGATCGAGACCGGCCAGGCGATCCGAGACCAGCACGGGGCGGGGGACAGCTGGCATCCGCCGGCTCCGCCCGAGGCGGTTCTGTTCGCCGGGACGACCAAGGACGTCTCCGACGCGCTGGCGATCTGCCACGCGCATGGCTTCCCGGTGGTGGCTTTCGGCCATGGCTCCTCGATCGAGGGCCAGACCCAGGCGGTGCAGGGCGGGCTGTCTCTGGATCTCACGCAGATGACGAAGGTGCTGCGCGTATCGGCGCCCGACATGGATGCGACGGTGGAGGCCGGCTGCACCCGCCAGCAGCTGAACGAGGACCTGCGCGAGACCGGCCTGTTCCTGCCGATCGATGTCGGCGCGCATGCCACGATGGGCGGGCTGGCCTCGACGCGCGCCTCCGGCACCATGACGGTGCGCCACGGCACGATGCGCGACCGGGTGCTGGGGCTGACCGTGGTCATGGCCGACGGCGAGGTGATCCATACCGGCGGGCGGGCGCGGAAATCTTCCTCGGGCTACGACCTGACCGGGCTCTTCGTCGGGGCCGAGGGCACGCTGGGCATCATCACCGAGGTGACCTTGCGCCTTGCCGGCATCCCGGAGGCGGCGAAGGCCGGGCTCTACAGCTTCGCGGACATCGCCGAGGCGACGGAAACGGTGGTAGAGGCGCTGCAATGCGGGCTCTGCCTGAACCGGATCGAGCTGCTCGATGCGCTGCAGATGCGGGCGATCAACGCCTATAACGGCACGTCCCACCCCGAGACGGCGACGCTGATGGTCGACATGGCGGGTAGTGCGGACCAGGTGGCGGCCGATCTGGACATGTTCGGCGAGCTGGCCGGGGGCCACGGCGCGGCGGCCGCGCCCTGCGAGACGCCCGAGGCCCACAACGCGCTCTGGAAGCTGCGCCATTCGGCGCTCTATTCGGCCCGCGCGCTGCGTCCGGGTGCAAAGAGCCTGTCCACGGATGTCTGCGTTCCGGTCTCCTCGCTGCCGCAGGTGATCGCCGACATCCAGGCGGAAATCGCCGCTGCAGGTGTCATTGCACCGCTTCACGGCCATGTCGGCGACGGCAATTTCCACCTCGTGATGCTGTTCGACGGGCCGGAGGAACAGGAGGTCGTGCGCGGCCTCCATTCCCGGCTGATCGCCATGGCGCTGGAGGCCGGGGGCACCGCCACCGGCGAACACGGCGTGGGGCTGGGCAAGAAGCTCTACATGCAGGCCGAGCACGGACAGGCCCTTGGCATCATGAGGAAAATAAAGGCCGCGCTCGACCCGCAGGGCATCCTGAATCCGGGCAAGATCTTCGATCTCTGACAGTCCTGCGCGCCGCCTTGCGAATGCCGGGGGGCGTGACCCTGCACCCCATGGAACCCCTGCCGCTGCTCCGCTCCAATGGGCGGGGATCATGCTGACGCCCGCGGTTCCGGCTGCGCGCGGGGCCCCGAAACGGGAAAGGACCAGCCTTGAACCGCAATTCCGTGCCGCCTAGGCTCCGGTCATCGGAGTGGCGGGAGATGATCATGTACCGTGTCTGGGGCTTCATCAGCGAATATTCCCTGCTGCTGATCAGCGGGGCGCTGATCGCGCTCGTCTGGGTCAATGTCGAACCCCACAGCTATCACGACTTCGTAGAGTTCGTGATCGCCGACGATTTCTTCATCGGCCATCCGCATCTTGACGCCGAGGGCCATGTCCACCGCACGCTGACGCTGCACTACCTGATCAACGACGTGCTGATGGCGCTGTTCTTCGCCATCGCCGCCAAGGAGGTCTGGGAGGCGGTGATCCTCGCGAACGGCTCGCTCCGGGGCAAGAAGGCCGCGACGCCGCTCTTTGCCACCGCAGGCGGCATGGCCGGGCCGGTGCTGGTCTATCTGGGCATCGCCGCCGTTCTGGGGTCGGAGACCTTCAGCGCGGTGTCGCGCGGCTGGGCGATTCCCACGGCGACCGACATCGCCTTTTCCTATCTCGTCGGGCGGATCGTCTTCGGTGCGGGCCATCCGGCCGTGCGGTTCCTTCTGCTTCTCGCCATTGCCGACGACGCGGCGGGGCTGATCATCCTGGCGGTCTTCTACCCGTCGGGCGACCTGGCGCTGGAATGGCTGCTGCTGTCGATCGCTGCCTCGGCCGCGGCCTACATCCTGTTCAACGAACTGCCGCGGCGCATGGACCGGGGCGACCAGCTGCGGCTGCATTCGACCTGGGTGCGGCAGAAGCTGGGCTTCTGGCCCTATGCGATCGCCGGCTGCCTCAGCTGGTACGGCTTTATGCGGGCCGGGCTGCATCCGGCGCTGGGGCTGCTGCCGGTCGTGCCGGCGATTCCCCATGCCGACCGCGCCTTCGGCTTCTTCGCCGATGCCGAGAGCCACCTGCACGACCTGCTCAACGAAATGGAGCATGCGCTGAAATACCCGGTCGAGGTGGTGCTGTTCTTCTTCGGCCTCGTGAATGCCGGGGTGGAGCTGAACGCCATCGGCCCGGCGACGCTGCTGGTCTTCCTCGGCCTCGTGATCGGCAAGCCGCTGGGCGTCACGCTGTTCGGCTGGATCGCGGCGCGGCCGCTTGGGCTGGGCCTGCCGGAGGGCATGCGGGTGGTCGACCTGACGGTGATCGGCTGCGTTTCGGCGATCGGCTTCACCGTCTCGCTCTTCATCGCGACGGTCGCCTTCGAGGCCGGGCTGGTGCAGGACGCCGCCAAGATGGGCGCGCTGCTCAGCTTCGCCGCCGCGGCGCTGTCGATCATCGCCGGGCGGGTCACCCGGGTGAAGCGGCGCCCGGCATGATTTCCCGCGCATTAAGCATGTCTTCAGCCCGTCTCTGCTAGACCGTCTCCGGCCCCCCGGTCCGGGGGCGGAGATGGTGCATGATCGAGTTCTCGGGTGTCAGCAAGGCGTTCTGGACGGGAACCCGGTACAAGGTGATCCTTGACCGGGCTAGCTTTTCGGTGCGGCCGGGCAACTCTCTGGGCATCCTCGCCCGCAACGGCACCGGCAAGACCACGCTGATCAACATGATGGCCGGGCTGGAAAAGCCCGACGAGGGCGTGATCCGCCGCAACTGCCGGGTGTCCTTTCCGCTGGGCTTCATGGGCGGCGTGCTGGGGCGGCTGACGGGGATGGAGAATGCCCGCTTCATCGCCCGGCTCTACGGTCTTGATCCCGATTACGTGGAGGCCTTCTGCCGCTGGCTCTGCGGGCTGGAGGAGTATTTCGACCGCCCCGTCGGCCAGTACAGCGCCGGGATGCGCAGCCGGTTCTGCTTCGCGCTGATGCTGGCGCTGGATTTCGATCTCTACCTGATCGACGAGGGCATGCCGCGCGCCACCGATGCCGAATTCAACCGCAAGGCGGCGGGCATCCTGAAGGAGCGGCTGCGCAAGACCACGATCGTCATGGTTTCGCACCAGCCCGAGACGCTGGAACGGTTCTGCCGCTCTGCGGCCGTGCTGCGCGACGGACGGCTCTACCGGTTCGAGACGCTCGAGGAGGCGAGGCGACTCTATGACTACAAAGCCGCAGTCTGACGATCCGGGCGCCACGCGCCGCCGGGCGCGGCTGGAACGCCGCAAGGCCAGGGCGGAGAAGATCCGCGCCCGCCAGGAGGAGCATCGCGCCGATGTCCAGGCCGAGGGATTCACCGGCCATCAGCTGCGGAACGCGATGCGGCTCGCGCGGCATCACGGGCTGAGCGCGTCGGATCCGTTCGAGGCCGTGCGGCTGCTGCGCGAGCGCGGCGTCGATCCGCAGAGCCCGGCCAATCCGCTGCATCTGGTCGTCGACAACACCCGTCCGTCACCGGATGCGATGCCGGTGCCGGTGATCGCCGGCATGTCGCCCGCCCAGATCGCCGACGAGCAGCGCCAGCTGCTGGAGATAGAGCGGATCCAGCAGGACATCCTGCGGCGGCGCAAGCGCAACGTCTCGCAGCTCTGGGCGCGGATCGCCGGCTTCGTGATCGTCCCGACGCTGGCGGCCTGGCTCTATTTCGCGGTCGTCGCCACGCCGATGTACTCCACCAAGGCGGAGTTCATCGTCCAGAAGAGCTCCGGCGGCGGCAGCGGGCTGAGTTCGCTGCTGGCCGGGACCACCTTCGGCTCCTCGCAGGAAGCCGTGGCGGTGCAGCGCTACATCGACTCGAAGGAGGCGATGGTGCGGCTGTCCGAAGAGCAGGGATTCATCGGCCATTTCAGCGATTCCCGCATCGATCCGCTGGCACGGCTGCCCGCGAACGCCTCGATCGAGCGGGCCTACCGGCTCTACAAGCGGCGGGTGAAGGCGGGCTACGATCCTTCCGAGGGGGTGGTCCAGCTGGAAGTCTCGGCGGCCGATCCCGCTGTCTCGGTCGCCTTCGCCGATGCGCTGGTCTCCTATGCCGAACAGGTGGTCAACGATCTCACCCTGCGCCAGCGCCGGGACCAGCTGGCCGGGGCGGAGCGCGCCTTCTCCGCGGCGGAGGCCGATGTCCAGGCGGCGCAGCGCAAGGTGCTGGCGCTGGAGGAGGCGCGCGGCGTGATCAGCGCCGAGGCCGAGATCGGCGCCGTGATGTCCCAGATCGCTGCCCTGGAGATGTTGCTCCAGCAGGAGCGGCTGGAACTGGCCGGGCTCCTCGACAACCCGGCCCCGAACAAGGTGCGGGTGGCGGCGACGCAGGCCGGGATCTCGAGGCTGCGGAACGCGATTTCCGGGTTGCGCGGACAGCTGACCAATTCCGAGGAAGAGCTCTCGCTGGCGCAGGTCAACAGTGACCTCCACGTCGCCAAAGCTGGGCTCGCCACCCGCGAGGCGATGCTGCAGGAGGCGCTGCAGGCCCTGCAGGCGGCGCGGCGCGAGGCCGACCGGCAGGTCGGCTACCTGTCGCTGAACGTCTCTCCGGTGGCGCCGGAGCAGGCCGCCTATCCGCGGGTGGCCGCCAACACGGCCATGGCCTTCCTGATATTTGCTGGTATTTACCTGATGGTGTCCCTCACCGCTTCCGTCCTGAAGGAACAGGTAACAAACTGATGAAAACCATCTCCGTCGGAAATCTGGCCATCGGGAACGACGCTCCGCTGACCGTCATTGCCGGGCCCTGCCAGCTCGAATCCCTCGACCACGCCATGATGATCGCCGAGACCATGGCCGCAGCCTGCGCCGATGCGGGCGTCGGCTACGTCTTCAAGGCATCCTACGACAAGGCCAACCGCACCTCGCTGGGCGGCAAGCGCGGCCTCGGCATCGAGGCCGGGCTCGACATCATGTCCGCGGTGCGCGACCGGCTGGGCTGTCCGACCCTGACCGACATCCACAACGAGGAGCAGGCTGTGCGGGCGGCCAAGCAGGTCGACATCATCCAGATTCCGGCCTTCCTGTGCCGCCAGACCGACCTGCTGCTCGCGGCGGGCGAGACCGGCGCCGTCGTCAACATCAAGAAGGGCCAGTTCCTCGCGCCCTGGGACATGCCGAATGTCGTCTCCAAGGTGGAGAGCACCGGCAACGAGCGCATCCTGCTGACCGAGCGCGGTGCCTCCTTCGGCTACAACACGCTGGTCGCCGACATGCGCAGCCTGCCGACGATGATGAAGACCGGCTATCCGGTGGTGATGGACGCCACCCATTCGGTGCAGCAGCCGGGCGGGCAGGGCGGCTCTTCGGGCGGGCAGCGCGAATTCGCCCCGGTGATGGCGCGCGCCGCCGTCAGCCTCGGCATCGCGGCCGTCTTCATCGAGACCCACGAAGCGCCGGATACCGCGCCGTCGGACGGTCCGAACATGATTCCGCTCGACCGGATGCCCGCGATGGTGAAGTCGCTGAAGGCGTTCGACGAACTGGCGAAGGCCGATCCGCTGCGCGTCTGACGGATGACGCGAGGGCATGGATCGCAAGGGGAAATTTCCGCGAAAAAAATGCGTTTCGCCCCTTGCGCCCCCCGGCCCTACACAGTAAATCCGCCTCCACCGTTGGGGTGTAGCCAAGCGGTAAGGCAGCGGTTTTTGGTACCGTGTACCGTAGGTTCGAATCCTACCACCCCAGCCACTCTTCTCCGGAAGAGAAAAGACGGCCCCGCAGGTGTCTCCTGCGAGGCCGTTTTCTTTTGGGCCGGACCCTTCCGCCCCCGCCGCTAGCTCAGCAAGTTGGCCGTCGCATTCTGCCGGGCGGCCAGTTCCGCAGTCGCGGCCGCGATCAGCGTCCCTTCCACGGTGGCCCTGGCCGCATCGGCCTTGGCTTCGCTCCACTCCGCCTTGCGCAGATGCTCGCGCAGCGCCGTGAACGTGACGGCGGCATGGACGGGGGTCGACTTGATCTGGACGGATTTCGCCTTGGTCCAGGCATTTTCGACCTCGACCTTCTGCTCGACCGAGCCGATCTGGAAGGTCGGCGGCTTCTTCGAGAAGCGCGCCACAAGCCAGCGCAGGAGGATGGTGCACTCCTTCTCGGCCAGCGCGTTGGGCATGTGGAACGCGGTGCCCGCTTCGGCCGGGGCCTTGAGGTTCAGCGAGGACTGCTTGGCCAGCTGCGCGAATTTCCGCGCGTTGTAGTCGACCTTGGACGGAGCCGTCGCCTCGTAGTTCTTCATCGCGCCCAGATGCGACATCGGCAGCTTGCCGCCGCGGTTGGTCCCGCTCTCGCCGCCCTTGCCAACCTTCATCTTGTCCGCGCCATAGCTATAGGTCGCCGACTTGTCCGGCTGGCCCGAACCGAATTGCAGGAGCTTGCCGAAATCGAGCTCCTTGTCCTGGCTCTTGCCGTATTTCACGCCGCCCTCCAGCAGGTCGAGCAGCATCAGGTTGACCATGAAGCTGCGCGGATTGCGTGCCACTTCGGACAGGAACATCGCGGCGACCAGAGTGGCCACCCAGGGATCCTTGCAGTCCCAGTCGGGGCTCTCGAGAATCCTGCGGAACATCTCCGCCAGCTCGGTCTTGGGATATTTTGCCGTCTTGTCGCCGAGCTCCCAATAGGCCGGCCCCTTCGAGCCGTGCTCGGTCTCCTTGAAGACGATCCCCTCGGCCTTCACGTAGAAGCCCTCTCGGATGATCGTGGTGCCCGCGAGCCGGAACGTGCCGCCCTCCGAGCTGCAGCCGATGAAGGTGTCGAGCTTCTTCAGCCAGTTTGCCGGGATATTCCCGCTTTTGGTCGCGCTGGTCGTTCCGAGCATGTTCAGCGCGGTCGCTCCCCCGAGGAAGACCTTTCCGTTTGCTCCGCCTTCGCCGAATTCGGCCAGCAAGCCCAAGATCGCCATGAGTTCCTCCCTGCACGGCAGCCGGTCTAGCGCCGGTCCGGGGCGTCGGGCCGCACGCTGTCGCGGGTCGGCCCGGCTGTGCCGTCCCCGGCTCCGACCGTGCGGAAATCAACCCAGGGAAGCAAGGCAAATGAGCGGAGCCCGCTAGGGATGTCCGCTCCGGTGGCCGCGGGAGGGCGGCCGGGGGCGCTGCCGGTCGATCCGGGAGAACAGCATCGGCGTGGCGTAGATCGGGAACTGCATCAGCGCGACGAAGAGGGTCAGCAGCGGGTCATGCGGCAGGGAGGCCAGGACCAGCACGGTGTTGCGGTTGCCGAAGACGAGGCCGAGCGCCCGTGCCGATGCCGGGGGCAGGACCGGACGGGCGAGGGTCCGCATCGCGAGATGGCCGCCGATATTGACGGCCAGCGCGAGGCAGAGCAGCCCCGCCGCACGGCCGGGATCGGCCGTCACGGCCTCGCGCATCCCGGCCATCAGCGGGAACAGGAAGACGATCATCAGCAGCGCCGCCAGCCCGTTGAGCAGGTCCGCCTCCGCCGCGATGCGGGCCTGGCCCATGCGGCGCTGGATCGCCAGGCCGAGCGCGATGCCCAGCGACAGGATGCCCAGGACCCGCAGGGCGAGCGCCCCGGTGCCGATCTCAAAGGGCAGGCCCGACAGGGCCAGCGCGGCGGGCAGCAGAAGCGGGGCGAGCATCGTGCCAAGAAGCGTCAGCCGCAGCGCCAGCGCCAGGTCGTATCCCAGCATCAGGCACAGATTTGGCGCGGCGCTGAGCGGGGGCGCGGCGCAGAACACGGCGATCAGCGCGAGGATCTGCGGATCGAGCCCGGCGAGCCGCCCCGCCCAGACGGCCGCGGCGGCCAGCACGGCCTGGGTCAGCACCAGCCATCCGGCGAGGCGCAGCGCGGCGCCGGGCGCCAGCAGGCGGCGCAGCGTCGCCGGGTCGAGCGGCTGGCGGGCCACGCCCAGGGCGGTGGCGAGCGCCACCAGGAACGGCAGGGCAGGGCGCAGCAGCTCCGCGTCGACCGGCAGGAAGGGCACCGAGAGGAAGCCGAGAAGCAGCAGGACCGAGGCATGCCGGCCCGCCGCCGCGATCATGGTCATCGCGCGGCCTGGACGGTGTCGGGCAGCCAGGTGGCGAGCCCGGGAACGGCGACCAGGATGGCCACCATCAGCACCATGATCAGGAACATCGGCGCTGCGGTCCTGGCGATGTAGGTGATGTCATGGCGCGTCATGCCCTGCAGCACGAACAGGTTGAAGCCGACCGGCGGGGTGATCTGCGCCATTTCCACCACCACGACGATGAAGATGCCGAACCACATCAGGTCGATGCCCGCGGCGCGGATCATCGGCTCGATGATCGCCATGGTCAGGACGACGGCCGAGATGCCGTCGAGGAACATGCCGATGACGATGTAGAACACGGTCAGCGCCGCGATCAGCGCCACCGGGGAAAGGTCCATCGCGGCGATCACCGCGGCCAGGCTGCGCGGCAGGCCGGTGAAGCCCATGGCGAGCGTCAGGAAGGAGGCGCCCATCAGGATCAGCGCGATCATCGCCGAGGTGCGCGTCGCGCCGAGCAGGCTCTCGCGGAACGCCTCCCAGGTGAGCGAGCCCTGCAGCCCGGCGAGGATCAGCGCGCCGATCACGCCGAAGGCGGCGGCCTCGGTGGCGGTGGCGATGCCCGCATACATCGAGCCGATGACGACGAGGATCAGCGCCACGACCGGGATCAGCAGGGTGGAGGCGCGCAGCTTGTCCTTCAGCGGCAGGCGCGGCTCGGGATCGGGGGCCTGGTCCTTCCGGATCACCGACCAGAGGGCGATATAGGCCATGAACATCGCCGCCAGCACCAGCCCCGGCAGGACGCCCGCCATGAAGAGCCCGGTGATCGATTCCTTCACCGTCACGCCGTAGACGATCAGCGTCAGCGAGGGCGGGATCATCAGGCCCAGCGTCGCGGCGCCCGCGAGCGTGCCGACGATCATGAATTCCGGATAGCCGCGCTTGCGCAGTTCCGGGATGGACATCTTGCCGACCGTGGTCAGCGTCGCTGCGGACGAGCCAGAGACCGCGGCGAAGACGGTGCAGCCCACCACGTTGGAATGCAGCAGCCCGCCGGGGAAGCGCGCCAGCCACGGTGCCAGCCCCTTGAACATGTCCTCGGACAGCCGCGTGCGGAACAGGATCTCGCCCATCCAGATGAACAGCGGCAGCGAGGTCAGCGTCCAGCCGGAGGACGACGTCCAGACGGTGATCGACATCGAGCTGCCCGGATTGCGCGGGGTGAAGCCGATCATGCCCATGTAGGCCACGCCCATCAGGGCGAGCCCGACCCAGAGGCCGCTCCCGAGGAGGAAGAACATCACGAAGAGGAAGACGCCGATCTTGAGCCCGGTGGCGTCGCGGTCGAAGCCGGTCATCAGGTGGATCGCGGCGTAGAGCACCAGAAGGCAGCCGAGTGCCAGCGCGATCCGCGCCTTCGCCGGGGACAGCGCGTCCTGCAGCACGGGCGTCCTCGGCGCGTCGACGCCGTAGCTTTCGGTCAGAAGCAGGGACACCAGCGCGTCGATCACCGCGACGGCCAGCAGGACCGCGCCCGAGGCCATGGCCAGCTGCGGGATCCACAGGGGCGTGCCGTCCTGGCCCTGGGAAATGTCGTTGATCTTGTGGCTGAGCATCGGCGTCTTCACCGCATGCCAGGCGAAGAAGACGGCGATCGCCGCCGCCACGGTATAGCACCAGATCTCGACGCCGCGGCGCCAGCGCCCGGCCCGCTCCACCAGCATGCCGACGCGGATATGCTCGTTGCGGCGGAAGGTGTCGGCCAGTGCCAGGAAGGAGGCCGCGGCCATCGCGTAGCCCGCGTAATTCGCGCCGCCGGGCAGCAGGATGCCCAGCCAGCGCGTCACCATCTGGGCGACGACGAGACCGAGGATCGCCAGCAGCGCAAGCGCGGCCGCGTATCCGGAAAGGGCGTAGATCCTGTCGAGAACGCGGCGCATGTCCCCACTTTCGCTTGCGATGCCCGGAAGGGCGTTCCTGTCTGTCCGGAGCCGGAACCCGGATACGGCGCAGGGCGCCCCGGACCTGCCGGAGCGCCCCCTGTCCAGCCGCCGGGCCGGGATTACTGGGCCTTGTAGGCGTCGATGATCGCCTTGCCGTCCTCGCCCGCGCTTTCCATCCATTCGGCGGTCATGGTCTCGCCGATCTCGCCCAGCTTGGCCATGATCGGCTCGGCAGGCGGGTTCACGTCCATGCCGTTCTCGGCCAGGGTCGCGACGAAGCCGCCGGCCAGCTCGGCCGCCTTCTCTGCGCCGCGGGCCTGGGCCTTGGCCGCCTCGTCTGTGACGCAGGTCCGGGCCGCCTCGGAGAGGCCTTCCAGAGCCTCGGCATTGGCGAAGACGGTGTTGCGCGGCAGCCAGGCCTTCACGTCGTAGAAGTTGGTCATGTCTTCCCAGACGCTCTCATCCACGCCGGTGGAGCCCGAGGAGATCATCGACGACACGAGCCCGGTCGCCAGCGCCTGCTTCAGGTCTGCCGCCTCGATCTGGGTCGGGACCATGCCGGCCAGTTCGGCGACGCGCGCGGTGATGGAGTTGTAGGCGCGGAACTTCACGCCCTCCATGTCGGCGGGGGTCGCGACGGGCTTGGAGAAATACAGCCCCTGCGGCGGCCACGGCACCGAATAGAGCAGCGTCATGTTCTGCTTGGCCAGCACCTTGGCGAGGGTGGGCTCGGCCGCGGCGCGCAGCTTCTCGGAGGCTTCGAAGGAAGTCGCCAGGAAGGGGACGGAGTCATAGGCGAAGACGGGGTTCTCGTTGGCATGGGCCGACAGCAGCCGTTCGCCGATCTGCGCTTCGCCGAGCTGCACGGCGCGCTTGATCTCGTCGCCCTTGAACAGCGAGCCGCCCGCGTGGATCACGATCTCCAGCTCGCCGCCGGTGCATTCCTTGACGGCATCGGCAAAGATCTGGGCGTTCTCGGTGTGGTAGTTCGAGGCCGGGTAGGCCATCGGCATGTCCCAGGTCTCCGCCGAGGCGGCGCCCGCGAGGGCGGTCGAAAGCGCGAGGAACGCTGCTGCGGTGGGTTTCATGGTTTCCCTCTCTGTCGCATCTGCCTTGCCATTCTCTCCGCCCGCCCGTCCCCGAAGGCATGGCGGCGGCGTGGCATCGAAACGTTGGCAGATGTGGCAGGCTTTGGAAATGCAGCAAAGCTGGGTTCGCCATGAGAAAAACTCATCTCGGCCCGGCAAGGGGATGTTCCGGGGGAGCGGGGCGGGATCGGGCGGAAGTGTCCGCAGGGCGTGTCCGGGCCAGCGGGGCCGCTGCCGCCGGTTGCGGCGCGGGGCGGCTTTCCCCGGGGCGGACCCGGGGGAAGCCGGAGCGCGGTCAGGCGCGGCGCAGGAAGCGCGCGCCGGCGATCAGGATGCAGGCGCCGATCACGCCGACGATCAGGTTGGCGATGATGCCGTAGGCCTGCCAGCCGACGACCATGCCCAGCACGAAGTTCAGGATCACGGCGCCGAGGATGCCGAGGATGATGTTGGTCAGCAGCCCATGGGATGCGTCCATGATCTGCTCGGCGATCCAGCCTGCGATGGCGCCGATGATGATAGCGAGAAGCCAGCCGAGTCCGGCCATGGGGAAGTCCTCCGAATGTTTGGGACCTGCGAGGCAGGTTGCGCTTGGTTAACGCAAACCCTGCCTCCGCGTTCCCTGCCCCGGAGGGGCTTCGGCGGAAATCCCGCTCAGCTGCAGATGATGCGGCCCACTGTTTCGCCGTCGGTGCTGGTCACGGTCAGGCGGTGCGGATTGTAGTCCTTGGTCACGGACTGGTCGGGGCCGAGATAGCGCTTGGGCCCGGAATAGGGCAGGTCGAGCGCCAAGGCGAGCGGGCCGCCGACGAGGTACTGGTAGGATTCCGCGCCGCAATCCGCGGAGCCGATCGCCGCGGCCGAGGCCGAGCCGGACGAGCTGCCGGTGGAATAGGCGGAGCCTGCCGGGTCGCACGCGGCGAGGGCAAGGCAGGCAAGGACGGCGGGAACGAGGCTCTGGCGCATTGGCGTACTCCGGATCGACGGGCCGAAAATGCGGCAGGCCGGGCGGAATCGCAAGGACGCCGCGGCAGGCGCCCGCGGGGCTGTGGCTTTTGCGACAGGGCAGGGCGGCGGGCCGGGTGTTCAGCGCCGGGCGGACGGGGTAGAGAGGGGCGTGCCCCAACTGGAAGAGCCCGATGCCCGACGACCGTTCCAAGCTGCTAGCCGTCCTGATCGATGCCGACAACGTGCCCGCGAGCTATGCCGAAGCCATCTTCGAGGAGATCGCCTCGCTCGGCGAGGCCTCGGTGCGCCGCATCTACGGCGATTTTGCGCGCGAGGGGCTGAAGACCTGGGCGAAGAAGCTGGCCAAGCTCGCCATCGTGCCGATCCATTCGCCGTCGAACACCAAGGGCAAGAACTCCTCGGACATCAGCCTCGTGATCGACGCGATGGACATCCTGCACCAGGGCCGGTTCGACGGCTTCGTGCTGGTTTCGTCGGACAGCGACTTCACCCGGCTGGCCAGCCGGGTGCGCGAGCAGGGGCTGGATGTCTACGGCATGGGCGAGCAGAAGACGCCCGAGGCCTTCCGTATGGCCTGCAAGCGCTTCATCTACGTGGAGAACCTGGGCGATGACGGGGCGGAGGAGCAGCTGCCTGCCGCGCCGGGCGAGCCCGCCAAGCGCAAGCTGGCGCCGGTCGATGCCCGCAGCCTGGTGCTGCGCGCGATGGAGGCGATCGACCAGGACGACGAATGGTATTCGCTGGGCCAGATCGGCCAGCACATCACCGCGGCCAATCCGGATTTCGATCCGCGCACCTACGGCAAGAAGAAGCTGACCGAGCTGATCGCCGAGCTGCCGATTCTTGAGCTGCGCCGCGGCGCAGGCAACCAGTGGGAAGCGCGGCGGCTCGACTGAGGCGCATGGGAGAGGGCCGCGGGAGAGGGAGACCCTCTCCCGCCCCTCAGTGCCCGTACATGCCGGTGAGCGTGGCGGTGCCGAGGGCGGCCGCATTGACGAGAAAGCCGGCCACCGCGGTGGAGGCGCCCTCCGCGATGCCCGAGGTGGCCCCTTCGAGCGCGTAGAGCGTGAAATTGTAGCGGTGCGGGCTGTCGCCCTCGGGCGGGCAGGGACCGCCCCAGGCGGCGGCGCCGTAGTCGTTCGGGATCATCCGCGCGCCTTCGGGCAGGCCCGTGCCGTCGGCCGCGCCCGCCCCGGAGGCGAGGCCCGTCGCCGAGGCGGGGATGTCCAGCACGATCCAATGCCAGAATCCCGCGCCGCCGGTCGGTGCATCGGGGTCATGGACCATCAGCGCGAAGCTCTTGGTGCCTTCGGGCGGGTCCGACCAGGAGAGCGCGGGCGAGACATTGCCGCCGGTGCAGCCGAAGACATCGGCCACCTGCTCCATGGCGAGCTCGCCGCCCGGTTCGAAATCGGAGCTGGAGAGATCGAAGGCGGCAGCGGGCGCGGCGGCGGCCAGCGCCAGGGCGAAAGGGACGGAACGCAACATCCTGGGTCTCCGAAATGAATTTCTGTCCTGCGATCCTGCGCCCGGCCGATGCCCGCGGCCAGACCGCCCTTCGTCGCGGCCGGGTCGGCCCGGCCGGCGGCGCGCCGCGCCATGCCGCAGCGGCAGGACCACTGGCCGCCGCCGCTGCCGCCGCTATCTATCGCGCAAGCACAACGGTTTCGGGACCCTTCGATGGACTGGACTCTTTTCGCCGCCTACCTTGCCGCCGCCGCGGTCGCTGCCGCGACCGGGGTGATGTTCAAGCCGGGCAACTGGTACGCCCATCTGGAAAAGCCGGGCTGGACGCCGCCGAACTGGATGTTCCCGGCGGTCTGGACGCTGCTCTACGTGCTGATGTCGGCGGCCGCCGCGCTGGCCGCCGTGCAGCAGGGCAGCGCGCTGGGCATGGCGCTGTGGTGCCTGCAGCTGGTGCTGAACGCGGTCTGGTCGCCGGTCTTCTTCGGGCTGCACCACATGCGCGCCGGGCTGGTGGTCATCTGCCTCCTGTGGCTCGCGGTCGCGGCCACGGCGGCCGCCTTCTGGCAGCTCCTGCCGCTGGCGGGGGCGCTCATGCTGCCCTATCTCGCCTGGGTCACGGTGGCCGCCGCGCTGAACCGCGCGGTGATCGCGCGGAACCCGCAGGCGGGGGCCTGGAAGCTCGGCTGAGGCCGTCAGGCCCCGAGCACGATCTTCGCCGCCTCTTCGCCGGTCTCGACGAAGCGGAAGAGGTCGAGGTCGTCGGCACCGATCGTGCCCGCGGCTTCCAGCGCCTCCCAGTTGATGATCGAGCGCCAGAATTTCTCGCCGAAAAGCAGGATCGGCACCGGCGCCATGCGCTGGGTCTGGATCAGAGTCATCGCCTCGAACAGCTCGTCGAGCGTGCCGAAGCCGCCCGGGAAGACGGTGATCGCCTTGGCGCGCATCAGGAAATGCATCTTCCGGATGGCGAAGTAGTGGAAGTTGAACGAGAATTCCGGCGTCACATAGGCGTTGGGCGTGGCCTCGAAGGGCAGCACGATGTTCAGCCCGATCGACTTGCCGCCGGCCTGCTCGGCGCCCATGTTGCCGGCCTCCATCACGCCCGGACCGCCGCCGGTGACGATGACGTTCTCGTGGCCGCCGGATTTCATGCTTTCCAGCGTCATCAGCCGGGCGAATTCGCGGGCCTCTTCGTAGAAATGGCTGAGCTCGCCGAGCGCCGGGGTGCGCGCGTTGTGCTTCTCGGCGGGCGAGGGAATGCGGGCGCCGCCGAACATCACCACGGTGGAGGTGATCCCGGCCTCGTCCATCATCATCTGGGGCTTGAGAAGCTCCAGCTGCAGCCGCACCGGGCGCAGTTCCTCGCGCATCAGGAAGTCGGGATCGTCGAAGGCCAGCCGGTAGGTCGGCGACAGGGTCTGCGGCGTCTGTTCCTCGATCAGGCTGCGGCGGATGTCCTCTCGCGCATCGGGGAAGGGATGGGCCTTTGAACCTGTCATCTTGGTGTCTTTCATATGGATTGCACCCTCCGACCCATAGCCGTATAGCCCGGTGGACCGCGACGCCAGAGCAAACCGTTCGGAGAGGCCCCATGTCACACGCAGATCTGGAAACCGCCATCGAGGCCGCCTGGGAGGCCCGGGACACGATCACCCCGGAAACCAAGGGCGCGACCCGCGATGCCATCGAGACCACGCTCGACGCGCTGGATTCCGGCAAGATCCGGGTGGCCGAGAAGCAGGCCGACAATTCCTGGCACGTCAACCAGTGGGCCAAGAAGGCCGTGCTCCTGGGCTTCCGCCTGAAGGACATGGAAAAGCAGTCGGGCGGCCCGCAGGGCGGCGACTGGTGGGACAAGGTGGACAGCAAGTTCGCCGACTGGAAGAAGAAGGACTGGAAAGAGGCAGGCTTCCGCGCCGTGCCGAACTGCGTCGTGCGCAAGTCGGCCTATATCGCGCCGGGCGTCGTGCTGATGCCGTCCTTCGTCAATCTCGGCGCCTATGTCGACAGCGGCACCATGGTCGACACCTGGGCGACCGTCGGCTCCTGCGCGCAGATCGGCAAGAACGTGCACCTCTCGGGCGGCGTCGGCATCGGCGGCGTGCTGGAGCCGATGCAGGCCGGTCCGACCATCATCGAGGACAACTGCTTCATCGGCGCGCGTTCCGAGGTCGTCGAGGGCGTGATCGTCCGCGAGGGCTCGGTCCTGGGCATGGGCGTGTTCCTCGGCCAGTCCACGAAGATCGTCGACCGCGAGACCGGCGAAGTCACCTATGGCGAAGTCCCTGCGGGCTCCGTCGTCGTCGCGGGCACGCTGCCCTCGAAGAACGGCGTGAACCTCTACTGCGCGGTGATCGTGAAGCGCGTCGACGAGAAGACCCGCTCCAAGACCTCGATCAACGAGCTGCTGCGCGACTGATCCGCGGCCAGACCGTTTTCGGAGGGCTTCCCCGCGGGGAGGCCCTTTTCCGTTCGCGGTCCAGCTCTTCGGCCCAGGGGCCTGCCGCGGTCTCCGCCGCGCCTGATTGACCGGTGCGCTGCGCCGGATTGGCATCATGCCGTGGAAACGGGTGCCGGAGTTTCTTGCCGGATGGCCGAGTCTAGGAAGCGCAGGACGCCTGGACCGGCTCTTGCCGGAAGATGTGTCCACTGGGTGATGCTGCTGTTTGCCCGGCACGAGGCTTGGGTGCTCCGGACAAGGAGAAAAGCGCCATTCTTTGGCCCGCTGTTCCTCGGAACTTTCTTCCCATGGATGCTCATTCCCGCGATTCCCGTTGGCATCTCGATGGTTTTCCTCATGGAGAAGGCGTTCATTCTCGCCATGATCTTCGGTTGGGTCGGGCGCGTCGGCGGAATTGTCGTCCTGGTTCCCTGGTACTTCCGGCGGGATTGCACCGACGATGATTTGAGGCATGGCCGCGCCAAGAGGGCGCTGAAGAAGGAAAGGGAGCTTTCGGCCTGCCTGGACCGGCTGCAAGCCACGGACCCGCGCGAAGCGGTCCGCGAGCTGCGCGTCTTCCCGAAACGGAAAAGGCAGGACTCCGGGCTGCGGAAACAGCCATTGGACGGGCCCGCTCCACCGCGGCCCGGCGTCGCGTGAAATCGGTCCCGGACCGTGCTAGCGTGCCTCGAGTTTCGGGTTCGAGCGGGGTGACATGGTGGACAAGCAGGTTCTGGCGGTGGAGCAGGAGCTGGCCTCCCGCTTCGAAAGCCTCGGCTTCAACTGCGAATTCGGCTTCGTCCAGACCAGATGCGGATGGCAGCAGGGCGGGCTTCTCAGATGGGCGGTGGCGATGCCGGGGCCATTGCTGAAGAACCTGCGGAACGGCTTCGACGGCATCTACGAATGGGACAGCCTCGTCGTGCGCAACCCGAAGATGGTCACCGACACCGCAAGCGGGCTTGGATTCCACACGGGGATGCATTCGAAGGACGGCGCATTCGTGCATGGCGAAGAGGAGCGGCGGCGCATCCACGAGGAGGAGCGCGCGAAGTTCCTGTTCCTGCGCGACCGTCTGCTGGAGCAGCTGGCCGAGGGGCATCGCATGTTCGTCTACAAGTACAATCCCGGCGTCGAGCCCGAGATCGTGCAGAAGATCGCCCGCACCATCGGACGGGCGGGGCCGGGGCGATTCCTCTACGTGCAGGCGGCCGAGCGGCCCGAGCAGGTCGGGACCGTCACACACGAGGGCGGCAACCTCTATCTCGGCTACGTGGAAAAGCTCTGGTGGCGCGATCCCGAACCCGCGAATGTCGATTACGCGGGCTGGCGCAAGCTGATGCAGGCGACGGAGCGCTTCCTGCCCTGAGGCAGGTGCGCCCCGCCAGCGGTCAGGCGGCGTCCGGGACCAGCCCGCGCCCCTTCAGCAGGGCCTCCGGCCCGGGCATCCGCCCGCGGAACGCGGTGTAGAGCTCCGCCGGATCGGCCGAGCCGCCGACCGAGAGGATGTTGCGCTCCAGGCTCGCCGCAGTCTCGTCATGGAAGGCGTCGTCCTGTTCGAGGAAGGCCTCGAACGCATCGGCATCCATCACCTCGGACCACATGTAGCTGTAGTATCCGCTGGAATAGCCGTCGCCCGCGAAGACATGGGCGAAATGCGGCGTCGCATGGCGCATGGCGATCGCATGCGGCAGGCCGAGCCCGTCCAGCACCTCCTTCTGCCGCGCCATGATGTCCTCGGGCGCCTTGCCGGAATGGAAGTCGAGATCCACGAGCGCCGAGGCGACATATTCCACCGTGGCGAAGCCCTGGCCGAAATTCTTTGCCGCCAGCAGCCGGTCCAGCATGTCCTGCGGCATCGGCTCGCCGGTCTCGGCATGGGTGGCGAACTCCTGCAGCACGGCGGGGACCTCCAGCCAGTGCTCGTAGAGCTGGCTCGGCAGTTCGACGAAATCGCGCGCCACAGAGGTGCCGGAGACCGAGGAATAGGTCACGTCCGACAGCATCTGGTGCAGCGCATGGCCGAATTCGTGGAACAGCGTGCGCGCGTCGTCATAGCTCAGCAGCGCCGGCTTGCCCTTGGGCGGCTTGGCGAAGTTGCAGACATTGACCACGACGGGGCGGATGTCGCCTGCCAGCTTCTGCTGGTCGCGGATCGCCGAGCACCAGGCGCCGGAGCGCTTCGAGCCGCGGGCGAAATAGTCGCCGATGAAGACGGCGAGGTGGCGGCCGTTCCGGGTGACCTCCCAGGCGCGGCAATCGGCATGGTAGAGCGGCACGTCGAGCTTGCGGAACTCCAGCCCGAACAGCCGGTTGGCGCAGGTGAAGGCCGCCTCGATCATCCGGTCGAGCTGCAGGTAGGGCTTCAGCGCGGCCTCGTCGAGATCGTGCTCCGCCGCGCGCTGCTTCTCGGCGTAGTAGTGCCAGTCCCAGGGCTCCAGGTCGCCGTTCACCCCGTGCTCGTGCATCATCTGCGCGAGTTTCGCGGCATCGGCCTCTGCCTGCGCCTTGGCGGGCTGCCAGACCTGCATCAGCAGGTCGCGCACCGCAGCGGGCGTCTTGGCCATCTCGGTTTCCAGCTTGAAGGCGGCGAAGCTGCCGTATCCCAGCAGGCCCGCGCGTTCCTCGCGCAGCTTGAGGATCTCGGTGGCGATGCCGCGGTTGTCGGTCTCGCCGCCATTCTCGCCGCGGGCCACCCAGGCGCGGTATGCCTTCTCCCGCAGGTCGCGGCGCGGGCTGAACTGCAGGAAGGGCGTGATCAGCGAGCGGCTGAGCGTCACCACCGGGCCGTCCTGGCCCTTTTCCTCGCCCGCGGCACGGGCGGAGGCCGTGACGAAGTCCGGCAGGCCCTCCAGGTCCCCTTCGGCAAGCGGCATGAACCAGGACCGCTCGTCGGCCAGCAGGTTCTGGGTGAATTGCGTGCCCAGGACGGCGAGCCGCGCGGTGATCTCGGCCAGCCGTTCGCGGTCGGCGCCTTCCAGCTCGGCGCCCGAGCGGACGAAGCCGCGCCGGGTCAGCATCAGCAGGCGCGCCTGTTCCGGCGTCAGCTTCAGCGTCTCGCGCTGCTGCCAGAGGGCATCGACCCGCGCGAAGAGCTGGCGGTTCATCGAGACTTCGGAGGAATAGGCGGCGAGTGCGGGCGAGAAATCCCGCATCAGGGCCTCGCGCGCGGCGTTGCTGTCGGCGCCCGCCATGTTGTAGAACACGCCCAGCACCTTGTTCAGCAGCCGGTCGGCCAGTTCCAGGGCCTCGATCGTGTTGGCGAAGGTCGGCGGCTCGGGGTTCTCCGCGATCGCCTTGATCGCCGCCCGCGACTGTTCCATCGCCTCGTCGAAAGCGGGACGGAACTGGCCGTCCTCGATGCGGTCGAACGGGGGCAGGTCGAATTCGGTTGCCCAGTCTTCGGTCAGCGCATTGGTCATTGCGGGACTCCTTTTTCCAAGAGCTAAGCCTTGCGCGCGCCGCTGGCGAGAGGGCGCGCGGAAATTTTGCGGTCAGGCGCCGCGGCCCTGGCAGACCGGACAATCCGCCCGCGCCTTCAGCCGCAGCTTGCGGTTCTCGCCCCAGAGCGCGTCGTAGAGCACCATCTCGCCGCGCAGCGGCTGGCCTGCCTCCGCGAGGTATTTCAGCGCTTCGACCGCCATCATCGAGCCGATGACGCCGGGCAGGGGGCCGATCACTCCGGCCTCTGCGCAGGTCGGCACCAGCCCGGGCGCGGGGGCCTCGGGGAAGACGCATTGGTAGCAGGGGCCGCCGCCCGCGGGGTCGAACAGGCTCAGCTGGCCCTCCCACTGGGTGATCGCCCCCGAGATCAGTGGCGTGGAGGTCTCCGCGCAGGTCCGGTTGACGAGATAGCGGGTGGCGAAATTGTCGGTGCCGTCGAGCACCAGGTCGTACTCCGCGATCAGTTCCGCCGCGATGCCGTCGTCGAGGCGCTGGTGATAGGGGCGGACCAGCACATGCGGGTTGATCTCGCGCAGCGCCATCTGTGCCGAGAAGACCTTGGGCATGCCGGTGCGTTCGGCCGTGTGGATGATCTGGCGGTGTAGGTTCGAGACATCGACCGTGTCGTCGTCGATGACCCCGATGGTGCCGACGCCCGCCGCTGCGAGATATTGCAGCACGGGCGCGCCCAGCCCGCCCGCGCCGATCACCAGCACCTTGGCGCGCTTCAGCTTCATCTGCCCCGGACCGCCGACCTCGCGCAGCAGGATCTGGCGCATGTAGCGGTCCAGCTCGTCATCCGACAGCGGCGCCCGCGGGTCGGGCTCCGGCTCCGGCGCGGGGTCTGGCTCCCGGTTCTCGGGGCGCACGCGGGATTTCAGCGCCCTGAGGCCCTGGACATACGCAAAGCCGATCGCGGCGAAGCCGCCGAGCAGCAGCCACATCTCCACCGACCCGCCGAGCGCGCGGTGCAGCGCCGCGCCGGGCGGCAGCAGGAGCAGGAGGGCGAGGGTCAGGATGTAGAGCAGCCCGATCATCAGCCAGCGGGCCTGGCGCGGCGCCTTCAGCGCCCAGCCGGCCAGCCAGATCGCTGCGGCGGCGGCGAGGAACAGGATCATCGCGGCGCCTCCGTCAGGGGCATCCGGGCGCGGGCGCAGGGCATGGGGGCGGTCCTTTCCAGGTCGGCTCGGTCCCCTGTCTGCCCCCGGACAGCCCTGTGATCAATGGGCGAATGGGCTCATTCGGCGGGCACGCGCACCAGCGCGAATGCCTCCTTGACCAGCGGGTCCAGCCCGTCGCCGCCTGCCTCCACATGGGCCGCCAGCTGCTGGCGCATCCGCGGTTCCCAGAAATCGTTCAGGTGGTCGGCCACGCGCTGGGCCTGGTCGCTGCCCGGCTGGGTCTTGAAGAAGGTGGCGATCTGGTTGGCCATCATGGCCATTTTCTCAGGCGACATTTGGATCCTCGGGCTGGATGCGGTCGGGGCGGCTGTAGAGGTCGAAGCCGTCGCCGCGGGCGAAGGCGGCAACGGTCAGCCCGGCCCCGCGGGCGAGGCGGAGCGCTGTGGCGGTGGGGGCGGAAACGGCGATCAGCACCGGCGACCCGGCGATGACGGTCTTCTGCACCATCTCGACCGAGACGCGGCTGGTCAGGACGATGGCGCCGTCTGCCGGATCGGTGCCGCGGCGGACCAGCGCGCCGATCAGCTTGTCGAGCGCGTTGTGGCGGCCGACATCCTCGCGGGCGCAGGTGATGCCCTTGCCGGGTTCGAGAAAGCCCGCCGCATGGACCGCGCGGGTCTGGTCATGCAGCGGCTGGTGGTGGCGCAGCTCCTCGGTGGCCCGGCCGGCCTCGGCGGCGGTCAGGCGCCAGTCCGGATCGGGCAGCACCGGCAGGGGCCGCAGCGCCTGTTCTAGGCTGTCGATGCCGCAGAGCCCGCAGCCCACGGGGCCGAGCATCGCCCGGCGCCGCGCCTTGACCTCGGCGGACCGGTCGGCCGAGAGCCAGAACCGCGCCTCGATCCCCGTGCCGTGCTCGGCCAGCTCGAAGCTGGCGATGTCCTCCGGCCCCTGCAGGATGCCCTCGCTGAGCGCGAAGCCGATGGCGAAATCCTCGATATCCGAGGGCGTCGCCATCATCACGGCCTGGGTCGACCCGTCGAAGGTGATCGCGACGGGGGTCTCCTCGGGCAGGGACCGGGTGATCTCGGCCTGCCCGCCGCCGCGATGGGCGTGGCCGGGCAGGCTGCGGACCGGTTTCATCGTCATTCCGCCGCCGGCAGGATCCGGCGGGACTTGGCGGCCTGGGCGTTGTACTCCTCCTGCCAGTCGGTGGGACCGTTGGAGGGCAGGACCTGCACCGCGGTGACCTTGTATTCCGGGCAGTTGGTGGCCCAGTCCGAGAAGTCGGTGGTGATCACGTTGGCCTGCGTGTCCGGGTGGTGGAAGGTCGTGTAGACCACCCCCGGCATCATCCGGTCGCTGATCTGCGCGCGCAGCGTGGTTTCGCCGGAGCGCGAGGCCAGCTTGATCCAGTCGCCGTCCTTCACGCCGCGGTTCTCGGCATCGGAGGCGTGGATTTCCAGGATGTCCTCGGGATGCCAGGCGGTGTTCTCGGTCCGCCGGGTCTGGGCGCCCACGTTGTACTGGCTGAGGATCCGCCCCGTCGTCAGCAGCAGCGGGAAGCACGGGCCGGTGCGTTCCTCGGTCGCCACGTACTCGGTGACGATGAACCGGCCCTTGCCGCGCACGAAGCCGTCGACATGCATGAGCGGCGTGCCGTCCGGGTTCGCGTCGTTGCAGGGCCACTGGACCGAGCCCTTCTCGTCCAGCATCTCGTAGGTGACATTGGCGAAGCTCGGCGTGGTCGCCGCGATTTCCGCCATGATCTCTGACGGATGGCCGTAGTTCCAGTCGGCGCCCATCGCCTGGGCGAGCTTCTGCGTGACCTCCCAGTCCTCGTAGCCGTTCTTCGGCGCCATCACCTTGCGCACCATGTTGATGCGGCGTTCCGCGTTGGTGAAGGTGCCGTTCTTCTCCAGGAAGGACGAGCCCGGCAGGAAGACATGCGCGTAGTTCGCCGTTTCGTTCAGGAAGAGGTCGTGGACGATGACGCAGTCCATTGCCGCAAGGCCGGCCGCCACGTGCTTGGTGTCCGGGTCGGATTGCAGGATGTCCTCGCCCTGGCAGTAGAGGCCCTTGAACGAACCGTTCACCGCTGCGTCCAGCATGTTGGGGATGCGCAGGCCGGGCTCGGGGTCGATCTCGACGCCCCAGGCGTCCTCGAAGATCTTGCGGACCTCTGGCATCTTCACGTGGCGGTAGCCGGGCAGCTCGTGCGGGAAGGAACCCATGTCGCACGATCCCTGCACGTTGTTCTGGCCGCGCAGCGGGTTCACGCCCACGCCCTGCCGGCCGATATTGCCGGTCAGCATGGCGAGGTTGGCGATGCCCATCACGGTGGTGGAGCCCTGGCTGTGCTCGGTCACGCCGAGCCCGTAATAGATCGCGCCGTTGCCGCCCTGCGCGAAGAGCCGCGCTGCGTCGCGCATCTCGACGGCCGGGACGCCGGTCATGTCCTCGATCGCCTCGGGGCTGTGGCGCGGATCGGAGATGAATTCCGCGTATTCCTGGAACTCGTCCCAGTCGCAGCGCTCGCGGATGAAGGCCTCGTCATAGAGCTTCTCGGTGACGATGACATGGGCGAGGCCGGAGACCACGGCGACGTTGGTGCCCGGGCGCAGCGGCAGGTGGTGCGCGGCGCGGATATGGGCGGATTTCACCAGGTCGATGCGGCGCGGATCGATGACGATCAGCTTGGCGCCCTGGCGCAGCCGCTTCTTCAGCCGCGAGGCGAAGACCGGGTGGCCGTCGGTCGGATTGGCGCCGATGACGATGACCACATCCGTGTGCTCGACCGAGTCGAAATCCTGCGTGCCGGCCGAGGTGCCGAAGGTCTGTCCCAAGCCATAGCCTGTCGGCGAATGGCAGACGCGCGCGCAGGTATCGGTGTTGTTGTTCATGAAGACGCCGCGGGCGAGCTTCTGGACGAGGTAGGTTTCCTCGTTGGTGCAGCGGCTGGAGGTGATCACGCCGATGGAGCGGCGGCCGTGCTTCTGCTGGATGCCCTTCAGGCGGTCCGCGGCGAAGCTCAGCGCCTCGTCCCAGCTGACCTCCCGCCACGGCTCGTCGATCGTGTCGCGGATCATCGGATTGAGGATGCGGTCCTTGTGCGAGGCGTAACCATAGGCGAAGCGGCCCTTGACGCAGCTATGGCCGCGGTTCGCCTTGCCGTGCTTCCACGGCACCATGCGCACGAGGTCGTCGCCGTTGAGTTCGGCCTTGAAGGAGCAGCCGACGCCGCAATAGGCGCAGGTGGTCACGACCGAGCGCTCCGGCGTGCCGAGTTCCCAGATCGATTTCTCCTGCAGCGTCGCGGTCGGGCAGGCCTGCACGCAGGCGCCGCAGCTGACGCAGTCCGAGGACAGGAAGTTGTCCGAGGCGGCGCCGGCCGAGACCCGGCTGTCGAAGCCGCGGCCCTCGATGGTCAGCGCGAAGGTGCCCTGCACCTCTTCGCAGGCGCGGACGCAGCGCGAGCAGACGATGCATTTCGACGGGTCGTAGGTGAAATACGGGTTCGACTCGTCCTTGGCGATGTAGCGGAAGTTGCCCGGTCCGTCGCGGCGGTCGGCATCGGCCTTGCTGAGCGCGCCGGTCCCGGTCGGGTCGAAATGGTTCTGGCCGCTCTCGTAGCGCACGTCGCGCAGGCCGACCATGCCGGCCATGTCCTGCAGCTCGCAATCGCCGTTCGCGGCGCAGGTGAGGCAGTCCAGCGGGTGGTCGGAGATGTAGAGCTCCATCACCCCCTTGCGGATCTTCTTCACCTTGGCGCTCTGCGTGTGGACCTTCATCCCCGGCGCGACCGGGGTGGTGCACGACGCCGGCGTGCCGCGGCGGCCCTCGATCTCCACGACGCAGAGGCGGCAGGAGCCGAAGGCCTCGACGCTGTCGGTGGCGCAGAGCTTCGGAATCTTCAGGCCGGCCAGCATCGCGGCGCGCATCACCGAGGTATGTTCGGGCACCGTGACCTCGACCCCGTCGATGGTCAGCGTCACCGGCTTGCCTTCGCGGGCGGGCGTGCCGAGATCGGCATCGGTATCCCACGGAATGATGAAATCCTTCATTCGGCTGCCTCCTTGGCGGTGGTGGCGAAGTCTTCGGGGAACTGCTTCAGCGCGGACATGACGGGGAAGGGGGTGAAGCCGCCGAGCGCGCAGAGCGAGCCGTCCTTCATGGTCTCGCAGAGATCGGTCAGGAGCGGGATGGCCGAGGCGTCGCCGCGGGCGATCCGGTCGATGGTCTCGACGCCGCGCACGGCGCCGATCCGGCAGGGGGTGCATTTCCCGCAGCTTTCCACCGCACAGAATTCCATCGCGAAGCGCGCCATGCCCAGCATGTTGGCGGTGTCGTCGAAGACCACGATCCCGGCATGGCCGATCAGCGCTTCCTTGCGGTCGAATTCCTCGTAGCCGAAGGGCGTGTCGAATTTCTCGGGGGCCAGATAGGCGCCGAGCGGGCCGCCGACCTGCACTGCCTTGACCGGGCGGCCTGAGGCCGTGCCGCCGGCGATGTCGTTGACCAGCTCGCCCAGCGGCATGCCGAAGGCGGTCTCGAACAGGCCGCCGCGCTTGACGTTGCCAGCGATCTGGATCGGCATCGTGCCCTTGGAGCGGCCGAGCCCGAAATCGGCGTAGAACTGCGCGCCCTTCTCGAAGATCACCGGCACGGTGGCGAGCGACAGCACGTTGTTGACGACGGTCGGGCGGCCCATGAAACCCTCGAGCGCCGGAAGCGGCGGCTTGGCGCGGACGACGCCGCGCTTGCCTTCCAGCGAGTTCAGGAGTGAGGTCTCCTCGCCGCAGACATAGGCGCCGGCGCCGACGCGCAGTTCCAGGTCGAAGGCGGGGCCTTCGCCCATCACCTTGGCGCCGAGGATCCCGGCCTTCTGCGCGGCGGCGATGGCCGCGCGCATGATGGCGTTGGCCTGCGGGTATTCGGAGCGCGAATAGATGTAGCCCTTGGTTGCGCCGGTCGCGAGACCGGCGATGATCATGCCCTCGATCAGGGTGAAGGGGTCGCCTTCCATGATCATCCGGTCGGCGAAGGTGCCGCTGTCACCCTCGTCGGCATTGCAGACGATGTATTTCTGGTCCGCATGCGCGAGCCGCACCGTGTCCCACTTGATGCCGGTCGGGAAGCCCGCGCCGCCGCGGCCGCGCAGGCCGGACAGCTTGACCTCGTCGACGATCGCTTCGCCGGACATCCCCAGCGCGCGGCGCAGGCCGACGAGGCCGCCATGGGCTTCGTAATCGGCCAGGCCGAGCGGATCGGTGATGCCGCAGCGGGCGAAGGTCAGGCGGGTCTGCTTCGCCATCCAGGGCAGCTCTTCGACCAGCCCCAGCGATTTCCGGCCATCGCCGTCGAAGACTTGGCCTGCCTCGGAGGGCAGGAGCGGGCCGAAGCCCTTGCGGCCCTCGGGGGTTTCGATCTCCACGAGCGGCTCCAGCCAGACCATGCCGCGGGTGCCGTTGCGGACGATCTCGGCCTCGATGCCGCGCTTGGCGGCTTCGGCGGCGACGGCCTCGGCCACCGCATCTGCGCCGAGCGCGCGGGCGGCGCTGTCGAGGGGAACGTAGATCTTCATGCCCCGGCCTCCTTCAGGATGGCGTCCATCTTCTCGCCGTCCACGCGGCCATGCAGCGTTTCGCCGACCATGACGGCGGGCGCGCAGGCGCAGAGTCCGAGGCAGTAGACCGGCTCGACCGTGACATTGCCGTTCGGCGTGGTGCCGTGCCAGGCGAGGCCCAGCTTGGCCAGCGTCGCGTCGGCCAGCGCGTTGGCGCCCATCGACTGGCAGGCCTCGGCGCGGCAGATCTTCACGACATGGCGGCCCGCGGGGACTTTCCGGAAGTCATGGTAGAAGGACATGACGCCATGCACTTCGGCGCGGGTGATGTTCAGCGCATCGGCAATCGGCTGGATCGCGGAGTCCGGCACATGGCCGTAGGTTTCCTGCAGCGCATGGAAGATCGGCAGCAGCGGACCTTCCAGGTGAAGCTGCGCGTGGATCAGCGATTCAATCTCTTCTGCGGTCGGCTGCGGGAAATCCCGTGGCATGCAGTCCTCCAGGTCGGTTTTTGCGGCATCCTGAGAACAAGAGGATTAAGAAATCAATATGGGCTTTCCGTCGCTTGATTGGAATTTCCTATCAGCGGGGGCGGCACCTCCGCGGCTCCCGGCGGGCCGGGCGGCCGCAGGTCCTTGAGATGCAGGAGCTTTCGAGCCGCGCGGCGCGGAAAATCGGGATCCGACCGGGCAACGCAGCCGAAGGCACATCCTCGCTGCATAGTTTACAGGAGGTTTATGCTTGCCGCAACGGCAGCGCGTGGCCGGGTCAGTCCGCGGCCAGGGCCTGCGCGATGCGCAGGGCGAGGCGGCGGGCAACCTCGTCCTTGCCCATGCGCGGCCAGTCCTCGGCGCCGTCCGCGGTGATCAGCGTCACGGCGTTCTCGCTGCCGCCCATGATGCCGGTCGCGGGCGAGACGTCATTGGCGAGGATCCAGTCGCAGCCCTTGCGCGCCCGCTTGGCGGTGGCATTGGCGATCACGTCGTCGGTCTCGGCGGCAAAGCCCACGACCAGCGGCGGGCGGCCCTCGGCCAGCTGCGAGACGGTCTTCAGGATGTCGGGGTTCTCGGCGAATTCCAGCGCGGGGGCCCTGCCCGTGCCATCCTTCTTCATCTTCGAGCCGCTGGCATTCTCGACCCGCCAGTCGGCCACCGCGGCGGCGAAGACGGCGGCATCGGCTGGCAGGGCGGCGAGGGCGGCATCGCGCATCTCGCGCGCGGTCTCCACCCGGACCAGTTCCACGCCCGCGGGCGGCGGCACTTCGCCGGGGCCGGTGACGAAGCGCACATGCGCGCCCAGGTCGCGCAGCGCGCGGGCAATGGCGACGCCCTGCGCGCCGGAGGAGCGGTTGGCGATGTAGCGCACCGGGTCGATCGGCTCGTGCGTCGGACCGGAGGTGACCAGCACCGTCTTCCCGGCCAGCGGCTTCGGTCCGAGCGCGGCGTCGATGGCCGCGAGGATCGCGGCCGGCTCGGCCATCCGGCCGGGGCCGTATTCGCCGCAGGCCATCTCACCCGACTCCGGTCCGGCGATGGCGATGCCGTCTGCGGCCAGCGTGGCGAGGTTCCTCTGCGTGGCGGGATGCTCCCACATCCGGACATTCATCGCGGGTGCGATCAGCACCGGCGTGTCGGTCGCCAGCAGCAGCGTCGTCGCGAGGTCGTCGGCGATCCCCTGTGCCATGCGCGCCATCAGGTTGGCGGTGGCGGGCGCGACGACCACCAGATCGGCGACGCGGCTGAGCTGGATATGGCCCATCTCCGCCTCGGAGGTCAGGTCGAACAGCTCGGCATGCACCGCCTCTCCGGCCAGGGCCGAGACCGAAAGCGGCGTCACGAACTCGCCCGCCGCGGCGGTCATCACCGGCGTCACCGCTGCCCCTGCCTTGCGGCAGAGCCGGATGAGTTCCAGCACCTTGTAGGCGGCGATGCCGCCGCCGATGATCAGGAGAATGCGCTTGCCTGCCAGCATCTTGAGAATGTCCCCCGGGAACCGGTCCCGGGGGCATCTAAGGGCAGGACGGGACCGGACACAATGGCTGCCTCTGCCGCGGATACGCGTCCGGAGGGACCCCGCGGGGCCGCTCCTCACTCGTTACAGGTGGTATGGTAGCTGTAATTTTCCCTGAGTCACCAGGATGGATCGCATATCCGGCATGCAGAATTTTCATTCATATCGACGGCATCTACCGGAACGCCGCGCAGGGATCGCCGCGGGGTGCCGGTTCGGTCGCGATCTGCACGTCGAACCTGTCGCCGGGGTCCTCTTCGCCGTGCTCGGAGAGCGCGATGGCTGCCACCCGGACATCCGGCGCGGCGGCGGCCAGCGCGGCGGGCATGCCCCAGTCGCGGCGCACATGGCCCCGACCGGCAATCACCACCACCGGCGCGCCATAGCGCTCCAGCGCGTCCAGGGCGGTGCGGGCGAAGGCGGCATCGCGCAGCCGCTGGGCCTCGACCATTCCCGGCAGCATCTCCTCGGGCAGGGCGCCGCAATGCGCGTCGCGCTGCAGGCCGAGCCGGTCCTCCAGCTGGGTAGCAGGCAGGTCCGCGGCCAGGCCGTAGCGCAACGCCCCGTCGCCGAAGGCGGCGGCGGCGCCGCCGGAGATGGCGGCGCGCAACGTCTCGCGCGGCAGCGCGGCGCCCAGCACGGCAGCCTCGGGCGCGGCGGTGAAGATCGGGTAGTACATCGCGAAATCCGGCCAGCCCGATCCGTCCCAGCCGAGCGCCGCGCGCATCGACGGCTCCGACCGGTCCGCCAGCCCGTCAAGCGCGGCCGCCTGTTCGGGCGACAGCATCTCGAAGACCAGCGCCCTGGGCGCCAGTTCGGCGGTGAATTCCGCCTGAAGCCGGTGATGCGCGGGATTGTCGTGGGTCTCGCCCAGCAGCACGATCTGCGCGCCGCGGGCAGGTTCGGGGAGGGACTCCGCCCCGGCCGGGACGGCCAGGAGGGACAGGCAGAGCAGGAGCGTCCGGCCGGACGCCCTCAGAGGAAGTCGGCCAGCACCACGTTGCGGGATTCCAGCGTGCGGCGCATCTTGGTGAAGGCCGCCGCCTCCAGCTGGCGCACGCGTTCCTTCGACAGGCCCAGCTCCTGGCCGAGGCTCTCCAGCGTCCGCGTGTCCTCGCGCAGCTTGCGTTCGCGGATGATGAAGCGTTCCCGCTCGTTCAGCGCCTCCATCGCCACGCCCAGATAGTCGCGCAGATGCGCCGCGTCGTGCTCCAGCTCCACCTGATGCGAGGACTGGCTGCCCTCGTCCTCCAGCGTGTCGATCCATTCGCGCCCGTCCTCGTCGCTGGACTGGGTGGCGTTCAGCGAGAAATCCGAACCCGAGAGCCGCCCCTCCATCATCTCGACATCCTGCAGGGGAACGCCGACCTCGGTGGCGATCATATGGCGCAGCTGGTGGCTGTCCAGCATCTCGCCGCGGGCCTCGGCCTCGCGCTCCAGCCGCGCCTGGACCCGGCGGAGGTTGAAGAACAGGGATTTCTGCGACGAGGTGGAGCCGGTGCGCACCATCGACCAGTTGCGCATCACGTAATCCTGAATGGAGGCCTTGATCCACCAGACCGCGTAGGTGGAGAACCGGACGCCGCGGTCGGGGTCGAACTTGTCTGCCGCCTTCATCAGGCCGAGGCTGGCCTCCTGGATGAGGTCGTTCATCGGCGCGCCGTAGCGCCGGAACTTGGACGCCATCGAGATCGCCAGCCGCATGTAGGCGGTGATCAGCCGGTGCAGCGCCCGTTCGTCGCGCTGGTCGCGCCAGGCGTATGCGAGTTTGAGTTCGGTTTCCGCATCCAGTAATTCCGCTTTCATCGCGTGGCGCGACAAGGTCTGGTCAGTTGCGATAGCATCAAGGGCCATGGGGTCCGGTCTCCTCTTGTCATCACAACTACGCGCGAGACCCCGTTTTGGTTCAGCCCCGGAGGAAAAAATGTTGCCAAATCTCGCTCTCGTGCTAGGCGGCGCGGCTTCCGGAAAGTCGAAATTTGCCGAAAGCCTGATAGATAACAGCGGGTTGCGAAAATTCTACCTGGCGACTTCACAGATTTGGGATGACGAGATGTCGCTCAAAGTGGAGGCACATCGAGAACAGAGGGGCAACGGCTGGACCACGATCGAGGCGCCGATGGCCGTCGACGAGGCGCTGCACCGCTGTCCGGCAGGGGCGGGGATCCTGCTCGACTGCGCGACGATGTGGCTGACCAATGTCATGCTGGCCGAGGCGGATGTCGAGGCGGCGGAGATGGCGCTGCTGGCCGCGCTTTCCGCGGCGCCGGGTCCGGTTGTGGTGGTCTCCAACGAGGTCGGGCAGGGCATCGTGCCCGACAACCCGCTGGCGCGGCGGTTCCGCGATGCGCAGGGACGGCTGAACCAGAAGCTGGCGGCGCAGGCGGGGCTGGTGGTCTTCGTGACGGCGGGGCTGCCGATGGCGCTGAAGGGAGTGCTGCCGTGACCATGCTGCATTGGGTGCGCCACGGGCCGACGCATGCCAAGACGATGGTCGGCTGGACCGACCTGCCCGCCGACCTGTCCGACGCGGCGCAGGTCGCGCGGCTGTCGGCGCATCTGCCGGCGCAGGCTCGGCTGGTGTCGTCCGACCTGTCTCGGGCCGCGGCCACGGCCGATGCGCTGGCGGGGCCGGGACGGCTGCGGCTGCCGCATGACCCGGACCTGCGGGAGATCCATTTCGGCGCCTGGGAAAACCGCGCCTTCGCCGAGATAGACGCCGATGAGCCCGAGGCCATCGCCGCCTTCTGGCAGGCCCCAGGGGCGTCGTGCGCGACGGGGGGCGAGAGCTGGGACATGCTGTCGGCGCGGGTGTCGGCGGCGGCGGACCGGCTGGCCGGGCTGGGCGGCGAGGTGATCGTGGTGGCGCATTTCGGCGCGATCCTCACCCAGCTTCAGCGCGCCCGCGGGCTGCCCGCAGCCGAGATTTTCGCCCAGAAGGTGGACAACCTGTCGGTGACGCGGCTGCACTGGACCGGCGCCGGCTGGCAGGAAGGCTGCGCCAATCACTGCCCGTGATGGCGAGCCGCACAAAACGCCATTTCCGCCGCGCGGACCGCGCGGCTAGGCTCTGCCGCATGAGCTACGAACTGTATGTCGGACACGCGTCCTATTCGAGCTGGTCGCTGCGCGCTTGGCTCCTTCTCCACCGGTTCGGCCTGGAACACAGGCTGGCCCAAGTCGATGTCTACGAGGGCCGCAAGATGGCCGATCTCGCGCCGGTGGCCCCTGCCAGGACCGTGCCGGTCCTGGTCCTGCCGGACGGCACGGCGGTGGGCGAGAGCCTCGCCATCGCCGAGACCCTGCACGAGCGCCACCCGGACGCCGGGTTCTGGCCTGCCGATCCGGCGGCGCGGGCGGCGGCGCGCTGGGTGACCTCCGAGATGCATGCGGGCTTCGGCGCGCTGCGCGGCAACTGCCCGATGGTGGTCACCCACCGCCGCACGGATTTCGTGCCGCCCGCCGAGGTGCTGGCCGATCTGGAGCGGATCGGGGAGCTGTGGGCCTTCGCCCGGACCCGCGCGGCCGGAACGGGGCCGTGGCTGTTCGGGGAATACAGCATTGCCGACGCCTTCTATGCGCCGGTGGCGATGCGGATCGCGGGCTACGGCCTGCCGGTTGCCGGAGCGGCGCGCGGCTACGTCAATGCCCATCTCGCGGATCCGGCCATCGCCGCCTGGCGGGAGATCGGCGCCGGCTGGCCGATGGCGGAGGAGCCGCCCTATGCGCAGGGAACGGCAAGGGAGCCCTGGCCCGCAGCGGTGTGATCCCGTGGCGGCATCGTGATCATGGTTAACCTGCCGTTAGCGCGGGGCCGTGCTAAGCTGCGGCCATGCGACGGCTGCTTCTCATCCTCTGCCTCCTCTTGCCGGCTCTTGCCGCAACGGCGGAGCCGCGCAGCTACCGGCTCGACCCCGCCGGGTCGGAGGTGCGCTTCGGCTATGCCGTCGGCGGGGTGCCGGGCGAGGGGGTGATGCCGGTCAAGTCGGCGCGGATGGCGATCGACTTCGCCAGGCTGGAGCGCTCGAAGGCCGAGGTGGTGCTGGACGTGCCGCGCATCCGTGCCTCCAGCCAGATGATCACCGACGCGCTGAAGGGCGAGAGCATGCTGCATGCCGCGGCCTATCCGGAAATCCGCTTCGTGTCGTCGAAGGTCAGCGGGTCGGTGCGCGACGGGGCGACGATCTCGGGCATGGTCACGATCCGCGGCGTCACCCGGCCGCTGGCGCTGAAGGCGCAGCTGTACCGGCCGCCCGACAGCGCCGAGGGCGATCTCAGCCGCCTGACCGTGCTGCTGACCGGCACGATCAACCGCCACGATTTCGGTGCGGACGGCTATGGCGAGCTCGTTTCCGGCCGCGTCGACCTGCGGATCCGGGCGCAGCTGGCGGAAACCGGGGGGTGATCCCGGAACAACCTGGCCGCGGCTCCCGTTGACCGGGCGACCACAGCAAGGAAAGGAGCGTCCCATGATACGCAAGCACGGATCCGCCGTCTGGCGCGGCGAGCTCAAGACCGGCACCGGCACCGTCAGCACCCAGAGCGGCGCGCTCGACAGCCAGCCCTACGGCTTCAACACCCGCTTCGAGGACAAGGCCGGCACCAATCCCGAGGAACTGGTGGGCGCGGCCCATGCCTCCTGCTTCTCGATGGCGCTGTCGATGATCCTCGGCGAGGCCGGGTTCGCCGCCGAGGAGATCAAGGCGCGCTCGACCGTCTTCCTCGACAAGGAAGAGGGCGGCTTCGCGGTGCAGAAGCTGCATCTGACCGTCGAGGCCACGGTGCCCGGCGCTTCCGAAGAGGCGTTCCTGGAGGCGGCGCGGACGGCCAAGGAAAATTGCCCGATCTCGAAGCTTATGGCGGCCGAGATCACCATGGATGCGGCGCTCGAAACATCCATGGCCTGAGGGCGGAGCTGCGTGTGCCGGACCGGCATGCGCAGCCCGGAACATGCCGGCAGCGGCGTGCAAGTCCTTCATTCGGCGCGGCTTAAGGCACGCAAAAATTGAATAACATGATAAGTAACGCTCGACAGCAGATCTCCTCCCTTGTATCCGTGGTGGGGTAACGTGCGGAACCATTTTTTCGAATTCCGCCGTTCTGGAGGAGATAGATAAAATATGAGAAAACTCTTATGTGCCGCGGCGATGGTCGCGGCGCCTGCCTTTGCGCATTCTTCCACTCTGCTGAACGGCGTCGAGGTTACCGAGGCGTTCGTGCTGTCCGCGCCGGACGACACGGCCTCGTTTTCCTATGAGACCGGAGGGCAGAGCTTCAAGCTTTCGGGCATCTCCGTCGCGGGCACCGATGCCCATGACGGCGACTCCCTGTCGCTGGTCCTCTATGGCCTCGACTCTGCATCGACTCCGTTTTCCACGGTGATCGACCTGTCGCCCGACAGCCCATCGGCTGCCCTCGCATATTCGTCGATCGCGGATTTCGTGATTTCCAGCGATTTCACCGTGGAATTCTCGATGACGGGCGCGCCCGCCAATGCCGGCATCACCTTCAGCTTCACGCCGCAGGCGGTTCCTGTGCCAATGGCCGGCGCATTGCTCGGCACCGCGCTGCTGGGCGGCGGCGCCTTTGCCGTCCGCCGGAAGGCATCCTGACCGGCGGCGCCGCGCGTCCCGGATTGCGGCGCGCGGCGAATCGTGCTCGCGCGCTGCGTTTTCCCCTTTCGGTCCGGACTGCGGCATGATAGCGGCAAGCTCCTGCAATTGCTCCATAGAAACGTGAACATCGCATTGACTCGTCGGTCTGTGCGCATGGATGCCGTGCATCGCACTTCCGGTTGCGGCGAGCGTGCGCAGATGGTCTTCTACCGAAGATTGTTTCTGGTGTTAAAAATGAAGATATTGAGAATTTTCCCTCGATATTTCAGGTTCTGACCCTATACCGGCCCTATAGGATGGTTAACGCGAGCGGTGGCAATTCCGCGCCCTCCGCCCATCGAAGGAACGGACGCGAAATGTATAGATATGTAATTCCGGCGGCTGTCGCTGCCATGCCTTTTGCTGCCTCGGCAGCGACCTACAATGTCGACCTGGATACTCTGACGTCGCCCTTCTACGTCGCCGAGACGCTGGAAGCCGGCGTTGACGAGGTCGATACCTACAACTTCACCTCCGCAACGGCCTATGACATCTCGTCGGTCGTCTCCCTCGGCATCGGCAACAGCGCGGGCGCGGATGTCACCGCGATGACCCTGACGATCGACGGCGTCGATTACGCCTACACCCTGATCGGGAGCGTCGGCGGCCTGACCTATGCAGCTGCCGAAGGCGTGCCGCTGAGCAACATCACCTCCTTCTCGATCACGATCGACTCCACCGGCGAGCAGCAGGACGTGGGCTACAACCTCCGCGTCGTCTACGAACCCTCCGCGGTTCCGCTGCCCGCTGCCGGCGGCATGCTCGGCCTTGCCCTGCTGGGCGGCGCGGCCGTCCTGCGCGGCCGCCGCAAGTCGGACGAAGCCTGATCGCACGCAATCCGCGCTGTGTTGCAGGGGCACGGGTCAATCCCGTGCCCCTTGGCGTGCGCGGGGCAGGGGGCGGACGGCGTGCGGCGACGGGAAAAACCCCGCGCCGGGGGGCTTTGGCGGCTGCAGGCCACGCAGCGCTAGAACTCGTCCTCCCCTTGGGCTAAAGGGGCCGGGACGAGACAAAGGCACCCCCCAATGGCACGCATCCTGATCACTTCCGCGCTTCCCTACATCAACGGCATCAAGCATCTCGGCACGCTGATCGGGTCGCAGCTTCCGGCGGATCTCTATGCCCGCTACAACCGGGCGAAGGGCAACGAGGTCCTGTTCCTCTGCGCGACCGACGAGCATGGCACCCCGGCCGAGCTGGCCGCGGCCAAAGCCGGGAAACCCGTCGCCGAATACTGCACCGAGATGCATGCCACGCAGTCGAAGCTGGCCGAGGGGTTCCGCCTCAGCTTCGACCATTACGGCCGCTCCTCCTCGAAGCAGAACCGCGAGCTGACCCAGGATTTCGCCGCCGCGCTGGCCGAGAACGGCTTCATCGACGAAGTCTCCGAGAAGATGGTCTACTCGAATGCCGACAGCCGCTTCCTGCCCGACCGCTACATCGAGGGGACCTGCCCGAACTGCGGCTACGACAAGGCCCGCGGCGACCAGTGCGAGAACTGCACCAAGCAGCTGGACCCGACCGACCTGATCAATCCGCGTTCGGCGATCTCCGGCTCCACCGACCTCGAAGTCCGCGAGACCAAGCACCTCTATCTGAAGCAATCCGCGCTGAAGGACGATCTGGATGCCTGGATCGATTCCAAGGCCGACTGGCCGATCCTGACCACGTCGATTGCCAAGAAATGGCTGCATGACGGCGACGGCCTGCAGGACCGCGGCATCACCCGCGACCTCGACTGGGGCGTGCCGGTGCAGAAGGGCCGCGAGCCCTGGCCGGGGATGGAGGGCAAGGTCTTCTATGTCTGGTTCGACGCGCCGATCGAATACATCGGCTGCGCCGCCGAATGGGCCGAGGCCAAGGGGCTGGGCGACGAGGCCTGGCAGCGCTGGTGGCGCACCGACAAGGGCGCGGAGGATGTCCGCTACGTCCAGTTCATGGGCAAGGACAACGTGCCCTTCCACACGCTCAGCTTCCCGGCGACGATCATGGGCTCGCGCGAGCCCTGGAAGCTCGTCGACTACATCAAGTCCTTCAACTACCTGAACTATGACGGCGGGCAGTTCTCGACCTCGCAGGGCCGGGGCGTGTTCATGGATGCGGCGCTGGAGATCCTGCCGTCGGACTACTGGCGCTGGTGGCTGCTGAGCCACGCACCGGAAAGCTCCGACAGCGAGTTCACCTGGGAGAACTTCCAGGCCGGCGTGAACAAGGACCTTGCCGACGTGCTGGGCAACTTCGTCAGCCGCGTGACCAAGTTCTGCCGCTCGAAATTCGGCGAAGTGGTGCCCGACGGCGGGGCATGGGGCGAGGCCGAGGAGGCCGTGCTGAATGACATCGAGGCGCGGGTGAAGACCTACGAGGCCCTGATGGAGGCGATGGAGGTCCGCAAGGCGTCGCAGGAACTGCGCGCCATCTGGGTGGCGGGCAACGAATACCTGCAGGCCGCCGCGCCCTGGTCGGTGTTCAAGACCGACCCCGAGGCCGCCGCCGCGCAGGTCCGCTTCGCGCTGAACCTCGCCGTGATCTATGCCGGGCTCAGCTCGCCCTTCATCCCGGACGCGGCGGAGAAGCTGCGCGAGACCTTCGCGCTGCAGGTCATCGACTGGCCGGAGGATATCCGCGCGGCCATGGCCGAAACGCTGAAGCCGGGCCATGCCTTCGCCGTGCCGGACGTGCTTTTCGCCAAGATTACCGACGACCAGCGCGACGAGTGGCAGGCGCGCTTCGCCGGGCAGTGAGCCCGGCTGCCCGGTAAACGGGCAGTGGCCGCGCCGCGGCACGTCTGCGGCGACAAACCGTTTGTCCCCCATTCGGCGGATGCCTAATGCTGCGGGCGGGGCTGTCGGCCCCGCCGGAAGCGAGGAAGACCGAATGACCGAGATGGCGAAGCGCTACGAACGCAACATGGGCGGCTACGGGGCCAATCCGCCCGATGCAGCATGGCCGGGCGGCGCCCGGATCGCGGTCAACTTCGTCGTCAACTACGAAGAGGGCGGCGAGAACTGCCTGCTCCACGGCGACACCTATTCCGAGGCCTTCCTCTCCGAGATCGTCGGCGCGGCCAACTGGCCGGGGCAGCGGCATTGGAACATGGAGTCGATCTACGAATACGGCGCGCGCGCCGGGTTCTGGCGGCTGCACCGCATTTTCACCCGCAGCAACGTGCCGGTCACGGTCTACGGCGTCGCCTCGGCGCTGGCGCGCAGCCCCGCCCAGGTCATGGCGATGCAGGAGGCCGGATGGGAAATGGCCAGCCACGGCCTTAAGTGGATCGAGTTCAAGGACATGCCCGCGGAGGAGGAGGAGGCCCAGATGATGGAGGCGATCCGCCTCCATGCCGAGGTCACCGGCGAGCGCCCGCGCGGCTGGTACACCGGGCGCGCCTCGATGAACTCGGTGCCGCTGGCCGCGCTGGAAGGCGGCTTCGACTACATCGCCGACACCTATGACGACGACCTGCCCTACTGGAAGCGCTTCGGCGGCCGCGAGCAGCTGATCATCCCCTACACGCTGGATGCCAACGACATGCGCTTCGCCTCGGCGCAGGGCTTCAACACCGGCGAGCATTTCTTCACCTACCTGAAGGACACGTTCGACGGGCTCTATGCCGAGGGCGTGGCGGGCAGGCCGAAGATGATGACCGTCGGCCTGCATTGCCGCCTGGCCGGACGGCCGGGCCGGGCAGAGGCGGTGCGGAAGTTCCTCGACTACGTCCTGAGCCGCGACCAGGTCTGGATCGCCACCCGGGCCGAGATCGCCGCGCATTGGGCGCAGGAGCATCCGCCGGCGGAGACCTTCCGCCCGACCGAGCTGGCGAAGGACGCCTTCGTCGCGAAGTTCGGCAGCATCTACGAGCATTCGCCCTGGATTGCCGAACGCGCCTGGGGGCTGGAAATGGGCCCGGCCTACGACTCGCTGGCGGGCATGCACATGGCGCTGGCCCGCGCCTTCCGGTCGGCCAGCGGCGAGGAGCGCATGGGCGTCCTGGCGGCGCATCCGGATCTTGCGGGAAAGCTGGCCGCGGCCAAGCGGCTGACCGCCGAGTCGGCCGCCGAGCAGGCCTCGGCCGGGCTCGACGCGCTGACCGATGCGGAGCGGGCGGAGTTCGAACGGCTCAACGGGGCCTACACGGCGAAATTCGGCTTCCCCTTCATCATTGCAGTGCGCGACAACACCAAAGGGACCATTCTGGAGGCATTCAACAGAAGGTTGTCCCACGATGCGGAAAGCGAATTTGCCGAGGCTTGCAGGCAGGTCGAACGCATCGCATATCTTCGCCTGTCCGAATTCCTCTCGTAATCCAGAAAGATCAGACGCTAGATGCCGTCGATAGAAAACCTCAACCCGGACATGCCGCTTTTCGCGCGCACCGGGATCAACCTGGCTTCGGCGGGCCTCGGGGCCCGCGCTGTCAGCAGCTCCAACGAATTCTTCGCCCCGCTCGAGCGCATGCTCGCGGATGCGCCTGCGATCTTCATCCCCGACAAGTTCGATGACCACGGCAAGTGGATGGACGGCTGGGAGACCCAGCGGCGCCGCGACGGCGGGCATGACTGGGGCATCATCAAGCTCGCGGCGCCCGGCCGGGTGCTGGGCTTCGACGTCGATACCTCGCATTTCACCGGCAACTATGCTCCGGCCTGCCGGATCGAGGCGGCCTGGCTGCCCGCGGGCAAGGAGCCGGACGAGGAGACCTCCTGGGTCACCATCCTCAACCACAAGGCGCTCGGCGCCAGCGCGCACCACTACTTCCCGTGCAAGAGCTACGAGCTCTGGACCCACCTGCGGCTGCACATCTATCCCGATGGCGGCGTGGCGCGGCTGCGCGTCTTTGGCGTGCCGGAGCTGGACCCGACCGGCGACGGCCAGGAGATCGACCTGGTCGCGGCGCTGAACGGCGGCCGCGTGCTGGGCTTCTCGGATGCGCATTACGGCGACGTCAACCGCCTGCTGGCACCGGGGCGCGGCCTCAACATGGGCGACGGCTGGGAAACCCGGCGGCGGCGCGAGCCGGGCTACGACTGGATGGTCATCGCCCTCGGCGCGCGCGGCCACATCCACAAGGCGCTGGTCGACACCTGCCATTTCAAGGGCAACTTCCCCGACCGCTGCTCGATCCAGGCAGCCGATCTGGGTGCCTTCGGCGACGGGCTGACCGACGCGCTGATCACCGACTCGATGTTCTGGAAGGAACTGCTGCCGCCGCAGCGGCTGTCGGCGGACGCGATCCACACCTACGCCGACGAGCTGGAAGCCGATTTCGGCGCGGTGACGCATGTGCGCTTCAACATCTTCCCGGATGGCGGGGTGAGCCGGCTGCGGCTCTTCGGCCGTCCGGCATGACGATCCTCGCAAGGCCGCTGACCCAGGCGGCCTTCGCGCCCTTCGGCGACGTGCTGGAGGCTGCGGGGGCGCCCGACAAGCTGATCAACCAGGGGCTCTGCGGCCGGTTCCACGACCTGGCGCAGCTCGATTTCGGACCGGGCGGCCGGGCCGGGGTCAGCCTGTTCAAGGCCGAGCCGCGCAGCCTTCCCTACAAGCTGGAGATGGTCGAGCGCCATCCCGAGGGCAGCCAGGCCTTCCTGCCGATGTCGATGGATCCGTTCCTCGTCGTCGTGGCCGAGGGCCGGGACGATGTGCCGGGGCCGGTTCATGCCTTCCTGACGGCGCCGGGGCAGGGGATCAACCTGCACCGCGGCACCTGGCACGGCGTGCTGACGCCGCTGTCGGCGCCGGGGCTCTTCGCCGTGGTCGACCGCATCGGGGACACGGCCAATCTCGAGGAACACTGGTTCGACGCGCCGATGACGGTCGCGGCCGCCTGAGCGCTACTTGGCCTCGGCCGCGAGGTCGGGGCCGGGCGGCGGCGCGATGTTGGCGCGGTCCGGCATTTCCGGATCGCCCGCGCCCCAGATGCCGCTTTCATGGACCCAGCCGCGGATGCCGTCCGCGGTGATGCGGCACCAGCCGGACTCGCATTCCTTCAGCTGGGCGATCACGCCCTCCTGCGCCTCGGCCAGCACCTCGGAGGCGTCCTCGGGGCCGCGGTGGATCTCCAGCATGTCGTCGTCGACGATCACCGTGCGGTTGCGGCTGAGCAGCACGTAATGCACCCAGCCGCCGAAGCCGTCGCGGTCGACGACGCGGCGCCAATGGCCGTATTCGGCCGTCACCATCAGCGGCATGTTGCGGTGCTTGAACACCCAGTCGATGCGGTGGTTGATCGAGGGCCCGCGCCGGGCATTCGCCTCGGGCGCCTTCATCGACACCCAGCGCGGCAGCGGCTGGCCGGTTTCGGAGCCGATTTTCTGCTGCTGGGCAGCTGCCGGTGCCGCCGCGGCGAGCGCGACCGCCAAGACGGCCCTGTACAATGGTCTCATTGCCTTGCCTCTGCTCTGCCTGGGCCGCGGTTTAAATTGCCGCGCGCGCACCGGGGTTCTTGTGTCCCCTGATCTTATGCCGCAATTTGCCACCGAATGGGGCTCAAGGAAAGACCGAGGGTGGAGAGAATGGGGCAGGACCGTTTGAAAGTTGTCGTGACCCGGCGGTTGCCGGAAGCCGTTGAGAAGCGCCTGGCGGATCTCTTCGACACCACCCTGCGCGAAGACGACACGCCGATGACCAAGGCGGAGCTGATCGAGGCGATCCGCACGGCCGACGTCCTGGTGCCGACGGTGACCGACCAGATCGACGCGGGCATGATCGCCCAGGCCGGCCCGAACATGAAGCTCTTCGCCAACTATGGCGCGGGGGTCGACCACATCGACGTCCGCACCGCGCGGCAGCGCGGCATTCTCGTGACCTACACCCCCAATGTCGTCACCGACGACACCGCCGACATGGCGATGGCGCTGATGCTGGGCGTCACCCGGCGCATCCCCGAGGGCCTGGCTCTGATGCAGTCCGGCCAGTGGAAGGGCTGGGCCCCGACCGCGCTACTGGGCGGCCGCCTCGGCGGGCGGCGGCTGGGGATCATCGGCATGGGCCGGATCGGCACCGCGGTGGCGCGCCGCGCCCGGGCCTTCGGGCTGGAAATCCACTACCACAACCGGCGTCCCGTCCATTCCTCGGTCGCCGAGGAGCTGGGCGCGACCTATTGGGAAGACCTCGACGAGATGATCCGCCGCTCGGACATCCTGTCGGTCAACTGCCCGTCGACGGCCGACACGTTCCACCTGGTCAACGCGCGGCGGCTGAAGCTGATGAAGCGCACCGCCGTCGTGGTGAACGTCTCGCGCGGCGAGGTGATCGACGAGGCGGCGCTGACCCGGGCGCTGCGCGCCGGCGAACTGGCCGGGGCGGGGCTCGACGTGTTCGAGAAGGGCCCCGAGTCGACCGCGCCGCTGCGCGACCTGACCAATGTGGTGCTGCTGCCGCACATGGGCTCGGCCACGGTCGAGGGCCGGATCGAGATGGGCGAGAAGGTGATCATCAACATCAAGACCTTCGCCGACGGCCACCGCCCGCCGGACCAGGTCATTCCCGGGATGCTGTGACCGGACCGGGGGCCGCGCTGCGGCCCCTTCGCGTTTCCGGCGGGATCAGGCGCCGTGGCGCATGTCGACGGCGAACAGGTCCTGGTCGGGGCGCAGCCGCTTCACCTGCTGGGTGACGTCGGTCATGTAGACCAGCGCGCCGAGGATGCCGCCCTCGCCGGAATTCACCGGGCGCATGTCGCAGCGCATGATCGTCGCCCGGCCGTGGTCCGGCAGCGCGACATGGTATGTCTGCAGCTTGCCCGCGAAACAGGCGTCGAGCCGGGCGCGGGCGCGCGTCTCGAAGCGGTGGCGGCCGATCACCTCGGCCAGCGGCATCCCCATCAGCGATATCTGCTGCCGCCCGAAATGGCGCGCGGTCTCCTCGCTGGTGGCGATCAAGCAGTAATCCGTGCCGATCAGCGACAGCCGCCCCTCGGCGAAGGCGACATAGTCGGCCACCGATCCGCCGAAATGCGCGGCCGGGCGCGCGCCGGAGGGCCGGGTCATGCAGGGCACGGCCGCGGTCCGTTCCGGCTGGCCGATCGCGCCGCAGGCTTCCTGTGCCGCATCCAGCAGCGCCGACAGCTCGGGGGCGAAGCCCTGCATCTGCGCGTCGCGCTGGATCAGGTTGACGATGCAGGCCAGCTTCTGCGCCGCCTCCTGCGGGTCGCGCGGCGCCGCCCCGAGGACTTCGCCGCGAAGGTCGCTTGCCTGGCGCAGCAGCAGCGACAGGTCAGCCGTGTCGGGCTCGTCCCGCTGCAGCAGCGCGTCGATGCGGCTGTTCACGAGGCTGTACTGCGCAAGCGCACTCAGCAGAGACATGTTCCGTCCGCCAAAACATTCATCCTGAATTCAACGTGCGGGATGGAAACCGTTTAGCTTCGCAAGGTCAAGTAAATTGATCTTAACGGTACACTTGATCCTCGCCGGGGAAGGAGCGGTCGCGCACTTCTTCGGCATAGGACTTGACCGCCTGCTTGATCATGTCACCCAACTGACCGTAAACCTTGACAAATTTCGGAGTCCAGGGGTTTAGGCCCAGCATGTCCTCCAGCACGAGGATCTGGCCGTCGCAATGGGCGGAGGCACCGATTCCGATGGTGGGGATGGCGACCTGGTCGGTGATCCGGCGCGCCAGCGGCTCCAGCATGCCCTCCAGCACCAGCGCGAAGGCGCCGGCCTCGGCCACTGCACGGGCATCCTCCTCGTGCATCGGCCAGCTTTCCTCGTCCCTGCCCTGAGTCTTGAAGCCGCCCATGACATGGCTCGATTGCGGGGTCAGGCCGATATGGGCCATCACCGGAATGCCGCGCTCGGTCAGGAAGCGGATGGTCTCGGCCATGCGCTTGCCGCCCTCCAGCTTGACCGCGCCGCAGCCGGTTTCCTTCATGATCTTGGCGGCGTTGCGGAAGGCGATGGAGGGGCTTTCCTCGTAGGTGCCGAAGGGCATGTCGACCACGATCAGCGCCCTCTTCGTGCCGCGGACCACGGCCCGGCCATGCATGATCATCAGGTCGAGCGGCACGCCGACGGTCGATTCCATGCCGTGCATCACCATCCCGAGGCTGTCGCCCACCAGGATGAAATCGGCCACCTCGTCGACGATCGCGGCGGTATGGGCATGGTAGGAGGTCAGCGAGACGATGGGCTCGCCGCCCTTGCGCCGGGCGATCTGAGGGACGGTGACGCGGCGGATGGGGGCCTGGGTGCTCATGGATGTCTCCTTAGGCGGGGGTCACGACGCGGTTGTCGATGAGGAGGATTGGGCCGAAGCGGACGGCGAGCAGGATCACCGCCGGTCGGTCGAGCGGACCGTCCAGGTCGGCCAGGGTCGCGGCATCCTGGATGTCGATCGCGTCGACTTCGGCGGAAGGCGCCTCGGCCAGTGTCAGCGCGATGTCGGCGCGCAGCTCGCCGATGGTCACCGGCCCCTTGGCCAGCTCTTCGGCGCGGTCGAGCGCGCGGTTCAGCACCGGCGCCTCGATCCGGTGCTCTTCCGACAGGCGGACATTGCGCGAGGACATGGCCAGCCCGTCGGCTTCGCGCACGATCGGATGGCCGGCGACCTCCACGGGCACGTCGAGATCGCGCACCATGGTGCGGATCACCGCGAGCTGCTGGTAGTCCTTCTCGCCGAAGAAGGCGGCATCCGGCTGCACGATGTTGAAGAGCTTGGTGACGACCGTGGCGACGCCGCGGAAATGGCCGGGGCGCAGCGCGCCGATCAGCACCTTCGACAGTCCGGTGGTCTCGACGATGGTCTGCGCGCCCGGCGGATACATCTCGTCCACGCCGGGCAGGAACACGGCATCCACCCCTTCGGCGCGCAGCAGATCCAGGTCGCGCGCGTCATCGCGGGGGTATTTCTCCAGGTCGGACGGATCCTCGAACTGGGTCGGGTTCACGAAGACCGAGACGACGACCCGGTCGCAATTGGCCTTGGCCATGCGGACGAGGCCAAGATGGCCCTCGTGCAGCGCACCCATGGTCGGCACGAAACCGATCCGCTGCGCCCCGCCCGCGCGCATCGTCGCGATGGCACGGCGGATCCCGGTCTTGCTGTTTCGGATTTCCATGGGGCACCCCTCCCGGCTCTTGCGGCTGGCATACGAAACCGGGCGGGCGCAGGCAAGGCGAAGGGCTCAGGCGACGGCCGTTGGCGCCTGCGGGCGGGGCCACATCGGCGTCAGCTTCGGCGCGGCCGCGTGGCGGTCGTGCTTCAGCAGCGAGATGTAGTCCTTCACCACGTGGTCGATGCCGAAATGCGACCGCGCGCTGTCGAGCTCCTGCACCGAGCCGAGCCAGCGCAGGTTTTTCAGCTTGTAGCCCTCGGTGACGAAATCCTGCTTCCACACGACGTTCATCACCCAGCCCTCGCCCTCGACCTGCGGCTGGTCGGCCCGGATCACCTGGGGCGAGGCGAAGCCGATGGCCGGGACTTTCAGCGCGGTGCCGATGATCTGGGCCGAGGCCGCACCGAGCGAATGGCCGGCGATGAATGTCGGCTTCCGCCCGCGCAGGAAGGCCATGACCTTCAGCGCATGCAGCAGGAAGCCGCCGTGGAACTGGCTGACGGGCAGCGATCCGGTCAGCTGCGCCAGCCGCGCCGAATCGGCCAGGCGGCGGTCCGGGCGCAGGTTGAAGTCGACATAGTCGCGGATGCCGTTCGAGCCGGTGATCAGCAGCGTCCCGCCGCGGGTCAGCGCCGCCTCGGCCTTGCCGTCGCGCGAGACATCGGCCAGCCCCGAGACCATCCGGGCGGCCAGCATGGCCGGGCGGAAGCGGTCCAGCTCCTTCGCCACCTCGACGTAATCGCGTGCAATCACCGGCATTCCCGATCTCCTCCTGCCCGCCGCCTGCCTCCGTGCCGCGGCGCTCCTTCGGGAAATCCAAGCACCGGCCGTGCCGTCTGTCCAGCGTCCGCCGGGGCAGGGCGCGCTTAGGATTCGTTAACCGCCCGCGCAGGAAGCTGGCCGGTTCAGTCCGGAATTCGACTACAATGCCCATCATCAAGCTGGACAATGCAGGGAGGACTCGCATGATCCATCAGTCGATCGCCATGATCGTGACATCCCGCCCGCTCCAGACCGTATCGCCAGACGCGACCGTCCGGGAGGCCTGCCACAAGCTCGCCGTCGCGCCCGAAGGGGCGGTTGCGGTCCTGGACGGCAGGGAGCTTGTCGGCATCGTATCCGAACATGACGTGATCGCCCGCGCGATCTGCGCCGACCGGGCCACCACCGAGACGCTGGTCGCTGCCGTGATGACGGCCGATCCCTGCACCATCGACGTCTCCGCCAGCCTGGCGGAAGCCATGAAGATCATGACCGACGGCGATTTCCGCCACCTGCCGGTCATGCTGGGCAGCGAACTGGTCGGCATCCTGTCGATGCGGGACATCCCGACCCAGTACCGGCTGCTGGTGGAGCGCTTCGCCGAGTTCCGCGATACCGCGCTCGGCCCGGACGACCGCGTGACCATGCTGGTCTGACGCGGCAGGGAAGGCCGCCCGCGCCGGTGCCGGGCGGCCCTTCCGTTCAGGCCGCCGCCAGCTCGTCGTAGCAGGCCAGCGTCTTGGCGGCGTACATCAGCGACGGCCCGCCGCCCATCTGCACGCACATCGACAGCATGTCCGAGATCTCTTCCCGGGTGGCGCCGCATTTCACCAGCGCCTCGGTATGGAAGGCGATGCAGGGCTCGCAGCGGTCGGCCACGGCAATTGCCAGCGCGATCAGCTCCAGCGTCTTCTTGTCGAGCGCGGTGCCGGTCTTGGCCGCCTTGGACAGGGCGCCGAAGCCCTTGCTCATCTCCGGTGCCGCCTGGTTCAGGCTGCGCAGGCTGGTTCTCATTTCGTCGAGCTTGTCGGCCCAGGTCATCGTCGGCCCCTTTCCGGGAATGGTTGCTGGCTGGCCGCTTCCTAGCGCGTCACGCATCCGGAAAACTTGATCCATGCTAAATTCCGCATTCGAAAGTCAGGAAAAGCCGTCTCTTTCCGGCGGGGCGCTGCGGAAGCGGTTTTCGTTAACGTTGCGATAACGGGATACCGGACTAGTTTGTAACAGGAATATGACAGATGGTTTTGCCATCGACATCGTTAGGAGGAGCAGATGGTGATCAGAACCGTCGGGGATGTGGTGCGGAACCGCCCGTTCGGCAGCGTCCTGCCGGGGCAGAGCCTGCGCGAGGCCTGCCGCGAGATGCGCCGGGCCGGAGACGGGGCGCTGGCCGTGATGGAGGAAGGCGCGCTCTGCGGCATCCTGTGCGAGACCGACGTGATCCACCGCGCGGTCTGCGAGGGGCTGCCGATGGACGGCACGGCCGTCAGCGAGGTGATGAGCCGCGGGCCGGAGGTGATCGACGCGTCCGACAGCGTGGCCGCGGCGCTGCAGGCGATGTACGAGGGCGGCTTCCGCCACCTGCCGGTCCTGGAGGGGGCGCTGGTGATCGGCATCCTGTCGATGCGCGACATCCCGACCGAGTACCGCTACATGGCCGAGCGCTTCGCCCAGGCCCAGACCGGGCCGCGTCCGCTGGCCGAGCGCGGCTACCGCCTGCTCTGAAACGGGAAAAGCGCGCAGGCTGCGCTGCGCGCTTCCGCTTGCCGTCCCGGGGACGGGATCAGTTCGGGATGTCGCCCGTCACGCCTTCGACATAGAAGCTCATGCCGGCCAGGGTGCCGTCATCCGCGACCTCGCCATCGGCCAGCCAGGGGGTGCCGTCCTGCTTGTTCAGCGGGCCGGTGAACGGATGGTAGCTGCCGTCGACGATCGAGTTCATCACCTCGGTGGCCTTGGCCTTCACCTCCTCGGGCATGGCGTCGGAGAATTCGCCGATGCCGACCATGCCGTCCTTGATGCCCGACCAGGTCATCGCGGTTTCCCAGGTGCCGTCCATCACCGCCTGGACGCGCTCCTCGTAATAGGGTGCCCATTCGTCGATGATCGAGCTCAGCCGCGGCTTCGGCGCGTATTGCGCCATGTCCGCCGCCTGGCCGAAGCCGTAGCCGCCGACCTTCTCCATCGTCGCCAGCGGGGCGGTGGAGTCGGTATGGGCCAGGATCACGTCGACGCCCTGCTCGCGCAGCGCCTGGGTCGCGTCGGCTTCCTTCGCCGGGTCGTACCAGGTGTTCAGCCAGACGACGCGGATCTCGACGTCGGGATTGACCTTCTTGGCATGGATGTAGGTTGAGTTGATGCCGCGGATGACTTCCGGGATCGGGAAGGAGGCGAGATAGCCGATCTTGTTGGTCTCGGTCATCATGCCGGCGATGGTGCCCATCACCGCCCGGCCCTCGTAGAAGCGCGCCGAATAGTTGGCGAAGTTCGGGCCCGACTTGAAGCCGGTCGCATGCTCGAACTTCACGTTAGGGAACTTTGCCGCGACGCTTTCCACCTGGTCCATGTAGCCGAAGGAGGTGGCGAAGATGATGTCCGCGCCGGTCAGCGCCATCTGGGTCATGACGCGCTCGGCATCCGGACCTTCCGGCACCGACTCCTGCTCGATCAGCTCCACCTGGTCGCCGAAATGCTCCTTCAGCTTCACGGCCGCCTCGTGGTGGTGCTGCGACCAGCCGCCGTCGTTGACGGGGCCGACATAGACGAATCCGACCTTGACCGGGTCAGCCGCGAGGGCTGCGGTCGCCGCGCCCATGGCGAGGGCGAGGCTGGTGGCCATGGCGGAAATGCTGGGAAATCTCATGTCTTTCCTTCCTGCTGCGGTCTTGCCGGGACTGTTCGATGAGCGCCGAGGTGATCACGGCGGCGGGGACGGCAATGACCCCCAGCCCGACGAATAGGATGGCCGAGGTGAAGATCCTCCCCCCGGCGGTGATCGGATAGCTGTCGCCGTAGCCCACGGTGGTGAAGCTGACGACTGCCCACCACATGCTTTCGGGGATCGACCCGAAGGCCTCGGGCTGGGCGTCATGCTCGAAGATGTAGATGCCGACGGCGGCAATGTAGAGGACGATCCCCGCGAGCAGCGCGAAGACCGTGAGGTCGCCCTTCACCGAGGCCAGCGCGTCGGTGAGCCGGTCCAGCGCATGCGCGGCGCGCAGGAGCTTCAGCAGCCGGAACAGCCGCACCACCCGCAGCGAGCGCAGCGCCGCCCATTCCGGGCTGAGCATGGCGAAGGCGGGCAGGCAGGCCATCAGGTCGACGATGCCCCAGAAGCTGAAGATGTAATGCAGCGGCCGCGGCGCGCAGATGATGCGGATGATGTATTCGGTGGTGAAGACCGCAAGGATGAACCACTCGAAGATCTGCATCGCCCCGTCGAAGACGGGCGGCAGGTCGTCCAGCGATTCCAGCGTGATCGCGACTGCCGACAGCACGATCGCGCCGTTAAGGAGGAAGGCGACGATGCGGCCCAGCCGGGGATGCTCGCCCTCCAGCACGCTCAGGATCTCTGCTCGCCTCATCTCGGTCTTCCCGTCCAGTTCCCGGTTCCGGCCTCAGCGCGATGCGTGGAAGGCCCGGCCCAGCGATCCCGGCGCGCCGGCTGCCGCGCCGGCGGCGGACATGACGACGAGAACGAGGATCGTGACCAGATAGGGCGACATCGACAGAAGCTCCACCGGCACGTTGACGCCCGCCGCCTGCATGTTCAACTGCAGAACCGTGATGCCGCCGAAGAGATAGGCGCCGATCAGCAGGGGGAAGGGCCGCCAGGCGGCGAAGACCACCAGCGCCAGCGCGATCCAGCCCGCGCCCGCGGTCATGCCCTCGGTCCATTGCGGCACGCGCACGAGGCTCAGATAGGCGCCGCCGAGCCCGGCCATCGCCCCGCCGAAGAGGATGGCGAAGATGCGGATACGGGTGACCTTGTAGCCGAGCGCATGCGCCGCGGCGTGGTTCTCGCCCACCGCGCGCAGGATCAGCCCAGGGCGCGAATAGCGCAGGAAGGCCCAGACCGCGGCGAGGGCGACGAGGCTGAAATAGACCATGCCGTCATGCTCGAACAGCATCGGGCCGAGCACGGGGATGTCCGACAGCACCGGGATGTGCAGCTCGGGCGTGACCGGGGGCTTCAGCCCGACGAAGCTCTGGCCGAGCAGCGCCGAGAGCCCGAGGCTGAAGAGCGTCAGCGCAAGGCCGGTCGCCACCTGGTTCGACATCAATCCTTGCGTCAGCACGCCGAAGACCAGCGCCAGCACCGCGCCGCCTGCCGCGCCGCCGAGGAATCCCAGCGTCGGCGATCCGGTGGCGACGGCGGCCATGAAGCCGGTGATCGCGCCGGTGATCATCATGCCCTCGACGCCCAGGTTCAGCACGCCGGATTTCTCCACGACCAGCTCGCCCAGGCCTGCCAGCAGGATCGGGGTGGAGGCGGCCATCAGCAGCGGGATCAGGTTGATCAGGGAAATGTCCATCACGCGGCCCTCCCGGTGGCGATGCGCAGCCGGTAGTGGCTGAAGACGTCGAAGGCGAGGAGGAAGAACAGCAGCATCCCCTGGAAGGCCTGGATCGCGGCGGCAGGCAGGCTCAGCATCAGCTGCGCCAGCTCGCCCCCGATGTAGGTGAGCGCCATCAGGAGCCCGGCCAGCAGGATGCCCACCGGATGCAGCCGCCCGAGGAAGGCGACGATGATCGCGGTGAAGCCGTAGCCCGCGCCGAAATCGATCGAGATCTTGCCCGCGGGACCGGCCACCTCGAAGAGCCCGGCCATGCCCGCCAGCGTGCCCGAGACGCCCATGCAGAACAGGATCAGCCTTGCAGGGTTCACGCCCGCCAGCTTCGCCGCCCGCGGCGCCTCGCCCGCCAGCTTGATGTGGAAGCCGAGCACGTGGCGCTGCAGCAGCACATAGGCGGCGATCACCGCGATCAGCGCGGCGACCACGCCCCAGTGGATGCCTGAATTGGCAATGATCTCGGCGTTGTGCGCCGAAGGGTAGCCCTGCAGGTTGCGCGAGCCGGGGAAGCCGCCGCCCTCGGGGTTCCTCAGGAAGCCCACCGCCGCCGCCGACAGGATCTGCTCGGCCACGTAGACGAGCAGCAGCGAGACGAGGATCTCGTTGGTGTTGAACATCGTCCTGAGCAGGCCGGGGATCATTGCCCAGGCCCAGCCGCCGAGCGCGCCGGCGATGACCATCAGCGGCAGCAGGATCGGCAGCTCCATCGGGTAGAGCGCCAGCGCCAGCCCGGCGCCCGCCAGCGCCCCCATGATGTACTGGCCCTCGGCGCCGATGTTCCAGATGCCCGCCCGGAACCCGAGCGACAGGCCGATGGCGATGAGGATCAGCGGCCCGGCCTTGATCAGGAGCTGCGGCCGCGAATAGCTGCCGAATTGCGGCGAGAAGATCGGGTCCCAGAAGATCGTCTTGATGGCGAGAAACGGGTCCTTGCCGAGAAGCGCGAACATGATGGCGCCCGCGATCATCGTCGCCAGGACGGCCAGCAGCGGCGCTAGATAGGTCCAGGATTTCGAGGGCGCCGGGCGCCGTTCCAGCCGGATCATGCCGCGGCCTCCTCTTCGGGGTCCCGGCCGCCCAGCATGAGCCCGAGGTCGTTCATCGTCAGCCCCTGCGCGGGGCGGGGCCGCACCATTCGCCCGTCGCAGATCGCGGTGATCCGGTCGGAGATCTCCATCAGCTCGTCCAGATCCTGGCTGATGACGATCAGCGCGGCGCCGCCTTCGGCAAGCTTGATCAGCGCCTTGCGGATATGCGCGGCGGCAGCGGCATCGACGCCCCAGGTCGGCTGGTTGACGATCAGCAGCCCCGGATTCTGCAGCACCTCGCGGCCGACGACGAATTTCTGCAGGTTGCCGCCGGACAGCGCGCCCGCGGCCGTGCCCGGCCCCGGCGTGCGCACGTCGAAGGCCTTGATGACATGCTCGGCATATTCGCGCACCCGCCGCCAGTCGATCCAGCCGCCGGGCGCCAGGCGCATCCTCAGCGCGGCGGTCATCAGCGCGTTGTCGGTCAGGCTCATGTCCGGCGCGGCGGCATGCCCCAGCCGCTCTTCGGGAGCGGAGAGGATGCCGAGGACCCGCCTCTCGTGCGGGCCGAGCCGGCCGACTGCCTGCCCCTCGAAGGTGACGCTGTCCGGCGCGGTGCGGGTCTCGCCCGAGAGCACGGCGAAAAGCTCGTCCTGGCCGTTCCCGGCGACGCCGCCGATGCCGAGGATCTCGCCCTTGGCGACCGAGAATCCGATCTCCTTCAGCGCGGTGCCGAACTGGCTGGCGGCCGGCAGCGACAGGCCGTTGACCGAGAAGATCTCGGCCCCAGGCGCGCCCGGATGCTTCACCGGCGTGTCGAGCTTGGCGGCGACCATCATTTCGGCCATGTCGCGGGCCGAGGTGTCGCGCGGCACGCAATCGCCGACGACCTGGCCGTGGCGCAGGATCGTCGCGGTGTCGCAGAGCGCGCGGATCTCGTCGAGCTTGTGCGAGATGTAGAGGATCGCGGTGCCTTCGGCGCTGAGCTGGCGCAGCGTGCGGAACAGGATCTCCACCTCCTGCGGGGTCAGCACCGAGGTCGGCTCGTCCATGATCAGGAGCCGCGGGTTCTGCAGAAGGCAGCGGACGATCTCCACCCGCTGGCGCTCGCCCGCCGAAAGGTCGCCCACCCGCCGGTTCGGCGAGAGCGGCAGGCCGTAGGCCTCCGACACCTCCCGGATCTGGCGGGCCAGCACGCGGCGCTTCGGCGGCGTCTCCATCCCGAGCGCGATGTTCTCGGCCACGGTCAGCGCGTCGAAGAGCGAAAAATGCTGGAACACCATCGCCACGCCTGCCTGCCGCGCCGCGGAAGGCTCGGGCGGCGCGTAGGGCTGGCCGTCGAGCACCATCGTGCCCTTGTCCGGCGTCACCAGCCCGTAGATGGTCTTCACCAGCGTCGATTTCCCGGCGCCGTTCTCGCCCAGGAGCGCATGCACCTCGCCCTTCCTGATGCGGAAGGACACATTGGAATTGGCCACCACACCGGGATAGGCCTTGGTCACCCCGTCGATGACCAGCAGGTCGTCAGTCGAATTCACCCCGTGCGGTCCTGTCTTGCTGTGTCTTCACGAACCTGTGCGCTCAGTAGCGCGGCGGCGACGCCCACGGCAATCGCCTGCGGGTGTTTCCCGAGGGCGGGATTGCCGATCGGGCAGGCAATCCGCGCGATTTCCGCCCGCGAATGGCCCAGATGCCCAAGACGCGAGCGGAACCGTGCCCATTTCGTGGACGATCCGATCAGTCCGATCCGGGCCTGTCCCCGGGCCAGCGCGGCATGGCACAGCGCCAGGTCCAGCTCGTGCGAATAGGTGAGGATCAGGATCTCCGCCTCCTGCGGCGCCAGCGCCAGCGCGCGCACAGGGTCGGGGGCGGGCAGGGCGGTGACGTCCGCGGGGATGGCGTCCGGGAACCGCTCCGGCCCGGTATCGACCCATGTGACCGCAAAATCCGGCAGCGGCCGGAGAATGCCGACCAGCGCCCGGCCGACATGGCCCGCGCCGAAGATCCAGAGCGGCCGCCGGGCCGCGGCCTGCGGCTCGATCAGCCAGCCGTCGGCCAGCCGCGCCTGCGGCGGGATTCCCTGGCCGCGCGCGGCCTTCAGCGCGTGGCGCAAGCCGAGCGGCATCTCCCTGCTGCCTTCGACCCGGCGGACGAAAGGTCCGTCGCCGGGCAGGGACTCTGCATCGAAGATTTCGGTCACCAGCGTTACCGCGCCGCCGCAGCACTGGTTCAGCGCCGGTCCCAGCGCCTGCCGGGCCACCCGCGCGCCGCCCGCTGCCAGCATCTCCCGCGCCGCCGCCACTGCGCGGTATTCCAGCGCCCCGCCGCCGATCGTGCCGGCCTGTCCGTCCGCCCAGGCCAGCATCGCGGTGCCCGGCCCCCGCGGCGCCGACCCCCTGGCCTCGGCCACGACGATGCGCGCCACGCGTCCGTGGCATTCCACGGCGCGGACCAGCTCCTCCCGGTCGAAGCTCATGATTTCACCCGCTCCACCGCCCAGAGCAGCCGCTCGGGCGTGGCGGGGGCGTCGATCGCCGGATAGGCGTCCCCGCAGGCCGCGACCGCGTCGGACAGCGCCAGGAAGTTGGAGATGCCCAACATGAAGGGCGGCTCGCCCACCGCCTTGGAGCGGTAGATCGTGTCCTCCCGGTTCGGCCGGTCCCAGAGCGCGACGTTGAAGACCGGCGGCCGGTCGGAACAGGCCGGGATCTTGTAGGTCGAGGGCGCGTGCGTCCTGAGCCGCCCCTTGGCGTCCCAGACCAGCTCCTCCATCGTCAGCCAGCCCGCGCCCTGCACATAGGCGCCCTCGACCTGGCCCTTGTCGAGCGCCGGGTTCAGCGAGCTGCCGCAGTCATGCAGGATGTCGGTCCTCAGGATGCGGTTCTCGCCGGTCAGCGTGTCGAGCACGACCTCGGTGCAGGCGACGCCGTAGGCGAAGTAGTAGAACGGCCGCCCGTGCCCGGCGATGCGGTCCCATTCGATCTTCGGCGTCTTGTAGAAGCCGGTGGCCGAGAGGCTGATCCGCGCCTCGTAGGCCGCCTTCGCGACTTCCTCGAAGCTGTATTCCGCCCCGCCAACCGTTACCTTGTCCTCGGCGAAGACCACCTCGCGCGGGCTGGCCTGGTGCTTCTCGGCGACGAATTCCGCCAGCCGTTCCACGATCGTGTCGCAGGCGGCGCGGACGGCCATGCCGTTGAGGTCAGAGCCCGAGGAGGCGGCGGTGGCCGAGGTGTTGGGCACCTTGGCCGTGTCCGTCGCAGTGATCTTCACCCGCTCGGGGCGGACGCCGAAGCGGCTGGCCGCGACCTGCGCGACCTTCTGGAACAGCCCCTGTCCCATCTCGGTGCCGCCATGGTTCATCGCGATGGAGCCGTCCTGATAGACATGCACCAGCGCGCCCGCCTGGTTCAGGTGGGTGAGCGTGAAGCTGATCCCGAACTTGACCGGGCCGAGCGCGATGCCGCGCTTCAGCACCGGGCTGGCCGCGTTCCACTCGCGGATCGCGGCGCGGCGGCCGGCATACCCGCAGGAGGCGGCCAGCGCCTCCGTCATCTCGTGCAGCTCGAAATCCTCGACCGGCATGCCATAGGGCGTGATCTGCGGCACCGCATGCGGCCCGGGCACGACGCCGCGGCCGTCCTCCATGCCCGCGGCAAGGCCGTCGCCGTGCCGGGGCACCGTGTCGTAGTAGTTGAGCCGCCGCACCTCCAGCGGGTCCTTGCCCACCGCATGGGCGACATGGTCGAGCACCCGCTCGATCGCCACCATGCCCTGCGGCCCGCCGAAGCCGCGGAAGGCGGTGGCGCTGACGGTATTGGTCTTCAGCCGGTGCGAGACGATGCGCACATGCGGCAGGTGATAGGCGTTGTCGGCATGCAGCATCGCGCGGTCGGCGATGGCGTGGCTGAGGTCCTGCGACCAGCCGCAGCGGCAGAACTGCTCGAACTCGATCCCGGCGATCTTGCCCGTGTTGTCGAAGCCGACCTTGTACGCGATGCGGAAATCATGGCGCTTGCCGGTGATCACCATGTCGTCGTCGCGGTCATAGCGCATCTTCGCCGGACGGCCGGTGCGCGAGGCGACGATGGCGGTGGCGATGGCCAGCCAGTTGCCCTGGCTCTCCTTGCCGCCGAAGCCGCCGCCCATCCGGCGGGTCTCGACGCGCACGGCATGCATACCGGTTTCCAGCGCCTCGGCGACCTTGTGCTGGATCTCGGTCGGGTGCTGGGTCGAGGAATGGACCAGCATGTCGCCGCCTTCCTGCGGCACCGACAGGGCGGCCTGGCCCTCCAGGTAGAAATGCTCCTGCCCGCCGATCTCCATCGAGCCTTCGGCAGTCATCGCCGCCCCCGCGAGCGCGGCATCGGGATCGCCCTGGCCCCAGACGAGCTTCGCGCCGAAGAAGCTTTCCGCCTCCAGCGCATCGTCGATGGACAGGACCGGGGTCTCTTCCGCGATCTCCGCCTTGCCGAGCGCGGCGGCCCGGCGGGCGGCGCCATGGCTGGTCGCGGCGACGAGGAACAGGGGCTGGCCCTCGAAATGGATCTCGCCGGTACACAGGAGCGGCTCGTCATGCGCGCCGGGCGAGCAATCGGGGACATGCCCGAAATCCGCCGCGGTCAGCACCATGACTACGCCGGGCGCGGCGCGGACCGCGTCGAGATCGAGCGATGTCAGCGTGCCCTTGGCGACCTTGGAAAGCCCGAAGGCGAGATGCAGGCAGCTGGCGGGCACCGGAATGTCGTCGACATAGCGCGCCTGTCCGGTGACATGCAGCGGCGCGGCGTCGTGGGGGAGGGGCTTCGCGACGGTCATGCCGAGACCTCCAGCACATTGGCGGCGGTGCCTTGATCCTCGTGGAAATAGCGGATCAGCATGTTGGCGGCGGCCTTCAGCCGGTAGTCGGCGGAGGCGCGCATGTCGGAGAGCGGCGTGAAGTCCTCGGCCATCTTCGCTGCCGCGGCGGTCACGGTTTCCAGCGTCCAGGGCCGGCCCAGCAGGGCGGCCTCGACGGCGGCGGCGCGCTTCGGAATGCCCGCCATGCCGCCGAATGCGATGCGGGCTGCCGTCACGGCGCCGTCCTCCACGGTGACCGAGAGCGCCCCCATGACGGCCGAGATGTCCTGGTCGAAGCGCTTCGACAGCTTGTAGCATTTCAGCCGGTCTGGCTGGCGCGGGAGGCTGACCGCCTCGACGAATTCGCCGGGCTTCCGGTCCTGCCTGCCGTAATCCAGGAAGAAGGATTCCAGCGGGATCGCGCGGCGGTCCGCCCCGCAGCGCAGGTGCAGCGTGGCGCCGAGCGCGATCAGCGCGGGCGGGCTGTCGCCGATCGGCGAGCCGTTGGCGATGTTGCCGCCGACCGTCGCGGCGTTCCGCACCTGCGTGGAGCCGTAGCGGCGGATCATCTCGGCCAGCCCCGGGTGATGGCCCGCGATGAAGGCGCCGAATTCGCTGACGGTCGTCATGGCGCCGATGCGGATCGCTTCGTCGGTGACGGCGATTCCGGCGAGTTCGGGGATGCGGTTGAGGAAGGCGACCGGGCCGATCTTGCGGAACTGCTTGGTAATCCACAGGCCGACATCGGTCGCGCCCGCAACCAGCGTGGCGTCCGGGTTGGCGAGGTACCACTCCGCCAGCGCATCCGCCGTCACCGGCATGTCCGACTCCGGCGCGCCCAGAACGGCAAGGTCCTCGGCCATCCAGTCCGGCACAGGCTCGGACGCGGCGGCCTCGGCGGCGCGGACGATCGGCGCGTAGCCGGTGCAGCGGCAGAGATTGCCCGCCAGCTTGTCGTTGAAATCCGTCGCGCCGGCCGCGTGCGCCGCCGCCATCGAGGCGATGAAGCCCGGCGTGCAGAAGCCGCATTGCGAGCCGTGCAGATCCACCATCGCCTGCTGCACCGGGTGGAGCTGTCCGTCCGGCCCGGCGATGCCCTCGACCGTGCGCACGGCGCGGCCATGGAGCTGCGGCAGGAAGAGGATGCAGGCGTTCAGCGCGCGCGGTCCCCCGCCGTCGGTCACCACAACGGTGCAGGCGCCGCAATCGCCCTCGTTGCAGCCCTCCTTGGTGCCTGTCAGCCCGCGGGAGTCGCGCAGCCAGTCCAGCAATGTCGTCGTGGGGTCGATGCCGTCGAGGCGCACGATCTCTCCGTTCAGGAGAAACGAGACGTCGGCCATGGTCGTCCTGTTGCCGCTTTCTCTGCGTGAGGACCCTGGAACGATCGGGTCCGTGCCGTCCCGGCCCGATGCGGCGGAAAGCCGGGGCGGCGAAAATGTCCGGACCCCAGCTTCTCCGAATTCCGGCCCAATGCAAGCGGGCGGGCCGGAAGCGTTGCACTTTTCCGGGCGAATGCCTCTCTTTTCGGCAACTCGCCCCGGCGGCTCAGATCTCGACCCGGCCCATCGGCAGGATCAGCCTGTGGCGCAGCCCGTCCTCGTGCCATTCGGTCTCCATCGTGCCGCGGAAATGGCCGCGCACGGTCATGTCGACGAGCCGCGAGCCGAAGCCGGTGGCGGTGGGCTTTTCCAGCGGCGGGCTGCCGGTCTCGGTCCAGTCGAGCACCAGCCGCTCGCCCTCGTTCGCCCAGGTGACGGCCAGCCGCCCCTCGGCCACCGAGAGCGCGCCGTATTTCGCGGCATTGGTGGCGAATTCATGCAGCACCAGTGCAAGGTTGGTCGCGCCGCCCGCACCCAGCGACAGGGTCGGGCCGGTGACGGTGACATGGTCGTCCTGGCGCATCAGGTGCGGTTCCAGCAGCGTCACCACCAGCGCCTGCAGCGAGACATCGGCGCGGCCTTCGGCCTCCTGCGTCACCACCGGGCGGATCAGGTCATGGGCGCGCGCCAGGGCGTTGATCCGGCCGCGCAGGGTCTGGGACATCTCGGCGGGGGTCTCGGCGCTGCGGGCGGTCATGCCGATCATGCCGGAGACAACCGAGAACAGGTTCTTCACCCGGTGGTTCAGCTCGCCGACCAGCAGCTGGCGCTGGGCAACTTCCTGGCGCAGGCGGATCTCGCTCTCGATGATGGCGCAGATGTCCTCCAGCACCTTCAGCTCGCGCTCGGTCCAGTTGCGCGGTTCGCTGTCGATGGCGCAGAAGGAGCCCAGCACCTGGCCGTCCGGCCCGTGGATCGGCAGGCCCAGATAGGCGACGACGCTGAGATCGGCGACCGCGCCGTTCGTCACCAGGAGCGGATGGTTGCGTGCGTCTTCCACGGCCAGCGGCCGGTCGGAGGTGACGACATACTGGCAGAAGCTGTGCGACAGCGGCGTCTCGCGCATGCAGGCGACCGGTTCGGGCAGGCCGACCTGCGCCTTGAAGAACTGGCGGCGGTCATCGACCAGGGAAATCAGACCGACCGGCACGCCGAGCACCTCGGTCGCGATCCGGACGGCCCGGTCGAAGGCCTCCTCGGGCAGCGTGTCCAGAAGCGCGGTGCGCTCCAGCGCGGCAAGACGGTCGGGATCGGCGAGGCGTTCCTGGTGATCCGCGGGAACGACCGGCGGAAAGCGGTGTTTTGGCACGCGTGTCTTGCTCCGGAGGGCCGCGTCGGGCCCAAATACTTGAAACCGACAGCTCTATAGACTGGGGCCGGCCCCGAGGGAAAGCGGTAAAAGGTCTTTGCGGGGTGCCCGGCGGGCCTCCGCCGGCCGGCGCGGCGGCTCCGCTGCGGGTCCCGGCGGCGGCCTCGGGACTTCCCCCCGCTGCCCGCAGGGCGTAGCTTCGGAGGCATGAGCAGTGCCCCCCGATTCATCCATCTCCGCCTCCATACCGAATACTCGCTTCTCGAGGGCGCCATGCGCACCAAGAAGCTGCCCGACCAGATCGCCGCGATGGACATGCCCGCCGTCGCGGTGACCGACACGAACAACATGTTCGCCGCGCTGGAATTCTCGGTAACGGCGGCCAAGGCAGGGGTCCAGCCGATCATCGGCTGCCAGGTGTCGGTGCAGTACGCGCCGCCGGTGCCGGGAGAGAAGGTGCTGCCGCCCGCGCCGGTGGTGCTGCTGGCGCAGGACGAGACCGGCTACGGCAACCTGATGAAGCTGAACTCCGCGCTCTATCTCGCCCGTCCCGGCGAGGAGCCGCATGTCACGCCCGAGGAACTGGCCGCGCATTCGGACGGGCTGATCTGCCTCTCGGGCGGGCCGGACGGGCCGGTGGGGCGGCTGCTGCAGGCGGGGCACCGCCCGAAGGCAGAGGCATTCCTGAGCTTCCTGGCGCGCAGCTATCCCGACCGGCTCTATGTCGAGCTGCAGCGCCATCCCGGCGAGGATGGCCAGCCCGAGCCGGAGCGGCTGACCGAACGCGGCCATGTCGAGATGGCCTATGCGATGGGCCTGCCGCTGGTCGCGACCAACGACGTCTACTTCCCGAAACCGGCAATGTACGAGGCGCATGACGCTCTGATCTGCATTTCCGAGGGCGCCTATGTCGACCAGTCCCAGCCGCGCCGCCGCCTGACGCCGCAGCACTACCTGAAATCGCCCGCCGAGATGGCCGCGCTCTTTGCCGACCTGCCCGAAGCGGTGGAGAATACGGTGGAGATCGCGCGCCGCTGCGCCTTCGCCGCCTATACCCGCGCGCCGATCCTGCCGAAATTCGCCGATGACGAGGTGGAGGAGCTGCGCCGCCAGGCCAGGCAGGGGCTGGAGGACCGGCTTGCCGTCATTCCGCACGCGGTCAGCGTCGAGGAGTACCAGAAGCGGCTGGATTTCGAGCTGGGCATCATCGAGGGCATGGGGTTCCCCGGCTACTTCCTGATCGTGGCGGACTTCATCAAATGGGCCAAGGACCATGACATCCCGGTCGGGCCGGGCCGGGGCTCGGGCGCGGGCTCGCTGGTCGCCTATGCGCTGACCATCACCGACCTCGACCCGCTGCGCTACAGCTTGCTCTTCGAGCGGTTCCTCAACCCCGAGCGGGTGTCCATGCCCGACTTCGACATCGACTTCTGCATGGACCGCCGCGAAGAGGTGATCCGCTACGTGCAGGAGAAATACGGCCGCGACAAGGTCGGCCAGATCATCACCTTCGGCGCGCTGCTGTCCAAGGCGGCGGTGCGCGATGTCGGGCGGGTGCTGCAGATGCCCTTCGGCCAGGTCGACCGGCTGTCGAAGATGATCCCGGTGGAAGGGGTGAAGCCGGTTTCCATCGAGCAGGCGCTGAAGGACGAGCCGCGGCTGGCCGAGGCGGCGAAGGCGGAGGAAGTCGTCGGACGGCTGCTGACCTACGGCCAGCAGGTGGAGGGGCTGCTCAGGAACGCCTCCACCCACGCGGCGGGCGTGGTGATCGGCGACCGGCCGCTGGATGCGCTGGTGCCGCTCTACCAGGATCCGCGCTCGGACATGCCGGCGACCCAGTTCAACATGAAATGGGTGGAGCAGGCCGGGCTGGTGAAGTTCGACTTCCTCGGCCTGAAGACCCTGACCGTGATTCAGAATGCCATCGACCTGATCGAGGGGCAGGGGCGCACGCTGCATGTCGCCGCCGACGGCACGCCGCTCTACCAGCCCGAGCCCGGCACCGAAGGCCAGATCAACGCCATTCCGCTGGACGATGCCAGGACCTACCGGCTCTATGCCGATGCCAAGACGGTGGCGGTGTTCCAGGTGGAAAGCTCGGGCATGATGGATGCGCTGCGGCGCATGAAGCCCACCTGCATCGAGGACATCGTCGCGCTGGTGGCGCTCTACCGGCCCGGCCCGATGGAGAACATCCCGGTCTATTGCGAGGTCAAGAACGGCCTGCGCGAGATCACCTCGATCCACCCGCTGATCGACCACATCCTCGCCGAGACCCAGGGCATCATCGTCTACCAGGAACAGGTGATGCAGATCGCCCAGGAGATGGCGGGCTACTCGCTCGGCGGCGCCGACCTGCTGCGCCGGGCGATGGGCAAGAAGATCAAGGAGGCGATGGACGCCGAGCGGCCGAAATTCGAGTCCGGCGCCGCCAAGAACGGCGTCGACAAGAAGAAGGCCACCGAGGTCTTCGACCTTCTCGAGAAATTCGCCAATTACGGCTTCAACAAGTCCCACGCCGCCGCCTATGCGGTGGTTTCCTACCAGACCGCCTGGCTGAAGGCGAACCACCCGGTGGAGTTCATGGCCGGCGTGATGAACTGCGATATCCACCTGACCGACAAGCTGTCGGTCTATGCCGAGGAGGCGCGGCGGCGGCTGGAGATCGAGATCGTCCCGCCCTGCGTCAACCGCTCGGCCGAGACCTTCGCGGTGGAAGACGGCAGGATCATCTACGGTCTCGGCGCGCTGAAGAATGTCGGCCTCGAGGCGATGCGGCTGATCACCAGGGCCCGCGGCGACCGTCCCTTCGCCACGCTGTTCGACTTCGCCCGCCGCGTGGACATGAAGCATATCGGCAAGCGGCCGCTGGAAATGCTGGCCCGCGCTGGCGCCTTCGACCAGCTCGACCGCAACCGCCACCGGGTCTTCGCCGCGCTCGACGCGCTGGTCGCCTATTCCGCCGCCATCCACGAGCAGCGCGCCTCCAGCCAGGTGTCGCTCTTCGGCGAGGCGGGCGACGACCTGCCCGAGCCGCGCTTGCGCGACCTGTCGGACTGGCTGCCGACCGAGCGGCTGGGCGAGGAGCACAAGGCGATCGGCTTCTACCTCTCGGGCCATCCGCTCGACGACTACATGGCGCCGCTGAAGCGCCAGAAGGTGCAGACCCTGACCGAGGTGGCGGCGCTCGCCCGCCGAGACGGCAAGATCATCGCCAAGCTGGCCGGCGCGGTCTCGGCCCGGCAGGAACGGAAATCGAGCCGCGGCAACCGCTTCGCCTTCGTGCAGCTGTCGGACCCGACCGGGCTCTACGAGGTGACGGTCTTCTCCGATACGCTGGAACAGTGCCGCGACCTCCTGGAGCCGGGCCAGAACGTCGTGCTGACGGTGGAGGCGGAAAGCGATTCCGACCAGCTGAAGCTGCTCTGCCGCTCGGTGACGCCGGTCGATGACGTGGCGGCGCAGGCGGGTCCGGTGGGGATGCGGGTGACGCTCGATGCCGAGGCCGAGCCGGGCGGTCCCGCGGCGATGATCGCCGATCTGCTGCAGCGCGCGACCGAGGAGGCGCGCCGCCAGCGCCGGGCGCCGGTGCAGCTGCTGCTCCGGATGCACCGCGAGGGCTTCCAGGGCGACGGCGTGGTCGAGCTTGGCCAGTTCGTGGTCACGCCGCAGATCAAGGGGGCGGTGAAGTCGCTGCCCGGCGTGGAGCTTGTCGAGGACTTGTGACGCGCGCCAGTTGACTCAAGTTGCGCGGATTTCGGCATCCGGGCCGGATTTGCGCAAACCGGACCTTAAAGCCTGCCGGCTAGACAGCGCCCCGTGTGGGGGCTTCTCCTGTTGGAGGGGCGGAATGAACAGACGTGACATGCTTTGCGGCGGGGCTGCCGCGGCTATCGCAATGGCGCCCGGCATCCTCCGGGCAGGGGCTGCGCATGGATGCTACCGTGCGGAGGCCAACAAGGTGCGCTGCCAGGTGGGCTTCCCGGACGCGCCCTACATCGAACCGCAGGAATGCCGGGCGGATTGCTGGGCGAATTGCCTTGCCTACATGCTGCGCGGCTTCGGCGCCAAGATTTCGGTCGGCTCCGTGCTCTGGCGCATGGAGCAGGAAGGCGCCTGCCGCAACGGCGACGACGAGGCGCAGCTGATGGCGGCCTCGGGCAAGTGGATCGACGATACCGGCCGGACCTTCTGGGTCTCGGCGCGGCGCCTGCAGGACATCCGCCACGGCACCTTCTCTACCGAGGAGTTCCAGCCGCTGGTCAACGCGCTGTCGGCCCGCCCGCTGATCGCCGGCAGTCCCGGCCATTCCATGGTGCTGACCGAGATGGCCTATGTCGACGCGCCGATGGTGATGATGCGCCAGGAGGAGCTGACCTTCCGCGATCCCTGGACCGGGACCTCGAACCTGCGCCGCCTGGCCTACGAGGAGACGCCCGAGCGCATGTTCGCCATCGACATCCGCATCCGCCGGATGTAACCGCGCCGCCCGTTGCCGCCGCTCACCAGTGCGGCGGGCGCTGGTCCGCCAGCGGAATCGAGTCCGACGCATCCGCCTCGCGCGCGGCCTCGCGTTCGGCCAGCATGCCGACCAGCCGGGACATCCGGTCGATCTCCTTGCCGCGCCGCGCGACCTCGTCGGACAGATCGGCCACCATCCGCTCCAGATGGGCGATCTTCTCTTCCAGTGCCTGCGTGTCGCTCATAGCTGTCTCCGTGTCCCGGGCGCGCCTTGCCCCTCACGCCCCCTTGGGCTAGAGCGGCGCGCGAGACAAGGGTGAGGTGCGTCATGGCTGCCAAGCAAAAGAAAGCTCCCCGGCCGAAGGCCGAGACCCCCAAGGGCTTCCGCGACTATTTCGGTGCGGACGTGGCCGAGCGCAAGGCCATGCTCGACAAGATTGCCGGAGTGTACCATCTCTACGGCTTCGAGGCACTGGAAAGCTCGGCCGTCGAGACCGTCGAGGCGCTGGGCAAGTTCCTCCCCGACGTGGACCGGCCGAACGAGGGCGTCTTTGCCTGGCAGGAGGAGGACTCGGGCTGGGTGGCACTGCGCTACGACCTGACCGCGCCGCTCGCGCGGGTCTATGCCCAGCACCGCAACGACCTGCCGACGCCCTACCGCCGCTATGCGATGGGGCCGGTCTGGCGCAACGAGAAGCCGGGGCCGGGCCGCTTCCGCCAGTTCTACCAGTGCGATGCCGATACCGTGGGCGCGCCGACCGTCGCCGCGGATGCCGAAATCTGCGCGATGCTCTCGGACGTGCTAGAGGTCGTCGGCATTCCGCGCGGCGACTACCAGGTGCGGGTCAACAACCGCAAGGTCCTGAACGGCGTGCTGGAGACGATGGGGCTGGCCGATGACGCGCAGCGCGATGCGGTCCTGCGGACCATCGACAAGTTCGACAAGGTCGGCGAAGCGGGCGTGCGCGAGCTGCTGGGCAAGGGCCGCCTCGACGCCTCGGGCGCCTATATCGACGGCGTCGGCCTGTCCGACGGCCAGGCAGCGCCGGTGCTGGCCTTCCTGACCTCGAAGGGCGCGGATGCCACCAAGACGCTGCAGAACCTGCGCGACGCGATCGGCGCGTCGCAGATCGGCGCCGAGGGTGTCGGCGAGCTGGAGACCATGGCCGAGCTTCTCGGCGCTCAGGGCTATGGCAGCGACCGGATCGAGATCGATCCTTCGGTGGTGCGCGGCCTCGGCTATTACACCGGCCCGGTCTTCGAGGCCGAGCTGACCTTCGAGATCCTCGACGAGAAGGGCCGTCCGCGCCAGTTCGGCTCGGTCTCGGGCGGCGGGCGCTATGACGATCTGGTCAAGCGCTTCACCGGCCAGGAAGTCCCGGCGACCGGCGTGTCCATCGGCGTCGACCGGCTGCTGGCGGCACTGCGCGCCAAGGGCCGTATGGGCGGCGACACGACGGGCCCGGTGATCGTCACCGTGATGGACCGCGACCGCATGGGCGCCTACCAGGAGATGGTCGCCGAGCTGCGCAACGCGGGCATCCGCGCCGAGGTCTATCTGGGCAACCCGAAGAACTTCGGCAACCAGCTGAAATACGCGGACAAGCGCAATTCGCCGGTCGCCGTCATCCAGGGCTCGGACGAGGCCGACCGGGGCGTGGTGCAGATCAAGGACCTGATCTTGGGTGCCAAGATCGCGCAGGAAGCCAGCCTCGAGGAATGGAAGTCCCAGCCCGCGCAGTTCGAGATCCAGCGCAGCGACCTGGTGGCGGAGGTCCGCAAGATCCTCGGAGGCGGCAATGCCTGACCGCGCGGCGATCCGCGACGAGGCGCACCGGCTGCGCCGCGCCTTCGAGGCCGCAGGCGCGGAGCCCTTCGAGGGCGCGATCCTGCAGCCGGCCGACACGCTTCTGGACCTCTATGGCGAGGATATCCGCGGCCGCGCCTATGTCACCGCCGATCCTCTGCGCGGCGAGCAGATGCTGCGCCCGGATTTCACGGTTTCCGTCGTGCAGGCGCACATGGAGAGCGGCCGCGGGGAAGGGCGCTATGCCTATTCCGGCCTGATCTTCCGCCAGCAGGAGGAAAATCCGGAGCGTCCGTCTGAATACTTCCAGACCGGCCTGGAGATCTTCGGCGGCGACCCAGCCGAGGCCGATGCCGAGGCTTTCGCGATGATCCGTGACCAGCTCGACGGGCTGCCGGTGCGGGCGATCACCGGCGATATAGGCGTGCTGATCGCTGCCGTGGACGGGCTGGAGACCTCGGATATCCGCAAGGCGGCGCTGCGCCGCCACCTGTGGCGGCCCGAGCGGTTCAAGGCGCTTCTGGCGCGCTACTCCTCGACCGAGGATCTGGCCAGGCTGCGCGGCGGCCTGCTGGCCAAGGTCAAGGCGGGCGAGGACGTGCTGGCCGAGGCGGGACCCGAAATCGGCCTGCGCTCGCCCGCGGAGGTGATGGCGCGGCTCGGCCGTCTGGTCGCCGATGCCGAGGAGCCGCCGATCCCGGCGGAGCAGGTCGCGCTGCTCGACCGCATCCTGCGCCTGCGCGGCGCGGCCTGGGCGATGGCGGCACCGCTGCGCGAGCTGGCGGGCGTCATCCCGAGCCTGGCCGAGGCGGCGACCCGCATGGAGGCGCGGCTGGCGGCGCTGGAGGCGCGCGGCATCGATCTCGACACGCTGGAATTCGAGGGCAGCTTCGGCCGCACCACTCTGGAATACTATGACGGCTTCGTCTTCGGCTTCCTCGTCGACGGGCAGAGCCGGGACAACTGGCCCCCGGTCGCGTCCGGCGGGCGCTATGACGAGATGACCCGCGTGCTGGGCAATGGCCGCCCGGTGCCGGCCGTCGGCGGCGTGATCCGCCCCGAACAGGTCCTGAAGCTGAGGGAAGCCCAATGCTGAAGCTCGGAGTGCCCTCCAAGGGCCGGCTGATGGAACAGACCTTCGAATGGTTCGCGGAGCGCGGCATCCAGCTGGCGCGCACCGGCTCGGACCGCGAATATGCCGGGGCTGTCACCGGGGTCGAGGGCGTCGAGCTGGTGCTGCTGTCCGCGGGCGAGATCCCGCGCGAACTGGCGGCAGGGCGCATCCATCTGGGCGTGACGGGCTCCGATCTGGTGCGCGAGAAGCTGGCGCGCTGGGACGCGACGGTCGAGAGCCTTGCGCTGATGGGCTTCGGCCATGCCGACCTGATCCTCGCCGTTCCGAAATTCTGGGTCGATGTGGAAACGCTGTCGGATCTCGATGCAGCTGCCGCGGCCTTCCGGGCCGAGCATGGCCACCGGCTGCGGATCGCGACCAAGTACCACCGGCTGGTGCGCGACTACCTGCGCCAGCACGGCGTGGCCGATTACCAGCTGGTCGACAGCCAGGGCGCGACGGAGGGCACCGTCAAGAACGGCACGGCCGAGGCGATTGCCGACATCACCTCCACCGGCGAAACGCTCCGGGCAAACCACCTGAAGATCCTCGGCGAGGATCCCATCCATGCCAGCCAGGCGAACCTGTTCCGGTCGCTGACCGCGGACTGGGGCGAAGCCGAACTGGCGAGCCTCGCGCAGATCGACGGCATGGTGAAGGCGGCGGCCTGAGCCGCCTTCCATCTCGGCTTCAGCCCTTGCGCCGCACCATGCCGCGTGCCGGGTCGTAGCCCCAGACGGCCGCCGCGCCGAACACCGCGAAGGCCAGCAGCGACCAGCCGAGCGACGCCCAGTTGATCTGGCCGTAGAGCGCGAAGCGGATCAGTTCCACCCCGTGGCTGAACGGGTTCACTGCACAGATGTCCCTGAGAAGGCGGGAACTTTCCGCCATGCGCCAGAGCGGATAGAGCGCGGTCGACAGGAAGAAGCAGGGGAAGATGACGAAGTTCATCACGCCCGCGAAATTCTCCAGCTGCTTCACCGTGGAGCTCAGCGCCAGCCCCAGAGCGCCCAGCATCAACCCGGTGATCACGAGCGCTGGCAGCACAAGGATGTAGCCGTACCAGGGCATGGCGATGCCGAACCCGGCTGCCACGGCGAGGAAGGCATAGGCCTGGATCACCGAGATCGCCGTGCCCGCCACCAGCTTCGCGAAAAGCAGCCACCAGCGCGGCAGCGGCGCGGTCAGCAGCAGCCGCATCGAGCCCATCTCGCGGTCATAGACGAGGCTCAGCGACGACTGCATCCCGTTGAACAGCAGGATCATCCCGCAGAGCCCGGGGACGATATAGGTCTCGTAGGTGATGTAGGTCTCGTAGGGCGGGATGATCGACAGGCCGAGCGCGGCGCGGAAGCCGGCGGCGAAGACCAGAAGCCAGACGAGCGGGCGGACGAGCGCGGACAGGAGCCGCGCGCGCTGCTGCCAGAAACGGTAGGCCTCGCGCCGGACGATGGCGCCGAGCGCCGTGGCCCAGGCGCGGGCGGGTAGGGCATTGCTCATGCGGCGCGTTCTCCCGTGAGGGCGAGGAAGGTCTCCTGCAGGCCGCGGTCCCCGGCGATCTCGCCCGCGATGCCGTCGGCCAGGATGCGGCCCTGGTGCAGGATCACCAGCCGGTCGCCCTGCAGGACCTCGTCGGTCAGGTGGGTCGCCCAGAGCACGGTCAGGTTCCGCGTCGCCGCCAGGTCGTGCACATGCGCCACCAGCGCGGCGCGGGAGGCGGCGTCGAGCCCGACGGTCGGCTCGTCGAGCAGCAGCACCGCCGGATCGTGCAGCAGCGCCCGGGCCAGTTCGAGCCGCCGCCGGTGGCCGCCGTTCAGGTCGCGGGCGCGCTGGCCGGCCCGGTCGGCGATGTCGAGCCGGTCCATCGCGTCCTCGCAGCGGCGCGTGGCCTCGGCCCCGGATGTGCCCTGCAAAGCCGCGAAATAGCGCAGGTTCTGCATCACGGTCAGGTCCAGATCCAGGGTCTGGCTCTGGAACACGACCCCCATCCGGGCGAGTGCCTGGCGCGGCGTGCGACCCATGTCATGGCCCGCGATCTCGATCCGCCCGCCGCGCGTGGTATAGAGCCGCGTCAGCAGGTTGAAGAGCGTCGATTTCCCGGCGCCGTTCGGGCCGAGCAGCGCGCAGAACTGCCCCGGCGCGACGGAGAAGCTGACATGGTCGAGCGCGGTCTTCGTCCCGAAGGCATAGGTCAGGTCGGTGACGGCAAGGCTCATGCGGCCCCGCCCCGGTGATGTCTCATGCGCTCCTCCCAAAGCTCCCGGGCCACTGTCGCCGCGGCGCAGGGGGAGTTCAAGAGGCGCCGGGCCGCATCGCCGCGCCCCAGGGGAAGCGGCCGACCTTGATCGACTTCAGCGGCTTGCGCGAGGCCACGTCGATCACCGTCACGTCGCCGGAAATGCCGTTGGTGGTGAAAAGCTGGCTGTGATCCGGCGAGAACGCCATGTGCCAGACCCGGCGCCCGGTCAGGATGTACTCCTCGACCTCGTAGGTCTCGGCATTGATCACGGCGACATGGTTGGCGGGCCCCAGCGCAACGAAGGCGGTCTTGCCGTCGGGGGTGAATTCGAAGCCGACGGGCTGGATGCGGTCGGGATGCACGCCCTGGATCGCGAAGGTGATCCTGGCGCGCTCCTCCTTCGATTCGGTGCCGAAGACGGTGACCGTGCCGCCGATCTCGGAACTGACCCACAGTTCCGTGTCGTCCTTGACGAATTCGGCGTGGCGCGGGCGCGAATCGACCAGCGTGTTGGCGATGATCTTGTGCGTCGCGGCGTCGATCCAATGCGCCATGTTGGTGGTCTCCGAGGTGGTGACGACGATCGTCCCCGCCTTGTTGACCGCCATGCCCTCGGGCTCGATGCCGACATTGATCTGGGCGATGACGGTGCGGCTGTCGACATCCACGACGGTCGTCACCGCGTCGTCCTCGTTGGCGATCCACAGGTGGCGGTCGTCGGGATGCAGGATGAACTGCTCGGGGTCCTCGCCCGAGGGCAGGTCATGCAGGATCTTGCCGGTATCGGGATCCATCACCTGCACCGAGTCGCTGTCGGAGGCGCAGATATAGACCCTGGAATAGTCGTGGCTGAAGGTGATGCCGCGCGGCCGCTCGCCGGTGGGGATGGTGCGGGTCACCTCCATGCTGTCGATGTCGATCACGCTGATCGTGTCGTCCTTCTCGTTGGTCACCCAGATCTCGCCGCCGGCGAAGGCGGGCAGGGCGAGGATCAGGCACAGGGCGGTCAGGCAGCGGGTCATGGCGCGGTCCTTGGTATCGGGGGCGGCGTGGCGGCGGCGCGGCCTGCCCGGTGTCAGTCGAATTGGGTGCAGGCGCTGTCGGGCCGGTCGAGCCCCAGCGTGTCGAGCTCGTTGCCCTGGTGCAGGAAGCCCTCCATCGGCGCGACCGCGACGACGGCCTGGTCGGTGACCAGCGGGATCGGCTGGCGCAGCTGGCCATTCCAGGGACGGAAGGAGAGCGGGCTTCCCTTGAAGCCCGCCAGCTCGAAATCGTCGCCCAGCATGTAGGCGCGCAGCTCGGCCGGATCGGCCGAGCCGGTCCGCGTCACCGCCTCGCCGAGCGCGCGGAAGGCGGCCCAGGCGGCGTAGTCCCGGTCCTGCATCGGCCGCCCGGCGAGCTCCTCGAAGCGGGACTGCAGCTGCGCCGCGCCCCATTGCTCGACCACGCGCGACCACGCGGCCGGCATCATCCCGGCGGAGCCCGCGACGGGACGCGGCAGCCAGGTGTTGTAGGCGATATAGCGGGCGAAATCATGGGCTTCGTCGGCGATCAGCAGCACGTCGTGGTCGCGGAAGCCCTGGGTGAAGAGCGGCACTTCCTGGGACGCGTTGCGGCGCATGTCCGCCGCCTCGTCCCAGACCGCCTCGCCGCGGGCGCGCAGCCGGAACTTGGCGGCCGACGCCTTCATCGCCTCGGCCCAGGCATGGTCAGCGTCGCGCGGTCCGGTGATCAGCGCCAGATCGGTCCAGCGCTTCGAGGCAAGCCCCTGCATCAGCGCATCGGCCAGCATGGCGCGCGAGGGCAGGGTGTGCAGCAGGTTCGCCCGGCAGTCGCCGGAACGCAGCGCGGTCTCCGGCGCCGCCGCGTTGAAGATCAGCGCGCCCTGCGCCTCCGGCAGGTCGGCAATGGCCAGAAGGTCGGCGGCAGGCGCGTCGACGATCAGGAAGGGCGATTGCGCCAGCGCGTCTCGCGCCACGGCGAGAATGTCGCCGCCCTCGGGCACGTCTGATTCGGAGAGGCCGTAGGAATGTCCGAGGAACTGCCCGGTGGTGCGGTTATCGCGCAGCCCCAGCTCCGCGCCCGCACGGCCCAGATCCTCCGGAACCGGGTCGAGGTTGGACAGCACGGGCGGCGGCGGCACCACGCGGTGCAGCCAGGTCACGCCCAGCTCCAGCGCGGGCGCGCTGCCCGCCCAGAGGCCGAGCAGCAGGGATGCGATGGCAAGCCTCATGGTCTCCTCCCTCAAGGCCTCCAGAGCCTACGGGCGCCCCCGGCGGGCCGGTATTGGACCATGGTCGGAGCGCCGGGGAGGGCGTTAGCGCCGGTGCTTCGCCAAAGGTCGAATGGTGGCGTCCGGCGGTGGCAGCTAGCTTTCCGGTCAGCGAACGAACAAGAACGCCCTTGTGGAGGAGACCCCCGGATGCTGTTCCGACTGACCGCGCTGAGCGCGACGATTCTTGCTGCCACCACCTCTCTGGTCCTGGCCCATGGCGACGTGGCCCCGCAGCCGGTGAACACCGACGCGCTGCCGGATCTGGAGGACCCGGAGGAGTGGATGACCGAGAACCCGTATCGCGGCATGGGTGACGAGGTCTACCAGAAGGCGATCGAGATCGGCTCCTCGGGCTTCAACCAGAACTGCGCGCGCTGCCACGGGCTGGAGGCGATCTCCGGCGGCCTGGCGCCCGACCTGCGCTTCCTCGAGGCGGAGGAATACGGCGACGAGTGGTTCGTGGAACGGTTCCGCCACGGCTACACCCAGAACGGCACCACCAAGATGCCGGCCTTCGGCGAGCTTCTCGGCCAGAAGGCAGCCTGGGCGATCCGCACCTATATCGAGACCCGGCCCGACGACGCGCAGGTCACCGAGGCGACGCCCGCGCTGATGGAGCTGAAGGGCGAGCTGGAGGGCGGCTCGGCCGACATCCCGGTGGTGCAGGCCAAGCTTTCCGACATTGCCGGGCAGATCGAGACGCTGTCGGGCGCCGAGCTGTCCGACAGCGTGGCGCGCCGGGCGGCAATGTCGCTGGAGATGCATCCGGATGACACCCACAAGGCGGTCGAGATCCTGAAGGTCGGCCTCTCGGCCGCGCATTAGGACTGGCCATGGGGAGGAGAGACATGCTGCGCCGCGCCTGCCTGGGCGCGGTGCTTGCCGGGGCGGCGGTCGCGATGGCGGCTGCCGCCCAGAGCCGTTGCGCGGATTATGTCCCGCAGCCGAAGCCGCAGAATGCGAGCCGCGACATCGTCGGCCAGGATCTGGACGCGATCCTCGAGCAGGGCTTCATCGAATTCGCTGCCTTCGACGATTTTGCGCCCTGGTCCTTCGGGGAGAAGGGCGAGATCAAGGGCGTCGACATCGAGATCGGCAAGCTGATCGCCGCCGATCTGGGAGTGGAGCCGCGGTTCCGCCTGGTCGAGGCGGGCGAGAATCTGGAGGCGGATCTGAGGAACTGGCTCTGGAAGGGGCCGGTGACGGGCGGCAAGGTGGCGAATGTGATGCTGCATGTGCCGGTCAACCGCGATTTCACCTGCCGGGTGGAGCAGGTGGTCTTCACCGGCCAGGCCTACCGCCAGCAGATCGCCATCGCCTATTCCGAGACGGCCTATCCCGGCGAGGTGCCGGGCACGGCCTATTTCCGCTACGATCCGGTGGGCGTGGAGAATGACACGATCGCGGATTTCTACCTGTCGTCGCTGGCAGGCGGGCAGCTGCTGGACCAGATCCACCGCTATCCGTCGACGCTCGACGCGGTGGCGGCGATCGGCACCGGCGAGGTGAAGGCGGCGATGGGGCCGATGGCGGAGCTGGAATATGCCCGTCCCGCGGTGGTCAAGGTGGTGTCGCCGCCGCTGCCCGGCTTCGGCGCGGGGCGCTGGACCGTGGGGGTCGGCGTGCATTTCGCCTACCGTCCGCTGGCCTATGCGGTCGATGACGCGATCTCGGCAGCGCTGGAGGACGGGCGCATCCAGGCGATCTTCGCCGGTTACGGCCTGACCTGGATGGAACCCGAAAGGTGATCCAGCGGACGCGCGCGCCTTGCGGCGCCCGCGGCACGACGCTGGCGCCTCCCGTCCGGGAGGCGCGTCCGCCCTTGGCAGCGGCCGCCGCCGGGCGGGCGGCCGGGGGCCCGGGGCCTGGGAGAGGGGCCGGGGAGAGGGCTGGCCCTCGCCCCGGAGGCATCAGCCGGACAGCGTTTCGAGGTCGCCTCCGGGGCTGACCAGCGTGACACGGCGCAGCTCCGGCAGCCCGTCGAAGACCGCCGCGATTTCCGCGCGGTCCATCATGCAGAATGCGGTCGATAGCCCGTCGGCCAGCGTGGCGGTCTCCGCTTCGACGCTGACGGTCGACCAGCGTGCCGCAGCCTGCGGATTGCCCGGATCGAGAATATGCGTCCGGCCGTCCGCCGTCCGCATCGCGCCGGGCGAAGACGTGGCGACCGCGCCGTTCCGGATGGTCCGGTAGCCCAGCAGTCCCTGTTCCGGATCCGCCACTCCCAGCGTCCAGGGGCCGCCGCTTGCCCGGAACTCTCCGAGGTCGACCAGCGTGTCGGCGAAGCCGTGTCCTGCCAGAAGCGCGCTGATCCGGTCGGCGGCATGGCCCTGGGCAATGCCGTTCAAGGTCAGGCTCTGGCCCGGGGCGAGGACGATGCCGTTTCCTGCCAGCAGGGCGCGTTCCCAGCCCACCGGGCCGGGCGGGGAGGTCCAGAGCGACTGGATGCTCGGATCGAAACGGCCGCCGGTCAGGCGGTGGATCCGGCCGCAGGCGCCGAGCAGCTCGGCCATCCAGGGATGCAGGTCCTCCAGCCGTCCTGCGGCGTTGAGCCGGGAAAGATCCGATCCTGGATCGTAGAGGCTGAACCGGGCTTCGAGCGCACGGATCATCGCCTGCATCTCGCGCAGCGCCGCATCCGCCTGTCCCGGCCGGCCGCGCAGCGTGACCGCGACATCGGCGCCGAAGGCGCGGCCCCGCCAGCTGGCGGCATGGCCTGCCCCGGGAAAGGCAGCGGCGGCGGCCGCAATGGCGAGGAGGCGGCGGCGGGTCAGGGTCATTCGGCGGCCTCCAGGCCGCGGTCCCGGCGCTTGGCAGCGAGGACCAGCGGCACGCACTGGCGCGGGTCGTCATGGATCGCCACGCAGTCGAGGCACTGGAAGCATTCGTCATAGGCGATCTTGCCCGAGCGCTCGATCGCGCCGTAGCGGCAGCGGACCTTGCAGAGCTGGCAGGGCGAACCGCAGTCCTCCCGCCGCGGAATCCAGCGGCGCAGGCGGAGCATGCCGCCGACCGCCATCAGCGCGCCCAGCGGGCAGACATAGCGGCAGAAGCCCTTGAAGGTGACCATGGCGAGAAGCAGCCAGAAGGCCGCATAGGCGGCGTATTGCCAGTCGCGCAGGAAGAAGGTGGTGATCGCGGTCTTGAAGGGCTCGACCTCGGCCGCCTTGTCGATCTGCCCCGGTGCCAGCACGGCGGTGCCGAGAAGGAAGGCGAGCACCACGTATTTCAGCGCCTTGAGGCGGCGGTCCCAGGCCGGGGAGGGCTCGACCTGCGGCAGGTGCAGGAGGCGCCCCAGACGGTCGGCGAATTCCTGCAGCGCGCCGAAGGGGCAGAGCCAGCCGCAGAACAGCCCGCGGCCCCAGAGGAAGAGGCCCGCGATCGCCGCCGCCCAGATCAGGAGCGAGAACGGGTCATAGGCGAGGAAGGCGAGGCTGCCGCCCTGCAGGGCGGCGGCAAGAACGGCGAGCGGGGTCACGATGGAGAGCTGGCCCTGGCCCCACCAGCCGACGAACCCGAGCATTGCGGCAATCACGCCCAGCCGGATCGCGCCGAAGCGGGGATGGGCGGCAAGGCGGCTCTGGCCGAAGCCGAGCACCGGCAGCAGCAGCGCCAGCCCCAGGCCGAGCGCGATCAGGTCGCCCTGCCGGTTCTCGGCGGCGGCGCGCCACGGCGGCAGCGACCGCGGCGCCTCGGGCCGGGCGAAGAAGCGGGCCGGAGTGGCGTGTTCCAGCACGAGGTTGACGCTGCCGGTTGCGGGCTGGAACATGCCGTGCTCGCGCACCGCCTCGACGGTCAGGATCCAGGGCCGCGCCGGGTCGAAGCCGAGCCGCCGGTCGGTGCGCAGGATCATGGCCGTGGCGTCCGAAAGCTCCGCGGGCAGGCCGTCGTTCAGCGTCACGAAGAGATCCGCATCGCGGAGCGCGACCGGCAGTCCGTCCTGCTCTGCCGTCAGCCGGTCCGGCGCGGTGTTGCGGACGAAATCTTCGCTCACCAGCCCGTGCCGCCCGGCATCGATGACCAGGATCGGTTCGTCATCCGGCGAGATCGTGCGGAAATTCGCGAGCTCGCGCGCGGTGTCTTCGCCCAGAACGGCGCGGGCGATGGCGGGCGGGCCGAGATCGACCACGTAGAGATCGAGGAACATGCCCTCCGGCTCGGCCGCCGCTTCCGGATCGTCATGCGCCCAGATCGTGCCCGCGAACTGCCTGTCGATCGCGGCATTGGTCACCGCCAGCCGCCCTGCTATGCCCTCGGCGATCATGTCCTCCCAGTCCAGATCCTCGTCATGCGCCATGTCCGGATGCGCGGGCGGCTCGGCGGCGATGCCCTTCATCTTCTCCTGCGCGACGGCCCGCGTCGCGGCGAGCAGGCTCTCATGCGCGATGCGGATGCTGGCGGTCGCCTTGGTGACGCCGTCGAGATAGGTCAGCGGCCCGTCCGCCTTGCCATAGGGGCTGCCCACCACCATCGGCGTGGCGATGGACAGGCCGCGATACTGTTCGAAGAAGGCGTGGAACGGCGCTTCGCCGAGGCCCGAGACGAAGATCGGCTCGTTGTGGTGCAGGAGCGAGACGTCGAGGAAGCGGCCTTCGAGGTCGATCATGACGAGGATGTCGATCGGCACGCCGGAAAAGCCCGGCAGTGGCGCAAGCGGCTCGGTCTCGAAGACATAACCTGCCAGCGCGCCGCCGGAATTCAGAAGTTCGTGGACGCCTTTGCCGCCGACCGGCTCGCCCAGCGAATAGGGAGGCATGATCCGGGCGGCGAGCTGTTCGGGGGAGAGCGGCTCGAAGGCGCGTGCGGGGCCTGCGAGGAGACAGGCCAGGCAGATGAGTAGCGCTATGGTTGCCCCCCGGATCATGCCGACAGGCTGCACCGGAAGCGGCGGCAGGGCCATTCGACCAAGGTCGGTGCAGGGAAGGGGAGAGGGGTGCGGGGAGAGGAAGGGCCCTCTCCCCGCACCCCTCTCCCCGCGCTCAGCTTCGGGCGTCGGCGCGGATCATCTCCGCCGCTTTCTCCGCGATCATCACCACCGGCGAGGCGGTGTTGCCGCTGGTGATGGTCGGCATGACCGAGGCATCGACCACGCGCAGCCCCTGGATGCCATGCACGCGCAGCCTCTCGTCGACCACGGCAAGCGGGTCGCTGCCCATCTTCGCGGTGCCGACCGGATGGAAGATCGTCGTGCCCACCGCCGCGGCGGCTTCGGCCAGCGAGGCTTCGCCGGCATAGTCCGGACCGGGGCGGACTTCCTCCGGGCGGAACGCGGCCAGCGGCTTCTGCGCCACGATCCGGCGGGTCAGCGCGATGGCGCGGGCCGCCGTGCGGCGGTCGCCCTCGGTCGAGAGGTAGTTCGGCGCGATCTTCGGCTTGTCGTCCGCCCGGCCCGAACGCAGCCGCACCGTGCCGCGGCTTTCCGGGCGCAGGTGGCAGACCGAGGCGGTGAAGGCCGGATACGGGTCCAGGTCCTCGCCGAATTTCGGCAGCGACAGCGGCTGGACATGGTATTCCAGATCCGGCGTCGCGACCGAGGCGTCCGACTTGGCGAAGGCGCCGAGCTGCGAGGGCGCCATCGACATCGGACCCGAGCGCTTCAGCGCGTATTCCAGCCCGATCTTCGCCTTGCCGAACAGCGTCGAGGCGCGGGCGTTCAGCGTGTCCACGCCGCTGACCCTGTAGGAGCAGCGCAGCTGCAGGTGGTCCTGCAGGTTGCCGCCGACGCCCTCCATCGCCTGCCGCACCTCGATGCCGTGCTCGGCCAGATGCGCCGCCGGGCCGAGGCCGGAGAGCATCAGGATCTTCGGAGAGTTGATAGCCCCGGCCGAAAGCACCACCTCGGCGTCCGCCAGGATGTCCCGTGCCGTGCCGCCCTGCCGGATCGTCACGCCGGTGGCGCGGGGGCCGTCGAAGATCACGCGCTCCACCTCCGCATCGGTGATCACGGCGAGGTTCGAGCGGCCCTTGGCGGGCTTGAGGAAGCCCTTCGCCGTGTTCCAGCGCCAGCCGCGGCGCTGGTTGACCTGGAAATAGCTGACGCCTGCGGTGCTGCCGGTGTTCAGGTCGTCGACCATCGGGATGCCTTCCAGCGCGCAGGCCTCGGCGAAGGCGTCGAGAATGTCCCAGCGCAGCCGCTGGCGCTCCACCCGCCACTCGCCGCCCGCGCCGTGCAGCGCGGAGGCGCCGCCGAAATGGTCCTCGGACTTGATGAACCAGGGCAGCACGTCGTCCCAGCCCCAGCCGGTGTTGCCCATCTGGCGCCACTGCTCGTAATCCTCGGCATGGCCGCGCTGGTAGAGCATGCCGTTGATCGAGGTGCAGCCGCCCAGCACCCGGCCGCGCGGATAGCCGATGGCACGGCCGCCGAGGCCCGCCTCGGGTTCGGTCTGGTAGCACCAGTCGGTGCGCGGATTGCCGATGCAGTAGAGATAGCCGACCGGGATATGGATCCACGGATAGTTGTCGCGGCCCCCGGCCTCCAGCACCGCCACGCGGGTCTTTCCGTCGGCGCTCAGCCGGTTGGCGAGCACCAGCCCTGCCGTGCCTCCGCCCACGATCACGTAGTCGAACCGATCCGTCATGCCGTTCCTCCCGATGTCTCCTCGGCAGGCACTTTCCATGGCGCCGTGCCGCATGTACATGAACGAATGTGAACGGCCTTGGTGCGAAAACGAACGATGCTCTATCACTGGGACGACATCCGCTTCTTCCTCGAGATCCACCGGGCGGGCAGCCTGACCGGCGCGGCGCGGCGGCTGAAGGTCAGCCACACCACCGTTGCCCGGCACCTGGCGCGGCTGGAGCGGGATCTCGATGTCGAGCTGGTGGAGAAGGCGGAGGACGGCCTGCGGCTGACCCAGGCGGGGTTCGACATGCTGTCGCTCGCGCGCGCCATGGAGGATACCGGCACCTCGATCGGCGACCGGATGGCGGCCAAGGGCACGGCGGTGACCGGAACGGTCCGGGTCGGCGCGCCGGACGGGTTCGGCAATGCCGTGCTGTCCTCGCTGCTGCCCGCGCTCAGGCGCGAGCATCCGGGGATCGAGCTGGAGCTGGTGCCGGTGCCTGTCACCCACAAGCTCTGGCGCCGCGACGTCGACATCGCCATCAGCCTCGACCGGCCGGAAACGGGCCGGCTGGTGATGCGCAAGCTCGCCGATTACGACCTGCGCCTCTACGGCGCGCCGGAGCTGCTGGCGGCGGGCATGCCGCAGGAGATCGCCGATCTCGCCGGCTTCGATTTCGTCGGCTACATCCCCGACCTGCTCTATACCGAGGAACTGAACTTCAACGCCCAGATCGCGCCCGGGCTGAGGGTGCCGTACCGCGCGGCGACGGTGCAGGCGCAGCTCGATGCCGTGCGTGCGGGCGCCGGGCTGGGCGTGCTTCCCTGCTACATGGCGGCGGGGACGGGGCTGCTGCCGGTTCTGCCCGACCGGGTGGGATTCTCGCGGACCTACTGGCTGCTGATCCCCGAAGAGATCCGCGACTGGCAGAAGGTCCGGCTGGTCGCCGAGCACATCGCCGCCGCGCTGCGCAGGGACGCCGCGCGCTTCCGCTTCCGGGCTGCTGCGGGGGATCCATCTTGAGATGGATCAAGGCACAACCCCAGATTGATCCCAAGATGCGAATGTGAGGTTCCTGACCGAGACGGCACATGCGCCTGTCCCGGCGCAGGCACGGAAGGGAGGGAAGGAACATGGGATTCTGGAAAGCACTGGCGGCGGCCCCGCTTCTCGCGCTCGCGGCGGGGGGCGGCCTGGCCGACGAGATGGGCCGCATGGACTACATACAGGGCTGCGCGGGCTGCCATGGCGAAACCGGCATGGGCCAGGGACCGCTGGCCGAACTGCTGACCATCCAGGTGCCGGATCTGACGCATCTGGCGGCACAGAACAACGGCAAGTTCCCGATGCTGGAGGTGATCCACATCATCGACGGCCGCACCGGGGTGCGCGCCCATGGCGGGCCCATGCCGGTCTGGGGCACGCTCTTCAAGCAGGATGCGATGGGCGAGAGCGGCGTCTTCGGCGGGCCCGAGGCGGTCGCCCGGGCGCGGATCCTGTCCATCGCCTACTACCTGGAATCGATCCAGCAATAGCGCAGCCTGCCTGCCGCCCGTCCGGACCCGCCGGGCGGCGGGCGCCCCTCAGCTGCAGGCGGGGTTTGCTTTTGCGCCGGGATCGCGTATGAGTGCCGCGCTACGTTATTCCGACCGCACCCTGTCTCCCTAACCGGCTTCAGTCTGCTTTTCGATCTGACACAGCCGGGCTGCCGCAATGCCGTGGGCAGCATCAAACTTCAGGAGACAGCACGATGGCCAGTGGCACCGTGAAATGGTTCAATCAAACCAAAGGCTTCGGCTTCATCCAGCCGGATGATGGCGGCAAGGACGTGTTCGTCCACATTTCCGCTGTCGAGCGCGCGGGCATCCAGAACCTGCCCGACGGACAGAAAGTGTCCTTCGAAATCGAGACTGGCCGCGATGGCCGCCAGTCGGCACGTGACCTGGAACTCGCCTGATTTTCATTCAGCGTCCCCCGGCCGTGCCGGGGGAGTCCTAGGAAGGTCCATGACCACCAAGAAAAAGTCTCCCGGCCTGTTCCGGGAGACCCCCGCGCCGAAGACGCCCTTCGAGAAGACGGCGGCAGCGGCAAGGGAAATCATCGACAGCGAAAAGCGCTCCCGCGACGACCGGACTGCAGCCCTCAAGGCTGCCCGGCTGGAGCGCGAGGCGAAGGATGAGGAAGGCCCGTCACCGGGCAAGCCGCCGAAATCCGGAAGATGAGGGAGGGACGGCGTTTTGCCGTCCCTTTTCCTTTCGGCCCGGCGGGTCAGGCGGTCAGGGCGGGCAGGCCCATGTCGGCCGAGATCAGGTCCAGCCATTTCGACAGCCGGCCGTCGGTCAGCGCGGCCTCGTTGTCGAGATCGAGCGCCAGGCCGAGGAATTCGCCGTCCACCTCGGCCGTCGAGAATTCGTGGCCGTATTCGTCCGACGGCCAGCTGCCCACGCAGGTGGCACCGCGGTCGGTGAAGAATTCGTGCAGCAGGAAGATCGCGTTCACGAATTCGGTCGGGTAGGTGATCTGGTCGCCCAGCCCGTAGATCGCGATGGTCTTGCCGGCGAAGTCCTGGTCCTCGAGCTTGGGCAGGAATTCCAGCCAGCTTTCCTCCTGCGCCTCGGTGGCCAGGCCCGGCAGCTCGCCGTCGCCCAGCGTCGGGGTGCCGAGGATGAGGAAGTCGTAGGACATGAAGTCCTCGACCGTCGCGCGGTTGACGTTCAGCGGCTTCGCCATCGTCTCGTCGTCGAAGTTCTTCTTGATCTGCTTGGCGATCTTGCGGGTCTTTCCCGTGTCCGTGCCGAAGAAGATGCCGATCCGTGCCATGTCATGTCCCCTTTTCCGGTTGGCTCCGGAGGGTACCTAGCAGGGACCGTGCCAGGCCCGGCAGGCGCGCCGGGAGGCAGGGTTTTGGCGGAAGTCCGACAGGAATTGTCGGACTTCCGCCGGTCAGAAGCGCGTCAGGTAGGTTTCGTATTCCAGCGGCTGGATGACCGTGGTCAGCTCCTCGATCTCCTTGCGCTTCACGGCGACGAAGACGTCGCGGAAGGCCTCGCCGAAGATCTCGGCGGCGATGCCGGATTTCGCGAAGCGGTCGACGGCCAGTTCCCAATGCGCGGTCAGCGGTTCGGCGGGCTCGTGCTCCTCGTCGATCATCGGCCCGGGCTCCAGTCCGCGCTCGATGCCGTAGAGCATGCCGCCGAGGATCGCCGCGATCACCATGTAGGGGTTGGCGTCCGCGCCTGCGATCCGGTGCTCCAGCCGCGCGGCGACGCCGCTGGATTCGGCCAGCCGCACCGCGACGCCGCGGTGGTCCAGCCCCCATTCCGGTGCGTTCGGCGCATAGGACAGCGCGCCGAAGCGGCGGAAGCTGTTCATGTGCGGCGCGAAGATCGCCTGCAGGTCGCGCATCGTCGCCAGCGTTCCGGCCACGGCCGAGGCCAGCAGCGGTCCCGGCTCGCCCGGCTGGTCGAAGATGTTCTTCCCGTCCTGGTCCAGCACCGAGACATGGACATGCATGCCCGAGCCCGGCTCGTCGCCGTAGGGCTTGGCCATGAAGGTGCCTTCCAGCCCGTGGCGGCCCAGCACGCCGCGCACCGCCCGGCGGAACAGGACGGCATTGTCGCCCGATTGCAGCGCCGGACCGTGATGGAAGTTCACCTCGAACTGGCCGGGGCCGTATTCCGCGGTCACGGTATCGGTCGGGATGTTCTGTGCGGCGCAGATGTCGCCGATCTCGTCCAGCCAGGCCGAGGCGCGGTGCATGACCTCCATGTCGTAGTTCTGCGCCGGCGGCGTGCGCTCGGGCGGCTGCGGCGGGTGGTCGACGCTTTCGCGGTGCTCGAGCGCGTAGAATTCCAGCTCGGGCGCGACGACCGGGGTCCAGCCCTTCTCGGCATAGCGCTTCAGGACCCGCTTCAGGAGGGTCCGCGGGCTGAGATCCGAGGGAACGCCCAGCTCCTCTTCGAGATCGACCAGCACCTGGGCGGTCGGGCGGTCGGCCCACGGCACCGGAAGCAGCGTCCCGGGCACCGGCACCAGCACGCCGTCGGGATCGCCGACGACGATGCCGAGACCGGTCTCGGTCACCTCATGGCCGCGGATCGACACGGCGCAGGTCGAATAGGGGATGCGGACGCCGCCCTTGGCGATCTTCTTCCACTGGTCGCCGGGCATCCACTTGCCGCGGAAGATCCCGTTGAGGTCGCACAGCAGAAGCTCGATGCGCTCGGGCTCCCCATGCTCGGCGCAATAGGCCTTGTACTCTTCTTCGAATGTCACTTCTGGCCTTCCCGTTCCTCGGTCTCCCGCCGCGCGATCTGACGTTTCGAGACGAGGGCCGCGACCACGACTCCGACAGCAACGATGGAGATCAGGATGGTAGACAGCGCATTTATCTCGGGCGAGACGCCCAGGCGCATGGATGAGAATATCTTGATCGGAAGCGTTGTGCTAGAGGGACCCGAGGTGAAGGAGGCGATCACGAGGTCATCGAGAGACAGGGTGAACGCCAGCAGCCAGCCCGAGACCACCGCCGGGGCGATGATCGGCAGCGTGACGAAGCCGAAGGCCTGCATCGGCGAGCAGCCCAGATCCAGCGCGGCCTCTTCCAGAGAGCGGTCGAAAGTCACCAGCCGCGAGGACACCACCACCGAGACGTAGCACATCGCGAAGGTGGTATGCGCCAGGATGATGGTCAGGATGCCCCGGTCCAGCCCGATCGCGATGAACAGCAGCAGCAGCGACAGGCCGGTGATCACCTCCGGCATGACGAGCGGCGCGTAAATCATGCCCGAGAACAGCGTGCGGCCGAGGAAGCGGCGCTCCCGCACGAGCACCCAGGCCGCCATGGTGCCCAGCACGGTGGCAATGGTCGAGGAGACCACCGCCACGCGCAGCGTCACCCAGGCGGCGTCGAGGAATTGCTGGTTGCGGAACAGCTCGCCGTACCACTTGGTCGAGAAGCCCGCCCAGACCGTCACCAGCCTCGATTCGTTGAAGCTGTAGATCATCAGGAGCAGCATCGGCAGGTACAGGAAGGCCAGTCCCAGCGTCAGCGTGGTCATGTTGAAGAAGGACATGTTGCGCTTCATGCGTTCTTCTCCTCGTTGCGCTGGAACAGCACGATCGGGATCACGAGGATCAGCAGCAGCACCACTGCCACGGCGGAGGCCACCGGCCAGTCGCGGTTGGAGAAGAATTCCTCCCACAGCACCTTGCCGATCATCAGCGTGTGCGAGCCGCCGAGGATCGAGGGGATGACGAACTCTCCCAGGGAAGGGATGAAGACCAGGAAGCAGCCCGCGACGATGCCCGGCCGCGACAGCGGGAAGGTGACCCGCCAGAAGGCTGCGATGCGCGTGCAGCCGAGGTCTTCGGCGGCTTCCAGCAGGCTCTCGTCCATCTTCTCCAGCGCGGCGTAGATAGGCAGGATCATGAAGGGCAGGTAGGTGTAGACGATGCCGATATAGACGGCGAGCGGGGTGTTGAGGATGCTCAGCGGCTCGTCGACCACGCCGAGCCAGAGGAGGATCTGGTTGAGGTATCCCTCGCTCGACAGGATGCCGATCCAAGCGTAGACGCGGATCAGCGCCGAGGACCAGAAGGGCAGGATGATTAGCATCATCAGGGTCGGGCGCCATTCGGGCTTCGCCCGCGACATGGCATAGGCGACCGGATAGCCGATCAGCAGCGTGAAGAAGGTCGAGACCGCGGCGATCCAGAGAGAGGACACGTAGGACTTCCAGTAGAGGTCGTCCTCGGTCAGCCAGGTGAAATTCTCGAAATCGAGCCCGGAGAAGAACTCCCTGATCCCGGCCCAGCCTGCCGACAGGTCCAGCGTCGGCATGTAGGGCGGGATGGCGATGGCCGTGTCCGAGAGCGAGATCTTCAGCACGATCAGGAAGGGCACCATGAACAGCGCCAGCAGCCATCCGTAGGGGACGGCGATCAGGAACAGGCGGCGCGGGTTCATTCTCATGAGGTCAGCACCACGCCTGCATGGCGGCTCCAGCTCAGCCAGACCCGGTCGTTCCAGGTGAAGCGGCTGGCGGCATAGCGCTCCGCATTGGTCATGAGCGCCTTGACCATCTGCCCGCTGTCGAGCCGGACATGGTAGTTGCTGACATCGCCGAGATAGCCGATGTCGACGATCGTGCCCTGGACCGAGTTGATCCGGTCGGGATGCGGTTCGCTGCCCACCCAGATCTTCTCGGGGCGGATCGCGTAGAACACGCTCTGTCCCGGGCTGACCGTCTCGGCGCAGCGCGTCATGATCGGCTTCTGGCCCTCGGCATAGGAGATGGCGATTTCCTCGGCGACGCTCTCGACGCGGCCCTCGATGATCGACACCTCGCCGATGAAGTCGGCGACGTAGCGCGAGTTCGGGGTCTCGTAGATGTGCTGCGGGGTGTCGACCTGGCAAAGGCGGCCCGCATCCATCACCGCAACGCGGGAGGCGACCGTCATGGCCTCTTCCTGGTCATGGGTGACGATCACGAAGGTCGTGCCGGTCTTCTCCTGGATGTCCATCAGCTCGAACTGGGTGTCCTGGCGCAGCTTCTTGTCGAGCGCGCCGAGCGGTTCGTCGAGCAGCAGGAGCTTCGGGCCGAGCGCGAGGCTGCGCGCGAGCGCGACGCGCTGGCGCTGGCCGCCGGAAATCTGGTGCGGCTTGCGGCGGGCGAACTGGTCGAGCCGGGTCAGGCGCAGCATCTCCTCGACGCGCGCCTTGATCGTCTCCTTGTCCTGCCCCGCGCGGCGCAGGCCGAAGGCGATGTTGTCCCAGACGGACAAGTGCGGGAACAGCGCGTAGCTCTGGAACATCATGTTCACCGGCCGCTTGTTCGGCGGCACCGGCGCGATGTTCTTGCCGTCGAGCCAGATGGTGCCCTCGGTCGGCGTCTCGAAGCCCGCCAGCATCCGCATCAGCGTGGTCTTGCCGCAGCCCGACGGGCCGAGCAGGGCGAAGAATTCCCTGGGATAGATCTGCAGGTTGATGTCCTGCAGCGCGGTGAAGTCGCCGAAGCGCTTGGTCACGCCCTCGAACCGGATCAGGGGAACGGCCGCAGGGTCATTCCATGGGGCAAAGGGGGCGGGGGCGGGCTTTGTATCCATGGCAGACCTGGAACGCTTCACTTCATTGGAAAGGAAAGGACCGCGCCGGTCTGGCGCGGTCCCGGCCGCCGGGTCAGGTGCCCGACTTGATCTTGGTCCAGAGCCGCGTGACGATCCGGTTCACCTTGGGATCGTAGGCGGTGACGGTGTAGAGGTTCTCCAGCGTCGCTTCGTCGGGATAGATCGCCGGGTCGCCGATCACGTCCTCGTTGAGGAATTCCTGCGACGCCTTGTTGCCGTTGGCGTAGTAGACGTAGTTCGACGCGGCCGCCATGTTCTGGGCGTCCATGATGAAGTTGAGGAAGGCCAGCCCGCCCTCCGGGTTCGGCGCATCGGCCGGAATGGCCATCTGGTCGAACCACATCAGCGCGCCTTCCTTCGGCGCGTTGTAGGCGATCTCGACGCCGTTGTCGGCCTCTGCCGCGCGGTCGCGCGCCTGCAGGATGTCGCCCGACCAGCCGAAGGCCACGCAGATCTCGCCGTTGGCGAGCGCGTTGATGTATTCCGAGCTGTGGAACTTGGTGATGTAGGGGCGCACGGCCATCAGGACCGGCTCCACCTTCTCGATCACGTCGGGATCGTGGCTGTCGGGATCTTCGCCGATATAGCGCAGCGCGGCCGGGATGATCTCGGTCGGCGCGTCGAGGAAGTGCACGCCGCAGGAGGCGAGCTTCTCCATGTTCTCGGGCTTGAAGATCAGGTCGAGGCTGTCGATCGGCGCGTCCTCGCCCAGCACTTCCCTGACCTTGGCGAGGTTCACGCCGAGCCCGGTGGTGCCCCACATGTAGTTGATCGAGTACTCGTTGCCGGGATCGTATTTCGCGGTGCGGTCCTTGATCACGTCCCAGAGGTTTTCCGAGTTCGGCAGCTTCGAGAAGTCGAGCTTCTGGAACACGCCGGCCTGGATCTGGCGCTCGAGGAAGGTGCCGGTGGGCACGACGACGTCGTAGCCGGAACCGCCGGCCAGCATCTTGGTTTCCAGCAGCTCGTTCGAGTCGAACACGTCGTAGACCAGCTCCAGGCCGGTCTCTTCCTCGAACTTCGCCAGCAGGTCCTCGTCGATGTAGTCCGACCAGTTGTAGACGTGGACGGTGCCCTCGGCGGCGATGGCCGCGGACCCGCAGAGCAGCGCCGCAGCAAGCGGCAGCAGTGCCTTCTTCATTATCGGTTTCCCCATTGAACCTAAGCGTTCTGCGGTCACTCTGTGAAGTTTCCCGTGCCGCCGCAAGGGTGCCCGTGCGACAGTGCCGGATTTGCGGAGCGTCGCGATTGACAGCTGCCGCGTTCCTACGCACGGTACGCATCAGCTGCCGCCCGCGCATCCGCCGGACGGCCAATCCTTCGCGACCCACAGGTGAATTTCCGTGTCCTCCGAGATTGCCGCCGACTGGCGGGAGAAGCTTCCGGTGGCCTTCCAGGCCTATCGTGCAGACCGCCGCATTGAAGAAGTCGAATGCGTCATTCCGGACCTTGTCGGCCAGTCCCGCGGCAAGGCGATGCCGTTCCACAAGTTCAATCCCGAGAGCCGGTTCCATCTGCCGATCTCGCTGTTCTACCAGACGATCACCGGCGAATGGGTCGACATCGAGGAAATCGACCAGCAATGGACCGAGACCGACATCATCCTGGTGCCTGACATGTCGACCGCCACCGCCGCCCCCTGGGCGGAGGAGGACGTGACGCTGCAGGTGATCTGCGATCTCGAGACCCGCCAGGGCGAGGTGCTGGAAGTTGCGCCGCGCAACGTGCTGCGCCGGGTGATCCAGCGCTATGCCGCCAAGGGCTGGCAGCCGGTGGTCGCGCCGGAACTGGAATTCTACCTGACCAAGCCGAATGTCGACCCGAACGAGCCGATCGAGCCGCCCGTCGGCCGCACCGGCCGCCGCGGCACCGGCCGCCAGGCCTATTCGATGTCGGCGGTGGACGAATACGGCCCGGTGATCGACACGATCTACGAATATGCCGAGGCCCAGGGCCTGGCGATCGACACGCTGATCCAGGAAGGCGGCGCGGGCCAGATCGAGATCAACCTGCTGCACGGCGATCCGCTCTGGCTGGCCGACCAGGTGTTCTACTTCAAGCGCACGATCCGCGAGGCGGCGCTGAAGAACGGCATGTTCGCCACCTTCATGGCCAAGCCGATGCGCGACGAGCCGGGCTCGGCCATGCATATCCACCAGTCGGTGCTGGACGCGAAGACCGGGCGCAACATCTTCACCGGAGAGGACGGCCGCGAGACCCCGGAATTCTACCATTTCATCGGCGGCTCGCAGATCTACGTGCAGAAGCTGATGCCGCTCTTCGCGCCCTACATCAACAGCTACCGCCGCCTCTCGGGCGGGCTCTCGGCGCCGACCAACCTGGAATGGGGCGCCGACAACCGCACCACCGGGCTGCGCATCCCGTCCTCGCCGGCGCAGCACCGCCGGGTGGAGAACCGGGTGATTGGCATCGACTCCAACCCCTATCTGGCCATAGCCGGATCGCTGGCGGCGGGCTACATGGGACTGGTGGAGAAGATCGAGCCGCGGGCGCCCGCGGTGGGCGAGGTCTGGACCGAAATCGGCGAGACCATCCCCGAGGGGGCCTACGAGGCGCTTGCCGCCTTCGAGGAGTCCGGTGCCGTGAGGGAAGTGTTGTCCGAGGAGTTCTGCGCCCTCTATGCCGCGATCAAGACCGCAGAGGTGAACGAGTTCCGCCAGGAGATCTCCCCCTGGGAACGCCAGCACCTGATGCTCAACGTGTAACGCCCGCAAAGAAGACCGACCATGCCGCTGAACCATCTGCCCACCGCCGAGCTGCAGGCGCTTGACGCCGCCCATCACCTGCATCCCTTCACCGACGGCGATGCGCTCAACGCCAAGGGCGCGCGGATCATCACCAGCGCGAAGGGCGTGTTCCTGACCGACAGCGAGGGCGAGGTGATCCTCGACGGCATGGCCGGGCTGTGGTGCGTGAACATCGGCTACGGCCGCAGGGAGCTGGCCGAGGCGGCGATGCGCCAGATGCAGGAGCTTCCCTTCTACAACACCTTCTTCCAGACCAGCCACGTGCCCGCGATCGAGCTGGCGGCGCGGCTGGCCGAACTTTGCCCGGGCGACCTGAACCACGCCTTCTTCAACGGCTCGGGCTCGGATTCGAACGACACCAACCTGCGCATGGTCCGGCATTACTGGGCGGCGAAGGGCAAGCCGTCGAAATCCGTCGTGATCTCGCGCTGGAACGGCTATCACGGCTCGACCATGGGCGGCGGCTCGCTTGGCGGGATGAAGGGCATCCACAAGCAGGGCGGCCTGCCGATCCCGGACATCGTCCATATCAACCAGCCCGACTGGTGGTCCGAGGGCGGCGACATGACGCCGGACGATTTCGGCCTGATGCGCGCGCAGGAGCTGGAACAGAAGATCCTGGAACTTGGCGAGGACCGCGTCGCGGCCTTCATCGCCGAACCGGTGCAGGGTGCCGGCGGCGTGATCGTGCCGCCCGCCACCTACTGGCCGGAAATCCAGCGGATCTGCGACAAGTACGAGATCCTGCTGATCGTCGACGAGGTCATCACCGGCTTCGGCCGCACCGGCAAGTGGTTCGGCTCGCAGACCATGGGGATCCGCCCCGACATCATGACCTTGGCCAAGGGGCTGAGCTCTGGCTACATCCCGATCGGCGCCTCGATGGTCTCCGACGAGGTGGCGAACACCATCAACTCGGCCGACGAATTCGCCCATGGCTACACCTATTCCGGCCATCCGGTGGCGGCGGCTGTTGCGCTGGAGAACCTGCGCATCCTCGACGAGGAAGGCATCGTCGAGCGCGCGGGGTCCGAAACCGCGCCCTATCTGGCGGAGGCGTGGGAGAGCCTCGGCGACCATCCGATGGTCGGCGAGACCAAGATCGTCGGGCTTATGGGCTCTCTCGCGCTGACGCCGGACCGCGCCAGCCGCGCCAAGTTCGCCGCCAAGGAGGGCACGGTCGGCTATATCTGCCGCGAGCGCTGCTTCGCCAACAACCTGGTGATGCGCCATGTCGGCGACCGGATGATCATCTCGCCGCCGCTGGTGATCTCGCATTCCGAGATCGACCTGCTGGTGGAACGCGCCCGCAAGGCGCTGGACGAGGCCTTCGAGCAGGTCAAGGCGAAGGGCCACTGGCAGGCCGCGGAATGACCCTCACCCCGGCCGGGGCGCAACCAGCTGCAGGCAGACCTCTGTCCGGCGCGCCGAGGCAGGCAGGCGCGGCCTCCTGCTCCGGTGCGGCTTCGGCGCGGGAGCCGCGCTGATGGATATCCTCCGGATCAACGATCCCGAAGGCGAGCTGCCGCAGTCGTGGTATGCCGCGACCGCGCAGCCGCCGGGTCCGTTCCCGCCGGCCGAGGGCGCGCTGCAGGCCGATGTCTGCGTCGTCGGCGGCGGCTTCACCGGCCTGTCCGCGGCGCTGCATGCGGCGCGGGCCGGGCACAAGGTGGTGCTGGTCGAGGCCAACCGCATCGGTTCGGGCGCGTCGGGCAGGAATGGCGGGCAGGTCGGCACCGGCCAGCGGGTCGAGCAGATGGAGCTGGAAAAGCTCGTCGGGATCGACGATGCGAAGAAGCTCTGGGAGATCGGGCTGGAGTCGGTGGCGCTGACGAAGGCGCTGGCCGGGGAGGCGGGCGGCGATGCGGGCTGGGGGCAGGGCATCCTGCATGCCGACCACCGCCCCCGCTATGCCGCCGACAGCCGCGCCCATGCCGAGCACATGGCCAAGCACTACGGCTATGGCCTGATCCGCTATCTGGACCGCGACGCGATCCGCCACGAGGTGGGCAGTCCCGGCTACCATTCCGGCACGCTCGACATGGGCGGCGCGCATCTGCATCCGCTGCGCTACGCCTTCGGGCTGGCGCGGCTCTGCCTTGCCGCCGGGGTCGTGCTGCACGAGGAAAGCCGGATGACCGGCATGGAGGGCACGACGGTCGTCACGGACCGGGCCCGCATCCGCGCCCAGAAGGTCGTGCTGGGGCTGAACGGCTACCACAACAACCTGCTGCCGGGCCTTGCCCAGCGGGTCATGCCGATCAACAACTTCATCGCCGCGACCGAGCCGCTGGGCGACCGCGCGGCGGAGATCATCCGCAATGGCCATGCGGTCGGCGATTCGCGGTTCGTGATCAACTACTTCCGGCTTTCCGGGGATGGCCGCCTGCTGTTCGGCGGCGGCGAGAGCTATGGCTACCGCTTCCCCTCGGACATCGCGGCCAAGGTCCGCAAGCCGATGCTGCAGGTCTTTCCGCAGCTCCGAGACGTCAAGATCACCCATGCCTGGGGCGGCACGCTGGGCATCACCATGCAGCGCCTGCCGCATTTCGCCGAAGTTGCGCCGGACGTCTTCAGCGCGTCGGGCTTTTCCGGCCACGGCGTCGCCATGGGCACGCTGGCGGGCAAGATGATGGCCGAGGCAATCGAGGGAAGCCGCAGCCGCTTCGACCTGATGGCGGGGCTGCCCGCATCGAAATTCCCCGGAGGCGTCACCCTGCGCGAGCCGCTGCTGGCCGCCGCGATGACATGGTACGCGCTCCGCGACCGGTTCTAAGGAGACCCCCATGACCGAGCTTCAGACCGACAAGTTCTACTACGCCGGCACCTGGATGCAGCCTGCCGGGCCGGACCGGATGCCGGTGGTCAACCCCGCCACCGAAGAGCAGATCGCCGAGATCGCGCTGGGGACGTCCGAGGATGTCGACCGCGCCGTTGCCTCCGCGCTGAACGCCTTCGAGAGCTATTCGCGCACCACCAAGGCCGAGCGGCTGGAACTGCTGGCCGCGATCCGCGCCGTCTACGGAAAGCGCCACGAGGAGATGGCCCAGGTCATCACCTCGGAGATGGGCGCGCCGGTCCGGCTGTCGCGCAACGCCCAGGCGGCGGTCGGCACCGGCCATCTCGACGGGTTCGTCCGCGCGCTCGAGCACATGCAGTTCGAGTACGAGAACCTGGAAGGCGACCTGATCGTGAAGGAACCGATCGGCGTCTGCGGGCTGATCACGCCCTGGAACTGGCCGATCAACCAGATCGCGCTTAAGGTCCTTGCGGCGCTGGCGGCCGGCTGCACCATGGTGCTGAAGCCTTCCGAGATCACGCCGCTGTCGGGGCTGCTCTATGCGGAAATCCTCGACGAGGCGGGCGTGCCTGCGGGCGTGTTCAACCTGGTCAACGGCACCGGGCCGGAGGTCGGCGCGGCCCTGTCGAAGCATCCCGATGTCACCATGATGAGCTTCACCGGTTCGACCCGCGCCGGCCAGCAGATCAGCATCGACGCCTCCGCGAACATCAAGCGCGTGGCACTGGAGCTGGGCGGCAAGTCGCCGAACATCCTGCTCGACGACTGCGACGTGGACGCGGCGGTGAAGAGCGGTGCCCGCGCCGTCTTCATGAATACCGGGCAGAGCTGCAACGCGCCGACGCGGATGCTGGTCCCGGCCTCGCTCTACGAGCGGGCCAAGGAGGTCGCGAAGGCGGCCGCGGAGGCCACCGAGGTGGGCGACCCGGCGGTGGACGGCCGCCATATCGGCCCTCTGGCCTCGGACATCCAGTTCGGCAAGGTCCAGTCGCTGATCCAGCAGGGCATCGACGAGGGCGCGACGCTTCTGGCCGGCGGCACGGGCCGTCCGAACGGGCTGAACCACGGGTACTACGCCAAGCCGACGGTTTTCGCCGATGTCACCAACGACATGACTATCGCGCAGGAGGAGATCTTCGGTCCGGTCCTGGCGATGATCCCCTATTCCGACGAGGAGGAGGCGGTGCGCATTGCCAATGACACGCCCTACGGCCTGGCGGCCTATGTGCAGTCCGCCGACGTGGACCGGGCGATGGCGATCGGGCGGCGGCTGCGCGCGGGCATGGTGCGGCTGAACAATACCGACATCGAATACGGTTCGCCCTTCGGCGGCTACAAGATGTCCGGCAACGGCCGCGAGGGCGGCGAGATGGGGATCGAGGATTTCCTGGAGACCAAGTGCGTGTCGCGCCCGTCGTGATGCTCCGGCGCCGCGGTTCCCGTGCGGGGAAGCGGCGCCCGCCATGCGGCAGCGATAAATCAAATCGTTTGACTTGCTAAACGGAAGGGCAGACCGTCGCTTCGCAGGCGGAACGATCCAGCTTCGCCGGGCCAGTGGTGCGGGGGCACGGATGCTCACTCAAGCTCAGCTGAACACCGCCATGGCGCGCATGGTTCAGACACCGCAGCCGATGGTCTTGTTCCACGGCACCAATACCCCGGTCTTCTTTTCGAAGGTGTGCATTCGCACCGGCTTCGAGTCGAACGAGATGTTCATGGCCAAGTATTCCCTCGCCTCGCTGGGGGGAAGCGGCCGCAACGCGGCAAATTACGGGCCCGGAATCTACCTTGTCGACTCCCGCATCGCCGCGGTTGGCTATGGAGCGCTCGTCATCCGGGCCGAATTCGAATCGACCACCAATTACATGGACTTGCACACGGTAGCCACGCGAAGGGGCCACCTGATGGCCATCGGCGTGCCGTTGCAGGACCTGCTCGCCGAACCGCAGCTTTACGGCCTGATCAGGGTCACGCAGAACTACTACGTGATGCGCACGCCGTTCAATTGCACGATCGGCGCGGGCTGACGCGGGCCGCCTGCGCCGGAGGCAGCCGGTCAGTGACAGGGCCTTGCTGGCGGCAGGGACCAAGGCGTGGCTGCGCTGCCGGAATTCCGGATTGCTTTGGCGGCCAGACTGGAGGATGTCCCGCGCCTTCCGCGCGCCGCCGGAGCGCGCTGCTGCGGTGCGCCGGCCCGAACCGGCCGAGATCTGGTCTGCAACGCGCTGCATGCAAGCGAAGGACGGCCTGTCTTCCGGCAGCAGCACGTTGTTCGGAAAGAGCCGCGGGGCGGAGCGATGGCGATCGCGGATTTCCCGGAAGCCGGCCGAGTTTCGCGGCACCGGTGTTGGCGGCAGGGTTTGCCCCCTTGGCGCGGGCGGGGTCCTGGTCCTGCGGGAATGGGGCAGGGGGCCCTGGGGCCCCTTGCCGGTTGCGTGCCCGGTTCAGTTGTTCGGGCAGGTGCCGAGGCTGCGGCAGGTCGCGCCCGCGGCGCCGCCGATCAGCGCGCCGGTCAACGGGTCGCCGCTGATCACCTGGCCTGCGGCTGCGCCCATTGCCATGCCGGTCAGGGCGCGCTCGCCATCCGTCTGGCCGCAGGCGGTCAGGGCCACGGTGCCGCAGATCGCGGTGATCCAAGTCAGTCTTGCCATTCGTTTTCCCTCTCCTTCGGGGTCCGGCCGAACCGTTCCGGTTGCGCCGGATGAACGTTCCGCCACTCCGGCGGGTTCCGTCAGCCGCGCAGCATGCCCGAGCCGGAGAAAGCTGCAAGGGCGATCGTGGCGGCAGGGCGGCGGCAGGCGGTGGCATGCCGATGCCCGGCGGATCGCGGGAGTTGCGCCAGGGGCGGCTGCGGCCCTAAACCGGTGGCACCGCCCGGCGCAGGGTCCGGACGGGCCGGGGCCGGGCCCCAATGCAGAGTATCGAGGACAGACCAATGCCGTTCGAATCCACCGGGGCCGCCGTGCCCACCGTCCTTGCCGAGGATGACCGCATGAAGGCCACCCGCTGGGACTTTCCGCCCGGCGCGACCACCGGCTGGCACGAGCACGGCATGGACTATGCCGTCGTCGTGCTGACCGACGCGGTGATGGCTTACGAGGTCGACGGCGAGATCGCCGAGCGGCCGGTGAAGGCGGGCGAGACCTATCTGCGCCCGAAGGGCGTGAAGCATGACGTGCGCAATGCAGGCGACGGTCCGCTGTCTTTCGTCGAGATCGAGATCAAGGGCTGACCGCTGCTCATTTTTCTGGCATCCGCAGCTTGCCGCGATGTTTGGCGTCCACTCGCCAGAGTTTGCGGCGCACGCCCGCGGGTTCCAGGTGCCGGTAGGCACCGCCGGAAAACTTCGGCCAGTCGAGCGCCAGCCCCTGTTCCACGAGCGCTGCCGAAAGGTCAGTTCCATCGGGCAGGAAGCATTTCGCGACCACGCGGCCGTAGCTGCCATGGTCCTCGAGTTCGGCGGTGACGACATGCCCGCGGCAGAGCGCGATCATCGCTGTCTTGGCCTTGCGCCCGTAGGGCTGGTCCATTTCCGGCGCGTCGATTCCGGCCAGCCTGACATGCGTCTTGCCAATCACGATCGTGTCGCCGTCGATGACGTAGCACCTGCCCTTCAGCGTCTCCGGCACCGGCTCGAAAGGCGGTGCCTCGGGACGGGCGGGCGGCGGCGGCGCGGTGGTGCCGGCCGGCCGCATGTCCTGCCGGGAGAAGGCCGACTCCGCCGGGCGGACGGCTGGCTCGGGAGGGGGCACGCGATCCGGAAGTCGCCGGTTTGTGAAAATCTTCCTGAACCATCCGAGCATCGCGTCCTCCCCTTGGCGCCTTCCAGCCTCGCCCTCAAAAGTTGAATTCCGATTCACACATGTAAATGTTGATCGGCCGTGCGTCAGGGCGTGCCGTCGGGTCAGTCCAGCCGCTTTCTGAAGCGCAGCGAGGCGATGCCGAGGCCAATGGCGGCAAAGCAGGCCAGCCAGAGCATCTGAGGGCCGATCTCGGCCAGCCCGGCGTCGCGCAGCACCACGCCGCGGATCAGCCGCAGGAAATGCGTGACCGGCAGGGCGTTGGCCAGCCATTGCGCCGGGACCGGCATGCCTTCGTAGGGGAACATGAAGCCCGAGAGCAGGATCGAGGGCAGAACGATGAAGAAGGTCATCTGCATCGCCTGAAGCTGGGTCTTGGCGATGGTCGAGATCACCAGCCCCAAGGACAGGCTGGCCGCGATGAACAGGAGCCCGCCCCAGAGCAGCAGCCAGAGGCTGCCGACGATGGCCACGCCGAAGATCGCCCGCCCGAGCCCGAGGATCAGGCAGGCCTGGATCAGCCCGATGCCGAGGAAGGGCACGATCTTGCCCAGCATCAGCTCCACCGGGCGCACGGGGGTGTTGATCAGCATCTCCATGTTGCCGTGCTCGCTTTCCCGGACGATGGCCGCGGAGGTGAAGAGCACCATGGTCATGGTCAGGATGATGCCGACGAGGCCGGGAACGATGTTCACCTCCGTGCGCTGCTCGGGATTGTAGAAGAGCGCGACCTCGAAGGTCGGCACCGACATGTTCTGCGGGCGGCGGAACAGCTCGGTCAGCGGCATGTTGCGCAGCGATTTCAGCGCCGCCCCGATGGTCGTGTCCGAGCCGTCGACGATCCATTGCGCCACCGGGCGGGAGACCTGGGCATCCGTCGCGGGCGGTGGGTCCATGCCGACGGCGGGCGAGCGCACCAGCCGGCCCGCGAGATCTTCGGGGATGACGAAGGCGGCGCGGACATGGCCCGCGCGGATCGCGCGCTCCGCGGCTTCGGCCGTCATGTGGCGTTCGGTGAAATCGACTATCTGCGTGGCCTCGACCATCTGAACAAGCGCGCGGCTCAGCCCGGACTGGGCCTGGTCGACCAGCGCGGCGGGGATGTGGCGCAGGTTGGTCTCGATCGCGTAGCCGAAGAGCAGCAGCTGGATGATCGGGATCATCACGATCATGCCGAAGGTCATGCGGTCGCGCTTGAGCTGCAAAAGCTCCTTGCGCAGGACCGCCATCATCCGGAAGGGCGAGATCATGCCGCCTGCTCCCGCGTGGCGGATACGAAGACGTCCTCCAGGTTCGGACGGGTGCGGGCGATGGCGGCGCCGTCGCCCAGGCCGGCCGCCTCGCGCAGCCGCGCCTCTGGCTCCGGGACGTCGCCCTCGACCAGCACGCGCAGCCTGGCGCCGATCTGGGCGGCCGAGAGGATCCCCGCGGCGCCGTCCAGCCGCCGCCGCGCCGCGCGCAGGTCGGTGCCCTCGACCTCCAGCACGGTGACGCCGAGCGCATCCATCAGCTCCTGCGGCGTGCCGTCGGCGCGTTTCCGGCCGCGGTCCAGGATGGCCAGCCGGTGGCAGCGCTCGGCCTCGTCCATGAAATGCGTCGACACCACGATGCTCGCGCCCTCGGCCACCAGGTCGAACAGCTTCTCCCAGAAGCCGCGGCGGGATTCCGGATCGACGGCGGAGGTCGGCTCGTCGAGGAACAGGAGCCGCGGCCGGTGCATGACCGCCAGCGCCAGCGCCAGCCGCTGCTTCTGCCCGCCCGAGAGGCTGCCGGCCATCTGGGCGGCCAGCCCGGCGAGGTCATATTCCTCCGTGAGTTCGCCGATCCGCGCCCGCGCCTTCCGCCCTCGCAGCCCGTAGACCGAGGCCGTGAAGCCCATGTTCTCGGCCACGGTCAGATCGCGGTAATGGCTGAAGCTCTGGGTCATGTAGCCGATCTTGCGCTTCAGCGGCTCGGCCCTGCCGGGCAGCTCCACCCCCAGCACCCGCGCCGAGCCTTCGGAGGGGGTCAGCAGCCCGGTCAGCATCCGCATCGCCGTGGTCTTGCCGCAGCCGTTCGGCCCGAGGAAACCGTAGATCACCCCTGGCTCGATCTCGAGGTCCAGACCGTCCACCGCGGTTTTCGGGCCGAAGCGGCGGGTCAGCCCGCGCGCCTCCACGACCGGGCCGCTCACTTCAGCACCAGCTGCGCAGGCACGCCCACGGCGATGGCATCGGCTTCCGCGGGCAGGGTGACTTCGGCCAGATACATCAGGCGGCTGCGCTCGCTCTGGTTCAGCGCGTAATAGGGGGTGAAGGCCGGGTCGGCGGAGATCCAGCGGATGCGGCCTTCGAAAGAGTCCTCCACGCCGTCGATCCGCACCGTGACCGCATCGCCCGCCTTCAGCCCGGCGCGGTAGGGTTCGGGCACGTAGGCGCGCACCAGCAGGGGGCCCGCGGCCAGCAGGACGGCGACCGGGCTGCCCTCGGTCGCGCGTTCGCCCAGGTTCCAGGGCAGGCTGTCGAGCGTGCCGCCGCGCGAGGCGCGGATGGTCAGGTCGTCGAGCTTCTGCGTCTCGGCGCGCAGCGAGGCCTTGGCCGCGGCGACCTCGGCTTCGGAAGCCGCCAGATCCTCGGTCCGTGCGCCGTTCCGCAGCTCCAGCAGCGCCTGCTTCGCATGGTCGAGCGACGCCTGTGCCGCGTCCCGGTCGGCGGCGTCCTCGTCCAGCCGCGCGCGGCTGACCGCGTCGCTCTTCACCAGCGTGCGGTTCCGCTCCCAGGTCACCTGCGCGATCCTCAGCTGCGCCTCGGCGCCCGCGACATCCGCCTCGGCCGCGGCGATCTCCTCGTCCCGCGCGCCCGCCTCCAGCTTGGCCTTGGCCGCCTCGGCCTGCGCCAGGTTCGCCCGCGCCAGATCGGCGGCGGCCGCCTGCACCCGGTCGTCGAGCTGCACCAGAACGGTTCCCTCCGCCACCGGCGTGCCCTCGGCCACCGGCAGCGCGGTGATGATCTCGGATGCCGTGGCGGTCAGCGCGACCCGCTCGCGCGAGGTCAGCCCCAGCGCGATCCCCTCCTTGCCGCCGCCGCAATCCTGGAGCAGCAGCGGCAGGGCGAGCGCCAGGGCGGCGAAAAGGGCGGGAAAGGGCGGCATGGCGGATCTCCGGGCAGGCAGTGCCCCGAGCCTAGCATCCGGGCGCCCCCGCCGTCTTGATCTGGATCGCTCTGGCCATTCCCGCCGGGTTGCCTAGATTGGGCGTGCAGCCGGAAAAGGGACCGAGATGAAGATATTGCTGGTCGAGGACGACACCCGGATCGCGCAGTTCGTCGCCGAGGGCCTGGCGCAGGAGGGCCATGCGGTGGACAGCTTCGGCGACGGCAAGGAGGCGCTGGCGCATTGCCTCGACGCCGATCCCGACGTGGCGGTCGTCGACCGGATGCTGCCCGGGCTCGACGGGCTGTCGCTGGTCAAGGCGCTGCGCGCGGCGGGCAAGTCCATGCCGGTGCTGTTCCTGACCGCGCTCGACCAGGTTGACCAGCGGGTCGAGGGGTTCAAGGCCGGCGCCGACGACTACCTTGGCAAGCCCTTCCATTTCGCCGAGCTGCTGGCGCGGGTGGAGGCGCTGGGCCGCCGCAAGGGCGGGGCCGCGCCCGAGACCGTGCTGAAGGTGCATGACCTGACGCTCGACCTGATGGCGCACAATGCGGTCCGCGCGGGCCAGGAGATCGAGCTGCACGCCCGCGAATACCAGCTGCTTGAGCTGCTGATGCGCAATGCCGGACGGGTGGTGACGCGCTCGATGCTGCTCGACCGGGTCTGGAACATCAATTTCGAGCCTGGCACGACGGTGGTGGAGACCCATGTCAGCCGCCTGCGCGCCAAGGTGGACAAGCCCTTCGACTGCCCGCTGATCCATACCGTGCGCAATTTCGGCTACGTGATGCATGGCCCGCGCTAGGCTGGCCGTCGCCCTCGGTTCGGGCCTGACCTCGGGCGCGGCCTTCCGCGGCGCGCTCTACGGCATCGCGGCCTTCTGCGGCGTGCTGTTCCTGTCCGGCATCGCGGTGCTGGCCACCGCGCGCCATGCCGTGCGGGCGGATATCGAGGCCGGGCTCGCCGCGCAGCTGGCCATCGTGCAGGAAATGGCCGCTGCCAGCGATGCGGCGGCCTTCGACGCGACCGTGACGGATCTGGCCCGCCGCTTCGCCGCGGCCAACCTGGTGGTGGCGGTCTATCACGGCAACGACGTGGTGGCGGCCAATGCCGCCCTGCCGCGGGCGCCCGACACCTGGCGCATCGTCAGCGACGTCGCGACGATCCGCGGCGAGGAACTGGACCGGGTGCTGGTCCTGACCGGGCGGGCCGGGCCCTATACGGTGGTGCTGGGCCGCGACATGGGCGGGGTGACCCGGGTCAGCCACGCGATTGCCGGGGTGCTCGCTGCGGTCGGGCTGGTGGTCGTGGCCACGCTCATCGCCATCGGCTGGGTGCTGAGCGCGCGGTCCGAACGCGCACTGGGCCGGATCGAGGCAGCGCTCGACCTGGTGTCGCGCGGCGAGTTCGGCGCGCGGGCGCCGGAGGCCGTTGATCCCGACCAGATCGACCGGGTGGCGGCCAAGATCAACATCCATCTCGACCGGCTGGAGCTGCTGATGGCCGAGGCGCGCAACCGCGCCGCCGCCATCGCGCATGACCTGCGCACGCCGCTGGCCCGCGCCATTCTGACCGCCGAGCGGCTGCTGGCCGAGGTCGGCGCCGGGCCGGGCGCGGAGGAGGCGGCGGAACTGGCGGAGGAACTCGACCGGCTGGCGCGGATCTTCGACGCGATCCTGCGCATCGCCCGGATCGAGGGGGCGCAGGGCGCGCTGCCCGAGGTTCCGGCCGATCTGGGGCGGGTGCTTGCGGAGGTGGCCGATCTCTACGAGGCGGCGGCCGAGGCGCAGGGCCAGACTCTTGCCGCCTCGGGCCATGCCGCTGTGCGGGGCGATGCCACGCTGCTGACCCAGGCGGCGGCGAACCTTGCGGCCAATGCCGTCGCCCATGCCGGGCCGGGTGCCGCGATACGGCTGGAGGCCGGCCTGCTGGACGGCTGCGCGGTGCTGGCCTGCCTCGATGACGGGCCGGGCATCCCCGAGGCGGAGCGGACCCGCGTGCTCGACCCGTTCGTGCGGCTCGACGCCGCCGCCGGGGGCACCGGGCTGGGCCTGACCTTCGTGCGCGCGGTGGCCGAACGCCACGGCGCCGAGCTGCGCCTGTCGGACGGCGGCCCGGGGCTGCGTGCGGAAATCGTCTTCCCGCGGGAGCTTACGCAACTGTAAGCTTGGAAGCATTGGCCCGTAAGACCGGCCGCCCATCTGTCATCCGTGACCAACGGAACCCATGGAGGACAAGATGGCACAGCGTTCGAAATTCGGCCGGAAAGTTGCAATCGTCGTGGCCACTGCGGCCGTCCTGGCCTCGCCCGTCGCAACGGTGGCCGTGGCCGCCGAGAACGGCAAGGTGGCCGAACAGGCCGAGGCGGCGAAGGCCAAGGCGGACTACGCCACCCAGGACGAGTTCCTGAAGGCCTCGGACGAGGGGCTGCAGGTGCTCAGCAAGATCCACCAGGCGCGGGCGGAGCTGTATGACGGCCAGAAGGACGCGGCGGCGAAGCTGCTCGACGAGGCCTCGACCCAGCTCGGCACCGCCAAGGGCGACCTGAAGCAGATGCTGGTGGCCGACACCAAGAGCGGATCGGAGGACCCGGTCTACCTGCCGGTCGATGTCCAGATCGGCTATGGCGAGACCTTCGTGCCGGATGACAGCTCGCGGCAGGCACTGAGCGAGGCCGGGGCGCAGCTTCAGTCCGACCAGCCGGACAAGGCGCTGGAGACGTTGCGCGTGGCCAACCTCGACATGCAGGTGATCGCGGCGATGATGCCGCTGGATCAGGCATCGGCGCATCTGTCCGACGCGCAGAAGGCGATCGGATCGGGCGATACCGCCTCGGCCCAGGCCTCGCTGGCGGCCCTCGAGGACAGCGTGGTGGTCCAGGGCTGGAACATCGACGCGATCCCGAAGCAGGGCGACAAGGCGGTGCAGCAATCCTCGGCAGCGGACACGGTCGGCGGCATGCAGGGCGCGCTTCCCGGGGCGGCGTCGGGCCAGCAGCCCACCGCGGTCAACTGACCGCCGCCCGGGCGTTCCATTCCAAAGGTGGCGAGACCTTGCCCCGCGGTTTCCGCGGGGCCTTTTTCGTGCCGGGCCGGCTTCACGATTCCGTCGCTGGAAAAACCGGTGCCGCGTCAGTAGGTTCGGAGCAAGGCTGCCGGAGAGGAACAGGAGGCGGAACATGGTTCTGACGAGGCGCGCCGCCGTCCTTGGCGGGGGACTCCTTGCCGTGCTGGTGCTTCATGCCGTGATCGCGACGGTTGCGACCTTTGCCCTGGCGGTGCTGCTGGCCGGTGCGGCGGGCTATGCGCTGCGCCATGGCGGATGGCGGCTGCGCCCGATGCGGGACCTTCCGGCCGAGGCGGCGCTGGCCGCTCCGGCGGTGCCGGAATTCGCCGCGGCGGTGGACGAGCTGCGCAAGCTGGCGCGGCGCAGCGACGGCGAGGCGCGCGAGCCGCTCCTGCGCATCGCCCGGCATCTCTCCGCCCTGTCGCGGGCCGGACTGCCCGAAGAGGAGACCCGGCAGGAGCGCCAGCTGGCGCAGGCCCTGCAGGACAGCGCGGCAAGCCTGCGGATCCGCGGCGGCGCGGTTACCCCCGCGGCGGTTGCGCCGCTGATCGGGCTGGCCGAGGCGCTGGAACAGGCCTCCGACCGGGCCCGGCTGGCCAAGGAGCGCGACTTCGCGGATACCGCGCGCAGCCTCGGGCACCGCCTGCGCGGCAGGGCGTGACGCCGGAATGTTCCAAGGAAGAGGTTTGAGGTCCCGGCGCTCCGCGGCGTGGGGGCAATGAGGCTCGGCCCCGGGACCTGGTCGTTTGCTTGCGATGGGGGTGTTCTAGCCCCGTCACATGGCCGGATGAGGGACCCCGGAAGGCAGGCCGCGGGTCATTTTGCGGCGGGAACGGGGCAGCAGCCGGGATCTGTTCGGACGGAACGGACGCACACGGGCCGCCGGAGATGATCTCCGGAGGACCAAGTGCTGCCGATGTCTGGAGGGAAGTTTGAGGTCCCGGCGCTCCGCGGCGTGGGGGCAATGAGGCTCGGCCCCGGGACCTGTGGTCGCTTGCTTGCGATGGGGGAGTTCTAGCCCCGTCACATGGCCGGATGGGGGAGACCGCGCGGCAGGTCCGGGGTCATTTCTGGACGGAAATGGGGCAGGGACCCGCATGGCGCGGGTCCCTTCGCAAGGCTGCGGCTCAGCGCCGGGCGTCGGCGCGCAGCGGCGCCGGGACGGGGAGGACCAGGCTGCCGAGGGCAGCGAGCCCAGCCAGGGCGCCGAGCAGGGGGAGCGTGTCCGCGATCATCTCCGCCCCCCTCAGTTCATGTACCAGCCATGCGACGCCACCAGCGACTGGCCGGTCAGCGCGTTGCTGGGGAAGGCGGCGAAGAAATGCGCCACGGCGGCGATGTCCTCGACGGTGGTGAACTCCGTGTCGACTGTCTCGCCCAGCATCACCTTGGAGATCACCTCGTCCTCGGAAATGCCCAGATCCTGCGCCTGTTCGGGGATCTGCTTCTCCACGAGCGGCGTCTTCACGAAGCCCGGGCAGATCACGTTGGTGCGGATGCCGTGCTCGCCGCCCTCCTTCGCGATGACGCGGGCAAGGCCGAGCAGCCCGTGCTTGGCGGTGACATAGGGGGCCTTCAGGGCCGAGGCTTCCTTGGAATGGACCGAACCCATGAACAGGATCGCGCCGCCGCCCTGCCTCTTCATGTGCGGGATCACCGCCTTCGAGGTCAGGAAGGCGCCGTCGAGATGGATGGCAAGCAGCTTCTTCCACTCGGCGAAGGGGAAATCCTCGACCTTGTGGACGATCTGCACGCCGGCATTGGAGACCAGGACGTCGATCCGGCCCCAGGTCGCGGCGACCTTCTGCACGCCGGCATTGACCATGTCCTCGTCGGTGACGTCCATCTCGACGGCCATGGCCTCGCCCTTGGTCTTCGCGTTGATCTCCTCCGCGGCCTTGCGCGCGGCGTCGATCTTCAGATCCGCGATGACGACCTTGGCGCCGTCCTCGGCATAGCGGGTGGCGATGGCCTTGCCGATGCCAGAGGCGGCGCCGGTGACGATGCAGACCTTGTTCTCGAGAGTGCTCATGAGGGTCTCCTTTCTGGTTCAGCGGCGGCTCCGGGCCGTCCGCCAGTCTCCCCGGGGGAACGCGGGCCGCGGGGCCCGCGTTCCGGTCCGGCTCAGTCGGTCATGTAATCGTGTACGACCTCGCCGAGGCCGAGCGTCAGGTCGGCGAGGATGTGCTTCGCGCCGATCACCTCGCGCACCGGCAGCGCGGCGACATCGGCCTTGGCGTGGCGGAAGAGCTCCAGCTCGCCGGGACCTTCCCAGCCGCCCTTCACGTTGAGGTCGGTCTGGCGGTAGCGGACCAGCTCGCAGATGCGCGGCGTGCAGTCGACATGCGGGATGATCTTCAGCAGGAACTGCGGCGCCGAGAGCTGCGCCTCGACGGCGGCCAGGTCCATCGCCCCGTGCTTGTAGCCCATGGTGCCGGTGGCGACCCGGACCGATCCGCTGTCGAGCGTGCCGACCAGCACGTCCTTTTCGACATGCAGCGAGGGCGTGGCGTATTTCTTCGGGAAGCCCCAGATCTCGCGCCCGCCGGCGATCGGCGCCTCGTCGTTGAGATACATCGAATGGACATAGCCGCCCTTCGTGCCCTGGTACGTGACCGGGATCACCTGGCCGCTTTCGGTGTAGTCGCCGAAGCCGGTCGAATCGGGCATGCGGATGAATTCGTAGTTCACCACCGGGTCGTCGAATTCCAGCGGCTCCGGCAGCACGCGGCGCAGCGCGTCGGGGTCGGTGCGGTAGCTGATGACCAGGAATTCGCGGTCGGTGAAGCGGTAGGGCCCGCGCGGATAGCTCGGGTTCGCGAAGGGCATGGCGAAGGCGCGGTCGCGGACGGAATGGACGGTGTCTTTCATGTCTGGGGCTCCTTTCGTTCCGGGTTGGTCAGGTCGAAGACGCGCAGTCCCTCGTGGCGGCCGCGCGCCTGCCAGCGCGGATCGGCCAGCGACTGCCCGACATCGCGCGCGCCGGCCTCCCAGTGCTGCAGCATCGACAGGCGGGAGAAGTCGTAGTCCTTGGCATCGGTCTCGAAGGCGGCGCGGCGGTGGATCAGGTGGACCAGGTCGACCGGCGCCGAGGGCGCGGCACGGCAGAGCCGGTCCAGGTCCGGATCGCCGCGCATCGTCTCGGGCAGGCGCGCGCGCAGCCGCCGTGCCGCGGCGGCCAGCTTGTGCAATTCGCGGTAGCGGTCGGTGGTCAGCCGGGTGCGGCTGGAGAACTGGATGTCCTTGCGGCGGCTCTCCACCTCTCCCAGCGTCTTCGGCCTCTGGCCGCGGGCGGAAAACAGGTCGGCCTGGAAGATGGTCATCGGCCGGTCGTCATGATGTTCCAGCACGTATTGCAGCGGCGTGTTCGAGACCAGCCCGCCATCCCACCAGAGCCGCCCCTCCACCTCGACTGGCGGGAGGCCCGGCGGCAGCGCGCCGGAGGCCATGACATGCTCGGGGCCGATCGTCTGGCGGGCGGAGTCGAAATAGGCGAAATTGCCGGTTTCCAGGTCGACCGCCCCGACCGACAGCCGCGGGCCATGGTCGTTGAGCCAGTCGAAATCGGCCAGCTCCTCAAGCGTGACGCGCAGCGGGCCGGAGGTGTAGATGCTGTCGGCGGGCAGCAGCCCCGGCGGCCAGGGCCAGCGCGGCCGGAAGAAGCCGGGAACGCCGGAGGCCACCACGGCCGCGGCGGCGGCGTTTTCGTAGCCGAGCCGCAGGATGTCGGGCAGGTTGCGCGCGGGCGGGGCGGGCAGGCTGGCGGACACCTGTTCCCAGAAGGCGGCGAGCCGCGCCTCCCGCCGCTCCGGCGGGTTGCCGCAGATCAGCGCGGCATTGATCGCGCCGATCGAGATGCCTGCCACCCAGCCCGGGCTGTGGCCTGCCGCTGCCAGCGCGGTGGCGGCCCCGGCCTGGTAGGCGCCGAGCGCGCCGCCGCCCTGCAGCACAAGGGTCGTGATCGGGGCGTTCCGGGGCATGGCCGCATTCCTTTCCATCCATGGAAGGGAAATGGCGGAGCATGTTTGCCGGTTCCTGCCGCCCTGCTTACATCTTCGTAAGCTCCGGCCGCGGGGCGGGCAGGCGCGTCAGCGGCAGACCTTCTGGGCGGTCTGGCCGAAGACCTGGTAGCGGCGCCAGAAATCCTCGTGCGAGGACCGGTCGGACTGGCGGATGTCCTGCGCCATCTGCGGGTCCTTGAAGAATTTCGCCGCCAGCCGCTGGTCGGACCGGGTCAGGGTCTGGTCGGCGACGCGCTGGATGCAGCCGCATAGCGGCGCCGAGGCGGCCGTCCGCTCGGATTTCATGCAGGCGCGCTCGATGCGGGCGGCTTGTGCGGCGGGGGCGGACAGCAGGAGGGCGGCGGCTATCAAAGCGCCTGCGCGGGCCGCAGCTGCGGTCCGGATCGGGGTCTTCGCGGGTGACATGCTCTGCCTCGGCGGTATGTGAGTCTTTTTAGGTCTTATGCCGCAAGGTTAGGGAAAACCCGAACTTCCGGCAAGTCCCGGCCCCGGAGCGGGCGGCTGCCGCGGGGGCGCGCCGCCGTGCCCGGGCCGCGGGGCCGGAACACCCATGGGAATCAGTCGCTTGCGCCCGACTGCCGCAGCCCTGAGCGGGCCGCTGCTGTTGCAGCCATGCCAGATGTCCGGCACCGGGGGCCAACTTCGCCCCGCCGTCGGGGGCGAAGCCTGCGCATTCCCATTGACGGCGCCCGGAATCCCTGCATATGCGAGCCCATGACCGAGCTTTCCCGCATCCGAAACTTCTCCATCGTTGCCCATATCGACCACGGCAAGTCCACGCTGGCCGATCGCCTGATCCAATCCACCAACACGGTGTCGGAACGGGAGATGAAGGAACAGCTGCTCGACGCCATGGATATCGAGCGGGAACGCGGCATCACCATCAAGGCGAACACCGTCCGCATCGAGTACATCGCCGATGACGGCGAGCTGTACGTGCTGAACCTGATCGACACGCCCGGACATGTCGACTTCGCCTACGAAGTCTCGCGGTCCATGCGCGCGGTCGAGGGCTCGCTCCTGGTGGTCGACTCGACCCAGGGCGTCGAGGCCCAGACCTTGGCCAACGTCTACCAGGCGATCGACGCCGACCACGAGATCGTGCCGGTCCTGAACAAGATCGACCTGCCCGCCGCCGACTGCGAACGGGTCGCCGAGCAGATCGAGGACGTGATCGGCATCGACGCCTCCGACGCGCTGAAGGTCTCTGCCAAGACCGGCATCGGCATCAAGGAGACGCTGGAGGCCATCGTCCACCGCCTGCCCGCGCCGAAGGGCGACAAGGACGCGCCGCTGAAGGCCATGCTGGTCGACAGCTGGTACGACGCCTATCTGGGCGTGGTCGTGCTGATCCGCGTCATGGACGGCGTGATCAGGAAGGGCGACCGCATCGTCATGATGGGCACCGGGGGCAAGTACCCGGTGGAACGCCTCGGCGTGTTCCGTCCCGCGATGCAGAACGTGGCGGAGCTGGGCCCGGGCGAGATCGGCTTCTTCACCGCCTCGATCAAGCAGGTCCGCGACACCCGCGTCGGCGACACCATCACCCACGAGAAGAAGGGCGCCGACAAGCCGCTGCCGGGCTTCAAGCCGTCGGTGCCGGTGGTGTTCTGCGGCCTCTTCCCGGTCGACTCCGCCGAATTCGACGACCTGCGCGACGCGATCGAGAAGCTGGCGCTGAACGACGCCTCCTTCTCCTACGAGATGGAGACCTCGGCCGCGCTCGGCTTCGGCTTCCGCTGCGGCTTCCTCGGCCTGCTGCATCTCGAGGTGATCCGCGACCGGCTGGAACGCGAATACGACATCGAGCTGATCACCACGGCGCCCTCGGTGGTCTACCACCTGTTCATGAAGGACGGCACCGAGACCGAGCTGCACAACCCGGCCGACATGCCCGACCTGACCTATGTCGACCATATCGAGGAGCCGCGCATCAAGGCGACGATCCTCGTGCCGGACGAATACCTGGGCGACGTGCTGAAGCTCTGCCAGGACCGCCGCGGCATCCAGCTGGACCTGACCTATGCGGGCAGCCGCGCCATGGTGGTCTACGATCTGCCGCTGAACGAGGTGGTCTTCGACTTCTACGACCGGCTGAAATCGGTGACCAAGGGCTATGCCTCCTTCGACTACCAGATGGAGGGCTACCGCGAGGACAACCTCGTGAAGATGCAGATCCTCGTCAATGACGAGCCGGTCGACGCGCTTTCCATGATGGTCCACCGCGACCGGGCGGAGATGCGCGGCCGGGCGATGTGCGAGAAGCTCAAGGACCTGATCCCGCGGCACATGTTCAAGATCCCGATCCAGGCGGCGATCGGCGGCAAGGTCATCGCGCGCGAGACCCTGTCGGCGCTGCGCAAGGACGTGACGGCGAAATGCTATGGCGGCGACGCCACCCGGAAGAAGAAGCTTCTGGAGAAGCAGAAGGCCGGCAAGAAGAAGATGCGCCAGTTCGGCAAGGTGGAGATTCCGCAGGAAGCCTTCATCTCGGCGCTCAAGATGGACGAGTGACATGTCCTTCAGCCGTGCGGAGTTCCTTGAAAAGAACCTCGCGCGGCAATCGGAATTGATAAGGGCGGCCGATCTGAAGGTCGCCTTTCTCGTTCCCACTGCCACGGCCATGGTCGGCGTCCTCGCCGCGCTGTTCCGCTCCTCGCATCCCAGCACCGTGTCGTTCCTGCTGCTGAAGCTGAACCTGGTGCCGATGATCCTGCTGTTCACGGTGATCGGCCTCGCGGTCTTCCCGCGCTTCCGTCCCGGGCGGGGATCGCTGCTGTTCTTCGGCGACATCGCGGCGCAGGACCAGACCGCCTATGCCGATGCGGCGCTGGCGGTGGACGAGGAGGCCTATCTGCGAGACCTGGCCGAGACCTGCCACGTCACGGCCTGCATCGCCCGCACCAAGCACCGCCTGGCGCGCCTGGCCTATCTCTGCTTCCTGCTGATCCTGCCGTTCTGGGCCAGCGCGGTCTATGTGCTGAGCACGGAGATGTAGTAGCTTGGACCATGCTCAGTTTCGCCAACTTTCTTCCGTGCTGAATTTTCAGAATGCCTCTCGCCATGTGACTTCGCACGCATGAGCTAGGCTGAGGATCATGGGAGGAAGCAGGAATAAAAAGCCGAGTGCAAAAAGTATGGCAATTGCGGCCCGTACAAGTGGAGCGGAATTGTCGAGATATACGTAATTGTACCACAGCACACGCACGACCTGCTCCGTTGTCGGTGGCTTTAGGGATTCTGGATTGTTCGGCTCGCATCGTTCCCACTTTTCGGTCTTTGCGTTTATGAAACCACGATCCAGCCAATAGTAGTTGTCGATCCTTGCCAATCTCAGTGCGAGTTTGGCTCTTGGCGAGTTGAATATGTGAACTATCTGGTTGTATCGCTCCCGTGTAATCAGAGGTGCAAGAGCCACGTATTCGAGGTGGGTTACGTATTTCTTGAGCAAGGTCGGACAAAAAACATTGAAAATAAGGGCTCCCAAACCGATAAAGGCGAGCCCAAGAAAGCTAGTCGAAAGTCTGACCGAGATATCGTAGTCTACAACTTGGGATGCTCTATCTCTCAGGCCTCGAAGCCCTTCCGTCTCAAGCGCGAGCGGTATGACCGGAGCAAGCAAGGGAAGCAGGGAGAAGCCGCGGGCAATGGGGGAGGCGCCGATTTTGGCCAAGCTTGACCATTTTGAAATAGATACGAATGGTCTGGTAAGTGATACTGCCCATGACTTTCTCATGCGATTCTCGAAAAAGAATAGAATTTCAGGAAAGTCTAGAAGATTTTTTCTGCTGCCCGCCTCTCAATCGGTGGTTGTCCATTGATTCAGGGAAAATTTAAGAAGGTTGTAATGTTTCTTTGGCGTGATGCCCGAAAATTCGGCGGTCACGTTCTTCTCAGAAGCTCTCTTTGCTAAGTACGCGTTTGGGAACCGATGGAATTGAAGTGGCGCCGTAAAGAACGCCACTACTTTGTCAAATGGCTACCAGTAGGCTCTCGGCTGACGAGGTCTCGTAGATGCCAACGCTTTCTTCGAGGTGGAGCGTCGCGATCACCACGTCCCGACCCGCATCTTGTGGCGCTTCCAAGGCCGGACACTCTCCGGACGAAAGTTTTCCCTTCACGCATCCGTGAGCCTGCATCCGTCGGCATCCGCCTCTCCGTACCCTCGCATGTAACGGCGCTGAGGCGCTGCAACCGAGGAGACCACCGATGCTGACATTCACCGCCGCCGCCGCGCTGCTGCTTGCCGCTCCCGCCGCCTTTGCCGAGTCCCACGGGATTGCCCCGGGCGTCATGGCCGAGGACCAGAGCGTCGCCAACGGCGTGGTCAGCGCCTCCCATGTCATCGCGCCGGAAAACGGCTGGCTGGTGGTGCACCGCACCGATGCCGCCATGAAGCCCGGCCCTGTCGTCGGCCATGCGCCCCTGCGCGGCGGCGACAACATCGACGTGGCCGCGATCCTCACCGAAGAGGTCGCGCCGGGCGAGATGCTGATGCTGATGGTGCATTCCGAGGCAGGCGGCATGGCCGCCGGAGATTTCGAATACACGCTGGGCGCGGCCGAGGACGGCCCGGTAAAGCCCGGCGGCGAGCTGGTGATGGCTGTGATCACCGCAGAATGAGGCTGCAGCTCCGCCCGGCTACCTTTCCCTCCCGGCGGGGCGATGGCTTCAGCGGTCCATGGGGATCGCCTTTCCGGCTCCGGTGCTTCCCCGCCCGGGTCCGGTGCTGCCCGGCGAATGCGTCAACTGCCGGGCAGCATTTTCCGAGGGCGCCCGGCGGCACCCAGGCGGGTCACATCGTGGCCAGCAGGCCCTCGCCGGCGGAGATCTCGCAGGTGCCGGGGCTTTCCTCCAGGTGGAGCGTCGTGACGACCCCGTCCTCGACCAGCATCGCGTAGCGCTTCGAGCGGCCGATCAGGCCTGCGGGCGGCGCGGTGAAGTCCAGCCCGAGCGCCTTGGTGAAGCTGCCGTCGGCATCGCCCAGCATCGCGATTCCGGCCGCTTCCGCGCCGGTCGCCTCGCCCCAGGCCTTCATCACGAAGGGGTCGTTGACCGAGATGCAGATGATCTCGTCCACGCCCTTCTCCGCGAACCCGTCCTTTGTGCGGATGAAGGACGGCACATGCGCCGAGCTGCAGGTCGGGGTGTAGGCGCCCGGAACGGCGAAGATCACCACCTTGCGGCCCTTGGTCAGAGTGCCGACATCCACGGCTTCGGGGCCTGCCTCTCCCATTTTGACGAGCTTGCCCTCGGGCAGGGCCTGTCCGGCTTCGATGGTCATGGTGCGCATCCTTCTCATGTTTGCGTCCTGTCCGCGGACAGTTATAGGGGCGCAAACCGCCCGCGCCAGATCCCTTCTCGGCGCGGCCCCAGAAAAGGTGGAGCCCATGCGCATCATTGCCGGACGCTGGCGCGGCCGCGCCCTGACCCCGGTCGGCAAGGGCGATCCGGGCCACCAGCTGCGCCCGACCACCGACCGGGTGCGCGAAAGCCTGTTCAACGTGATCGCGGGCGGCCGCTTCGGCGATCCGATCGAGGGCGCGCAGGTGCTGGACCTCTTCGCCGGGACCGGCGCGCTGGGGCTGGAGGCGCTCAGCCGCGGCGCCGCGGGCGCGGTCTTCGTCGAGAGCGGACGGGTCGGGCAGCGGCTGATCCGCGCCAACCTGAAGCTCCTCGGCGCCGATGCGCAGCTGGTTGGCCGCGACGCAACGCGGCTGGGACCGGCCGAGGCGGCCTGCAGCCTCGTCTTCCTCGATCCGCCCTATGGACGGGGCCTCGGCGCCAGGGCCCTGCAGGCGGCGCTGGAGGGCGGCTGGATCGCGCCGGGCGCTCTGGTTGTCTGGGAGGAAAGCGCGCCGCAGCCCGCTCCGGAGGGATTCGCGCTGCTGGAGGAACGCCGCTACGGCGACACCCATGTGACATTTCTGGAGGCGGAGATGCCGCCGGACGAGGCAGTCCGGGCCGGGGCGTGAAGATCCGGTAAAGGTTCAAAGGCTTTTTGACACTTCGTTAACATTTGCATGGCTCAGCTTCTGTCCGGGGCCTCCGCGCGCCCGTCCATCTATGTGCTAGGAGCCGGTCATGCGATCCTTTCCCGGTTTGGCGGCAGCATTTCTCTGCCTGGCGGCGCCTGCTTGGGCGATCACCGTCAAGGACAGTTTCGGCGGATCCGCCGATCCGCTGGGCCTGTCGGCCTCGCTCGGCGCCAATTCCGATTTCGACGCGGTGGGGCGGCTGGTGACCTCCGCGGGCAACGTCTGCTCCGGCACGCTGATTTCGGCCACGAAGGTGCTGACCGCACGCCATTGCGCCGACGATGCCGCGGCCGCGAACTGGAAGGTGAGCTTCCGCTCCGGCGGCGCGAGCACCACCTACGGTGTTTCGGCGATCGACAAGCTGCCGCCGGGTACAGGCGGCGCCGGCGAGTATTTCAACGGCAGCGACCTCGCGGTCTTCTCGCTGTCCTCTCCGGTTACCGGCATCGATCCGCTGCTGGTCTATGCCGGCGAGGCCTATGTCGAGAGCTTTGCCATGGTCGGCTGGGGGCTCTACGGCACCGGCAGCACCGGCGCGGTCTCCGGGCCCTCGGCAACCCGCCGCGGTTTCGCGCTGAACATGCTGGACGGCTTCACCAGGGACGCGAATGACGACCTGGAGCTGCTGCTGGCGGATTTCGACAACGAGGCCGGAACCGAGAACACCCTGAAGGACCACCCGGATCTACGGCTGGAGAGCGATCCCGAGCCGCTGGACTACGAGGGGCTGATCGCGGCAGGCGACAGCGGCGGACCGATGCTGCTGATGCGCGGGGGCAGCTGGGTCGTGGCCGGGGTCACCACGGGCATCCTCGGCTACGACAAGCTGGGAAACAGCGATTACGGCGATGTCGCCGTCTGGACCGCGATCGGCTCCGCCCAGGCGCGGAACCTGATCTCGGGGGCGGGCGGAGCGTTCTATGTCGATGCCGCCGTGCCGCTGCCGCTGCCCGCGGCGATGCTCGGCGCCGCCTGCGCCGGGCTTGCCCTGCTGCGCCGGAGGCAGGCTCAGCCGTAGGTCGGGTGGAACTTGCCTGCGGGCGACAGCGTGAAGATCTCGCAGCCATCGGCGGTCACGCCGATCGAATGCTCGAACTGTGCCGAGAGCGACCGGTCGCGGGTCACGGCGGTCCAGTCATCCGGCAGGATCTTGGTCTCGGGCCGGCCCAGGTTCACCATCGGCTCGATGGTGAAGAACATCCCTTCCTCCAGCACCGGACCGGCGCCCGGGCGGCCGTAATGCAGCACGTTCGGCGGGGCGTGGAACACCCGGCCCAGCCCGTGGCCGCAGAAGTCGCGCACGACGCTCATCCGGTGGCTCTCGACGAAGGTCTGGATGGCATGGCCGATATCGCCGAAGGTCGCGCCGGGGCGGACGACCTCGATGCCCTTCATCAGCGAGTCATGCGTCACCTCGATCAGCCGCTCCGCCTTGCGGCCGAGCTTGCCGGCCACGTACATCCGGCTGGTGTCGCCGTACCAGCCGTCGACGATGACCGTCACGTCGATGTTGAGGATGTCGCCGTCCTTCAGCACCTTCGCTCCGGGAATCCCGTGGCAGACCACGTGATTGACCGAGATGCAGCTGGCATGCTGGTAGCCCTTGTAGCCGATCGTCGCCGAGACCACGCCGACCCGGTCGATATGGTCGGTGATGGCCTGGTCGATCTGCGCGGTGGTGGCGCCGGGCACGACCAGCGGAGCGATCTCGTCCAGAATCTCGGCAGCCACGCGGCCAGCCTTGTGCATTCCGGCGAAATCCGCAGGTTCGTGAATTCGAATTCCGTCGCGTGTCAGGCGCCCGCGGCTCTGTCCTTCCAAGAAACCAGCTCCTTCTGTCTCGGGGCATAGTGATAGAGCAAACCGTCCGCAGGTGCCAGAGGTCGAATCATCACTGTTTTGCGTCGCGGCATGGAAAGCGCCCCGCTCCGGGGCGGAGGAAACCGGCTGGTTTCCGCTTGCCGGGCGCGAAGCGCCCGAGGTCCCGTATCGGGGGAAGTCAGTGGTGAGCCGTACAGGATTCGAACCTGTGACCCACTGATTAAAAGTCAGTTGCTCTACCAACTGAGCTAACGGCCCACTGTGTGAGGCCGCTCTCTACGGATTGCGTTCGGGGGGGTCAATGGCGAATTCCGGAATTTCCGCAGATTTTTGCGCCGCGGCAAAACCAGCCTGTGGATATTCGCCTCCGGCAGGCGTATATCGCGCCGCATGCGCGACACCTCCGATAGCAGTTTGCCCTTCCTGAAGATGCATGGGGCCGGGAACGACTTTGTCGTCATCGACAGCCGTGGCCGGCCTGCACGCGTGACCGAGGCCCTGGCCCGCGCGGTCGGCGACCGCCACCGCGGCGTCGGATTCGACCAGCTGGCCGAGATCCGCGACGGAGAAGACAGCGACATCTGCCTCGATTTCTGGAATTCCGACGGCAGCCGCGCCGGGGCCTGCGGGAACGCGACCCGCTGCGTCGCCGATCTGGTGATGGCCGGATTGGGCCGCGACTCGGTGAGCATCCGCACGATGCGCGGGCTTCTCCATGCCGAGCGCCGCGGCGGTGCGGTCTGGGTCAACATGGGCGCGCCGCAGCTCGACTGGCAGGACGTGCCGCTGGCCCGCGAGATGGACGTGACCGCGCTGCCGCTGGCGGGCGATCCGGTGGCGGTCGGCATGGGCAATCCCCATGCGGTGCATTTCGTCGCCGATGCCGAGGCGGTCGATCTCGAAGGGCAGGGACCGGGCGTCGAGCACGATCCGCTGTTCCCCGAGCGCACCAATGTCGAATACGCCAGCCTGACCGCGCCGGACCACCTGCGCATGCGGGTCTGGGAACGCGGCACCGGCGTCACGCTGGCCTGCGGCTCGGGCGCCTGCGCCACCGCCGTGGCCGCCAACCTGCGCGGGCTGACGGGCCGGACGGTCGCGCTCGACCTCGATGGCGGGCGGCTCCTGGTCGACTGGCGCGAGGACGGCGTCTGGCTCTCGGGCCCGGTCGCCTATGTGTTCTCGGCGGAATTCGAGACGTCCTTCCTGGAGGCCGTGTGATGGACGCGCCCGTCCCCAAATTCGCCACGCTCGGCTGCCGCCTCAACGCCTACGAAACCGAGGCGATGAAGGAGCTGGCGCAATCCGCCGGTCTGGGCGAGACCGTCGTGGTCAATACCTGCGCCGTGACGGCCGAGGCGGTGCGCAAGTCCCGCCAGGAGATACGCCGCCTGCGCCGCGAGAACCCGAACGCCAAGGTCGTGGTCACCGGCTGCGCCGTGCAGACCGAGCCGGACAGCTTCTCCGCCATGGAGGAGGTCGATTTCGTCGTCGGCAACACCGAGAAGATGCAGCCCGAGACCTGGCGCGGCATGGCGGCCGATTTCATCGGCGAGACCGAGCGCGTGCAGGTCGACGACATCATGTCGGTGACCGAGACCGCGGGCCATCTGATCGACGGCTTCGGCACGCGGAGCCGCGCCTATGTCCAGGTCCAGAACGGCTGCGACCACCGCTGCACCTTCTGCATCATCCCCTTCGGCCGCGGCAATTCCCGCTCGGTCCCCGCAGGCGTCGTGGTCGACCAGATCCGGCGGCTGGTGCAGCGCGGCTACAACGAGGTCGTGCTGACCGGGGTCGACCTGACCTCCTGGGGCGCCGACCTGCCCGCCGCGCCGAAGCTCGGCGATCTGGTGATGCGCATCCTCAAGCTGGTGCCCGAGCTGCCGCGGCTGCGCATCTCCTCGATCGACTCGATCGAGGTGGACGGGAACCTGATGCGCGCCATCGCGGAGGAGGGGCGGCTGATGCCGCATCTGCACCTGTCGCTGCAGGCGGGCGACGACATGATCCTCAAGCGGATGAAGCGCCGCCACCTGCGGGACGATGCGATCCGCTTCTGCGAGGAAGCGCGCCGCCTGCGCCCCGACATGACCTTCGGCGCCGACATCATCGCGGGCTTCCCGACCGAGACCGAGGAGATGTTCCTCAACTCGCTGAGGCTGGTGGAGGAATGCAACCTGACCTGGCTGCATGTCTTCCCCTACAGCCCGCGCGAAGGCACGCCCGCCGCGCGGATGCCCGCGGTCGACGGACGCGCGATCAAGGACCGGGCCGCCCGGCTGCGCGCCGCGGGCGAGGCCGCCGTGGCGCGGCATCTCGCAGCCCAGGTCGGGCGCGACCACCAGGTCCTGATGGAAAGCCCGCGCATGGGCCGCACCGCGCAATTCGCCGAGGTGCATTTCGGCGCGGACCAGCCCGAGGGACAGATCGTGTCCGCCCGCATCACCGGAGTGACGGCCGCCGGCCTGACGGCGTGACGCCGGTCCTGTGGTCCTTCCGCCGCTGCCCCTATGCGATGCGGGCGCGGCTGGCGCTGCAGGTCGCGGGCGTGCACGCCGAACTCCGCGAGATCGTGCTGCGCGCCAAGCCCGCGGAGTTCCTCGAGGTCTCGCCGGACGGCACGGTGCCGCTGCTGCATGCCGGGCAGGGGATCGTGGCGGAAAGCCTGGACATCATGCTCTGGGCGCTGGACCGGAGCGACCCGGAGGGCTGGCTCGCCATGCCGGAAGAGGGGCGCGACCTGATCCGCCGCTTCGACGGGCCGTTCAAGCAGTCGCTCGACCGCACGAAATATGTGTCCCGCCATCCGGAGAGCGACCCGGAGGAGATGCGGGCCGCTGCAATGGGGATGCTGGGCGGGCTGGCGCCGCGGCTCGATCCCTGGCTGTTCGGCCGGTCGCCGCGGCTGGCGGACATGGCCATCCTGCCTTTCGTGCGGCAATTCGCGATGATTGACCGGCCGCGCTTCGGCCGGGAGGCGCCGATGCCCGTGCAGCGCTGGCTGGAGACCTTCCTGGCGCTGCCGCTCTTCGCCGCGGTGATGCCGAAGCTGCCGCCCTGGGCGCCGGGGCAGGCGCCGCGCCTCATGCCCTTTCCGGCGCCCTGAGGTGCAGGGCCGGGCCGCCGGGGCCCGGCTGCGGGATGCGCTTACTGGCAGGGCGCCTTGTAATAGGTGCCGTCGCCGTTTGCATAGTAGCACTGCTGGCCGTCGTCATGCCTGGCCACCAGGGCGCCTGCCGCCGCACCGGCCAGCGCGCCTGCCGCGGTCCAGCCGCTGTTGGCGCCCAGCAGGGTTGCGATGACCGCGCCGCCGACGGCGCCCGCGCCTGCGCCCATTGCGGTCGCGCCCTGTTCCTGGGTCATGTTCTCGCAGGCCGAGAGGGCAAGCGCCCCGGCCAGCACGGCTGCGGTAATCTGGGTCTTCATCGGATGTCTCCTCGATATTCCAATGGCGCGATCCTAGGGACAATGCAGCCCTTGCGGAAGGCGGCGTGTTCGCCGCAGCGCGGAAAGCGGCCCAGGCCCATTGACCCGGCGGCCCGTTCGCTGTTCAAGCACGCAGTGCGAGAGGAGATGTCCCATGCCCGATGACCTGATCAACAGCTTCATGACCGGTCCCGACGAAAACGGCCGCTTCGGCGACTTCGGCGGCCGCTTCGTCTCCGAGACCCTGATGCCGCTGATCCTGGAGCTTGAGAAGCAATACGACTTCGCCAAGACCGATCCCGAATTCTGGGCGGAGATGGACTATCTCTGGAAGCACTACGTCGGCCGTCCCAGCCCGCTCTATTTCGCCGAGCGGCTGACCGAATACTGCGGCGGCGCCAAGATCTACCTCAAGCGCGACGAACTGAACCATACCGGCGCGCACAAGATCAACAACGTGCTCGGCCAGATCATCCTGGCGCGCCGCATGGGCAAGACCCGGATCATCGCGGAAACCGGCGCGGGCCAGCACGGCGTGGCCACCGCCACCGTCTGCGCCAAGTTCGGCCTGAAATGCGTCGTCTACATGGGCGCGCACGATGTCGAGCGGCAGAAGCCGAACGTGTTCCGCATGAAGCTTCTGGGCGCCGAGGTGGTCCCGGTGACCTCTGGCCGCGGCACGCTCAAGGACGCGATGAACGACGCGCTGCGCGACTGGGTGACCAACGTGCGCGACACCTTCTACTGCATCGGCACCGTGGCGGGTCCGCATCCCTATCCGGCGATGGTCCGCGACTTCCAGGCGATCATCGGCAAGGAAGCCAAGGAGCAGATGCTGGAGCAGGAAGGCCGCCTGCCCGACACGCTGGTCGCCGCGATCGGCGGCGGGTCGAACGCGATGGGCCTGTTCTTCCCCTTCCTCGACGACAAGGACGTCAGGATCATCGGCGTCGAAGCCGGCGGCAAGGGCGTCAACGAGAAGATGGAGCACTGCGCCTCGCTGACCGGCGGGCGTCCGGGCGTGCTGCACGGCAACCGCACCTACCTGCTGCAGGACGATGACGGCCAGATCCTCGAGGGCTACTCGATCTCCGCGGGTCTCGACTATCCGGGCATCGGGCCGGAGCATTCCTGGCTGCACGACACCGGGCGCGCGCAATACGTCTCGATCACCGACAAGGAGGCGCTGGCCGCCTTCCAGGTCTGCTGCGCGCAGGAAGGCATCATCCCGGCGCTGGAGCCCAGCCACGCGCTCGGACATGTGCTGAAGATCGCGCCCGAGCTGCCCAAGGACCACATCATCTGCATGAACATGTGCGGCCGCGGCGACAAGGACATCTTCGCGGTGGCCCAGCATCTCGGCGTCGAGATGTAGGGCTGAACGCCGTTCTGAATGCGCGGAGGCCGGGCCATGTGCCCGGCCTTTTGCGTTTCAGCGGTTGGTGCGCGCCAGCAGGATCACGGCGGAAAGCCCGACGAGGATGATCAACATCGAGGGCGGGGCGGCATCGCCGATCTTCTCCAGCGAGGCCTGGTCATAGACCCGGGTCGCCAGCGTGTCGAAATTGAACGGCCGCAGGAGCAGCGTCGCGGGCAGCTCCTTCACCCCGTCGACGAAGACCAGCAGCAGCGCCGTGCCGATCGACCCCTTGATCATCGGCAGGTGCACCGTCCTGAGCGTGCCGGCCGGCGTCCGCCCCAGCGAGCGCGCCGCCATCGGCAGGCTGGGCGCGATCCGGCCCATGGCGCTGTCGGCGGCGCCCTGTCCGATGGCGAAGAACCGCACCATGTAGGACAGGATCACCGCCGCCGAGGAACCGGTCAGCACCATGCCGACATTCACGCCGAAGAGGTCGAAGAAATCCGCGATCCGGTGGTCCAGCGCCGCCACCGGCAACAGCAGTCCGAGGCCCAGCACCGCGCCGGGCGCCGCATAGCCGAGCGCCGTCACCGGCAGCAGCCCGCGCATCGCCTTCGACCCGGTCAGCCGCACGCCGTAGACCAAGAGCAGGCTGAGGCAGACGGTCAGGACCGAGGCAGAGCCCGCCGTGGCCAGCGTGTTGACCGCGGCCTGGATCAGCCGCGGATCGAGCCACTCGCCGGCATTGCGGATCGCCAGATGGGCGATGATGCCGCCGGGCAGCAGGAAGCCGATGAAGAAGGGCACCAGGCAGGCGAGGGTCGCGATCCAGCCGGCCGGCCCTGCGAGCGGAATCGGGTTCGGCTTCGACAGCCGCTTGGCATGGGAATAGACCTGCGCACGGCGGCGGCTGGCCCGCTCGGCCGAGGCGAGGACCAGCACCAGCCCGAGGCTCACCAGCGCGATCTGCGCCGCGCCGGCGGCCGATCCGCCCTCCAGCCAGGTGGTGAAGATGCCTGTGGTCAGGGTCTGCACGGCGAAGAAGTCGACCACGCCGAAATCCGCTCCGGTCTCCATCATCACGATGGCGATGCCGGCCGCGGCGGCCGGACGGATCAGCGGCAGGCCGACCCGGACGAAGCGCGCGACATGGCCTGCGCCGAGCGCCCTTGCGACATCGAAGCTGGAGGCCGAATGCTCGCGCAGCGCGCTGCGGCTGAGCAGGTAGACATAGGGGAACAGCGCCGCCGACAGGACCAGGATCGCCGCCCAGCGGGAGCGGATCTCGGGGAACCAGTAGTCGCGCGCGTTTTCCCAGCCGAAGAGCGCACGCAGCCCGGTCTGCACTGGTCCGGCATATTCCAGCAGATCGGTCAGCGCATAGGCGCCGATATAGGCCGGGATCGCCATCGGCAGCAGCAGCGCCCAGCGGAGCCAGCGCACGCCCGGGAAGCTGTACATCGTCACCAGCCAGGCCGTGACCGTGCCCGCGAGCCCGGCGAAGAAGCCGACCGAGGCCATCATCACCAGCGTGTTGCCGAGGTAGCGCGGCAGCGTCGTGGAGGCCAGATGCCCCCAGACCCCGCCTGAATTTCCGACGGCCAGCCAGATCACGGTGGCCAGCGGCAGGAGGACGAGGGCGGCGATCAGCGCGGTCAGGACCAGCCAGGGCATCTGGCCCAGCCGGAGACTCGGGATCGGAGGGGGCGAGGTGGGCATGGTTCGGGACATCTCGGCACCGGGGCTGCAGGACGGGGTTTCCTAGCCCGTCCGCCGCGCCCATGCAAAGCGTCCTAGCCGCGCAGTCCGCCGGGGGCCCCGCTTTGGTGGCCGCGGCCCCAATTCGCGGCGTTTCGCGGCGGCTGGTTTGCCGGCGGACGGCAAGCCCGCACGGTTCCAAATTTGCGGCCGGTGCCTCGCTTTGCCGGGGCAGCCGGCTGTATCGCGGATCGGGCCGCCGGGTTCCAGCGGCGTCTGCTAGTTGTTCAGTCCCGGCATCTGGTGGATCGGATCAACATTGAATCTGTCTGGTTCAGATGTCCAGATTTTGCAGATGTATTCGTATGGCG
>NZ_JAATVU010000150.1 GCF_013184745.1 Mangrovicoccus sp. HB161399
GCGCTCATTGAGAAAGTCACTCCCTGCCTATCGCTGGAAATGAGATCTCAGAACCGCCGCCTCACAAACAGGTGGGGCCGGGACATCGCATACCGAGATCCCCTCTTCAACCGCCAGCCGGTTCAAGGGGGTGCTGTTCGGCGGCAGCATCTTCGCGAGAACCGCCGCCTTTCGTTCCTGTGAATAGGCCACTCGTCATCCTGTCCCGCCCGCCTCGCTGCATAGTTTCAGATCGAAGGACGGTGACAACAACCCTGCACGAGGGGGCCGTGAGCGAGTGGCGTGACCGACTCGGCATGCGGAAGGAAATCAAGCTCTACGACTGCCGTGGGACCGCCGTCACCCGCCTGTTCCTCGCGGATGCGAACCTCAGGGAGATCGCCGCGGCCACCGGGTGGAGCGTCGAAAACGCGTCCAAGATCATCGAGAGGTACATGGCCATGCGGCCCGAGATGGCCGACTCCTTGGCGGAAAAACTCGAACGTATTGTAAAATGAAGTGTAAAACGGCCTGTGGAAAAGTCTGCAAAGTGGTGGTCGGGACGGCAAGATTCGAACTTGCGACCTACGGTACCCAAAACCATCTAAGACTACTGATTTTGTTAGGTATTCCGGAAAAGCGCACTGAGTTATCCCCAGTACGAAACCTTGCAGATTCCGGAAAGTGAAAAACGTCGGAAGCCATGATAGGGAGGCTGAGAGGTCCCGTCGTTGAGCAGCTCGTCCCGGATCCGGGCGTTGAAGCTTTAGCAGTATCCGTTCTCCCAGGGCTACCTGGCTCGATATTGGCGGTTTGCGCACCGACAGCAAAAATCCACGTCCTCGCCGCCTTCGCGATGAATTCCGGGCCGTCGTCCATCGGGCTCGGACCGATGGCGCCGCGATGGGCAACTCAGACCGTATGTCTCCGGGAATGCCACGCAGGATGAACTGGTCGGTCAGCACATCGATGACATCGGTCGATGTTCGGCCCGCGCGCGACGCGGATCGCAAGGCATTCCTTGGTGAATTCGTCGATCAGGTTGAGCTTGCGGAATTTCCTGCCCTCATGAGTCCGGCTCTCAACGAAATCGTAGGACCAGACGTGACTCGGTCGCTCCGGCCTGAGACGGACACAGAATCCGTCGTTCAGCCAGAGCCGCCCCTTCTTCGGTTGCTTTTGCGGAACCTTGAGCCCCTCCCCCCGCCAGATGCGTTCCACGCGCTTCACGTTCACCGCCCACCCGGCCTCCCTGAGGGCCGCGATGCGGCGATACCGGTAGCGCCCGTACTGGCTGTCCCGCGCGATGATGTCCGCGGTGTTTCTCTTGACCCATGTTCCAATCCTCCATCTGGCGCGAAAGCCTACTTCAGTAAGGACCACTTTTCAGGGGGCAGACCACCCCCCCTTTCAGCTCAACTTTCACATCGCACCCATTTTCGAATATTATCCCACTCAAGATCCGATACCTTCATAGGGAAAGATGAAATTCCTTTCTCATACAGCTTATCCTTTCAATTTGCCGCATTTTAAATGCTCTCAAAAGAAATTAAAGTAATAGGGTGCACCGCGTACCTTGGCTACACCTGAGCCATAAAATCTGCAGGACTAATCCGAATGACAAAGCCAACCTTCGCCGTTGCGGCAATTATGAAAGACGAAGGACCTTACCTCATTGAGTGGATTGCTTGGCATCGCATGTTGGGCATTAAGAATTTCGTTATTGCTGACAACGGCAGCTCTGACGGAATGACTGAAATCTTAATTCGTTTGGATAGTCTCGGAATTGTAAAACGAGTTCCGTATCCGGCGACTGTAAAACCAGGAACAAATTTCCAAGCGAACTGCTACAGTGAAATCTTGGACAGTGAACGTTCTAAATTTGATTGGATTTTCTTCATAGATGCCGACGAATTTATTTTCATTGATAATATCCCCGCCGGAATAGGTCATTTCCTCCAAGACATTCCTGATGACATTGGAGCTCTTGCTCTCAACTGGAAGACCTTCGGATCTTCCGGTAAAGTTGAAGCACAAAACGGACTTACGCTTTCGCGTTTCACAAAAAGGGCGAGAGAAAGCAGGCAAGCATCACACATATATAAAACTTTGGTTCGCAGCAAAGCCGCCAAACCAACAATAAAAAACCCGCACCATGTGGATATTAAAGATTCATTTAGGCGTGCCGCAGGAGATTTAAGCAATTTCATTCCGACAGATGGAAAGGGATTCAAGACAAAGGAGTGCATATGGACCGGAATGCACATTAGGCATTACGTAGTACGTTCGTACGCAGAGTACTGGCACAAGAAGGCACGACGTGGTGTTCCAACAACAAACTCAAAAGCTAGGGATGATCAGTTTTTCAAGATTCACGACTTGAATGACATTGATGATCCGATTCCAGCTTCGATTCTAAATCAATTAGATCAGGAAATTCAGGTCCTCAAAATGAAATTGACAGGCATCGCTCAAGAAATTATAGACGTTGACCTAACAATATCTGAAATTCCCGCCCCGAACACCAATTCAACGACGTAGTTCCAACCTTAAAATTGCATCCAGTGAGGCATCGAAACAACACATTTCAATGCCTCGCCATAGATCCTATTGTAAAAACTTTAAACCACTAATCTTTAGTGGCGCGACCTTTTCGATTATGAAGATCTTGCGACTCAAACACTCTCCACAAAAACAAGCGCGCGATCTTTTCAGTAGCTGTTGGAAATCGGCCCGCGATGCCAGCCTGGCTCAAAATCGCATCGATTCCAGAAGTGTCCACATCAGACAGATCATTCATATACTCGCCAAGTTCTTCTCTGCTCGCACCAGAAGAAATCGGCTCATCAACAAAGTTCAGGCCGAAGCAATCTCGCACATAATTCTGCTCTGAAAAATCCACCAGACTTTGAATCCACCTCTTATCCATCGCAGCAGGGGAACACACTTTAGATAGGTCTCCGATAAGAGCCAAACGAGCCCTCGCCAAGACTAAATCACCACTACTCAGTGGCATAGTTTTGTTAAAGTTCAAAAGTAGCTTAGTCGCATCCGCCCCCAAACTTTCATTCGAAGTATCTTTCGCGATCAAAGAACGTTCCAATCCCAATTCTGCTACAAAATCCTCTACAATGTCGCCACCCAATAAAGCTTCCCTTGAAAATTCCTTCACTCTTACGCTATGCACATTCGGATTTGTTCGAAATGACTCCAAGCGAAACTTAAACAGCGGGCTACAAAGCCGCGGCAAGTCACTTTTCCCCCCTTTTATCCTTTGCTGATACGCCGATGCAGCAAAACTAGCCGGGGAACGAAGGTAGCACACGACCCTAACCTTTGAAACACGTGACGAAATGAAATCTATTAGATCACGCTTCTCCTCGTCTTCAAGAACACTTATATCTTCCCCAGAAACAACTATCCGTTTCCTGTCGGATCGCGAAATATTTTCATCCAACAGCGCAATAAAGTTTCGCCGCAACTTATCAATTTTCTTTGGACCAAAGCCATATCCTTTCCAAATATGGTATCGGTTTCTATTCTCCGAAAAAATCGTGTATAAAGCGATAGAGTGGTTCTGATGGCCAAGTTGTGCATATACAGTCTCACCATCGTCATACTTCGCAAGTGAGTTCTGAATCGAAGTCGTCCCCGTTTTATGGGTTCCGACATGAAGCACCACTTCATCCATCAAGACGTTCCATTATATTAAAGAGAGCGCACATGATTAGCGCCGCACCCCCTTTAGATCATCGTGCAATGAAAAGACAAGGCGACACTTTGTTTCAGATATGCTTTGAGCCCACCACGCCAGTAAACGATACACGCCAAATCTCCATGCCACGTCGACCTAAAGCACCTTCAAGACATATATACTTTTACTCAACACAAGGCACGCAAACTCTCCAAAAGTTTCACAATCTTCTTCCTCGGATCTTCCTCTAAGTAATCTAATTTTTGTCGTAGCAAATTTTCAACATGCACGACCTGTTGCACACCCAAAGAAACGAGATCGCCCTCTGAAGTTACCTTAACGCCATCATCCGACCGTTTATCGACCAGCTTTTTTCCCAGCCGATCTTCAATCCAATTCAAGTCATCAATATTTTCACTAATAATAGGGCATATCAATTCGTCGGAAAATCTTAATTTTCCTGTCCCTATCTTCCCGAGCACTTCAGCCCACTTAATATTTCTCATCGGCATACCGCGCCAAGGTGGCTCCATGCCGGTTCCAAATTTCCTTTGGATATAGAGCAGTGCTGTTGCCTCAGCTGAAATGCCATCATTTTCACGGCGCACTTCATCATCTCTAAGAGAAACCCCGACAAACTCCGAAAAGTCGCGAACAATGCAACCACTCGGGAAGTTCCAAGGCTCGAACGCACGCACCGTTACTCGCCCTCTACCAAAAGCCACATCTAGGGCCTCAACCCTTTTTCGATACTTCGGCCATAAGTTTCTCAAATCAAACCTATTGAAATTTGAACCCTTGACTCTCTGTTGAAACGCACTCTCCATAAAGGAATGAGGGGGCCTTACATAAATGATCACATCGAGATCGACACCACGAGCCTCGATAATTTTTTTAAATTTTTCAAGTTGACCGAACTTTAATGGAGCACTCAAATGCTCCGCTGAAAAAATCCCGATAGATGCATTCGATCCCAAAAAGTCATCAAACTGACGGCGCTTTTCGTAACAATAACTTTCCACGTCATTTGCGCCAAGCCCGATTTGACGAAAGGCGAAATGGTCCGATGGGTTCTCACTTGTTAGTGCTTCAAAAATGCTGCCGTGATTCTTTCTTTCAAATGGAGCATACTTTACCTCTGGTCGGTTCAATTTGTAGAATGTCTCTTGAATTGAACTGCTTCCAGTCTTATGCATCCCAGCGTGAATCACTAACCGCATTGTCAACTCCATCACTTTCAGACAGTATGTGCAGCCAACTTCATTCTAAAAAATAAGACCAGTTGTCCCACCACCACGGACCTGCCCCCCTGAAAGTCTACGGTTTGAAGTTAGCCTGTTCTCCAAATGACAGGGGAATCGCATTTGGCTCTGACGGCCTGAGCAGAGACTCTTGCGGCGGACGGCGGAATGGATTCTGGACTGCGGACTCAATCCCCCCTAGATCGACAGCTAGACGCGTAAGTAGCTGATATTGTTAAGGCGCAAATGCCGAAAATGTAACTACAGCAGCTTGGTCAGGCGGGTTTTGACAGGTTCAGTGTGTCGAAGAGCTCCAATTGTTCGGGGCTTGGGGTGGTGATGCCGTCGAGCTTCCGATCGGCAATCCGGCCCTCATGGCGGTGAATGCGCGCGAGCAAATCGAGCGCGGTGCGCGGGCTCGCGGAATGCCCTTTCGCCTTCAGCCGCATCCGCATCCGCATCCGCATCTGCATCTGCATCCGCATGACGCGGTAGAGCACCAGGGCGAGGAAGCAAATGAGGGCATGCGCCCGGATCCGGTCCGGCAGGCGGTGGTGGACGGGGGCGATCCGCTCCGGCTAGGCAGAAATCCGGACTCGCCTTGCGGCCGCGCCTGTCGGAAGGTTCCCTGAAGAAAATGGGGGGTGAATCATGGCGACATTCTATCTGTTCGCGGACTCGCAGGTGCAGCGGACGCTGAATGCGGGCGAAGTCGGCTTCGTGGCCGAGGGGGCGAGCCTGGCGCTGCAGGACGATGCGGTGGTGGTCACCGGCAATGCCGACCTGGCGATCTTCGGCACCGTGTTCAGCGGCGACGACAACGGCATCAACCAG
>NZ_JAATVU010000151.1 GCF_013184745.1 Mangrovicoccus sp. HB161399
AACAGGCCTGACACAAGACCGCGCTCGATCACATGCTCAAGGGTCAAAAACTTCTTGCATCACGGGCGGCAACCACACAAGGCGTATCGTTCCTTTTGGAAGTTCTGGCAGGCTTCGACACCCGCCACGATACGCCGCCTTCTCAGGCCCCATCACCCATTTTCAGCCATAGCTCTGGCGTCTCGCGGTGGCGCTCACCTGGCGATGGCCACGCAAGCTCTCCTCGACGATGCGGACCTTGTCCGCGTCGTCCCAATGCCGTCGGCGAACGCCGTCCGCCGCTGACAGGACTTCAATCTTGGGTTCGAATATAAGGTCGCGCATAAGGTCGGACCTATCACCGAAGCGCCAAACCCGTCAGGCGGCCCTCGCCGGATGAATACGTCAGAAGACAATCAACGTAAATCTTTCTGTCCGCCGTGCTCCGGGCCCGCTCAACCTCCTCGTGGACAGCACCGGCATCAAGTTCCTGGGCGACGGCGAGTGGCTGGCGAGGAAGCACGGCGCCCATCGTCGGCGCCAGTACCGCAAGGTCCATCTGGCGATGGACACAAGCACCGGCGACATCCGGGCGGTGGAATTCACCTCCAGTCGCGAGGGCGACAGCCCCGTGCTCCCTGATCTTCTCGAACAGATCCCGGAAGACGAGGAAATCGGCACCGCTACTGGCGATGGCGCCTTCGACACCCGCCGTTGCCATTCGGCGATCCTCGCGCACGGAGGCACGGCGATCATTCCCATCCGGAGAAATGGCCGCCTGTGGAATGAGGACTGCCCTGCCGCCTTGGTCCGCAACGACATCCTGCGGGCCACCGGGCGCCCCGGCCGGACGATCTGGAAACGGTGGTCCGGCTACCACATCCGCAGCCGGATCGAGGCCAGGATGCGGAACCTCAAGTCCTTCGGCGAACGGATTGCTTCGAGGGACCCCGACCGCCAGACCGCCGAGATCCACATCCGAGTTGCCCTGATGAACCGCTTCAATGCTCTCGGTACGGCCGAGATTGAGCGCGTGACCTGACCTCAGCTGGGGAAAGGGGCATCACGCCCCGACGCAGACTTCTGCAACAATGCCTGTCCGAAGCAGGATCAAAGCCAGGATGAGGAACCTCAAGTCCTTCGGCGGGCGGATCGCCTCGAGGGACCCGGACCGCCAGATCGCCGAAATCCATATACGCGTGGCTCTCATGAACCGCTTTAACGATCTCGGCACCGCCGAGAGCGAGCGCGTGGCCTGACCTCAGATGGGGAAAGGGGCATCGCGTCTTGAAGCCGACTTCTGCAACAATGCCCTGCGGACCCCTCAGTTGAGACTGCGGTTTGTGGCCGAGGCCAACCCCGCTGCAATCGGCACTATCGGCTCGCTGAATCCGATTTCCAACGTGTCGCCCGGAAGAATGCCGTCGTCGGGCCCCATGTCGAATGTCTCGATCTCTCCCCTGAGACGACGCCGGATCGTGTAGATGACTTTGGTGACCGGCCCGTCGGCCAGGGCGATGACGGCCGGGTCCCCGAGCAGCGCGATCTTGGCCAGCACGGTCTGCCGCTTCACGAGCAGCTGCTCCATTTCGGCGCGCAGTTTCACCGAGTCCGCGAGCAGCTCCAAACGTCGATCCGAGCGTGTCTTGGTGATCGTACCGGCAAGGTCGGCGCGGCGCGTGCGCGCCTGTGACAGGGCGGCCTCGATGTCGAGCACCTGAGCCTGCAGGCTCGCATCGTTCCGCTCAAGCCGCGCCATGTCCATGCGAGTGCGCAGGCCGCGCTCGTCGAGCGCCTCGGCCGCGGCGCGCTCATTCGCCTGAATCCGGATCAGCTCGTTTTGCACCTTGCTCCGTTCGAGCAGAATCTCGATCTGCCGGTCGTAGTTCTGCAGCTCGATCTGGCGGATGCCGTGCAGTTCGGCGGTCGAGGCGCGATCCTCGTCCAAGATGCCCTGCTCGCGCGACAGTAGATGATCCAGAAGCGCTGCGTCGTGCGGCTCGAAGGGCAGGCCGGCGGGGTCGAAGACGACCGAGTCGTGCTCTTCGAGCTGGGCCTCGACCCGGGCGATCCGGATGGCGGTGCCGACAATCTCGGTTTCGACTTCCCGCAGATCGCCGACGACCTGGACGGCTTGCAGGCCCGGCCCTCCGGTCTCGATTCCGGGGAGTTGCGCGCCGCCGGCCAGTCCTGCGGCAGCGCGGGCGGTGAGGGTCGGACTGAAGGGGAAGCGCCCCGGCAGGTTGACCGCGCCCGAGACGATAATCGGCGCATATTCGAGGATCGAAACGGATATGCGCGGCGAGACGTGCAGGCCGGTCTCTTCGATCTCATGGGTCAGCCGCTCCTGGATCTCATCAATCGTAAGACCCTCGGCCTGAACGCTCCCCAGTTGCGGCAGGCGCAGCGCCCCGTCGAGGTCGACCTTGCTCTCCATTTGTTCCGGATCGCCGAGGATGCTGACCCGGAGCATGTCGCCGACGACCAGCCGATACATCTCGGCAAGCGCCGGAGCCGGGGCACCGAGCAAAAGGGTTGTCATCACGGCGGCGAAGAGAAGGTCCGGAAGCCTGCGTAACTGTCGGTACCGATGGGTCATGTGGCGAAGGCCTTCTTTTTGGGAATCGAGTGCGACCCCTCGCGGAATTCGGCGAGGCGCTTGGTGTCGACCCCCGTCATCACCGTGCCGAGCGGCGTCACCCCGAGTTCGGCGAGCAGCGCCAGCCCCTGGCGAACGCTGTTCGTTGGCGTGCTGTCCCACCTCACGAGGTAGATCAGCGCATCGGCCGAACGGGCGATGACCCGGGCATCGGCGGTGCTCAGGATCGGCGGTGCGTTGATCACCACCTGGTCGTAGGACTTCTGGAGCTCCTCCACGATGGCCCGAAACCGACCCGGGGGCAGAAGATCGGAGATATGCGCGGCCTGTCCCAGCGTCGGCACCACGTCGAAACCAACCGACGGGTCCGAGATGATGGCGTCCTTCAGCTGCGCGTCGCCGCGCAGCACCGATGCGAGGTCGGCGGAGCCCGTCCAGCAGAAGGCCTTGGACAGCCGCACGTGGGTGAAATCGCAATCGACGAAGACGACCCGCTTGCCCATGATCATGTTCATATGGGCCAGGGTGAGGGCCGCGTGGGTCTTGCCCTCGCCGGGCAGCGAGCTGCTGAGGACGATGCTGCGCGGCGGTTCGGACGATAGGAACATCAGCGTTGTGCGGAGCTGCCGCACGCCTTCGCCGTAGTCACCGTTCGCGGCCTCTCGGACCTGAGCGAGCGTCGTCGGCGTCTTGTCCCGCCAGCGACGGCGCGGAAAACCAGAGAGTACGGCGAGCACCGGCAGAGCCGTGTCCCGTGCCAGCTGCCGCGGCGAGCGGAAGGCCTTGAAGCTCAGCTCGAGCACCAACACCAGACCGAGGCCAAGCCCCGCGCCCGCGACGGTCGCGGCGGAGACGAGCAGTTTGGAGCGCGGATAGGAGGGGGTGTTCGGCGGCACCGCGCTTTCGATGACCTTGGCTTCGGCCTGGGCCAGGGCCTCATGCGCGCGGGTTTCTTTCAGCCGCGACAGCATGTTTTCGAAGACGCTGCGCAGGGCGTTGGATTCTCGCTCGAGGTCGAGCAGCTCGGTCGAAGTGCGCGAGATGGTCGACACCCGCTCTTCCAGGGCAAGCACATCCGCCGCGATCGACTGCTCGCGTACCTCGGCCACCTGCACCTCCTGCTCCAACCCCTTGATGATCTTGGAAACCTCGTCGTTGAGGTCCTCTTCGGCGCGGGCGATTTCGGCGTTAATGCGCAGCATCTGGGGGTGGTTGGGCCGATAGCGCGTGCTGTATTCCGCCCGTTCGCGCATCAACAGGGCGAGGTCCTCGCGCAGCGTGGTATACAGCTGGGAATTGAGCACCTCGTTTGCGGCGGCGACCCCTTCGGCCGCCACCAGATCGCGGATCTGGGTATAGCGCGCCTGCGCGGCGGCCTTGTCCGCCCGGGCCGAGACCAGCTGCGAGGACATGGCGGCGAGCTGCTGCAGCGCGGTGTCGATGCTTCCGCCGTCGGCAACCACCTTGTTGGCGCGGTAGGTCTCCAGCGCGCCTTCCGCCACCGCCACCTGTTCGCGCAGATCGTTGACACGCGTCTCGAGCCATTTGTTGGCCCTGCGTGTGCCCTCGATACGCTCCTCGAGCTGACTGACGATATACTGATCCGCGATCGTGTTGACGAGCGCCGCGACCAGATGGCTGTTCTCGGCCTGGGCCGAGATGGAAATCACGTAGGACCCGCCCTGCTGGTTCACGTTGACGAACTGCCGCACGTGCCCGACGAGCCGCCGGTAAGTGTCGTCCTGGGTCTCGATGGCAGAGGGCGTTTCCGCGGCATCTTCCATCGGCTCCTCGGGGTCCTCGAGCGCTTCTTCGATGGGGGCCGACGGCGCATTTCCTTCAAGAAAGCGTGTCGTCCACTGGATCGCGTGATCGAGTCGGGCCGACCAGCGCGGTTGCCCGGTCTGCTGTGGTTCGAACTCCACGAGGTTCTCCCGCCCGATCTCGCGCAGGGCTTTTTCGAGAAGGACACTCGATTGAATCAGGGCAACTTCGCTTTCGATGACCGGGTTGCTGAGATCCAGGTCGGAAACGACCTCCTGCGAGGTGACCACGCGGGTTTCCCGGGGGTTCAGCATAACCTTCGCGGTCGCCGAATAGCGCGGGGTGACGAGGCTGACGCCAATCGCCACGAGGCCGCCGAAGACCCCGGCGCATCCGATGACCAGCCATTTGCGACGCCAGACATTCCGAAAGATCTCAAAAATGTCGATCGTGTCGGCGTCATCGCCGTTGTTGGGCGGGGGCGAAACTCTGAAACTTGCTCTGAACTTGGAAGTATTATCTTGCGTGACCATCTTGCCGATCTACCGCCACCTAATTAGCAACCTAGAGAAACATTAGACTATTGAAGCATGCCCTGAATCCCGATTTCATCAGTCCCTGATAGTGCCCGACCGCAGCATTTCGGGGTGCGCAACGTTTCGGGCCAGGGGCGTTCTGCAAACGGAATTGACGGCTCAACCTATAGGCAAATATTAATGCCAATAATATCTACGAATACTTGGAGTTTATCACGATTCGTCGCGACCCGTCGACAAGGAATCACTTTGCTTACCCCGTGCCGACAAGGGATGCCTATCAAGCGCGCGCTCGAAGGGAGCTCTCATACCAACGGCCCTAGACCCCATGATCGCGGGGTGAGCCGACTAGGTCGGCGGCCTGTCCCGCGTCATTCTCCTTCGAGGGTTGCGCCAGACGGGCTGGCGCCGAGCCTCAAGAATGGGGGAGAGACCAGATGCAGGATAGCATGTTCATCGGGCTGGATGTCCACAAGGCAACGATTTCGGTGGCCGTGGCGGCGGGAGAACGGCGCGGCGAAGTCCGCCACTGGGGCACGATCCCGAACCGGGCGGAGGCGATTCTCAAGCTGGCCGAGAAACTGGGTGCTGGCGGCGGCAAGCTTCATTTCTGCCATGAAGCAGGTCCCTGCGGCTATGGGCTCCACCGGCAGCTGACCGAGATTGGTCAAAACTGCGTTGTGGTCGCCCCCTCTCTGATACCGGTCAGGAGCGGAGATCGTGTGAAGACGGACCGTCGCGATGCCGTCATGCTGGCGAAGCTGCATCGCGCTGGCGAACTGACGGCGGTCTGGGTCCCGGATGCGGCGCACGAGGCC
>NZ_JAATVU010000152.1 GCF_013184745.1 Mangrovicoccus sp. HB161399
CAAACCAGATCGTCAGCGAGCCCCTGCGCTTGAGCGCTTCATTGTAGGCCGGCCAGTTCCTGGTCTTGTAGATCGGGGGTGTGGGGCTGCCCATGAAACGCAGCTACCATGCTGGATTCACGAGATGAATCCCCGCAGGGATTTGCGCAACAGAGCCCTCATGCGCCTTCAGAAGAGGTCCTGTATCACGCAAGCCGACCGAAGAAAGGGCCCCGATTATCTACAAGTTCCAAGCTACCGGTGGAGAGAAGATAGGCTTTCAGGCGACAATCTTTTCCCGCTGTCAAATTCGAGGTATGGTGCTCCGTCAATTTTTGACAGACCAACAATTTTGAAGTGAGCCAGCAGATCGGAAATTATTGGAAGGCCTTCCGTTTCGGAGATGACATTCAATTCCGATGTATATCTCCCGGGCGCCGCTGCCTGCCCATCATTGGCTTTCCCGTCCCAAGACACTTTTTCGATTCCATTTGTAACTGTTATGTTCCGTACGACTTCACCGCCTTCATTTCGTATCACGATCTCGGAGTGTGTCGATGTTTTGGGAAGGTCCGGAAAAAAAGTGGCATTATCTTCGGTCCCAAAATATCGTCCCTCAGAACCGTATAGGCCGAGCATATGACCATACCTGTCCAGTGATTGATCAGACTGAAAGGCTTGCGATAACTCAGATAGGAGTTGATTTGTCAATACTTGCTGTTCCACCCCGGAAAATGTAGCCAATTGCATCGCGAATTGTGAGCTGTCCAACGGATTTTGGGGATCCTGGTTTCTCATTTGCGAGGTGAGCATTTTTAAAAAAGTCTGGAAGTCCGAACTAATGTTGCCGGATGCTTTGCCTGCGTTATCAAGAGATGTGGTCGATGCAACAAGGTTTGAATTATAATTTTCGTTTATATTCATCACTATATCCTCATATTCTTATTTCCATCCTACTGGAGAGGCGTGAAGGTAATTCTTTTGAATTTTCCGCAGATTCTTGATTGACGTTAGAAGATGAATTCTCTTGCGGACCGCTCTCGAAAAGAGAGCTGTTGCCTCCTTGATTTCGCTGTTGAGAAGGGGAGTCTCCCGACGAGTATCGAAAAGTGACTCCTTCATACCCTAGTTGAAGAAACGTCTTTTCTAGAAAATCATGGTTTCGCCTGATGAATCCAGCGGTATCTAGCCGATCGGTTTGAATATGAACTGACAGCGCTCCATCCCTGTTCTCGAGACCAATCTTTACACGCCCTAGCTCCGGTGGGTCCAGTTGAATTTCGTAGTGGTCGGATGTTTCTCTGATTATGGTGGTCGAAATTTGTCGAAGGTTTCTTCCGCTGTCAAATCGCGAGACATCACTCTCGCGCCAATGACTATGTGACTCGACAATCTTGCCAACTTGAAATGTGTCACTACGCCTTTCACTTCTATGAATAATGGTATCGTCGCTATAATGAGTCTCATGTGGGTCAGGACTATTTTCGCTTAAGTTGACATTTTGCGTGATGGCAGGCCTAATTTCTTTTCCTGTAGTATCTGGATAATCAGCACTTTTGATTGGGGTTTGTTGAAGCGTAGCAGAGAGTTTTCCGACGTCTTTGGGTGCTTCCGCGGTGCTAGAGGGTTGTAATTCAATTTCCCTAATGTCTATATCCATAAGGGGGACAGAGCTTCCGCTGAAAGATTGGTTTTTGATGTGATCAGGCTTGAAAAGCGACTTATTCAAGCTTCTTTCGATCCTCCTAGAAATGGCAAGTTCGCTATTAGAAAGCTCTCTAACATCCCTTTTTTCTCTGGGTTCGTCGATTGAGACTGGCTCCATATTCACTTCGACTTCTTCTCTGGAAAGGCTCTGTTCGACGTTGTTGATGGCGGAGCCAATGTCCTCACATTGAAGGAACATTGAAGTTTTTGAAACTGTGGAGTCCGAGAGCGCAATGGGATTGAACTCAGTGAGTTCTGAGTTTTCTCTTCTGCTGTCTTCAAGAAATTTAGTTCTGGGCGCCTCAATGTCATTCTCCAGCACGGGACTTTTCTTCACTTCTGGAAAAATGGCCGAAAACTCCTTGTCTTCGGAGTCGTCGGAGCGGATTTCAGCCTCAACGGAGGAGGGGGAGACGTCGGTAGATGTTTTTGAGTTTGACCCGGGTACCTCTTCATGGCTTGGAGGAACTGGCTTAACAAGATCAAGAAAACTTATGGATGGTTTGTTTTTATCGGATACTTCTTTGGAAGGGGCCGTATCTGTTGATAGCATAGTGTCGGAACTTGAATTCTTTCCCGATAAGATGACCGTTATCTGAGTGTCCATTGACGTATCTCCACGCATAATCCTTTTTTACAGTCGAATCGCTTACAATATATTTACAGACTTGAGAAAAATTGAGTGCACGTTGATTCATGGGAGAAGCGAAGGATGATTTCATCAATTGGTCTTGTTGCATCCGTTCCGAACATAGAAAGGAGTATGGCGGAAAATGCTAGAGAGAAGGTTCAACAACTAGAAGCTAGCTTTTTGGCCGAATTTTTGGATATGGCTCAGAGCTTCAAGTTCACTGGAGAGCCTGAGGGTGGATTCGGAGAACAGCAATTTTCATCATTTCTTACGCATGCATATGCCGAGAAAATTTCAGAAAACCATTCGTTCAGATTTATTGATAGAATTTAAGGAAATATGGAGCATTGCAAATGGATTTGATGTGTCAAGAGAAGCTAGCGGAATTGCTCCGTGAGCAGCAGAGTTTGATTAGGCTGTTTGATCTTGAGGGGCTTGCAGGAAACTCTTCAAAATTAGAAGAAATTTTAAAAGTTGAGTCTCGCTTACCAATGTTTTCTTCCATCGAACTGCAAGAGATTAGCGCACAAGCGAAAAGGAACATGAGTTTACTAACGAGCATGAAAAGGGGCATAAAAATGGCGCTGATCCGTATCGAGGATGTATCAAGGGTTTGCAAGTCCCAAAAGGTTTATAACCGGAGGGGCGAGGATTCCGAGATCTGCTCGCGTGGGAAGTCAGGCGGAACGACTCTGTAGGTGCCTTAAGGTTCATTGGTTCAGAATTATCGGTTCATTAGTAATTCTGAGATACTGGGTTATTTGCAGCGCGATAAATGTCGTGTTGCTCCGTCAAGAAATGGCGAAAGGGCGCGTTGATAGCGCGAAATCTCGCTCGCGCGGGAAAGGGTGATTGGCGCTTAAATGCGCTGAATGTGAGGAAAAATGTCAAGCATTCTAACGAATACCAGTTCAATGGTCGCGCTTCAAACCCTGAAGACGATTAATTCTGGCCTTGAGAAGACTCAAGGGGAAATTGCCACCGGAAAGAAGATTTCTTCCGCAAAAGATAATTCTGCTATCTGGGCGATCTCAAAAGTAATGGAATCCGACGTTAATGGCTTCAAAGCTATTTCGGATAGTCTATCTCTCGGAGAGTCCACTGTGGCAGTGGCTCAGACCGCAGCGGAGACAATTACAGATCTGCTTGGTCAGATAAAGGCGAAGGTTGTCGCTGCGCAGGGAGATAACGTTGATCGAACGAAGTTGAACAACGATATTACTGCACTCAAAGAACAAATTTCGTCCGTCGTCGGGGCGGCCCAATTCAATGGGTTGAATTTGGTTGATGGAAGCACGGCTACAACGAATGTTCTATCTTCTGTTGATAGGGATAATAGCGGGGCAGTATCTGCGGCATATATCTCTGTCAGTGGTGTTGATTTGGGATCGTCCGGGTACACTGCGAAATCTGTCTTTGGGGGTGGAACGAACACCGTCGTCTCAGGGTCTGGTGACACTTTTGTAATGTCTCTTGATAGTGGCGGTGGTTCAGATTCTGTCGATATTCTGAATCCGACCTATGACGTGGGAGAGAGCATTTCAATTACTATTGGCAACTACACTGCTAGCTATACCGTCAGCGCTAGTGACATTGCTGTCGGAAATACGCCCGAGGACATTATTGCGACAAACTTAAAATCTCAGATCGAGAGCTTTGGAATCTCTGGCCTTCAAGTGGACTACGATAGTGCCAATCCTGGACAGCTGGTATTTACAAACTCAGGGTCGTTCGATTTGAGCGCTACAGGTCAATTTGGGGATGATGGGTCCGGTGGGCTGGCAGCTCTCGCAACAATCAATGCGACTAGTTCCGGAACACTGGCAGCACAACTCGTGACAATGGAATCGTTAATTGGTGTCGCAATTGATGCGGCTTCGTCTTTTGGTTCTGATGGTGCTCAAATTGCTACCCAGTCGGCGTTTGTTTCAAAATTAACAGACTCAATGACTGCCGGGATTGGAGCTATGGTTGATGCAAACATGGAAGAAGCGTCAGCTCGCTTGCAAGCGCTTCAGGTTCAGCAACAGCTTGGTATCCAAGCGTTGTCGATTGCAAACCAAGCTCCACAGAATATATTAGCTCTGTTCCGATAGCAAAATCAGGATGCCGGTTTCCGGCATCCTAGCCATTTGGTTGGAGGTCAAATTTTGAATGCTAACATGATGGCGCAAATGGCCTATACTCGTCTAGGGGCGTCAACTCGCACATTAAGAGGGGCCGAGTACGAAGTTTTCGGTAAAATTACACGAAAAATAAAGGAGACATCTCAGGGGACTGCCTTTCAATTCTCTGAACTAGCGGCGGCGTTGCATGAGAATAGAAAATTCTGGACTATGCTGGCGCTGGATGTAACTTTGCCTGAAAATCAATTGCCTGACGAAATTCGATCTAACATAGTTAATTTAAACGTTTTTGTTCAAACCCACACCGGAAAAGTTCTCAGGAAACAGGGTAGCGCGAAAATTTTGATAGATATAAATGTTGCAATGATGCGTGGTTTGAGAGGGTGAAGATATGACTGGCCTGGTTTTAAAGTTGGGACCTCGGGAACGGGTCTTGATAAATGGCGCCGTCATTGAGAATGGTGATCGTCGTAGCCGTATAAATATAGTGACACCGAATGTTAAGATTCTTCGATTGCGCGATGCTATTCATCCTGATGATGTCTCTACGCCCGTTCAAAAAGTGTGTTATGTTGTTCAGTTGATTCTTTCCGGAGATACGACGCCCGAAGTTGTTCGCGCTGATATGATCGATCGAATAGAGGAGCTGAGTCAAGTTTTCCGAGATTCGGATAGCAGAAGATTAATTTCAGATGCGTCTTCAGCGTTTGTTGGGAAAAATTTCTATCAGTGCCTAAAGGCACTTCGAGCGCTTCTTCCGCGAGAAGAGAGGCTAATTCAAAGGGGTCGATGATATATCATCGTGGCCCTATAAGAACTGATCTTTGCTTTGAATGGGATTGAGCTTCCCTTGGTAATCCGGGCCGGTTTGAACTGGGATCCCCTGGCCTTGCCCCCGGATCCCGGACTGGGAGTTGCAGTACTTAGGCTCAGGACCCATTGATTTCGGCTGGACGGCATGATTCAGCGTTCGAAAACGGTGGTTTTCAAGGTTGTTGTCACCGGTGTCTATTTTCAGGCTGCGCACTCTCCTGACGCGGCCATGGGACCGCCGCCGACTGCTTCCCTGG
>NZ_JAATVU010000153.1 GCF_013184745.1 Mangrovicoccus sp. HB161399
TGGTGCTCCTCTGATGCCGATCAACGAAGCGAGCCGGGACCAGGATGAGCGCGACCTCAAGGTGCTGACGCTCTACGCCGAGGGGATCAGCGACGGCGAGATTGCCAAGCGCCTCGGCATTCCGCGGAACACGTCCCTGAGCATCCGCAACCGCATCCGCACGGCGGACCTGCGCCAGAGCGGCGAGGACGGCGACGTGGTGCGCGGCTGGTACCAGCGCGGGATCGTCCCGCCGGAGGTGGCGTGATGGCGCTGGACGACATGAAGCAGGGCATCGCCGCGCGGAAGCGCACCTTGGATGCGGCGCTGGACGGGATCGGGCTGATCTCGACGGCGATCGAGGCTCTCGCAAATTTCGGCCTTGCGGTGGACGTGGCCTGCTTCGGGTCGCGCGCGGTGATCACGGTGGACTTCCTGCCGGACGGCGCGGCGGCCCCTGTCGAGCCGGGCGCGTCCAAGCCGGATGAAGTCCCGCAAGAGCGGGATGCGCCGGTTGCCGAGATGCCGGAGCCGGTTGCGCTGGCCGCGAGCGACAAGGTGCCTTCGGAAGAAGACCAGTCGGCCGCAGGCGCGGAGGAGCCGCAGGAGCCCGCCGCGGCAGATGTAATTCCGCTGCCTGCCGCGGGCCCCTGGACGGATGAGGACCGCGAGGTCGCCACCGACATGGCCAAGCGCAGCGCGAAGATCCCGGAGATCGCCCGGGCGCTCGGGCGGAAGGAGGCTGAGGTTGCGCGGGTCGTGCGGCCGGTGCTGGCCGGAATCCGCGAGCGGCTGGCAGCCGAGCGCAAGGAAGCGGCGGCGAAGCGCAAGGCGCCGGCCGCGGCGCCGGATGCGGGCGGGGCGGATCTGGAATGGTCCGCGCATGTCGCGTCGCTGCCCTACGACCGGCACTGGACTGCCGAGAGCGACCTGCAGCTGTGCGAGCGGCTCATGTGCGGCGACGGGCTCGCGATGGTGGCCGAACGGCTCGGCCGCGAGCGCGACTGGCTGAAGGCGCGCTGGCAGCTGCTGAACCGCAACGAGCCGCCGACGATCGAGGGCCAGCGCAAGCTGGTCGCAGCGCTGAAGGCGCGGAGGGGAGAGGCGTGACTTCTTACGAAAAACGAGAAGCAGATCTGCGTGAGTGCGAGAAGTTGCTCTGCGAAGCTCTTTCGCGGCTGACGGGGCCCTCAGGCGGCGAGGCGGGAAGGCCTGCGGATGCGCACGGAAATGACCTTCAGGCGGAGGCCATCTTCTGGCGGTGCTGCAGGGTGGCCAGGATCATGGCAAGCGAGCCGCAGGTTAGCGGCGGCTCGACGGCGTGGGCCGCGGGGTACGAAGTCTATGATGCAGCGCCGTTCGTCTTTCGTGGTCTGTGCGATATCGGCATCGCGGCTGTCTGGCACCACGAAGAAGGAGCCCGTCTCATGCTCGCCGGGTTTGAGAGGGTGGCAAAGACAATGCGTTCCTCGCTCGATGAGCGTGCACGGAGGGACAAGGCATGATGGATGGCGGCGCAATCGTGCATCTCTGGCCGCTGAAGAAGGGCGAGACGCTCAGCAGCCATGATTGGTTCCCGTTCTACGGGCACCGGTTCCTCGGGTCCGAGTTCATGGCGGCGGCGCTGATGGACGGGCGGCGCGAGGATATCGGCACCGCGGTCATCCTCTGGACCGAAGCCATGCGGCAGGACCCGGCTGGGACGCTGCCCGCCAGCGACGTGCAGCTCGCCTCGCTGGCGCGCTTCCCCAGCGTGGAGGCCTGGAGGAAGGTCCGCGCCCATGTGCTGCACGGGTGGTCGGAGGTCCTGGTCGAGGACGTGGTCTCCGGCGGCACGGTGACCCGGCTCGGACATCTGTCGCTGGTGCAGGACATCGTCGAGGACATGTACAGGCGCAAGCGCGGCCGGGATGCGGCGCGCAGTGCGGCAAGCCTTGCCGTCACCAAGACGCGCATCCGCAAGAAGCTGGCCGCGATCGGGGTCGCAGAGCACATCGCCCAGGACAGCCGGGTGATCGACGACCTCGCCGAGCATTTCCGGCGCCACAGCCTCTACGTGACCGAGGACAATGTCCGCGATGCGCTGTCCGAGCTGCACGGCTGGGGGAGCAACGTCACCCCCATGCCACGCGGCAATCCGCGATGAGATTTCACTGAAACCGGCTGAAATGGACTGAAATGATTTCACCGCATTTCAGCAACATTTCAGGCCTCGAAGTGAAATTGCCCTACAGGACAGGACAGAAGAAAACAGAACAGAAACAATACAGAACACCCTTTGATGAAACGCTGAAACCCGCGCCGGGGCGCATGTTGGGCCGCCGGGATTGCTGAGAGAAGGACGGGACAGGCATGGAACGGCAGGAACAGGAAGCAGGCGAGAAGCGGGTCAGGACGATCCTGATCGATCCGCTGGTCAGGCGCGGGCTCGCGCGGCCCTCGACGGTGACGGTGGTCCAGTTCGAGGCAATGCAGGAGGACATGTGCCAGCGGCTGGCCTACATGACCGAGGTCAACCTCGCGGCGCTGGCGGACCAGGTGGCGGCGAACCCGGGCGGGAAGGAGAAGGACCGCTTCCCGATCGCGAACACGATCCTGCAATGGGCGGCCGACATCCAGCCGCCGGGCGACGATGCCTCGCCTCTGGTGCGGGCGATCTTCGCACACGGGCTGGGCCGCGGCGCGGTGGCGGAGGGCTGGGCGCCCGAGCTGCTGGCCGAGGTCAAGCGGCGGCGGCAGTGGCCGAAGCCGTATGGCGTGGCGCAGATCCGGGATGGCGGGCTGCAGGCGGCCCGGCAGATGCAGGTTCTCGATGAGCGCCTCGCGCAGGGGCGCCAGCTGACGGCGGCGGAGGCGGACTGGTGCGGCCGGCGCAAGGCGGTGCTGGACCGCTGCGCGGAGCTGGCGCGGAAGGCGGAGGCATGATCGAGCCGGTGCACAGGAAAGAGGGGCCAGGCACGGTCAGCACGGCCCGCGTCCGCTGCGACAGCTGCGACAGGAACGAGGTCGTCCACTGCACCTACCAGCGGGCCATGGGCGGTGCCTTCGTTCCGCGCGAGGGGCAGGCCAACAAGAGGATCGCCGGGCAGGGCTGGACGGTAGCCGGTGGAAAGCACCAGTGCCCGGCATGCAGGAACAAGCAGAAGCGCAGCATCAAGCCGAAGGAGCAGGCGGTGAAGAAGGTCGAGAAGAAGGACGCGGTCCAGGAACTGCGGCAGCCCAGCATGGAGCAGAAGCGGCAGATCGTCGACATGCTGCGCGATGTCTATGACCTTGACCGCGGGCGCTATGTCAGCGGCGAGACGGATGCCACGGTGGCCGAGGTTCTCGGCGGAGGCGTGATGCCGGGATGGGTCTCGGCGATCCGCGAGGAGTTCTTCGGCGCGGATGGCGGCAACGATGACATGGCCGAGACCGCGGCGGAGATCGCGGCCAAGCTCGGGCAGATCGATGCGACTCTCGCGGAGGCCGAAGCTGCCCGGAAGGCGGTGACGGACGTGAAGGCGGCGCTGTCCGGACAGAAGGCGGACCTGCAGGCCATGGCCGCGAAGATCGACGCCATCCGCAAGGCGGTCGGTCCGCGCGCGGCGCGGGTTGGATAGGGCCATGATGATGAAGCCTTTCGACTACCGGCGCGGCGATCCCGAGGCGATCCGGCGCGTCGAGCGCGAGACCCGGGGCAAGCCGTTCGAGGAACGGGTGCGGGCACTGGCGGCCGTCATGGAAGAGGGCGACCGGATCGACCTGGCGAAGCGGCTCGGCCAAGCTCCGGAGGCCTGCGGCTCCGATGCGCCGCATGCAGCCGCGCGCGGCGCCATGAAGGCCGTCGAGACGGTGACGGTCCGAGACGACGGCAAGGGCGGGACCGTCTACGAGACCATTGGCTACCGCGGGCGCGCGGCGATGCGGGCCGAGGATGCGCTCGACCGGATCAAGGGCCTGACCGAGGCGCAGCGTGCGGCCGGGCGGCGCTATGCGGCGCTGGTCGAGGCGGTGGAGGCTGGCGGGATGAAGTGCTCGGGCGCGTTCATGCAGGGCGGCATGGGCGGCGGAGATGACGGCCGGTGCTTCATGGATGCCTATATCGAGGACTGCAACACGCTGCGGCGGATGAACCGCGCGATCGGCGACGGCATCGGCATGCCGGTGCGCAGGGTCAGGCCATCGGATCGCGGGACAAAGGCCTCGATCCATGACCGTGCTCTGGCGGATATGGTGTGCATTGGCGGCATGTCCATTCTCGGTGTGCTCAAGGGCCATGGCTGGACAGACACCGGAAGAAACGCGAAGGCCGCGACTTGCGCTCTGGCGGCCGTCCTGGAGCGTCTGAGGGCCTGCTAGAAGAAAGGGGGTTGACCTTAGGACGGATCTGCGACACGAATCAGTCATCATCGAGAAATGCGCCCGGCAGGCATCCCCTGCGCGGGCGTTTTGCGTTTCCACGATCCAGACATGACCGCCATCCCCGCCACCACGGACCAGCAATGGGCCGCCTGAAGACGTCGCGCCCGCGCCTCTCCGCGCATGCGTCGTCATCCGGCCGGTCGATCACGCGCGCCGATGCCGAGCGCTCGCGGATGGCCGCGCGCGACGCCGATCGCGAGTGGCGGTCGTGGTATGACCTCGCCAGGTGGAAGCGCCTGCGGGAAGCCGTTCTGGAAAAGGGCATGTTCACCTGCGCGAAGACCGGCACCCTGCTGCGCGGCAAGCCGCCCGCGCCCGACAGCCCCGTGGTCGACCATATCCGCCCGCACAACGGAAACCCGGACCTGTTCTGGGACGAGGACAACCTGCAGCTGGTCTCCAAGGCCTGGCACGACAGCCGCAAGCAGGCGATCGAGCGGGCAGGGCAGGCCATGGCCATCCATCCCAAATGGCTGCAGCCGTCGGCCATTCCCCTGACGATCATCTGCGGGCCGCCCTGCTCGGGCAAGACGACGCTGGCAGAGGCCAGCGCCGGTCCTGGCGACCTGGTGATCGATCTCGACCGCATCGCCTCGGACCTCTCGGGAGAGCCAATGCACGGCTGGCCGCGGGAGCGCTGGCTGAATGCCGCGCTCTGGCAGCGCAACAATCTCCTGGGCGGCCTGTCGCGCCCCGGTCCCCATGCCGCTGCGTGGTTCGTCGTGTCGGAGCCGAAGGCGCGGCACCGCGAATGGTGGGCCAGCACGCTCCGGCCCCAGCGGATCATCGTGCTCGAGGTCGACGAACCGGAATGCATGGCCCGCGCGCTGGCTGGCGGAAGGGATCTCGGCAGGGTCGAGGCGCGCGTGATGGAATGGTGGGCGCAGTACGGCCGCCGGATTGGAGACGACCGGCGGCCCGGCGGCCAAGGGGGGGGAGGGGCATCGGATGGGGCGTCCCTG
>NZ_JAATVU010000154.1 GCF_013184745.1 Mangrovicoccus sp. HB161399
GCTTCAGGAGTTCCGGCAGCATCGGCGCGTCGCCGACATTGCTCGAGGTGACCTCGACGGCCCGGATCTCCAATGTTTGCTCGTCGATCCCGAGGTGGATCTTGCGCCAGACACGGCGCTTCGAGGCGCCGTGCTTTCGGCTGTGCCGTGCTGCGCGCTTTTGCGGCCCCGCCGGGGCCACGGTCGCTCCGCACCCTTCGCCCTCGACCTTGATGCCGGTGCCGTCCGCTGCCCGGCAGGGCATTGCGCAGCAATGCCCGAGAGGGGACGAGCAGGTGCAAAGCACCTTTCGAACCGCGATACGGGATGGTCACGTCCAGGGTCTTCTGGCGTCGGGACAGGGTGCTGAAATCCGGCACCGACCAGTCCAGCCCGGAGAGCTCCAGCAAGCTCGCCACGAAACCGGTGGCCTGGCGGAGGGGCAGCCCGAGAAGGACCTTGAAGGTCAGGCAAGCCTGGATTGCGGCGTCGCTAAATGCCTGCTGGCGGCCGCGCCGCCCGGAAGGCACCGCGTCCCATTGCATGGAGGGATCGAACCAGACGGTCAGCGATCCACGCTGCTTCAGCGCCTGGTTGTAGCTACGCCAGTTGGTGGTGTTGTAGGTCGTCTTCGGAGGTCTGCTCATGGCCGCCAGCTATCATGCTGGATTCGCGACGTGAATCCCAAGCCGCATTTGCGCAACAAAGCCTCGCACGTCTCTTAGTGTTTGCGACCGGGAGTATAACGAACTGACATTTGCTGCGATCATACGGACGAGCCACTTCGGCTACGATTGAACCATCGCCCCATTAAACTCGAACGGCGCTTTCGCGATTCAAGGGGGATGCCGGGATTAACTTTGGGTGGCCGATATGTGCGCGAAGGGTGAACTCGATGGCGAGAGAATGCTGCGGAGGAGGCCGAACGGCGGTTCCCCGGTGTGCTGCAAGGCGGCATCGTGAGGTCGTGAACGACCGGTCTGTAGAGAAGACATCGGCACCGGGCGCGCAATCCCATGGTTTTCGACCGCCCGCTTTCTACGCTCTTCACCAGTGGGGGCGGCCAAGATGGCCGCATAGTGAATATCGGCCCAGTCCGGCATCCGGGGGCAAGCTCATGGACTTGGTGGGCGCGTCCAGGTCGTCGCCAACCAAGCTCTGCCCGCCGTGACCGACCGCTTTCGCAGATCCAGCGCTTGGGCACCGCCGTGCCGCCGCAAGTCCGCTTCCACTGGCCGGTCGCAGCTGGCCCGTCTAGCACGGCACCGTCGCGAGCGGCCGGAAAGGGCTGCCATGGGTCGTACGCTCGCCAGGGACGACCGGCAGCTATCGCCGACTCGTCCCCGATGATTCGCCTCGGTGCACCATCTGCCCTGCCGCGCCGCCGAAAGGCCCGCGAGGCCGGCTTTCCGGCCTGACGCCCGGCACGGACTCTCCCGGAGCCCTTTCGGGATTGCCTCCGGAAGACGCCGCGCGGACCCGCACATTGGGCAACTTCGCGCGGCCCTGCCATCATTGTTCCAACTCCTTTTGAACCGGCGCACTCCGGCGGACGACTGATGTGCAACCCGGCAATGGCGCCGGGCGCAGCACCGGGGAACAATCAGATGGCACTTGAGAACGCAGAAACCGTGAACCTGCCGGGCACCGCGATCCCGCTCGGCCCGGACGCGCAGATCGGCGGCGACGGAGACGACACCCTGGCCGGCCAGGGCGGCAGCGACACCCTCGCGGGAGCCGGGGGCAACGACGCGCTGTCCGGAAATGGCGGCGACGACGTCCTTCTGGGCGGCGCGGGGGACGACAGCCTGCTTGGCGGAAATGGCGCGGATCTGCTCTCGGGCGGCGCCGGCGCAGACGAGATCGACGGCGGCGACGGCATCGACACCCTGGACTACTCGGACTCCTTCGAAGGCGTACGCGTCCAGCTTGAGCGCGGCAGCACCGCAGGCTCGGGCAGCGGCGGCGATGCGGAAGGCGACGTGATCCGGCGCATCGAGAACGTCACCGGCTCGGCCTTCAGCGACGACATCACCGGCAATGACGGGGCGAATGTCATCCGCGGCGGCGGCGGCGCCGACCGGATCAACGGCCTGGGCGGCAGGGACCAGATCTTCGGCGAAGGCGGCGACGACCAGATTTCCTTTGCCCATGGCAGCGGCCGGGTCTTCGACGGCGGCGAAGGCAACGACCGCCTGCGCCTCGTCGGCACCAGTGGCGACGACCTGCGCGACGACACCGTCGTGTCGATCGAGAACATCGAGGTCCAGCTCGACCCGGGCCGCAACGGCGGCATCCGCTTCGATGCGGATCAGTTCCCCGGCCTGCAGTCGATTTCCTCGCTGCAGCCGGGCAACTCCGTTTTCGTCGATGTCCGCACAGGCACGGAAACGCTGATCGATTTTTCCGCCGAAAGCGTCTCGATCTTCGGCTTCGGCCACCTAGATGACGAATTCCGCTTTTACGGCGATGGCGATGCCGAGACCTTCAGGGGCACCGAGATCCGCGACGTGATCAAGGCCGGCGGCGGCGACGACACCATCGAAGGCAATGGCGGCAACGACTGGCTCGAAGGCCGGGACGGCAACGACTCCCTCAACGGCGGCGACGGCGACGATACCATGGGCGGCCAGAACGGCGCCGATGTCCTGAAGGGCGGCGCGGGCAATGACCGCATGTTCGGCGACGACGGCCACGACACGCTCGATGGCGGCGACGGTGACGACGAGCTGCGCGGCGGCGACGGCAACGACCTCCTCCTCGGCAGCGCCGGGGCCGACGTGATCGACGGCGGCGGCTGGCTGAACGACACCGTGGACTACTCGGCCTCGTCCGAAGGCGTGGTGGTCTTCCTGAACCGGGGGGACAGCGACGCGGGGTCAGGCAGCGGCGGCGACGCCGAGGGCGACATCATCTTGCGCACCGAAAATGCCGTCGGCACGGCCTTCGACGACGAGTTCTGGGGATCCGACGGTGTCAACACATTCCATGCCGGCGCGGGCAACGACACAATCAACGGCCGCGGCGGCGCGGACAACGTCTTCGGCGAGGACGGGGACGACCTGATCGTCCATGGCTATGGCGGCGGCCGGCTCTTCGACGGCGGCACGGGCAGCGACACCCTCCGTCTTGCCGGAAACACGGGCAATGACCTGCGCGACGAGACCGTGGTGTCGATCGAGAACATCGAGGTCGGGCTCAACGCCGGCAGGAACGGCGGCATCCGCTTCAACGCCGACCAGTTCCCCGTGCTGACATCGATCACCTCCCTGAACGCGGCGAACTCGGTCTTCGTCGACGTCCGGGCGAACACGGAAACCCTGATCGATTTTTCGGCGGAAGCGGTCGAGATCCGGGGCTTCGACAATCCGGGCGACGAGTTCCGCTTCTTCGGCGATGCCGATGCCGAGACCTTCAAGGGCACCGAGATCCGCGACGAGATCTATGCCGGCGCCGGCGACGACACCGTCGAGGGCAATGGCGGCAACGACGTGATCGAGGGCCAGGACGGCAATGACGTTGTCGACGGCGGCGATGGCGATGATACCGTGAGCGGCCAGAACGGCGATGATGCCGTGCAGGGCGGCGCGGGCAGCGACCTCGTGTCCGGCGATGCCGGCAATGACACGCTCGACGGCGGCGACGGCGACGACGTGCTGTCCGGCGGCGACGGCAATGATGTCCTCTCCGACGACGCGGGCGCGAACACCCTCAATGGCGGGCGCGGCGACGACCTGTTCCTGGGCGGCGGCGGCGCGAATGCCATGGCCGGCGGGGCGGGCACCGACACTATCGACTACTCAGGGTCGGGTGCGGGCGTGACCTTCACGCTGAACGACAGCGCCGCAGCCGGCTCCGGCGGCCAGGCCGAGGGAGACACGTTCCGCGACATCGAGGATGCCGTCGGATCGGCCTTCGCGGACGGCATCACCGGCAGCGGCGGCGCGAACGTGATCTTCGCAGGCGATGGCGACGACACCATCGACGGCCAGGGCGGCAACGACGAGCTGTCCGGCGGCGATGGCGCCGATGTCATCATCGGCGGCGACGGCCTGGACCGGATCGATGGCGGAGCCGGGGACGACGTGCTGACCGGCGGGACCGGCTCCGACACCTTCGTCTTCGGCGGCGGCGGCGATGACGTGGTGACCGACATGGAGGGCATCGACCGCATCGACCTGTCGTCCTACGGCGACCTGGACAGCTTCGGCGATCTCGAGATCACGTACCTCGACGGCGGGGCAGCCGAGGTTGCGCTCGGCAACGGCGCGATCACGCTGCAGGGCCTCGATTTCGAGCTTGAGGCGGTGCATTTCCTCTTCGGATGATGCGCATCGCCGAAAGCGCGCGACAGGGAGCTGGCCGGTGTCCGGCCAGCTCCCGCTCTTGTCTGGTCCCGCGCGGCTTTGTTGCGCAAATGCGGCTTGGGATTCACGTTGCGAATCCAGCATGATAGCTGGCGGCCATGAGCAGACCGGCGAAGACGACCTACAAGACCACCAACTGGCAAGCGTATAACCAGGCACTGAGGCAGCGCGGCTCGCTGACCATCTGGTTCGATCCCTCGATGCAATGGGACGCGGTGCCGTCCGGGCGTCGCGGCCGCCAGCAGGCCTATAGCGACGCCGCGATCCAGGCCTGCCTGACCCTCAAGGTCCTGCTCGGACTGCCCCTCCGCCAGGCCACCGGTTTCGTGGCGAGCTTGCTGGAGCTCTCCGGGCTGGACTGGTCGGTGCCGGATTTCAGCACCCTGTCCCGACGCCAGAAGACCCTGGACGTGACCATCCCGTATCGCGGTTCGAAAGGTGCTTTGCACCTGCTCGTCCCCTCTCGGGCATTGCTGCGCAATGCCCTGCCGGGCAGCGGACGGCACCGGCATCAAGGTCGAGGGCGAAGGGTGCGGAGCGACCGTGGCCCCGGCGGGGCCGCAAAAGCGCGCAGCACGGCACAGCCGAAAGCACGGCGCCTCGAAGCGCCGTGTCTGGCGCAAGATCCACCTCGGGATCGACGAGCAAACATTGGAGATCCGGGCCGTCGAGGTCACCTCGAGCAATGTCGGCGACGCGCCGATGCTGCCGGAACTCCTGAAGC
>NZ_JAATVU010000155.1 GCF_013184745.1 Mangrovicoccus sp. HB161399
GATGGCACGGGGCGGAGACGGGACGGACGGAACACCCGGTCCGGTGCGGCTCAGACCGCGGGCCGTTGACCGGGACCCGTCCCCCAGCGGACTTCGCCAGGGCGCGCGGCCCCTGATGCCGCAGATCAGGCGCGCCCGGGGCGGCGTTCGGACCGGTGGCACTTGCCCCTCGCTGCATGGCCGCAACCAACCGGAGTGCCGAACCCAGGCAAGGCTCCTGCCGAGGGGCCGTCCATGCATGGTCCGGGCGTGGCGCCGAATGCTGATCCGCGCCCGTCAGCAGGCAGCGGGCGCAGAAAGGGGGACTCAGAAGGAAGGTTTCGACCGTTCTCGCTTGTCCAGCGGAGTGTTTTCCCGCCGGACAAGCGAGAACGGTCGATGTGGACGGGTTCGACCTGGTTTTGACGGAGGAGCTGCCGGAGCCCGCATGCTTCCTTGCCGACAAGGGCTATGGTATCTGCAAGGTACGGGAAAAGCCGGAAGATCGCTGTATCGTGGCGGTCCTTCCGATGCGGCGCAACCGCAAGGAATGGCGCGCCGTCGACAGAGACTTCTGCCTCTGGCGCAAGTTGGCCGAGCGTTGCTATTCGAAGCTCACGCAGTTCCGACGTGTGGCAACGCGCTATGACAAGACCGCGTTGAGTCTCCTCGGTTTCATCGACATCGACATCGCATCCGTCCGCATCCGGTTCCGCATTATGGCAACATGACCCTGGATGATCGCCCATTCGTCATGCCGGCGGAGTGACCGGACCTGAAGGCGGGGACCCCGAACGCTGCCGAAAGACGGAAATGCCGCCAAAGGCGCGCGACCTTAGGGGTGCGTTCGACGGCGATTCAGCTGGCTCGCTAGCGGCTCAGCGCTTCTTCCTGCGCTTCACGTTGCCGCCGCGCTGTCCCGGCCGTCCCGCTGTCGAACGCCCGGACGCCTTGGCAGAGGCCTCCACGGCCTCTTCCACTGCAGATTGCCGGGCCAGCGGGTCGTCGTGGATCGCCAGATCCACCGCCTCCAGCCGCTTGATTTCGTCCCTGAGCCGCGCGGCCTCCTCGAATTCCAGGTTCTCCGCCGCCTTCCGCATCTGGTCGCGCAGCCCGTCGAGATGCGCGGCCAGGTTCGCGCCCATCATCGGCTTGTCGACCGTCGCCGTCACGCGGTTCATGTCGGTGTCGCCCTGGTAGAGCCCGGCCAGAACGTCTTCGACATTCTTGCGCACCGTCTCCGGCGTGATGCCGTGTTCCTCGTTATAGGCGACCTGCTTCTCGCGGCGGCGGTTGGTCTCGCGCAGCGCGCGCTCCATCGAGCCGGTGATCCTGTCGGCATACATGATCACCCGCCCGTCGGCATTCCGCGCCGCCCGGCCGATGGTCTGGATCAGCGAGGTTTCCGAGCGCAGGAAGCCCTCCTTGTCGGCATCGAGAATGGCCACCAGCCCGCATTCCGGGATGTCGAGCCCCTCGCGCAGCAGGTTGATGCCGACCAGCACGTCGAAGGCGCCGAGGCGCAGGTCGCGCAGGATCTCGATCCGCTCGATCGTGTCGATGTCCGAATGCATGTAGCGCACGCGGATGCCCTGTTCATGCAGGTATTCGGTCAGATCCTCGGCCATGCGCTTGGTCAGAACGGTGGCGAGCGTCCGCATGCCCTTGGCCGCGACTTTCCGGATTTCGTCCAGAAGGTCGTCGACCTGCATCTCGACGGGGCGGATTTCCACCGGCGGATCGAGAAGCCCGGTCGGGCGGATCACCTGTTCGGTGAAGACGCCGCCCGCCTGTTCCAGCTCCCAAGCCGCGGGCGTCGCCGAGACGAAGACCGATTGCGGCCGCATCGCGTCCCATTCCTCGAATTTGAGGGGGCGGTTGTCCATGCAGGAGGGCAGGCGGAAGCCGTGCTCCGCCAAGGTGAATTTCCGCCGGTAGTCGCCCCGGTACATGCCGCCGATTTGCGGCACCGAGACGTGGCTCTCGTCGGCGAAGACGATCGCGTTGTCGGGGATGAACTCGAAGAGCGTGGGCGGCGGCTCGCCCGGGGCGCGGCCCGTCAGGTAGCGCGAATAGTTCTCGATGCCGTTGCAGACCCCGGTTGCCTCCAGCATCTCGATGTCGAAATTGGTGCGCTGCTCCAGCCGCTGCGCCTCCAGCAGCTTGCCTTCGCCGACCAGCTGGTCGAGCCGCTGGCGCAGCTCCGCCTTGATGCGGATCACCGCCTGCTGCATCGTCGGGCGCGGCGTGACGTAGTGGGAATTTGCGTAGATGCGGATCTTGTCGAAGCTCTGCGCCTTCTCGCCGGTCAGCGGATCGAATTCGGTGATCGCCTCCAGCTCCTCGCCGAAGAAGCTGAAGCGCCAGGCGCGGTCTTCGAGGTGGGCGGGCCAGACCTCCAGCACGTCGCCGCGGACGCGGAAGCTGCCGCGCGCGAAGCCCTGGTCGTTGCGGCGGTACTGCTGCGCCACCAGATCGGCCATCACCTTGCGCTGGTCGTATTCGTTGCCGGCGATCAGGTCCTGGGACATGGCGGAATAGGTCTCGACCGAGCCGATGCCGTAGATGCAGCTGACCGAGGCGACGATGATCACGTCGTCGCGTTCCAGCAGCGCCCGGGTGGCCGAATGGCGCATCCGGTCGATCTGCTCGTTGATCTGCGATTCCTTCTCGATATAGGTGTCCGAGCGCGGGACATAGGCCTCTGGCTGGTAGTAGTCGTAGTAGCTGACGAAATATTCCACTGCGTTGTCGGGGAAGAAGCCCTTGAACTCGCCGTAGAGCTGCGCCGCCAGCGTCTTGTTGTGGGCGAGGATGATCGCCGGGCGCTGGGTCTCCTCGATCACCTTGGCCATGGTGTAGGTCTTGCCGGTGCCGGTCGCGCCCAGCAGCACCTGATTCCGTTCGCCGTCGCGGACGCCCTGGGCCAGCTCGGCAATTGCAGTCGGCTGGTCGCCGGCCGGCTTGAACTCGGTCTTCATCACGAAGCGCCTGCCGCCTTCCAGCTTCTCGCGGCTGCCCGCGGGCATCGGGGCATGCAGGACGGGCAGGTGGTCGGGGGCGTTGTTGTGCATCGGGCAATCCTCGGCGAGTCCCGCCATTATGTGAAGCCGCGGCCCCGCGGGATCAAGGCGGGGCGCCGATGCTGCTGACAGCAGGTGGCGAGGTAGGGCCGGAGGGGTGCGCATTATGGCGATTTCGGGGCCGATCGCCCCGAAATAGACACATTCGCAACCATAGCGGGAAAAGATTCTTGGAAAAACGCCCGACCAAAGGTAAACTGATTGTGCAAGCAGCAGCAATGGATGTCGGCCATGACCGGCAACCCGCCCACCCCTCGCTCCCTATCGGTTGAGTCGGCATCCATTCTGCCTTTCTTCCGCGCCATTTTCCCGCTTCCGTCCGATCTGCGCCGTCCGGCCTTGCCGGGGTCTTAACCTGACCTGTGGCAAGGCGCTCCGCGGGCGGGTTCGCCGTTGCCGAGGCGGCCGCAGCGCCCTATAGATCCTGAGACTTGGCGGAGGACATGATGCGCGCACGAATCTACCAGCCTGCGAAAACCGCGATGCAGTCGGGCCTGGCGAAGACCAGGACCTGGATCCTGGAATTTCCGTCCGCGTCGGCCCGCGAGGTCGATCCGCTGATGGGCTGGACCTCGTCCTCGGACACGCAGGCGCAGGTGCGGATGAGCTTCGACAGCAAGGAAGCGGCGCTGGCCTATGCCGAGGCAAAGGGTCTCGACGTGCAGGTGAGCGATCCGCACAAGCGCAAGCCGAACATCCGCCCCCGCGGCTACGGCGAAAACTTCGCCACCGACCGGCGCGGTGCGTGGACCCATTGAACCTGTAAATCGGGGCAAAGTTGTCTCGAAATCGGGGCAAAGATTTCGCGGTGCTCGGGTGCGATCTACATGTGGGTTTCGGAGGGTAGATTGCCCTACATATTGAACTGGTGCTCGCAGGCGTAGGTCCGCGGCAAGCTGCGGCGAAATCGGTCGCGAACGGGATGAAGCCGCATGGTTTTGGCCCGTCCCAAACGGTCCGGATTAGTGCCCGGGACACGTCTCTTCGGCATTGCAAGGCCACCTTTCCTGCCAGGAGCAGCCCTGATGACCGAATTCCGCTTCGACGGCGACCTTCCCGGCCGGACCACGGTCCTGCTCGCGCATGGTGCGGGGGCCGGGATGGACACGCCCTTCATGACTGCCATCGCCGAAGGCCTGGCGGCGCGGGGATTGCGCGTGGCCAGGTTCGAATTCGCCTACATGGCGGCCCGCCGGACAGGCGGCAGCAAGCGCCCGCCGCCGAAGGTCGAGGCCCTGGAGGAGGAATACCGGGCTGCGGTCGCGGACCTCGCCTGCGACGGTCCTCTGGTCATCGGCGGCAAGTCGATGGGCGGCCGGGTCGCCAGCCTCATGGCGGATGAGCTCTGGGCCGCGGGCCGCATCGCCGGGCTCCTCTGCCTCGGCTATCCGTTCCACCCGCGGGGCAAGCCCGGCAGCCTCAGGACTGCGCATCTGGAACGGCTCCGCACGCCGGCGCTGGTCTGCCAGGGCACGCGCGATCCGCTCGGTTCCCGCGAGGAGGTCGAGGGCTACGGACTGCCGGACGGGATCGCCCTGGCGTGGCTGGAGGATGGCTACCATGATCTCGCGCCGCGGCGGCGGATGACGGCCCTGTCCCAGGAGGATCACCTGCATTCCGCTTGCGACGCGGTGGCAGGGTGGCTGCAGGACATGGCCCGGCCCGGGCACGGAGGGCCAGGCATTTCCTCAACATGCCGCCAGAACGGGACAGGCAACGGCTAGCAGCGGACGGACGCGGCCGTTTTTGCCGCGTTGGTTAAATTCAGGCCTGCCGATCGCGGTCCAGTCATTCACGACCTCTCCGCCGAAAGACGGTTCAGCGCAGTTTTCAGCCGGTGGCAAACCGGTCCAGCCAACCCCAAGGTCGAGCGGTCGCTCCCCAGTCCGGTCATTCAGAATCCGGCTCCGCTGAGCTTGCCCCCGGATGCCGGACTGGGCCGATATTCACTATGCGGCCATCTTGGCGGCCATGTCGATCCTTGCCTGCTCCGGCGTGCGATA
>NZ_JAATVU010000156.1 GCF_013184745.1 Mangrovicoccus sp. HB161399
GATCTTTTCCTCGTCAGACCACTCCCGCCGACGCCCGGCATCACCGGGGCCCAGGAGCTCAAATTGCGAAATAACCTTAGCGCATGCCATAAGCCATGCTCTTAGACGGGCGTCACAGACCTCGGAAGACGGCCCTCACCGCAGGGATACGCGGCGGCGACAGGGCGGCCTTCATGTACACGCTGATCGTGACGGCGAAGATGAACGGCATCGATCCACAGGCTTGGCTCGCTGGTGTCCTGGCGTGGCTGCCTGACACCAAGGTCTCGCGCGTACCAGAGCTTCTGCCCTGGAACTGGACGCCACAAAGCGCCTTGTCACGCAAGGCCGCATGACCGCGGCCCTCGCCGGATGTTTACGTTAAAGGAAATGAGATCTCAGAACCGCCGCCTCACAAACAGGTGGGGGGCCAGGCTTCGCTTGCAACGATTATGCTCGTAGTCCGCGCGGGGCAACTCCGGGCGAAATTTTGGGGCCAGCTACGGCCGGGCTACGCCCGACCTCCGCTGCCCCCAAAATCATGCTCTCCAAAGTCGCAGACCCGCCCACGACTGGCCTGGTTTTGCGCCGCGACATGGCCGGAGTTTGCTCCGCCATTGACAAATCAACGCCTCTCACATTTGCAAATGCAAGGCGATGGCGACCAAAACTAGGCCACATCCGTATGCCGAATATTCTCGGAGCTTACTTCGACAATTGATAGTTCTGGCCAAGGTGCCGCCCAGCAACGCCACTGCAAGATCAGATGGAAGAGCGGTCAAGGGCACGAGGGAACCTAAAACCAATAGCTGCAGCTGACCATTTTGATCGCTGAACAATTCCACATCCGAACTAACAAACGGCGGCAAGAAAAGCACCAAGAAGAGAACCGTTTTAGGATTGAGAAGTTCAACGAGTATGCCCTGCCAGACGATTTCCGAGATTGGCTCTTTTGTTACCGTGTCCACATAAACTGTTTGCCGAGCTCTATCTCGTGCCCCATGGATCATCCCAATCCCAAGCCATACCAAATATGCTGATCCGACATAACTTAGGACTGGGACCACCCAGTCGATCCGTTCGAACAGGGCGGCCAGTCCGAATGAAGTCCCCAACACCAAAAGGATTCCGCCAAACCCTAAGCCGACCGCGGAAGCTAGGCCGGCGGATCGACTTTGGCCAACACTTCTGGACAAAACGTACAACATGGATGGCCCTGGCGTGAGGCTGAGTGCGAAACCGGCGAGTGTCACTGCGATTATTGCGTCAAAATCCGGCATCATCTAAGCAACCTTCCCATTCATGCGATCTTCAAACGGGTTCGAAGTCATCGGAAACGCTAGGCGTGAATTTCGAGAGTGCTTGGCACGCAACTTCGCGTCCCTCAAATAGGGGAAGTCACGTGTCAACATACGCTCAAGGTGTTCTCCCGCAAAGATAGGTTGATATTTTGGTATCTCATTTTCTTTAAGAAGCTGTCGGAAAGGTTTGATCTCGGCATCGTAATTTGCTGCTACGAAATAGGGCAGAGAGAACCGCTCCGGGCTCAGGTTCAAGACTCGATGCGGCGTCGACCTAAAGATACCGTTTGTCCAGCTTTCTAACATATCTCCAACATTCACAATCAGCGTGGCGGGGTCAACTGGAACGTCAATCCATATGTCATCCTGCGTCATTACCTGAAGTCCTTCATTGCGGGTATGCAAAAGTGTCAGGCACTCATAGTCAGTATGGGCGCCCATATTCACTGATCGCAGATCGGTTGTGTTGACGTTACGCACATAATGAAGAAGTCGCAACTGTGACACGGGCTTACTCATTTGGCTTGTTATCGCCCCTGCAGGCAGTCCTAGATAAGCTTCAAAACAGCCACACAGGCGCCTTCCAAGAGTAGACACTTGCCTGTAATACTCACTAATTACGCCCTTGAAGCCCAAAAGATCCGGCCACACGTTCGGCCCGAGAACTCGATTTCCGGCCAAATAATCCGGATCATCGTACGGCAAATCCAGTCCCAAATCGAATGCCTCGTAGTTGCGATTCACTTCATCTGGATAGTCCCCCTTTTCTGAAAAGGGCACGTATCCGCGATGATTGGAACTCTTGGCGATATAGTACTGTCGTTTAAATGCCTCTGGCATCGAGAAGAGCCGTTCGGCTTGTTGATAGCACGATTCGACAAGGGCTGGATCAATGCCGTGATCGCAGATTCTCAAAAATCCTATTCCTTGCGCAGCTTCGCCAATGGCGCTGCAAAGAGAAACATACTTTTCTCCATTCTCCTGGTTAAGGTCGGCGAGACTAATTAGGGGGGGCTCGTACATGGCTTCCTCACAACCGTTGGGTGAATAGTCACCAATGGTTGTAAACCACGCCTGACGTTTAGTTAACTAGAAGGCTATCGCGTTCGGAATTCTGGAGGGCAGGACATGGAACATATATAGAACACAGCCCACCTTCTCACCGCGGAGATCAGGTTGGAGGAGAACTTTTGCCTTCAGGATGACGGGTCAGTTCCAAATGCGATTCCCTTGAAGTTCGCTACTCTGGCAAAAAAGCAGGAAAATATAAATGGAAAGTGGAACCCTCACCCGACTTTGACTCGACTGTAACGGTGCCCCGCGATTGCTGCATGTATCCAAACACCGTAGACAGGCCAAGGCCGGTGCCTTCACTCGCCGATTTTGTCGTGAAGAACGGATCGAATACCTGTTGCAGCTGGTTCTCGGGTATCCCCGTTCCTGTGTCGCTTACGCTGAGGCGGACGTATCTGCCCGGTTCTAGCGTCAGCCTGCGATCTGCCACGTCGGATACTGCAACCGATACATTTCGGGTCCGAATGTCCAGCCGCCCGCCCTCAGGCATCGCATCACGCGCATTGACAATCAAGTTCAGCACGGCATTCTCTGCCCCGCTTCGGTCAACCTTTGTGGGCCAAGTCGCCTCTGAAAGATTAAGTTGCACGGAAATCACTTCGGGCAAGATGCGCTTGCTCCATAAAAGAGTGGATTCCACCAGCTCCCGAAGGTCCACAATTTCGGCATCCAAGTGGGCACGCTGCGAAAATGCGAGCATGCTTCGCACCAGGCTCGCGCCCTTCTCGGATGCTGTTCGAGCTGCGTTCAGGCAGTCAACCACCTCGGCGTCGCGGGGACTGAAAACCTCGTCCAACAGTTCCAGGTTTCCCGAAATCACTGTAAGAATGTTGTTGAAGTCGTGAGCGAAGCCACCCGAAAGCCGCCCTATTGCTTCCAATTTCCGTGCCTCGAAGAGCTGTGCTTCAAGCGCTTTTCGGCTATTGATTTCCTTGGTGATCTGCAAATGAGAATCCACCAAATTATGGTACCTCCTCACCGATCTTTCGGTCTCTTCCAAAAGCTCCATTTTTGCGCTTGTCATCGCTGCGACTGTTGTAAGTATCTCCAGCTCCGCTTTGCCGTATGCTCCCGGTTCAGGGTGCTCACTGTCAATGACGCCAACCACACGGTTACCGAAGATCATGGGGACGCATAGTTCCGACCGTGCCGGCTGGGCATCCGAAATATAGTCCTTGTCGTCAAGCAGATCATTGACAATCACAGCTTCCCGGGTTTGCGCCACCCGACCCGTAATACCTTGTCCAAACGGGATTTTGAGCGGGTTTATGATGTTGCGGCCAAACGGGTTTTTCTCTCCCATGGCTGCGGCTTGCGTCAAAACCGTTTCTTCAAGGTTAGAGGTGTAGATCACGCAGTCCACGAATTCGAGCTTCCCGACGACTTTTTGCGCTACATACCATAGAAGATCGTTGACGTTTGGGATACTCATGACATCAATCGCAAACTCGTTGAGAATGCGAAGTATCAACGCTTCGTAGCTCTGCTTGCTACGATCATGCCCAGCGGCCAAGTGTGAGGAAGTGTTCAGTTTCCAATCCTATTCGTTCAAAAGCGGCCGTTTTTGCACCCCGGACAAGGCATGACCTATTTGATAAAATAGTCAGCCCGCGATTCAGAGATCCTAAACCTTTAAGGAAACCGCTGAAAATGTCAATTGGCCGGAAAGCCGCAAGCACTTCCCTCGCCCCACCGCGGCCCTAACACGCCGCTGAAGTAGTCGCCCGTCGACGCGGCCTATAGAACGTGATTCATCCTCGACGAGGCGCTGTTGCGCAAATCAGCTGATGACCGCAGCGGTGGTCTTCAATGGGGTTGTCACCGGTGTCTATTTTCAGGCTGCGCACTCTCCCGGTCCGGCCATGGGGCCGTCGGCTGCTTCCCTGGGGAGCGTGTCGACGGCCCCATGGCCTCGTGGCATCTCGTCGGGCCTGTCCGGGTTGAGCCAGACGGAGCCGATCGGCGTCCAGCAGCGCGTGCTGCCTGACTGTCAATCGGCACGGAAAACTGCCCCCCTATTGGAGTGCGCCCCTGCGGGTGGACCAGGTTGGCCGGTTGAATTGACCCCCTGCGGGCTTTCAGAGGAAGAAAGCCTATGCCCAGACGCCACCGAAGCCATAGTACCGAATTCAAGCGCCAGGTCGTCGCCGAGTTTCAGGGCGGCGAGACGCTCCACGCGCTCGGCCGCCGCCACGACCTGTCGCGCAACCTGATCCGTGTCTGGATCGAAAAAGCGGAAGCAGGCGCGCTCGACGAAGACGTGGCGGCGGCCGAGCCGATGGCCGAATTCGGGAAGTGGAACACCGTGTTCAAACGCTTCCGCCGCTGGGTCAAGGCTGACGCATTCTACTTGATGTTCAAAGTGTTATCCGACAATGGGGATTTTGAATACGTGATGGTGGATGGCACCATCGTCAAGGTCCACCGGCATGGACAAGGCACAAAAGGGGGACTGCGGGCCAGGCCATCGGGCGCTCTCGCGGCGGTGTGACGACGAAGATCTTGGCGCTGACAGATGCGCTCGGCAACCTGATCGACTTCCGTCTGCTGCCCGGTCAGGCACATGACCTGCGCGGCACCCGGTGGTTTTCAAGGTTGTTGTCACCGGTGTCTATTTTCAGGCTGCGCACTCTCCTGACGCGGCCATGGGACCGCCGCCGACTGCTTCCCTGG
>NZ_JAATVU010000157.1 GCF_013184745.1 Mangrovicoccus sp. HB161399
GCGCTCATTGAGAAAGTCACTCCCTGCCTATCGCTGGAAATGAGATCTCAGAACCGCCGCCTCACAAACAGGTGGGGCCGGGACATCGCATACTGATCTTCGGTCGGAGGAAGCCGACCTGGCTAGGCAACCCCAGTCCTGCCGTTCATCCTTGCCGCCCCTACTGGCGAAGAGCGCAGTTTCCGGCCGCTGACGAACAGGCTCTGCCAAACCGAGGGTCGCGCCGCCGCTCACCATTCCGGTCACTTAAACTCAGGCGCCGCCGCGCTGCGGCCTTCCTCGAAGCAGCCGCTCGACCTGTCCCGCAGCATTCTCGGCCAGCTGGCGGGCAGATCCGCGCACATTCCTGCCGTTCTAAATTATTAAATTGTGCGGCCACGCACGTTAAGAATGTGCTGTGTTCGCAAGCCTTCTCAATTCGTGCGAAAACTCTAAATTCTAGGCGCCACAAAGCCAAGAAAGGCTGGTACACTTCTCGCATCGCTTGGCACTTTGGGTTATTATGTTGTGCTATTGCCGGTCAAAGCTTCCAACCGAAAAGGTTGCCGTACCTTGCGAGGAATCTATGTTCGACGTGGGATCAGGATCCACTACTTAAAAATCATCGGCCAAGGGCGACGGAAACGCATCGCCTGATAGAAAATAATATATTTGGCGGGCCGTTTTTGTAGCTGACAGTCACCATGACAGAATACAGATTCCACTATGTTCATCACTCTCAAACGGGCTAGGTGCCCCCAAGAAAAAACTGGCCATATCTCTTATGTCTGCGACCGAGTATTGATTTGAAAGTGTTCTCTCGCGTTCATAATCCTGATGGACGCTGATTAAGCCGATTTTATCGGCGAGAGGTAGATTGCTTTTCGGAATCCTCGACAAGAGTCCATTGCGAAATTCCTTTCCACACAGCCACTTTTCTCGAGAGTAAATTATAAATCTTGGATCATCATTGCTTCTGGTATTGATTTTTGAAAGGTTCTCAATGATGAGTTCAGAGCATCTGTTTCCATCTACGGGGCTACATGAAAGTTTCCCATTATCATTAGCTCCGTCACTCTCGAATCCAGACCAATGGAGTATGACTAAAGACGGTTTCAATTTCACTATGTCTGAAATTTTATCCCACCCTGGGTAAATCCCATACTCTAAAGGAAGATCATTTTCAACGCCAAGCTCTCCCTTTAGAGCTTCTCTAAGCACTACCCTATTGCTGCGAGCATTCTGTCGGCATGTGTTGGTAGCACATACATCTTTTTCATACGAAATATGGTCGCCATCCATAAGTACTACTACATCTGAGACTTCCTCGTCTGAGATAAGGAATGCCTCCCATCGCAAGACATACTTATCCATACAAATTCGAATCGCATTATTTTCGCTTTCTCGAAATACTTCTGAGAATTCCCCTACTGCGCCTCGAACTTCTTCAACCTCCCCCCCCAATTTCAATGCGCCCGAGACCGCCTTTTTCAAACCATCCCAAAGTCCTTTTACCTCGATTCCGAGACTGCCTTTGATATGCCTATTGCTCAGGCATAACTTTTCAATCGTCTCAATCGACCTTTCCATGTAATCTAAATCAATGGACTGGGCTCGCGTCGAGGTGCTGCCTATACCCGAAAGAATAAAAAACGACAAGAATGCGAGTTTGATTACGCTTACCTTCCCGCTCCATCGCAAATCCAAAGTATCACCCCCCTCATCTGCTTCGTGTCCCATAAGTGGTTTTGCGGTATAACTTGATCCTACTAAAGCGCGCGAAACGTCTTCGCCGAGCTCAACTCACTTGGCATTTACTACGCTCACTTAAAACACAGAAATCTACTTTAGCGGTTTCGGCGCACGATGCCAATCCATTGGCAACACTGAATTCGCCGCAATTACTACAGCGGAGAGATCAAGAACTACATTCCATAGGTTTTGATCTGACGAATTCTGCTATGGTATTTCTATTTCTTGCGGATTCTAGCACATCCTAGACAAAGCGTTAATCCTTATAATGACGGCTACATCTGAGCCGCGGTGCAGTTGCAACTCTTCCGCCCCTTTTTGAATTGTCTACTCACTCGGTGAGTGGCCGCTATGGGAAATATATGGATTCTCTCCATTCCGTGGCCGTCAAATATGGGGCTCGGGGACTAAGCCGCTCTCGCGGCAATGGCGCCTGTGGCTGGCCGTTAGCCTCTTTGCGGCGTGAACCTATGTGGCTGACGCTTCCGGGTTGACGATCGGGGCCTTTCCCATCGTCACACAGGAGGCTCCCATGAAGGAGGAAAAGACCACGCCGCTGCGCCAGCGGATGATCGAGGACATGTGCATCCGCGGGCTTTGCCGGAGGTCGCAGCAATGCCACGTCCGCAATGTCAGGAACTTCGCCGCCTTCCTCGGCCGCTCGCCCGACACCGCGACACCCGAGGACCTGCGGTCGTACCAGCTGCAGATGTCCAGGGAGGGCATCGCTGCGCCCACCTTCAATTCCCGCATCTCCTCGCTTCGGTTCTTCTTCAGGGTGACCTGCGGGCAGGAGGAGAGTGAAGCGGAACAGGAAAGGCGCCAGTGGCGCGTTTCCCCGCTGAACGCGCTACCTGCAGTTCCACCGGGAACCACGCAAGCTTCCCGCCGTGCTCAGCGTGCAGGAGGTCGCCAAGGTCCTTTCCTCGGCGCCTGGGCCCGGCCTCAAGTACCGCGCCGCGCTCGGCATCAGCTACGGCGCGGGACTGCGCGCCTCCGAGGTCTGCCGTCTCAAGGTCACCGACATCGACAGCGACCGGATGCTGATCCACGTCCATCAGGGCAAGGGCCGCAAGGACCGGTTGGCTATGCTGTCCCCACGCCTGCTCGACTTGCTGCGCGACTACTGGCGCGAGGCGCGGCCGCGCGGCTGGCTGTTTCCCGGCCAGCCGCGGATCAATCCGCTCTCGTCGCGGCAGCTGAGCCGGGCCTTCCGCTCGGCGCTCGACATGTCGGGCGTTGCCCGGCGCGCGACGCTCCACACCTTGCGGCACAGCTTCGCGACGCATCTGCTGGAGGCCGATACCGATGTGCGGGTGATCCAGGTCCTTCTCGGCCATGCCAAGCTGTCGACCACGGCGCGCTATACCCATGTCGCGACGAAATTGATCCAGCGCACGGCCAGCCCCTACGAGCAGATCGACCAGCTGAACGACCTGCAGGAGCGCGCGCTGCCCCGCCTGGTTCCGGAGTGACGCGTGCCCCGGCCGGGGCTGGAGCTCGCTGACATCTTCCGGCAGTACGGTCCTGCGTGGCGGCAGGCCAATGCCGGGCATGTCAGTCTCTCCCAGCTGAAGGTCATGTCGGCCATCGAAGCCTGCCGGACCGAGGCGCTCGGCGGGCATGTCGCCGCCTGCGACGGCTGTGGCCACCGACATGTCGCGTACAACTCCTGCAAGAACCGGCACTGCCCGAAATGCCAGGGCCCGGCGGCCCGCGACTGGATCGCGGCGCGGGCGGCGGATCTGCTGCCCGTGGAGTATTTTCATCTGGTCTTCACGCTGCCTGCGGAGGTGGCGAAGGTGGCCTATTGGAACAAGAAGGCACTCTACGGGCTGCTGTTCCGGGCCTCGGCGGAGACGGTGGCGACCATCGCGGCTGACACCCGGCACCTGGGGGCGCAGGTGGGCATGACGAGCGTGCTTCACACCTGGGGATCGGCGCTGACGCATCACCCCCACATCCACATGATCGTCCCCGGCGGCGGCCTGTCGCCGGACGGCACCCGGTGGATTCCGTGCCGCCCGGGGTTCTTCCTGCCGGTGAAGGTCCTGTCCCGGCTGTTTCGCCGCCTCTTCCTGGAAGGCCTGGCCGCGCTCCACAGCGCCGGGTGCCTGTCGTTCTTTGGTGACCTCGCAGGCCTTGCCGACGCTGGCGCCTTCGCCGCCTGGCTCGCGCCGTTCCGAAGAATGGACTCGGTGGTCTATGCCAAGCCGCCCTTCGGCGGGCCGGAAGCCGTGCTGGCCTACCTCGGGCGCTATACCCACCGCGTCGCGATCTCGAACAGCCGCCTGGTCAGCGCCGACAGCACGACCGTGGCCTTCCGCTGGAAGGACTACCGCATCAAGCGCGGAGACCGGCAGAAGGTGATGCGGCTCGAGACCGGCGAGTTCATCCGCCGCTTTCTCCTGCACGTCCTGCCCGACGGGTTCCACCGCATCCGCCACTACGGCTTCCTCGCCAGCGGCATCCGGAAGGCCAGCGTCGCGAAGATCAGGGCCTTGATCGTAGCGGTTCCGGCACAGTCCGCCGACCCGCCGCCAGAGGAAGCGTCGACCCCCTTCGCGCTGCGCGAGCCATGCCCGTGCTGCGGCGGCCCGATGCTGATCATCGAGATCTTCCGGCGCGGACAGGCTCGCCACGAACCCTGTCGTCTGGCGGAGCGGCAGGCCGAGCAGGACCTTGAGGGTGAGACAGGCCTGGATCGCGGCGTCGCTGTACGCCTGCTATCGGCCGCGACGCCCGATCTTCTCGGCGTCGTCGCTGTCGAAACCGGACACCGTGTCATTGCCGTCTCCCGAAAGGAAAACGAGCCAGTCCGCCCCGCCCTGGCCGGAGATCCAGTCGTCTCCGGCCCCGCCGTGCAGCGTGTCGCTGCCATCTCCGCCGTTCAGGCTGTCGGCCCCGCCACCGCCGCTCAGGATGTCGTTGCCGGACCCGCCTCTCATCACGTCGTCGCCGGTGTTGCCCCGCAACGTGTCATCGTCCAGCCCGCCGAGCAGGGTGTCGTGGCCGGTGCCTCCCAGCAGCATGTCGTTGCCAGTGCTGCCCCTGATGCAGCATCGACTGGGGCCGCGAGGCCAAGGCGCGCGGCGCACGGCTGATCCTGGTCACCGACCAGGTGCTGTCGCCGCTGTCGCCCTCCGCCGAC
>NZ_JAATVU010000158.1 GCF_013184745.1 Mangrovicoccus sp. HB161399
AACAGGCCTGACACAAGACCGCGCTCGATCACATGCTCAAGGGTCAAAAACTTCTTGCATCACGGGCGGCAACCACACAAGGCGTATCGTTCCTTTTGGAAGTTCTGGCAGGCTTCGATCCGCGGTCGGTGTGGAACACGCAGCCGGGCAAGGGACGCCGCTCCGCGATCGCGTTGCGAAGCGCCTTGGCCGCCAGGCGGGCGTCGATGCTGCGGCCGATTGCGAAGCCGACGACACGGCGCGACCAGGCGTCCAGGATCAGCGCGGCATAGACGAAGCCTCCGGCAATGGTGATGTAAGTCAGGTCAGCGACCCAGAGCTGGTCCGGGCCGTGAACCTCGAACTCCTTGGCGATGAACGGAAAGATCGGGCCGCCATGGTCGCTGTCGGTTGTGCGGGTGGTGCGACGCCTCCGCCGCGGGTTCAGGCCGTTCTCCCTCATCAGGCGCCGGACCTTTTTCGAATTCACGACCATGCCCCGATGCCGGAGCTCGGCATCGACCCGGCGGTAGCCATAGCCCTCGAACTCGTCGCTAATCGCCCTGATTTCATCAATGATGACGGTGTCTCCGGGCCTGGGGCCGGGATCGGCATAGAAGCTGGACCTCGCGACGTTCATCAACTCGCATCCCCGCCGGATCGAGAGCCCCCGGGGCCGACAGTCCTGGGTGTAGGCTCGTTTCTCGGCAAGCGTCCGGAGCGTTGACCCCCCTTTAGAAACTCGATCTCAAGCGCCTAGCGCCCGGCAAGCCGCTCCAGCGCAACGATCCGGGCTTCGTATTCGGCCATCAGCTCGGCCGCCGCCACGTCTTCGTCGAGCGCGCCTGCTTCCGCTTTTTCGATCCAGACACGGATCAGGTTGCGCGACAGGTCGTGGCGGCGGCCGAGCGCGTGGAGCGTCTCGCCGCCCTGAAACTCGGCGACGACCTGGCGCTTGAATTCGGTACTATGGCTTCGGTGGCGTCTGGGCATAGGCTTTCTTCCTCTGAAAGCCCGCAGGGGGTCAATTCAACCGGCCAACCTGGTCCACCCGCAGGGGCGCACTCCACCTGATGCCGCGACATCTTCGAGCCGAGAGGCGCGGCAAGGGCCGTCATCAGCCAGGTTGACCGGCTCAATTCCAAAGAAACGAAAATCGCGGCGAATTCGGGCGAGGCAATCGCGGTTGAGGTGCTGATCTCGGTCGTCGGCATGGCAATGATCTCCGTGGGGTGGGTGGCGCCCCGACTCTTCCAGACCGAAGGGCGCTGGTCTCCTCCTCATGGGATCTTCACATGGGCGGGCGGGACGAGCCTGATGTCATGGCCTGGACAGTTCGCGGCCCCGGAAATGCGCGCCGCCACACGCCTCCATTGCCACCAGGCAGGACGGCAGCTTCGCGAAGAACTCCAGCACATCGGCCCTTCGGAGCTTCCTGCGCAGGACTGCAGCGCCCCTAGTGTCAGCGCCATGGACTTGGAACACATTCTTCGCCAGATCGAGCTCGACCGTGATAATCTCCGACATGACCGCCTCCCAATTTGGATTGTTGCGATCCCACCTTGGCACAGTGATGCCGTCGGGGGGGCGGTTACATCATGTGTGGGTAGCCCCGGTTTCAGCGGGCGCACGCCTCGGCTGGCATCATGCGATCGAAGGCGTCCATGTGTCAGGCCTTTTCCGGGAGCACGTCCCCCTGGCCGGTATGGGATCCGCGGGTCAGGTTCAAAACATCAAGCCGAGCTCGAAGCTCATCATGTAACGCTGATTTCCCAACCCCGATCTTTCCGATCGATATCATACTCGCTTCAGCTTCTCCCGCATTTTCGAGGCAGTGCCCTGGCCGCGTCAACCCGCCAGCTGCGGACCGCCCCGAAACTCTTCATCCTTCGTCATCATCGCCCACACCGTGCGGGCCATCTTGTTGGCCAGCGCGATCGCCGCCAGCATCCGCGGCTTGCGCGCAAAGATGCGGCCGAGCCATGAACTCTCGGCGGGCGGCCGCGCCTTGGTGCTGGAAATCACCGCCATCGCGCCGGTGATCAGCAGGCGCCGGAGTTGCCGCTGGCCGCGCCACCGGTCCGAGCGGCCACCGGCAACGCTCTGCCCGGACTTGCCGGTTCGGCCCGGCCTTTGCTTTCCGCCGCTCGAATGCTGTCCCGGCAGTGCAGGCCGGAACGCGATCCGTCCGAGAGACGGACCGCACGCCGAGCCATGCCGAGAAATCGCGGCCGCGCCTGAAGGTGTCCATCGGCGGGGCGAAGGCGGCAATTGCCATCGCTGTCACCGGCCCGATCCCCGGCATCTTCCGGAGCCGGGCAGAAAGCGGAGTCCGCCTGCTTGCCGCCTGTATCTGCGCGTCGAGGTCGGAGGCCCGCTTGGACAGGCCGTCGATCTGCTCGAGGCAGAGCTGCGACATGGCCCGAACCGAGGCGGGCAAGCTCTCCGGGACGTCCTCCGCCTCCAGAGCGAGCCGCAGCTTGGCGATGTTCTCCCGGCCCTTGCCTGCAACTATCCCGAATTCCGACAGATGCCCCCGCAGGCTGTTGATCATCTGGGTTCTCTGCCAGACCAACATGTCCCGCAGCCTGAAGATCATGCCGACGCCTTGCTGCTCCGGTGACTTGATTTCCACGAAGCGCATGGTCGGACGGCTCGCCGCTTCGGCAATCGCCTCGGCATCGGCCATGTCGTTCTTCTGGGTCTTCACGAATGGTTTCACGAACTTCGGCGAAATCAGGTAGACGTCATGGCCAAGCGCCGACAGCAGCCTCGCCTAATGATGCGCCGTCCCGCAGGCTTCCATGGCGACCCGGCATCGCGGCTGGGCCTTCATGAATTCCTCGAACTGCCGACGCGACAGCTTCTTGCGGAAGACCACTTCGCCAGTTTCGGTTGCCCCGTGCAGCTGGAAGACCTGCTTGGCCAGATCCACGCCGATGATGGAGACGTCCTTCTTCATCCAAACCTCCTGATCCTATCCGGATCACCGCGGTTCACAAGTGCCGTCAGGAAGGGCTACCCAACCCATCATCAAGGCCGTGTAGTCATCAAGGCCGTGTAGTCTGAAATTCGCTGCAGACGGCCCGATGTGGGTAAAAAAGGCTTTTATTTTTTTCGAGACCATGGGAACATTATACATATTTAGAATCTCAATCTATTCCCGGGAGCGTCCATCATGCATAGGCAAGTGCCGCGCGTCGCGCCTCGAATTGAAGTTGGAGAATTTGAAGTACTGGACCGCGTTGACAACCCGGCCGAAACTGTTGACTTGGTGCGCATCAAACGCCCGCTGCACAACGCGATCAAGCGAACCCTCGATATTCTTCTTGCGTCGGCGATCCTCGCTGTCATCGCGCCCGTCTTGGTGCTTATTGCCTTGCTGGTCTGGCGTGAAGACGGTGCGCCGATCATCTACTTTCACCGCAGGATCGGGAAGAACGGAAAGGCGTTCAACTGCCTCAAGTTCCGGACGATGGTGCACGATTCCGAAGCGATCCTTCAGCGCGCACTAGCGCTCGACCTCGATCTACGCCGGGAGTGGGAGCAAAACTTCAAGCTCGAGAACGACCCGCGCATCCTGGGGTCGATCGGACTGCTGCTTCGGCGCTCTAGTCTCGACGAGTTGCCGCAGCTATTCAACGTGCTCCGCGGCGACATGAGCCTTGTGGGCCCCCGCCCAATTATCGACGACGAACTCCCGAAATACGGGCGCTTCAAGAACCACTACCTGTCGGTGAAACCCGGAATCACCGGCCCTTGGCAAGTGGGCGGCCGGTCGGACACGACCTACGAGGAACGCGTGAGGCTCGACGCTTGGTATGCGGCAAACGCCGCGACCAGTACGGATATGTCGATCCTCTTCCGTACGATAACCGCCTTCGTCACTGGTCAACTCGGCGGCGGGAGGTGAGAGTCGGCTTGCCCTACCCGCGCGGCGCGCAGCTGGTCTTCCTTCCGGCGTTTCACGTTTGCGCGTGACGTTGCCCACCAGGCCCAGAACAGCGTGACCGGGGCGGCGACGACCCAGCCGAGCAAGACCCACCATGTCAGGCTTCCACCGACGTGCAGAAAACAAGCGAAACAGACGATCTGTATGAGGATCAGCGGAGGCAAGAGGAATATCGCCTTCTTCCCAACGCGCCTTATCGTCGAACCATCATTAGAACTGTCAGAACTTCTACGCAGAGTTAGTCTCCTTCTCGGCGGCCCGGCTCCGAGTCGCGAACGCTACAACAATATCCATGCACAATAGGCAGGCATGTGTGAACCTTGAGTTAACTAGGGTCTGTTGACGTTCACCGCAGGCGAATGACGGTTGCCGCTATGGCGATGAACGCTGAGAAGCTCGTGTCGGTCTTGTAGCAGCGAGTGGCAATGCCTCTGTATTCCTTGAGCTTTCCGAAGAAATTCTCGATCAGGTGGCGCCATTTGTACGTGTCGCGGTCGAACTCTGCCGGAAAGCGCCGGTTGGATTTGGGCGGTATCACCGCCTCGACCTCGGCTTTGGCGAGGGCTTCGCGCAGCCAATTGGCGTCAAACGCCCGATCCGCCAGAAGCTTTCCACCCGTAAGCCGCGCGATCAGCGCCACGGTGCCCCCTCGTGCAGGGTTGTTGTCACCGTCCTTCGATCTGAAACTATGCAGCGAGGCGGGCGGGACAGGATGACGAGTGGCCTATTCACAGGAACGAAAGGCGGCGGTTCTCGCGAAGATGCTGCCGCCGAACAGCACCCCCTTGAACCGGCTGGCGGTTGAAGAGGGGATCTCGCGGGCAACGCTCGCCAAGTGGCGCGCGGAGGCGCGGGCGAAGGGCAAGCTGCTGCCCGAGGCTGACGCGCATGTCGAAGGCTGGA
>NZ_JAATVU010000159.1 GCF_013184745.1 Mangrovicoccus sp. HB161399
ATCTCTTCGTCTCAGCAGGGCAAGTCAGCGACTACATCGGCGCCCGGGTACTGCTCAGCAGCCTGCCGAAGGTTGACTGGTTGCTCGGCGACCGAGGCCATGACGCTGATTGGCTCAGGGAAGCTTTGCAAAGCAAAGGGATACGCGCCTGCATTCCCGGGCGAAAGCAACGCAAGACAACCGTGAAACACGACAAGCGCCGCTACAAGCGGCGAAACCGCATCGAGATCATGTTCGGCAGGCTCAAGGACTGGCGCCGCGTAGCAACCCGATACGACAGATGCCCGAAGGTGTTCTTCTCAGCTATCGCCCTCGCGGCAGTCGTTATCTACTGGCTGTGAAACTCAATGTGTCCAGAGCCTAGCCCAAAGGCGGGCAGCGCGACCCAGCACAAAAATACGGCAGCCCCAGAATTGGGCGTGCCGCACTGCGATAATCCGGTTGCTGGGCATGGCTTTCGAGTCTATCCTTTTCCAATATACCTGTGAATTTACAAATTCAATTTTTGGGCAACACATTGCGATGGCCGATATCATACAACAGCACGTAGATGAGGCATTGAACGCTCTTGGCGGCGGCGATCCTCTTGTGATGGTTTACTATTGGGGGGCGCTCATGAGCGGCGCTAACGGCAGCCAGCAGCGGACCCTGAGCCAGCTATCGTTCATCTGCCAGCAATGCGACAATGTCGTGCTCTATCATTTCGCCAACCACCCGTCCGATCCTTGGACGAAGCAGCAAGAGGCCGATTTCGCCGCGCGCTTTCCCGGCATCCGCCTGGTCTCTGACATCGAGACTCTTCCAATAAAGATATTGAACAAACTGAAAAAATTACTTGTGCTCTGCTTTCCCAGCTTGGCACGGCAGGTCTACCGTCTGGGAGCGCCATCGCAAGCGCCGAACTATCGTCGGTTGAGGGCGGAGCACCCGGAGATCCTCTATGTCGTCAACTACGTCGACAGCCTGGCGCAGATCAACGGCATCGCCGCGGAGCGTACGATCGTCGAGACCCATGACCTGAGGTACTTCCGGCGTGCCAAAAGCTCCGACGGTTCGCTGGTATCCATGAAAAGTCTCTTTGCGCTGCGCTACGAGATTTCCGCGCTCAGCGCCGCGAAATCCGTCATCACGATTTCTCCAAACGAAACTTATTTCTATCGTAATATGATGCCGAACGCGGAGATTCACTATATACCGGAATACCCCACAGCCGATGCTATTGAGCTCCAGAATATGGAAAGTTTCGATTTCGACCTGCTTTTCGCTGCCTCCGGAAACGCCATAAATGTCGAGGGGTTCTGCGGGCTCTTTGCCGATATGGGCGAGAAACTTAGGGGCTTTCGCATCGCGCTTTGCGGGCTCATCTGTGGCCGCCCCGAGATACGGACCTTGGCAGAGCAATACCCGAATATCACGCTTCTGCACTTTCTTTCCGCCGAGGAGCTGCAGCGCACCTACGCGCGGTCCAAGGCTTGCCTTTCGCCCACGCATGGCACGGGGTTGAACATCAAGCTTGTCGAGGCCCTGCGCCACGGCAAGCCGGTCTTTGGTTCGGAGGCCTCGACCGGCGCTCTCACGCCTGGGTTCCAGTCATGCGTGTTTCCGCTCGATGCCGAGGCCATGACCGAATTTCTGTCGGACGCCGTACGGCTTCGCGAAGCGTCCAGCGCGGCCGTGGACTACTACACCCGGTTCTCGCAGCGTGGCGATTTGGAGGAGCTCGCCGCCTCCTTGCGAGGGCGCTCCCCGGTATTGAAGGCGGTACGCTCATGAAACGCAGGAACCCTTTCGATGCCCCCCGGTGGCCGCGAGGCGCCCTTGCAACGCGGCGCCGCGCCGATCGCCCCGCCCCCACCGCCACCTCTTGCCTTGGATGGAGTTCGTCATGATGCCCCCCCTCGAAAACGCCGAGCGCGAGCATCTCTCGGGTTACCAGCGCCGCGACTGGTCGATCGTCGACTACCAGATGTACGAACACGCCGGCTCGGCGCTCTCCTTTCGCGGGCCGGCACCCCGGCTGAAGCCCGGCGAATACGCGACCTGCCTCGGCGCCGCGCAGACCTTCGGGTGCTTCTGCGAGACGCCTTTCCCCCAAATCCTGCAGCAGACTCTCGGTTTCGAGTTCGCGAACTTCGGCTACGGCGGCGCGGGGCCCCGCTTCTACCTGCGCCACCCATCGCTGATCGAGCTGGTCAACAAGGGCCGCTTCGCGATTATTCAAGTGATGTCCGGGCGCAGCGAGGACAACAGCCTTTTCCGCAGCAACGGCCTGGAATACCTGGTCGAACGCTCCAGCGGCGCCCGTGTCGCCGCGGACGACGCCTATCGGCAGCTGCTGGAGACCTACCGGCCACACGGACTGCCCGCACCGGTCGCCCGCGCCCTTCGCGTGTTCCACGGCCCGCCCGAGGTGCGCCAGCTTCTGCGCGAAACCCGCGACAACTGGATCGAGAACTACAGGGCGCTTTTCGAGGCGATCGAGGTTCCGATCATCCTTCTGTGGATTTCCAAGCGTCGGCCGGGCCTGCACCATTCGGGCAATGTCTTCTGGTGGTGGCAGCGCTACGATAATGTCCACGCCATGTTCGGCAAGTTCCCGCAGCTCGTGAACGCCGGCATGATGAACGCGCTCACCGGCGACGTCGCGCATTACGTCGAATGCGTGTCGTCCAGGGGCTCGCCCCAACCGCTCTACGACCGCTTTACAGGCGAGCGGACCACCGTCGACACTGCGAATGATCGCCCGGATCTTTCGCAGCGCTGGACCCACAACCCCTATTATCCGTCGCCTGAGATGCACGAGGACGCCGCGGCCATGCTCGAACAGGCGTGCCGCGCATTCCTGTCGGCGAGATCCCAATGACGCATAACCGCCCCATCCTCGTTACCGGCTGCCCGCGGAGCGGGACGACCTGGACCGGCAATATCATCGGCGCCTCGAAGTCCGTTTTTCTCGTTTACGAGCCGTTCAACGACGACGTCGGCGCCCGCCTGCAGTTGCCGGACCGATTCATGGCGCTGACCGAGGCAAACAGCCCGCCTCACCGGCGCGAAATCGACGACATGGTCTCGCTCGGTCACCTGCCGAGCCGCTCGAAACTGGCTGTCCGGGGCACGCTGGAACGCTGCCTGCCCGCCGCCAAAAGATACACCCCGGCCCGGCTCGCCGCGCGGTGGTTGCTGCGTCACCGAAAGGATTTCATCAATCCGCGCCGCGTCTGCTTCAAGGACCCGATCGCCTTCTATTCCAGCGAATGGCTGGCGGATACCTATGCCGCGCAGGTGATCGTCATGCTGCGCCACCCCTGCAGCGTCGTCGCGAGCTACCTGTCGCTCGGCTGGGACAGCGAGATCGAGGACATGCTCCGGCACCCGGTGCCCGCAAGCCGCCCGGGTCTCGCGAAGGAGCTCACCTATCGGCAGCGGACACTCGGCGACCCGGTATCCGACCTGATCCTTCAGTGGAAGCTGTTCACCGCCGCGACGCTCGAACTGCACCGCCGCCGCCGGGATTGGTGCTTCGTGCTGCACGACGATCTCTGCCTGAGGCCGCTGGAATATTTCAGCGCCATCTTCGAAAGTCTCAGCTTGGAGCTGACACCCGGCATCATCGACAGGATCCGGCGGGAAAGTTCGGCGCAGGGCGGGTCCGCGGGAGCGCTTCAGCACCAACACCAAAGAGACAGTAAGGCCGTGGTCGACGCCTGGAAGGGGAAACTTCCGCCTCCGACCGCACAGCGTGTCCTAGAGGAAACCGCAGAGCTCTGGGAAGAGGCGCAAGATGCGCTTCTCGGTGGCGGCGGACAGCTGGCGCGTGCCCGCGCCTAGCCCTGCGCCCACGCGGTGCCGCGGCGACAGCTGTCAATGGACAGCGCCTCCGGCAGCGGCCAGCCCAGCCCGGCCTTCCGGGCCCGCCCAAGATAGGCACCGACAGTTCCCTTTCCCAGCCCGAGCGACGTGGCGATCGCCCGTTCGCTCAGCCCCTGGGCATGCTTCAGTCGCAGTACATCCCGTATCCGGCGCATCGACAGTCGTTCCGTTGGCATTTGGCTCCCTCGCTCAAGACGAGGCGCACCGTAGCTTCAGACTGTCGGCCTGGCCTGCCCACGATCACGTGGAATCCGTGCCCATCATCGCGTGGAACCGGCGCGGATAGGGGATCGCGGGCAGCCGCTTCAGGGCGGGCTTCTCGTCGGCGAAGGCTTCGTCGACGATCCGTCGGCTGGTGGCGTGGAGCCGCGGGTTCGCCACTTCGGTCCGCCAGGCATCGAACTGCGCGTCCAGGTCGTCGAGATTGCGGAAGCTGCGGGCCAGGAAGAAATCCTGCCGGATGTAGCGGAACGGCCGCTCGATTTTCCCTTTTGTTTTCGCGCGGTACGGGCGGTAGGCCCGGGGGATGGTCCCGTAATGGTTCAGCAGCGCGACCAGCGACGCGTTGTAGGTCACCAAGTGACCGCGCAGCGCGTTGATTGTCTGGGTGCGCTGCCGGATCAGCAGCTCCCGCACGCGGAAGACGCTGGCCGCCCCCTGCGTTTCCTCGCTCTTCACAGGCACGAAGCGCATGCCAGGCCGCTGAGCCGCCTCGCAGATCGCCTCCGCGTCGGTGGCGTCGTTCCGCGGAGGAACAGTCCCCCGGACTGTTCCGGACCCCGCCTCACTCTGCCGTTTCACGAAGGGTTCACATGAGGAGGGTCGGATCAAGCAGGTTTAATCAACTCATCGGCTGTCCTTTCCTCTGACGTTTCGGATCCCGGGTCCGGCC
>NZ_JAATVU010000016.1 GCF_013184745.1 Mangrovicoccus sp. HB161399
GCAGGAACAGGGCAAGGATGCCGAAGAGGCCTGCGGTGACGTCGGTCATTGCTCCACCCCGTTCAGGATCACGTCGAGGCACTGGATCAGGAAGATCACGACGACCAGCCCGGTGCCTGCGGCGAGGATCGCGTAGAAGGGCCAGAGCGGCAGGCCCAGCATGTTGGTGGCGTCGCCGAACTCGGCGGCATCCAGCGCCTTGAGCACCGCGCGGTGGCACAGCACGCCCAGCACCCAGCCCGAAAGGCAGCGCGCCAGCACGTCGCCCGCGCGGCGGCCGAAATGGCCGAGGAAGCGGTCGAAGACATCGACGCCGACATGGCCGTTCAGCGAGGTGCAGTAGGGCAGGGCGGACATCACCAGCGCCACGGCGGCCAGCTGGATGATCTCGTTCGATCCCAGGATCGGCTGGCCGAAGGCGTAGCGCATGACCACGCCGGCGACGATCAGGATGACGAGGGACATCAGGGCGATCCCGCCGATCACGGCCAGGACCGCCGTGGCCCCGCCGGTCACGGCCGACAGGGCGGAGGCAGCCTTGCGCACCATCTCAGGGATTCAGCGCGTCGACGATGGCCTGGGCGCTGCCGCCCGTCTCGGCCACGACCTGCGCGGTGACCTCTTCGGCGGCCGCATCGAAGGGCGCGGCTTCTTCGGCGGTCAGCTCGATCACCTCGTGCCCGTCCATCTCCGCGAAGGCGGCCAGACCGTCGGCGGCGACCTTCAGCTGGGTCTGGTTGGCGAGAACCGAGGCTTCCTTGCCGGCCTCGAGCAGCGCGGCCTGGTCTGCATCCGAAAGATCGTTGAAGGCCTGGCGGTTGGCGAGGATGAAGAAGGGCGAGTTGGTCGTCTTCATGCCGACCGTCAGGTAATTCGCCACCTCGCCCAGCCGGAAGGCGCGGGTCGCGGTGGTGTCGATCATCGCGCCGTCGATCACGCCGGTCTGCAGGGAGTTGTAGATCTCGGAAACCGGCATCGAGACCGGTGTCGCGCCCCAGGCCTCGACCAGCAGGCCGGTATTGCGCGACGGCACGCGGATCTTCATGCCCTTGATGTCGTCGGGCGACCGCACCGCCTTGTCGCGGGTATAGAGGACGTTCGGCGCCGAGGACCACAGCGAGACGAGGATCGCGCGGCGGTATTCCGGCTGGAACAGCTCGATGTTGTTCCACAGGTCGGCCGTGCCGGTTTCGGTGTCGATCACGCCCGGCAGTTCGGCGACCAGCGTCAGCGGGAAGGTCGAGGCGGTGTAGCCCGCCAGCGAGACGCCCAGCTCGGCCACGCCGTCGAGCACGCGGGTGTATTGCTCCACCGGTCCCGGGCCCAGCTCGCCGCCATTGTAGAGCGTCACGGTCAGGTCGCCGCCGGACTTCTCCGCGACCATGTCGGCGAAGGGCTGGAAGGCGCCCGCGACATAGGGATGGGTCGGCGGCATGAAATTCGCGAACTTGAAGTCTTCGGCGGTGGCCGCGCCGGCGGCCAGGGCGATGGCGGCGGCAAGGATTGTGCTGCGCATGGTGTGGTCCTCCCGAAACCGGACCCGCCGGGATGGCAGGCCGCATGCCGGGTCCTTCTGCCCGTCCGTGGCGCGCCGGACCAATTCGAAGCGCGTCGGCCTGGATAAGAACATGCTATAGCTTGCGGATCGCGGCGGCCTCGTCGCGGAGCAGGGCCAGCATTTCGGCCTGGGCGGCTGTGGGCAGCCAGCCCTCGCGGAAGGTCAGGCCGATGGGGCGCGGCGGCAGAGTTTCCGGCACATGCAGCCTGTCGAGCAGCCCGCGCGAGATTTCCGCTGCCGCCTGATGGGCAGAGATGCAGCCGAGGAAGTCGCCGCGATGCAGGAGTTCGCGCATAAGCAGGATCGAACCGGCCTCGAGGATGCTCGCCGGCAGGGGCAGTCCGGCCTCGGCGAAGAGCCGTTCGAAACCCTCGCGGGCGGGGGTGCCGCTGCGGGGCACGACCCAGGCGCGATCTGCAAGATCTGCGGGAGAAAGGGTGCCTGCGCGCGCCAGCGGATGGCCGGGCGGGGCGACGAAGGCCAGCCCGTCGCGGAACAGCTCCTCCTGCACCACGTCGCCGATCGGGGCGGGCTGGCGCAGCGCGCCGATCATCACGTCGACCGCGCCGCGGCGCAGCCCGGCCAGCAGCCCGTCATAGAGCCCGTCGACAACGCGGACGGGCAGGGTCGGACGGTGGCGCCGGAACCGTGCCAGCACTTGCGGCAGCAGCACCGAGCGCGCCAGCGGCAGCGAACCGATGACGATCCGGCCGGCCTCCCCGCCGTCCAGTTCGGCCAGATCCGCCTCGGCCTGGTCGAGTTCGGCGAAGCCCAGTTCGGCGGCCCGCGCCAGGGACTGGCAAGCCCGCGTCGCCGCCATGCCATGGGCCATGCGCTGGAACAGCGGCGTCTCGGCCTCCTGCTCGAGCTGGCTGACCGCGCGGTGGACGGTGGGCTGCGACAAGCCCATCTGCCGCGCCGCCAGGGTGAAGTTCTCGGTCTCCGCCACGGCGACCAGGGCCTGCAGCTGCGCCGCGGTGGCCGTGAGCTGCAGCCGCGGCGCGATTTCCGTCAGCGCCGGGTCGAGCCGGCCGAAGGCGCGCGCCACCCGCGCCGCCAGCACCTCGCCGCGCGGGGTGAGGAAGAATCCCTGCCGCGTGCGGTCGAAGAGCTGCCCCCCGGCCTGAGCTTCGAGCTTGCCGAGCGCCTGGGTCACCGCGGGCTGCGAGACATTGTAGAGATCCGCCGCCCGCGTGACCGTGCCCAGGTCGGCAACGGCGAGGAACAGCCGCAGATGGCGCAGGTTGCGCGAGATCACAGCCGCGCCAGGATCGCGTCGGCGCGCGCGATCAGGTCGTCCCCGCCTGCCGGGGCGCCGGTGGCGGCAATGCGGTCCTGCCACTCGGCCGTGGCCGCGGCCATGCCGCCGCCGAGGCCGAGCTCGGCCACGGTCGCCGCCGCTTCGCGCATCTCGGCCGCGCGGCGCGCGCCATGGACCATCATGCGTTCCAGATTGTAGGCCGACCGCCCGCGCCAGTCGCGGTCCGGGTCGGAGGCTTCGAGCGATCCGAGCACCGCCTCCTCGACCCCGGCACGGCGCGCCGAGAGCAGGCATTCCGCGGTCAGCGCCTCCATCCCCTTGATCATCACCGAGCGGATCATCTTGATCGCCGAGGCCTGGCCGATCTCGTCCCCGGCGATCGCGGGCCGCATGCCGAGCGTGCGCAGCAGCGCGGCGGCCGCCGCGGCATGGGGGCCGGACAGCAGCAGCGGCACCAGATGCCGCAGCGGATGGACCGGTGCCATCACCGCGAGGTCCACATAGCGCCCGCCGGCGGTTTCCACGGTCTCCGCCGCGCGGCGCTTGGTGCCGGGCGCGCAGGAATTGCCGTCGAGCCAGAGCGCCCCCGGCTCCAGGTGGGGCGCGGCGGCGACGGCAGCCTCCAGCGCCCGGTCGGCGGTGACCAGAGAGAACACGGCCCGCGCTCCTGCGAGCGCGGCGGCGGCGGTGTCGCAGCCGCGGATCCCGGCCGCCGCCTGGCGTTCCGCCATGGCAGGGCGCGTGGCCGGATCGTCCGACTTTATGTCGAAGGCGCTGACGGCAGCCGGGTCCGGCAGGGCCCAGCCTCCGAGAAAGGCCCCGGCCGCCTCGCCGAAGCCGATGAAGCAAATCGGAAACTCCGCAGACCCCGTTCCGTCCATTGCAAACTCCTCCTGCCATGGCCCAGCCCGAACCTGTCATCCCGGGCAGTGGTTGGCCAGATGGTATAGAAGGAACTTATGCCGGAGGACGCGCTTCCAAATGGACCTTGCCGGGGCGGACATGGCATCCCCGGGCCGACACCGACAGGGAGGCTTGCCATGCCGAAGAAGACCGCACTCGTCATTTCCGCCCATGCCGCAGATTTCGTCTGGCGCTGCGGCGGCGCCATCGCGCTGCATGCCGAGATGGGCTACGAGGTGACGGTCGCCTGCCTGAGCTTCGGCGAGCGCGGCGAGAGCGCCCGGCTGTGGAAGGACGGCAAGTCGCTGCAGGAGGTCAAGGACATCCGCCGCGGCGAGGCCGAGGCGGCGGCCGCGGCCCTGGGCGTGCACCATCTGGAATGCTTCGACCTGGGCGACTACCCGCTGCATCTGGAGCGCGGCGACAAGGACCGGCTGGTGGATCTCATCCGCAAGGTGCAGCCGGCCTTCATGATGAGCCATTCGCGCTTCGATCCGTACAATACCGACCACATGTACATGACGCAGGTGGCGCTGGAATGCCGGATGATCGCCCAGGCCTGGGGGCACAATCCGGGACAGACGGTGCTCGGCGCGCCGCAGCTCTACCTGTTCGAGCCGCACCAGACCGAGCAGATGGGCTGGAAGCCCGACACGTTCCTCGACATCACCCCCGTCTGGGAGAAGAAGCGCGCCGCGATGGAGCACATGAACGGCCAGGTGCATCTGTGGGACTACTACACCCGGGTTGCCCAGCAGCGCGCCAACCATTTCAAGCGCAATTCCGGCGGCCAGTCCGGCGGGCGCGACTGCCGGTACGCGGAGGGCTTCGAGAGCGTCTTCCCGCGCACCGTGGACGAACTGTGACCGGCGTCCGGGCCGGGCGCGGGAGAGGGCAGGGGAGAGGGCATCCCTCTCCCCCGCACCCCCTCGCCGGCCGCGCCCGGACCGGAGGCCGTGCGAGACCCGAGGAGGAAAGCCCATGACAGACCCCGCCAATCCGAGCTTCGACATCGCCCATCTGGGCCATGTCGAGATGCTGACCGACCGGTTCGAGGAGAGCCTCGACTTCTTCACCCGGGTCTACGGGCTGAAGCTCTCGGCAATCGACGGCGACTCCGCCTGGCTGCGCGCCTGGGACGACTACGAGTTCCACAGCCTGAAGCTGACCCGCTCGGACACGACCGGCGTCGCCCATATCGGCTATCGCGCCGCCAGCCCCGGGGCGCTGGAGCGCCGCGTCGCCGCCATCGAGGCCTCGGGCTACAAGGTGCATGGCTGGAATGACGGCGATCTCGGCCATGGCCGCGCCTTCCGCTTCGAGGATCCGTTCGGCCATGTCTTCGAGATCTACTACGACACGGTCTGGTGGGAGCCTCAGGACGAGGCCGAGAAGGCGGCGCTGAAGAACACCGCCTCGGCCTTCACCGGCGCCGCGCCGCGCAGGCTCGACCACCTCAACCTGCTCGCCTCCGACGTGACCGAGTTCAGGCGCTTCATGGAGACTTGCCTGGGGAGCCGGGTGACCGAGTACATCCAGCTCGACAACGGGCGGCTGGGCGGCTGCTGGTTCACCGTCAACAACAAGACCTATGACCTGGCCTGCACCGAGGAGCATGGCGGCGGCCATGCCCGCCTGCACCATGTCACCTATGCCACCGACCAGCGCGAGGACATCCTGCGCGCCGCCGACATCTTCCTGCAGAACGGCGTCCATATCGAGACCGGCCCGCACAAGCACGCGGTGCAGGGGACGTTCTTCCTCTATGTCTGGGAGCCTGCGGGCAACCGGGTGGAGCTCGCGAATGCCGGCGCGCGGCTGATCCTTGCGCCCGACTGGAAGCCTGTCTGCTGGACCCAGGCCGACCGGATGAAGGGCCAGGCCTGGGGGCTGAAAACCATCGAGAGTTTCCACACCCACGGCACCCCGCCAGTGAAGGAGGAGGCGTGACCATGCCTGTCGTCGTCCAGAACATCGACCGCGCCGACCCGGCGGTGATCGACCGGCTCGGAGAGATCGGCACCGCCACCGTCCACGAGGCGCAAGGGCGCAAGGGCGCGCTCCAGAGCTACATCCGGCCGATCCAGGAAGGCGCGATGATCGCCGGTTCCGCCGTGACGATCTCGGCCGCGCCCGGGGACAACTGGATGGTCCATGTCGCCATCGAGCAGCTCCGCCCCGGCGACATTCTGGTTCTGGCGCCGACCTCGCCCTGCGACAACGGCTATTTCGGCGACCTGCTGGCGACCTCGGCGCTGGCGCGCGGTTGCCGCGGGCTGGTGATCGACGCGGGCGTGCGCGACACGAAGGATCTGCGCGAGATGGGCTTCCCGGTCTGGTCGAAGGCGGTCTCGATCCAGGGCACGGTCAAGGAGACGCTGGGCTCGGTCAATGTGCCGATCGTCGTGGCGGGCCAGGCCATCCATCCCGGAGACGTGATCTGCGCCGACGATGACGGGCTCTGCGTGGTTGCCCGCGGGGAGGCGGCCGCGGTCCTCGAGGCAGCGGAGAAGCGCCTGGCGGCGGAAGAGGCCAAGCGGGTGCGGCTGGCGGCGGGCGAGCTGGGGCTCGACATCTACGACATGCGCCCGCGGCTGGAGGCCAGGGGGCTCAAGTACATTTGACGGCGGTTTCGGCGGAGGAAGGCGGGAGGGGGCAGATCCCCCCTCCCGGACCCTCCCCCGCCGCTTGCACCGGACGGGGGAGACTGAGATGGATGATGCCGAAATCGACGGGGTTCCCTGCCTCTGGATGCGGGGCGGGACCTCCAAGGGGGCGTATTTCCTGGCCTCGGACCTGCCGCAGCAGCGGGAGGCGCGGGACGATCTGCTGCTGAGGATCATGGGCTCGCCCGATCCGGCGCAGATCGACGGCATCGGCGGGGCGGATCCGCTGACCTCGAAGGTGGCGGTGCTGTCGCCCGCCTCGCGGGAGGATGCCGATGTCGATTACCTGTTCCTGCAGGTCTTTCCCGACCGGCCGCTGGTCTCGGACGCGCAGGCTTGCGGCAACATCCTGGCCGGTGTCGGTCCGGCGGCGATCGAGCTGGGGCTGGTGGCGGCGCGGGACGGCGAGACGCCGGTGCGCATCCACATGCTCAATACCGGCGAGATCGCGGTGGCGCGGATCGCGACGCCGGGCGGCCGGGCCGTCTATCGCGGCGCGGCGGCGATCGACGGCGTTCCCGGCACCCATGCGCCGGTGCCGCTGATGTTCACCGGGCTCGAAGGCTCGATGTGCGGCACGCTGCTGCCCACCGGCAACGCGGCGGACGTCATCGGCGGCATCCGAGCGACGCTGATCGACAACGGCATGCCCTGCGTGGTGATGGCGGCCGCCGACTTCGGCATTGACGGCACCGAGAGCCGCGGGGCGCTGGATGGCAACGAGGCACTGAAGGCACGGCTGGAGGCGATCCGGCTGGAGGCCGGGCTGCTGATGGGGCTGGGCGATGTCGCGGAGAAATCCGTGCCGAAGATGACGCTGGTCTCGGCGCCGCGCGCAGGCGGCGTGATCTCCACCCGCAGCTTCATCCCGCATCGCTGCCACGCCACGATCGGCGTCTTCGCCGCGGTCAGCGTGGCGACGGCCTGCACCTTGCCCGGCAGTCCCGCGGCAGCGCTGGCCCGGCTCCCTGCGGACGCGCACTTTGCCATCGAGCATCCGACCGGCGCGGCCGAGGTGCTGATCGAGCGCGACAGCACGGGATGCGTCACGGCGGCAGGGACGCTGAGGACGGCCCGCAAGCTCTTCGAGGGCAGGGTCTTTCCGCGGCCGGCGAGCTGATCGCGGGTCCGTGTCCGGAATGTGAACGGTCCCGGCTGCACGCATTGCCGGAGCCAAGCCTTTCCTCCCAATTCCGGCCTGGCGGGACCGTGCCTGTCCCGCGCGCCAGATGGGAGGAAACCTTTGCGCTCACACCTGATCTTGCCCGCCTTCGGGCTTGCCGCCCTTGTTGCCATCCCCGCCCTTGCCCAATCCGGCCCGCCCGATGCGTGGTCGAAATTCTCCCGGACCTTCGGGCCGACCGGGCTGTGGTCCGAGCTGGGTCAGGACGAGGCCTATGGCGCCGTCCAGACCCGCGCCGCCATGGCCCGCTCGCAGATCAATGCGGCCAATGCAGACCAGGATTTCGCCGGCTACGAGGACACGGCATCGAAGATTGCCACCCCGGCCACGCTGGCCTTCAGCCTGCCCGGCGGCAATGCCGCGCTGCGCCTGAAGGGCACCTGGACCCGAAGCGAGGGCGACGAAAACAAGACCTATGCCGACAGCGAGGGGATCAGCGGCCTGGCTTCGATCCTGTTCATGCCGACCGGCAGCACGCTCCTTGGCTTCGGTCTGGTGACGGGGCAGGTCGATGTCGATATCCGCCACAACGACGGCACCATCGACAGTGACGCCCGGGGCATCCGGCTGGATCTGCTGCAGAACCTGAACGACCACTGGGGCATTGCGGCTCGGGCGATCTATACTTGGAATGACACCGACACGATGATCCCGCTCGGCTTCGCGGATCTCGAGACCAGCCAGGAAAACGAGCAGCTCTATGCCGAAGCCGCGCTGATCGGCAATATCGAGCATGGGCAATGGAGCGTGTTGCCCGAGGGCTGGGTGCTGCGCCCGAAGCTGCGCGGGCTCTACCAGAAGACAAGCTTCGAGACGGTGAGGAACAGCCTCGGCGGCACCAACGAGGGAACGGTGGGGAAGTCGGACGAATATGCTACGGTCAAAGCCAGCGTGAGGCTTTTGAAAGCCGCGTTCCGTCCGGGAGATATCGGTCCATATGCAGAGATCGGCTACGAGCGCGAAGTCATCAACGATCTCGATCTGGTGATCGACGAGCCGGACATCCTGGCGACGAAGATCGGCGTTGCCTCGATTCTGCCGAACGGTGACTTTCTCGACGTGAATTACGGCCGGTTCGACGGGTTTGGCGGCGAACGGCAGATCGGCACGCTGACCATCGCCTATACCCACGCCTTCTGAGGGTCGGACCGGCCGGGCGCGGCAGCCCGGCCGGTCCTGCCGTCAGCCTGCGGCTGCGCGCGGCGGGATCGGCATCTGGCAGCGCATGGTGACGCGCTGCTGCTGGATGCGGGCTGCGATTTCGCGGGCAGCCCCGCGCATCTGCGGCAGCAGCCCTTCGATACGGCGCTCGAAGCCCTGCGAACGTGGGCCGACAAGGCTGATGGCGCCGATCGCCCGCCCGGTCACGTCGCGCACGGCGACCGCGACCACGCGGCCCTCGCGCGAGAGCGGGCTGTTGCCGACGAGGAAGCCCTGGGCGCGCGCCTCGGCGACGTCGCGGCGCACTGTCTCGGGCCCCGCTCGATACTGGGCATAGCGCGCGGCGTTCTGCTCCAGCACGCTGTCGAGCCGCTCGGGGCTCATGTGCGCCAGCATCACCCGTCCGCCGGTCCCGGCCCCTAGCGGGCGGCGCGAGCCGATCTCGGCCTGGCTGAGCAGGCTCGGCAGGTTGCCGATGCGCCGGTCGGCATAGACCGAGTCGATATGCGAGGGTACCGACAGCAGCACCGAGGATCCGGTCTGTGCCACCAACTCGTCCAGATGCGGCGAGGCATAGCGGGTGATCGGGCAGCGGTTGAACGGCGCGACTCCCAGCCAGGCGGTCTCGGCGGCCAGCCTGTAGCGCTGCGTTCCCTCGGCCCGCTCGACGATGCCCTCGTCCTCCAGCGCCTTCAGGATCCTGTGCGCAGTCGGATGCGGCAGCTCCATGGCGTTGGCGATGTCCACCAGCTTCTCGCCCTCCTGGCTGGCTCCTGCCAGATGCCGCACGATGGCAAAGGACCGCCGGATGCTCTGGGTTCCGGTCATTTCTCGCCGTCCGCCTGGCAGCTTTTCCTGAATCGTCATTTCGTTCCTCCCACTCTCTCCCTTGCGGGCGCCGCGCCGCGGGCTTGCCAATCGGGCAGCCCGGCCTCCCGCGCGGCGCGCACGGTGCGTTCCAGATGTTGCGCCAGTGCCTGCGCCGCCCCTTCGGCATCGCGGCACATGGCCAGTTCCAGCAGCTCCCGGTGCTCGGCCTCGACGTCGCGGGTCCTGTCGGTCTCGGCGCGCACCGCGCGGCGGTAGCGTTCGGCCTGCATGTAGAGCGCGCCGCGCAGCCTGAGCCACCAGGCGCTGTCGCAGGCCGCGACGAGATCGTCATGGAATTTCGCGTGCAGCCCTTCCCAGTCCGGGTGCCGCCGTCCCTCCGGCGTTGCCCCTACCGAGGCCAGCCGGTGCCACGAGGCCAGCAGCGCGGCCTCCCAGTCGACATCGCCGTTGAGGACCGAGCGCACGATGCAGCGGGTCTCCACCTCGATGCGAACCTCGGTGAGATCGTCGAGATCGGCCAGCGACAGCTCCGCGACCGCAAAGCCCCGCTGCGGCATCGCCGTGACAAGCCGGTCCGAGGTCAGCCGCGACAGCGCTTCGCGCAGCACGCTGGGGCTCGCGCCGAAGCGGGCCGCAAGCGCGTCGATGCCGAGCTTGGCGCCCGGCCTGTAGTTCCCGTCGAGAAGCTCCTCCCTGAGCGACTCGTAGACCTCCGCCGTCTTGCTGACGCTCATGCCATGTCCTCCCCGCAGGCTCTGCGGCCTGCCTCCGATGATTCTAGCCAAAATCTTTTTTCCTGAGAAACACTATTTCGCTGACGAACCGAGAGGATTTTTCCGCCGCTGTCCGGAATGTGGAAAGCGGCCGCGCTGCGGCGTTGCCACTGCTGCCATGGCGCCCCTATCGCGGAAGCAAATCCGCAATTCAGCGAGGAGGGGAGGCCTTCCATGACCTCGAGCGATTTCCGCGATTACGTGCTGCCCGACAGCAATGACAGGGTGGGGCCGTCGCGCGGGTTGGACCCCGTGAGCTATTCCGCGCCGATCCTTTCCACCGAGCGCGCCATCGCGCTGAAGGCGGACTGGGCCCGGCTGCTCGACGCGCCGTTCGTCGGCGTCACCCATGACGGCATGCCGGAAGCCGGACTCTTCGCGCTGGCCGACGAAGGTTTCGATCCGGAACCGGCGGTGGAGGCGGCCGGAGCGATGCTGTCGACGATGACGCAAGCGGAGCAGGCGGCGGTGTGCAAGCCGCTGGGCGCGAAGGAATGGCGCGCCTGGTACAATCCGGAACTGGTCTTCAACGAGAACGGCGTGCGGCTGGAATGCCTGTCCGCCGCGACCCGGGATCTGTTCTGGGATCTGTTGGCCGCCTGCACCTCGGCGCGCGGCTTTGCCAAGATCCGGCGGCTGATGAAAGCGAACCTGTTCCTCGGCGAACTCTACGACCTGCGCCAGATCATGAACGAGTGGTCCTATCACTTCCAGATCTTCGGCACGCCTTCCGAGACCGCGCCCTGGGGCTGGCAGATCTACGGCCATCACATCGGCTTCAACGTGCTGGTCCTGGCCCGGCAGATGGTGATCACGCCCGTCTTCATGGGCACCGAGCCGAACGACATCCGGCTTGCCTCGGGCGAGAGCTTCTCGATGTTCAAGGCAGAGGAGGCGCAGGGGCTCAGGCTCATGCAGTCGCTGCCCGAGGATCTGCGCCGCCGCGCCACGATCTACATGCGGATGGAAGACCCCGCGATGCCGGACTGGCGGTTCAACTTCGCCGACCAGCGCCATCTGGGCGGTGCCTTCCAGGACAACCGGGTCGTGCCCGTCGAGGGCGTCTGCGCGACCGAGTTCGACGCGGGCCAGCGCGCGGCGCTCCTGTCGCTTTGCGAGACCTTTCACGAGCACTGGCCGGACGGGCCTCGCGCTGCGCGGATGGCGCAGATCGCGGCACATCTCGACCGGACATGGTTCAGCTGGATCGGCGGGCATGGCGACGACGATCCGTTCTACTTCCACATCCACAGCCCGGTCGTCATGCTGGAATTCGACCACCATTCCGGCATGTGGCTGTCCAACGACGAACCTGCAAAGTTCCACATCCACGTCATCAGCCGCATTCCGAACGGCAACGACTACGGCAAGGCGCTGATCGCGCTGCACGCGGGGGCGGCGCCATGCTGAAGCGCCCTCTGGTCTCCCGCCTCGCCGATGCCGGGCTCCTGCCGGAGGCGGCGCTGATCGGGTCCCGTTGGGTCCATGCCGAGGGCCAAGGGCTCCCGGTTGCCGACCCCGCGACTGGCGACCTCATCGGCCATGTACCGTCCCTGGGCGCCGCCGAGACGGAAGAAGCGATTGCCGCTGCCGTCGCCGCGCAACGGGGCTGGGCCGCGCGCACCGCGAAGGAGCGCGGCGCCGTGCTGCGCCGCTGGTTCGATCTGGTGATGCAGCACAAGGAAGACCTTGCGGTGATCCTGACCGCCGAACAGGGCAAGCCGCTGGCCGAGGCGCGGGGCGAGATCGCCTATGGCGCGAGCTTCATCGAGTGGTTTTCGGAAGAAGCCCGCCGCGCCTATGGAGAGACCGTGCCGGGCCACGCGCCGGACAAGCGCATCCTCGTGGTGAAGCAGCCGGCCGGTGTCGTTGCCGCGATCACGCCCTGGAACTTTCCGAACGCCATGGTCACGCGCAAGGCCGCCCCGGCGCTGGCGGCGGGCTGCGCCATGGTGCTGAAACCCGCGGGCGAGACGCCGTTCTCGGCCATCGCACTGGCCGTGCTTGCGGAACGGGCGGGGCTGCCACCGGGGCTCCTCTCGGTCGTCACCGGCCCGTCGCGCGTCATCGGGGCGGTGCTGACCGGGTCGCCGGAAGTGCGCAAGCTCAGCTTCACCGGGTCCACCGAGGTGGGAGCCGCGCTCTATGCGCAATGCGCGCCCACGATCAAGAAGCTGTCGCTGGAGCTTGGCGGCAACGCGCCGCTGATCGTCTTCGACGATGCCGACCTGGAGGTGGCTGTCGAGGGCACGCTTGCCGCCAAGTTCCGCAACAGCGGCCAGACCTGCGTCTGCGCCAACCGGATCTATGTGCAGGCAGGCATCCATGACGCCTTTGCAGCCCGGCTGGCAGAGCGGATGGCGGGGATGCGCAGCGGCAATGGCTTCGAGCCCGGCGTCGATTTCGGCCCGCTGATCGACGCCCGCGCCGTTGCCAAGGTCCGCACCCATGTCGAGGATGCCGTGGCGCAGGGGGCAGAGGTCGTCGCCGGCGGGCAGCCGCAGGGGGCCGGGCCGCATTTCTGGCAGCCGACCGTGCTGGCCGGCGTCACCGACGCCATGGCCGTCGCGCGCGAAGAAACCTTCGGCCCGGTCGCGCCGCTCTTCCGTTTCGAGACCGAGGCGGAGGTGCTCGCGCGCGCCAATGACAGCGCGTTCGGCCTCGCCTCCTATGTCTTCTCCCGCGACCTTGCGCGGGTGTTCCGCGTGGCCGAGGCGCTGGAGGCCGGCATGGTCGGCGTCAATACCGGGCTGATCTCGACGCCCGAGGCGCCGTTCGGCGGCGTCAAGGCCAGCGGGCTGGGCCGCGAGGGCAGCCGCCACGGGCTCGATGACTATCTCGAACTCAAGTACATCTGTCTCGGAGGGATCGCATGAACCTTGCCACATTTTCCGCCAATGGTGAGACCCTCTGGGGCGCCGTCGTCCCGGGCGGCGTGCTCGCCCTCTCGCCGGACTTCCCGCAATATCCGACGCTCCGGGCGGTGATCGCTGCCGGAGCCATCCCGGAGGTGACCGCCGCTGCCGAAGGCCGCAGGCCCAGCCACGGGAACGGCGCGTTCGCCTGGGAAATCCCGGTGCCGGATGCGGGCAAGATCCTCTGCGTCGGCGTGAACTTCCCCGACCGCAATGCCGAGTACAGGGACGGCACGGCGGAGTTGCCGCCCTACATGTCGCTCTTCCCGCGCTTCGCCTCCGGTTTCGCGGGCCACGGTGCCGCCCTGATCCGTCCGCCGGAAAGCGCGCAGCTCGACTACGAGGGCGAGATCGCCGTGGTGATCGGCAAGGGCGGGCGGCGCATTCCGGAGGCGGAGGCGCTCGGCCACATCGCGGCGCTGACGCTCTGCAACGAGGGCACGATCCGCGACTGGGTGCGCCATGCCAAGTTCAACGTCACCCAGGGCAAGAACTGGGACCGCTCCGGCGCGATGGGGCCCTGGCTGGTGCCCTTCACCGATCCGGCGCAGATCCTCGATGTGCAGCTGGAGACACGCGTGAACGGCGAGATCCGGCAATCCGACCGCACGGGACGGATGCTGCATCCGGTCGCCAAGCAGATCGCCTATATCTCCACCTTCACCACGCTGGAGCCGGGCGACATCATCGTCACCGGCACGCCCACCGGGGCCGGGGCACGCTTCGACCCGCCAGTCTGGCTGAAGCCCGGCGATGTGGTGGAGGTCACGGCAGAGGGGATCGGAACGCTCGGGAACGGGGTGGCGGACGAATGAAGATGGATGTGGAGCGTGCGGCGGAAGCGCTGTTCGAGGCAGAGGCGACGGGCGTGCAGACCGGGCTTCTGTCGGTCGCGCATCCGGCGATGACGCTGGACGACGCCTATGCGGTGCAGGCGGCGCTGGTGGCGCGGAAGCGCGCGGCGGGACTGGGCGTCATCGGCTGGAAAATCGGACTGACCAGCCGGGCAATGCAGCAGGCGCTCATGATCGACACGCCGGATTCCGGTGTCCTGCTGTCGGACATGGCCTTCCCGGACGGGGCGGTGATCCCTGCCGGGCGGTTCATCCAGCCAAGGATCGAGGCGGAGATCGCCTTTGCCATGAAGGCGCCGCTAAAAGGCGAGGGCGTCACGCGCGAAGATGTGCTGGCGGCGACGGACTATGTGGCCCCGAGCCTCGAAATCCTCGACACCCGCATCCTTCGCGCCGATCCGGCGACCGGCGTGCCGCGCAGGATCACCGACACGGTCTCGGACAACGCCGCCAATGGCGGGATCGTGCTGGGCGACCAGCGCCACGCGCCGGAAGCGGTCGACCTGCGCTGGGTGGGCGCGATCGTGAAGCGCGACGGCGTGGTCGAGGAAACCGGGCTGGGCGCGGGCGTGCTCGACGATCCGGTGACGGGCATCCTGTGGCTGGTCCGCCGCCTTGCGCGGTATGGCATGGGGATCGAGGCAGGCCAGGTGCTGCTGTCCGGCTCCTTCATACGCCCTGTCGAGGCGCCGCCCGGCAGCTGCTTCGAGGCCGATTTCGACGCCTTCGGCAGCGTCTCGCTGTCCTTCGCGGAGGCGTGACCATGCCCGCCCCCCTGAACCGCCTGAAGGCCTGGCTCGCCGCTGGCGAGCGCACCCGCGGGATCTGGCTGGGCCTGGCCGATGCCTATGCCGCCGAAATCGCCGCCACCGCCGGGTTCGACTGGCTCCTGATCGACGGCGAGCATGCGCCGAACGACATCTGCTCGCTCTCGGCACAGCTTGCGGTGATTGCCGGAACCGGGACGGAACCGGTGATCCGCCTGCCCGACGACGATCCGGCGAAGATCAAGCAGGCGCTCGATATCGGCGCGCAGACGCTGCTGATCCCGATGATCGAGACCCGCGGACAGGCGGAGGCCGCCGTGGCTGCCTGCCTCTATCCGCCGAACGGGCGCCGGGGTGTCGGTTCCGCGCTGGCGCGGGCCTCGCGCTTCGGCGCGATCCCGGACTACCTGGCCACCGCGGACGCGCAGATCTGCATCATCCTGCAGGTGGAGAGCCGCGCCGGTCTGGCGGCGCTCGACGCCATTCTGGGCATCGAAAGGCTCGATGGGGTCTTCATCGGCCCGTCCGACCTGGCCGCCGACATGGGCCATCCCGGCCGGCCCGGGCATCCGGACGTGAAGGCCACGGTGATGGACGCGCTGGCCCGCATCCGCGCAGCGGGCAAGGCTGCGGGCATCCTGTCCACCGACCCGGACTATATCGCCAAGGCCGAGGCGGTCGGCGCGAATTTCACCGGCGTCGGCATCGACGTGACGCTCTTTGCGGGGGCGCTCCGGGCGCTCGCCGCGCGCTACGCTGCCCCGTCCCGCTCTGCGGAATGACCCGTTCCGGCATGTGAACAGAAGGCTGCCGCTTCGTTGAGGGGGGCGCAGCCTTCGGCTTTCCTGCCTGCAGGACACGCGCTGATTTCCCCGAGGAGGACCCAGACATGCATATCCCCGAGCCGGTGCTCGCTCCGCCCTTCAACATCACCCGCGCCAGCCATACCGTGCTGCGCGTCCGCGACCTCGACGCGTCGCGCGCCTTCTACACCGAGCTCTGCGGCCTCGTCGTCTCCGACGAGGACAGCGGGACGCTCTGGCTGCGCGGGCGCGAGGAGAACTGCCATCACAGCCTCGTCCTGAGGGCGGGCGACCGGCCGCTCTGCGAGCGCATCGGCATGCGTGTCCAGACCGCCGACGACATCCGGAAAGCGCAGGACCATTTCGGCAGCATCGGCGTCGCCACGCAGATCGTGGACGTGCCCTTCCAGGGGCCCACGCTGCAGTTCCGCGACAGCCTTGGCACGCCGGTGGAACTGACCGCCTCCATGCCGCTGAAGGAGCGGATGTTCATGGCCTATGACGGCTATCGCGGCGCGGCGGCGCAGCGGGCGGATCACTGGCAGCTTCAGGCGCAGGACGTGGGCAGGGGGCTGGGCTTCTGGCATCCGCTGGGCTTCCGCACCTCGGAATACACCTATTCGGAGGATGCGGCCGGCGTGAACCTCTGGGGTGTCTGGATGCAGCGCAAGGGCAATCCCCATGACCTCGTCTACACGAATGGACCGGGGCCGCGGCTGCATCATTTCGCCTATTGCCTGCGCGATGCCGCCGATCTGGTCCATGCCTGCGACGTGGCCGGCGCGCTCGGCTATGGGCGGCGGCTGGAACGGGGGCCGGGACGGCACGGCATCTCGGGGGCGATGTTCATCTATTTCCGCGACCCGGACGGGCACCGGATCGAGCTCTTCAACACGCACTACCAACATATCGACCTGGAGCCGCCGGTGGGCTGGAGCCTTGACGACCCGCGCCGCGCCGACCAGTGGGGCCTGCCGGCGCAGGAGAAATGGTTCATGGAGGCGACCGAGTTCGAGGGTGCGGATCCTGCGCTGCCCGCGCTGACATCCGAGCTGCCGACGCTGGAGAAGTTCCTGCAGCTTGCCTGATCCCTGCCTGCCCGCGACACGCGAAGCTTGCAAGCATGAAAAAGGCCGCGCCGGAGAGACCCCGCGCGGCCCGTCGTTTCCGGGACGGAGGTTCAGCCGAGCGACTTGTCGGCAGCGTCCGCCTGGCCCTTGGTCCAGTAGCCCGAGGCCTTCAGCCACTCGCCGGGATGGCCGCGATCCTGCAGCATGTGGATTTTGAGCGCGCGCGCCACGCCGGCCTCGGCCGCGATCCAGATGAAGCCCTTGCCCTCGGGCAGGTCCAGCGCCTCCAGCGCCTCGAGGACCGGGGCCGGGTCAGCCGCGTCGGCGCGATGGACCCAATGCGTCTCCTGCGTCGCGGCGCTCTGCCAGGCCTGCTCTTCCGCCGCGCCGGTCACGGCGGCGAGCGTCACCACGGTCACGCCCTCGGGCAGTTCCTCGACCCGCCGCCCGATCGCCGGAAGCGCGGTCTCGTCGCCCACGAGCAGGTACCAGTCGAAGACCGGTGCGATCACCTGGCTGCCCCGAGGCCCGCCGATGCGCAGCGTGTCTCCGACAGCTGCGCCCTGTGCCCAGGCCGTCGCCGGACCGGCTTCGTGGATGGCGAAATCGAGGGTCAGCGTCCCGCCGTCATGGGCGCGCGGGGTGTAGTCGCGCATCTCGGGCTTCTCGCCCCCGGTCTCGAAGAACAGCTTGATGTGATCGTCGAAGCCGAGGCTGGAGAAGCCGTCCAGCTCCGCGCCGTCCAGCACGATGCGGCGCATGTTCGGGGTGATGTCGGTGATCTCGCGCACGGTCAGCTCGCGGCGGCGCAGCTCGTGGCGGTGGCGGGTGATGATCTGGGTCATGTCGGCATCCTTGGCGGGGAGGGCGGAGGGGGAAGTCTCCAGCGCGTCGATGGTTTCGGCGGCCGCGCGGATCGCGGCAGCGGCGGTTGCGATGGCTTCGGGGCCCGGAGCCCTCCCGAGGAAACGGCCGCGCAGCGCGGATTTCAGCCGGTCCATCGCGTCGGCAATCTCGGGCGGTGCCTCGCGGCGGAAGCGGCGGCCGCCGCATTCGGGCTTGGTGCCCCTTGCTTCCAGCTTTGCGGCGTTCAGCTTCAGGTGCTCCTGCCCGAGCGGGGTAATGGAGCACAGCTTGCGACGGCCGTCGGCGGCCTCGCAGGCGATCAGCCCGTCCTCCTCCAGCGAGGAAAGGTTGGGGTAGAGGACCCCCGGGCTGGGCCGGTAGGCGCCGGCAGTCCGCGCCTCCATTTCGTCCATGATCTCGTAGCCATGGCGGGGGCGGTCCCCGATCATCTGCAGGATCAGGAGGCGGAGCGTGCCATTGTCGAAAGCGCGCCTGCCGCGGCGTCCGCCGCCCTGTCCATGTCCCTTCCGGCCTCTTTCACGCGGGCCCGATGCGTTGTCTCTCTCGTGTTTCATGGGCTCTGTCTAATTTTAGATATATCGGAAGTCAAGATATATCGAAAAATGGAGCCTAACCTCGCACTGGCGCCAGAAAGGCAGGTATGCTGTTGGTTTTCCATGACCCTTCCGGATCGGCCTGATCTACGTAGAAGGTGATGCCGATGCCGCGGCGGGCGGAAAGTTCCGCGAAATGCCCGGTGACGATCTCGAATCCCGCAGCAAAGAACGCCTTGCGGATCTCCGCCGGGCGTCCGGCACCGATCCGGCACGTGACATTGACGAAACCATGCTCCGGATTGCCGTCCGCGATCACGTACTGCGTCACCGGCCAGGCGCGGACGCGGATGCCGCCCGGCGGGAAGACGTCCGGCGCCGTGCGGAAATGCGCGGCGAGCTTTTCCAGCAGCGCGCCGACGGCGCCCTCGGCCTCCAGATTGGCGGAATATTCGACGATGCAGTGCGGCATGGGCTCCTCCGGCTCGGTTCTGCGCGCCAGGCACACTGCGCCGCGCGGGGCGGGGCGCAAGAACGGGCACGGGCGGGCTTCCGCAATGCGGACAGCGTCGGGCGGGTTCCGCACTGCGGACAGGCCTGTCCGTTCTGCGTTGCCGGGGTCGGGAAGGGCCGCTTCAAGGAAGCCGCAACGACTGGGCAGGAGGATGCGATGACCGGCGAAGACGCGATTTATTCCCATGCCGGGCTGGAGATGTCGGGCCGCTTCGTGGCGCCGGAGACAGAGCGCAGGCTGCCCGGCATCCTGCTTCTGCATGGAGCGCACGGACTCGACGGTTTCATCCTGGGCGTGGCGGACCGGCTGGCGGAGGAGGGCTTCGCCGTGCTTGCCGCCGATCTATGGGGCGGTCGCGAACAGCCCGCGGGCATGGCGGAAATCGGGCCGCTGATCGCCGGGCTGGCCGCAGACCGCACAGGCTGGACCGGGCGGATCGAGGCGGCGCGGCAGGTGCTGGCCGCGCGGTCCGAAGTCGATCCGACGCGGATCGGCGCGCTCGGCTACTGCCTCGGCGGGGCGGGGGTGATGGAGGCGGTGCGCGTCGGCCTGGCGATCCGCTCCGGCGTGGCTTTCCATCCCGGCATCGCAACAGTGGGCAGGGACTGGAGCGCGGCATCGCGCGCGCGGCTCCTGCTTTGCGTCGGCGCGGCCGATCCGATGGGAAAGGCGGATGATATTGCACCCCTGACCGCAGCGATGGACGCGGCGGGAACGCCCTGGGAACTGACTTTCTACAGCGGCGCGAAGCACGCTTTCACCGAGCCGGTCCAGCCGGGCCGTCCGCCCTTTGCCGGGCACGACCCCTGGGCCGACCGGCGTTCCTGGGCGGCAATGACGGATTTCTTCACTTTGACGCTCGCGGAGGACTGACGCGATGGATCTGGGAATTTCTGGCCGCATGGCCTTCATTTGCGCCTCGTCGCAGGGGCTGGGGCTGGCCTGCGCCACTTCCCTTGCAAAGGAGGGCGTCCACGTCGTCCTGAACGGACGCGACGCGGGAAAGCTTGAGGCGGCCTCTGCCGCGCTGCGCGCCGACGTGCCGGGAGCAGAGGTGGAGGTGCTGGCCGCCGATCTGACAACTGCCGAGGGACGCGCCGCGATCCTCGCCGCCCACCCGCAGGTCGACATTCTCGTGACCAATAATGCAGGTCCGCCGCCGGGCGCGCTGGAGGACTGGGACGAACTCGCGCTGATTGCGGCGATGCAGGCGAACATGATCCCCGCCGCGCAGCTGATCCGCGCCCATGTGCCGGGGATGAAGGCGCGGGGCTTCGGTCGGATCGTCAACATCACATCGGCCATGGTGAAGGCACCGCATTACATGATGGGGCTCTCGACCGCCGCGCGTGCCGCGCTGACCGCGCTGTCGAAGGCGGTCTCGCGCGACACGGTGGCCTCGAACGTGACGATCAACAATTTGCTGCCCGAGCGCATCGACACGCCGCGCCAGGATTTCATGGCAAAGCGGCGGATGGCACTGGACGGCATCACCTATGAAGAGGCACGCGCGAAGGCGGCGGAGACCATCGCGGCGAAGCGTTTCGGCCGGCCGGAGGAATTCGGCGATGCCTGCGCCTATCTGTGCTCGGCGCAGGCGGGGTTCATCTCGGGGCAGAACCTGCAGCTCGACGGCGGCAGCTACGAGGGGCTGGTGTGATGGGGCTGATCGATCATGCTTCGCCGCTGGGCCAAGAGATCCTCGGGTTCGAGACCCGCCGCCGGGCCGCACTGGTCTCCGCCGATCCGGCGGAACTGGGGAAGATCCTGCATGACGACCTGTGCCATGTCCATTCCAGGGGAAATGTTCACGGCAAGGCCGAATTTATCGCGCATGTCACCCGCATGGGCGGTTTCGTCTCGATCGCGCGTGGCGCGCTGGAACTGCGCCAGGCGGCGGGTGCCGTCCTCATCACCGGCCCGACAACCAATACGGTGAAGCGCCACGGGACCGGAGAGATCGCCGTTCTCGACGGCTTCGGCAGCGTCGTCTCAGTCAAGACCGCAGATGGCTGGCAGGTGCTTCTGAGCCAGATCACCGTCACGCGGGCGGGCTGAACGGGCTTTCCGCAATATGAACATTCCGGCCCTCTTCCATGGCCGCGCAAGGCGGGATGGGAGAGGATCGGGCAAGGCACAGGCGGGACGGAAGCCCGCCCCCGATCACCAGAAATACCCGGCCGGGCAGGTGGCCCGGAGATCACGGGGCGCGCGCCAATGGCGCCGCGCAAGGGAGACCTGCGGGCATCCGGCCGCGGGAGATTGACTAGGAGGCATCCGAGATGCTCGACATCGCCATCATCGGCGCAGGCCCGGGCGGGCTCGCCACTTCGCTGAGGTTGCATCAGCAGGGGATCACCCCCACCATCTACGAGGCCGCGCCCGAGCTGAAGCCGCTCGGCGTCGGCATCGACATCAAGGTCTACGGCACGAAGGAAGTCACCGAGATGGGACTTCTGGAGGCGTTTCGGAAGATCTCGGTCGAGGCGAGGGACTCGACCTTCTACACCGGCCACGGCCAGCAGATCTTCACCGAGAAATGCGGCCGCCACATGGGCTATGACCACGAGCAGCGCTTCGTGCATCGCGGCACCTTCCAGTTCATGCTGCTCGATGCGGTGAAGGACCGCATGGGCGCGGAAACCGTGCAACTGGGCCGCCGACTTGCCAGCTTCGTGCAGGACGATGCCGGCGTGACGCTGGTTTTCGAGGATGGCAGCACGGCCCGCCATGACGCCGTGATCGGCGTCGACGGCATCCATTCGGTCGTGAAGCGCCAGCTGCACCCCGACGCCACGCGCACCCATTACTCCGGCGTCGCCATGTATCGCGGCGTGACGGTGATGAAGCCCTACGGGAATGGCGGCACAATCCTGCATATAGGCGACCCGATCCGCCAGGGCAGCCTGATCGTCTATCCGATCGCCAATGACGAGGATGGCGAGGGCAGCCAGCTGGTCAACTGGGTCTGCGAGCAGCAGGGCAAGCCGAAGGGCGTCGAGGACTGGAGCGTCCGCGTCGGCCCCGAGGACATCCAGGACGTCTTCGCCGATGTGAAGCTCGGTTTCCTCGACGTGGGCGAGATGATCCGCGACGCACGAGAGATCTACATCTATCCGCTGATCGACAACGACCCGCTGGACCGCTGGTCCTTCGGCCGGGTGACGCTGGTCGGCGACGCGGCCCATGCGATGTATCCGAGGGGCGGCAACGGCGTCTGCCAGGCGCTGGTCGATGCCCGCGTGATCGCGGAGAAGCTGGGCGCCATCGCGGATCCCGCAGAGGCCTTCGCCGCCTACGAGGCGGAACGGCGCGAGTTCGTGAACAGGCTGGTCATCGCCAATCGCGGCGAGGGGCCGGAGGTGATCCGGCGGCTGGTCGAGGAAGCCTCGGGCGGCCAGCCCTTCGACAATATCGACGACATCATGCCCCGCCAGGAGGTGGAGGACCTTTTCATGGAATACCACGTCAAGGCCGGCATGAAGCGGCCCGACGACGCCCGCGAGGGGCGGCGCGGCAGGGAGGTCTTCACCGAGGACACCATGAAGCGCGTCGCCGTCAAGGAAGACATCCGCTGATCCCGGCGGAGCCCATCCACCAGATACCAGAGAGACGAATGATGCTCGATACCGAGAAGCAGCCGCAGAGCGCGGCGAAGATCACCCATCGCGTCATCGACGCCAACATGCATTGGCTGCCCGACACGCTGTTCACCGACGAGACGCTGCGCGAGCGGATGATGGCCTGCATCCCGCGCCACCACGGCATCCATGTCCGCATGGAGCCGGTGAAGGACAGGGACATCCGCCAGATCATCATCGAGGAACCGAAGGGCGTGGTGAACATCAACTACGCCGAGGGCCAATACAGCATCGAGAGCCAGCTCGAGGACATGGACAAGGCCGGCATCGACCATGCCGTGTTCCGCATCCCGGTCTGGCAGGAATGGCTGGATCTGGACTGCTCGAAGCGGCTGAATGACGGGCTGGCCGAGTATGTCTCGAAATCCGGCGGCCGCTTTACCGCGCTGGCCGTCTGTCCGCCCTGGGGGTCGAAGGACATGATCGCCGAGGTCGAGCGCTGCATCGACGAGTTGGGCTTCAAGGGCGTCCAGATGGCCTGCAAGTACGGCGACATCTATCTCGACGACGCGGCGTTCTTCCCCTATTTCGAATTCCTCGACGACCGCAGGCTGCCTGCCGTCGTGCATCACACGCCGCTCCCCGTCGACCATGGCTCGATCCTCGATTTCAACAACCAGCGCCGCCAGTACGGCCGCTGCATCGCGCAGGGCACCGCCGTCGGGCGCGAGCTGTTCTCGGGGCTCTTCGACCGCTTCCCGAATCTGCGGCTGAGCCATTCCATGCTCGGCGGCGGCTTCTTCGCCTTTGCCGACATGCTGGTGCCGAAGCCCAAGCATGCCTATGGCGACGCGGTGGACCGGTTCGACACGGGGCGGTCGAACCTGCGCGAGCAGCTCACGAACAACCTGTTCTTCGACATTTCCGGCCCGCCGCAATGGGGCAAGGCGCAGCTCGAATGCGCGGTCAAGGTGCTGGGCGAGGACAACATCCTCTATGGCGCGTCCTATCCGATCCGCAAGGACTGGTTCCATGACGGCGTGCCCGCCATTGAGGAACTGGACGTCACCGACGTGGTGAAGGCCAAGATCTTCTCCGGCAATGCCGAGAAGCTCTTCGCCCTCTGATCTCTCCCCCCGCCTGGCCCTCAAACGCCGGGGCCGGGCAACCTGGACCAGAAGGCAGACCAGAATGAAGCTCGCCCGTTTCACGATTCATGGCAGCACCCGCATCGGGCGGGTCGACGGCCCCCGCATGACCGATCTGACGCAGGTCCTTGGCGACAGGACCATGCGCGACGTCATCGCCGATCTCGATCGGCTGCGCGCCCCGATCATGGCCTGCGACGGGCCGTTCCACGCGCTCGACGCCGTGCGGCTGGAGATCCCGGTGCCGGACCCGCAGAAATTCCTGGCCATCGGCATGAACTACGCCAGGCACGCCGAGGAAGCCCGCGCCGCCGGGATCGCGATCCCCGAGACCCAGATGTGGTTCAACAAGCAGGTTTCCTGCCTGAACGCGCCCTTTGATCCGGTGGTCAAGCCCGATGCGTCGGACAAGATGGACTACGAGATCGAGCTGGGCGTGGTGATCGGCCGCCGCTGCCGCCATGTCCGCCGCGAAGAGGCCCGCGGCGTGATCGCAGGGTACCTGATCGTCAACGATGTCTCGGCGCGCGACTGGCTGCCGAAATCGCCGACTTTTACGCTGGGGAAATCCTTCGACACCCACGGACCGGCGGGTCCCTGGATCACCACCGATGACGAGATCGCCGATCCGCTGGACCTGCGGATGCAGCTTTCGGTCAATGGCGAACTGCGCCAGGACGCGCGCACCAATGACATGATCTACGACATCTACGACCAGATCGCCTATCTCAGCACGGTCATGACGCTGCAGCCGGGCGACATCCTCGCCACCGGCACGCCCTCGGGCATCGGCGCGCCGACGGGACGGTTCCTGGTCCCGGGCGACCGGATGGAACTGGAGATCGAAGGGCTCGGGCGCATCGCCTGCGAGGTGGCGGCCGAGACTGCCGCCGCGTCGGCCCGCGCGGCCGTCCCTGCGGCCTGACAGCTCCGACGCCACGGCGCATTCCGCAATGTGGAACGTTCCGCCCCGCAGGCTTTGCCGGGCGGAACCGGCACCGACGATATCACGCAAGCGGTCCCGCAGAGGGCCAGACGATTTCGGGAGGACACAATGACCAAATTCGGCAGGCTTCTTGCCACTACTATGCTGGCGCTCGCGCCGACGGGGCTTCTGGCGGAGGAGCTCATCTTCAACGCCTTCCTGCCGCCACATGACGAGCTGCGGAAAGTCGCGATCGAGGACTTCGCAGCGGCCATCGAGCGCGAATCTGGCAGCTCGGTGACGGTGACAATCCCGGAAACGACGCTGGCGCCCTCGGACCGGCAATACGAGATGGTCCGCGATGGCATTGCCGACATGGCCATCGTGTCCTCCGGCGTGGTCCGGCAGATGGTGGCGCTGAACCAGATCTCCGACCTGCCGCTGATGTCGCCCACTGCCCGTGCCGCCTCGGTCGCGCTCTGGGAAACCTACCAGAAATACTTCGCGGACAAGGCCGAGCTGAAGGGCGTCAAGGTCCTGTCGCTCAGCGTCCTGCCCGGCCGCCAGGTGCTGTCCGTTGACGGACGCCAAATCGAAACGGTGGAGGATTTCGAGGGCGTCAAGCTCTGGTCGCCGCCTGGCCGGCTGACCGGCATCGCCAAGACCCTGGGTGCCGTCCCGGTGAATTCCGAATTCACCGATCTCTACGAATACGTCACCAAGGGCACGGTGGATGCGGTCATCATGACGCCGGGATCCGCCCAGGGCGCGCGCTTTCTCGACAAGGTGACCTCGATCACCCGGATCCCCGGCGGCATCGGCTCACTGTCCTTTATCGTCTTCATTTCTCAGGAGCGCTGGGAAGCGCTCGACGCCGACCAGCAGGCCGCCGTCCTGCGCGCCGCCGAGGGGCTTCCGGCGCGGTCGGGGGCGGCGGCGGATGCCGAGGAGAACGCGCTCGACGACGATGTCGGGGACATTCCGGCCCATGTCGTCTCGGGCGTTGAACTGGCCGGGATGGAACAGCTCTTTTCCGCAAGTCTCGAGGAATGGAAGGCGGCGGCCGCGAGGAAGGGGATCGCGGATCCGGACGAGGTCGTTGCCTTCTACCGCTCGGTCCTCGCGCGCGAAACCGGCGGAGAGACCTCGCAGTGAGCCATTCCGCAACGGATGCCAGCTCCCGGCCGCGTGCGGCCGGGGCACGGCCGACAGGGCAGGGCGTCGCCATGCTGCGCAAGCTGAACCGGCGGCTCGAACAGGCCTGCATGGCCGTTTCGGGCGCGGCCATTGTCTTCATGGGACTCGTCGCCTTTGCCGACAGCATCGGCCGCAAGCTCGGCCATCCGCTGGGCGGGGCCAGCGAAATGGTCAGCTTCGCGCTGATGCTGTTCTTCTTCTCCGCCATCCCGCTGGTGGTGAAGACCGACAGCCATATCCGCGTCGGACTGCTGTCCGATTTCTACGGCCCCCGGCTGAAGCGGGGCGAAAGGGCGCTGAGTGCGCTCCTGGAGGCCGCCGCAATGGCGGTCTTTGCCTGGATGATCCTCGACCAGGCCGGACGGCTCGCCCGCTTCGGCACCGAGACGGTCTATTTCGAGGCCCCTGTCGCGCCTTGGGTCTATGTCGCCGCGCTTTTCTCCGGGCTTGCCGCCTGGTTTGCGGTCCAGCCGCTCTTCGGCATCGGCGAAAAGCCCCTGCCGCCCGAGGTGGAATGATGCTCAGTGCGCTCGTCCTTCTCGCGCTTTTCGCGCTGATCGCCTTCACCCGGCTTCCGCTCGGTCTGGTGATGATGTCCTGCGGGGCCGCGGGCATCGCGCTCCTTCATCCCCGCGGGATCTCGGCTGCACTTGCCATCTCCGAGCAGCAGGTGATGAATCTCGCGATGAACTACCAGTTCTCGGTGCTGCCGCTTTTCATCCTGATGGGCGTGTTCATCGTCCGTGCCGGCATGGCCGCCGAGATGTTCGAAGCGGCGCGGCGCTGGCTCGGCCATCTGCCTGGCGGCATCGGCATGGCGACAATCGTTGCCTGCGGCGGCTTCGCCGCGATGTGCGCCTCATCGGCGGCGGCCGCAGCCACCATGGCCCGCATCGCCATCCCCGAGATGAACAAGGCCGAATACGACCGCGGCTTCTCGGCGGGATCGGTCGCGGCAGGCGGCACGATGGGCGTGCTGATTCCGCCCTCGGGCGCGCTGATCATCTATGCGCTCCTGACCGAGCAGAGCGTGGGCGAACTTTTCGTCGCAGGCTTCCTGCCCGGTCTCCTGCAGGTGCTGGCCTATGTCGGGGTCATGGCGGTGATGGCCTGGGCGCGCCCAGGCTGGGCCCCTGCCGGTCAGCGCTATTCCTTCACCGACCGGATCCGGGCGCTCAACGGGATCTGGGGCGTCGTCTTCCTGTTCCTGCTGATCATGGGCGGGCTCGTGGAAGGCTGGTTCACCGCCACCGAGGCGGGCGGCATCGGCGCGGGCGGCGCGTTCCTCTTCCTCGTGGCGCGGCGCAAGCTCAGCTGGGAGGTCTTCGCAGGCAGCCTTGTCGAGACTGCGCGCATCGCGGCGATGATCTTCGTGGTCTCGGCCGGGGCGCTGGTGCTGAACCAGTTCATCAACCTCTCCGGCATCTCGACGGCGACGATCGGCTACATCCAGTCGCTCGACATGGCGCCGTTCGCGGTGATCCTGTGCATCGTGCTCTTCTACCTGGTGCTGGGCTGCCTGATGGACGGGTTCGCGATGATCTTCCTGACCGTGCCGATCGTGGCACCGGTGGTGGCGGGGCTGGGGTATGACCTCGTCTGGTGGGCGATCGTCACCGTGGTGGTGGTGGAGATCAGCATGATCACCCCGCCGGTGGGACTGAACGTCTTCATCCTGCGGGCGATGCTGCCCGAGCTGCCGGTGTTGCAGATCTTCAAGGGGATCGCCCCCTATGTGGCGGCCGATTTTGTCCGTGTGGCGCTTGTCCTCGCCTTCCCTGCGCTCGCGCTCTGGCTGCCTCATCTGGTGCACTGAGCCGGGCGCTCTGAGCCCGCGCTGTCCCGCAGTGCGGGCTCAGAGCGTTCCGAAGCGGGCGGGAACGCGGGAGTAGAACAGTCCTGCAACCTGCCCCGCCAGAGCTGCGAGCAGGCGGTCGATTTCCGCCGCGGGCGCGACCACGGAAACTTGCAGCGGCTGGCCCGCGAGATCCATCAGGGTCACCGCATGGGCGGCGCCGTCATGGCCGCGCCCGGCCAGCCCCGCGGCGAGCGTCGCGCCCGCGATGCCCAGCCGCCCGATCTCGGCAAAGAGCCACTGTCCCAGCGGTTCGCTGCCATGCATCCGGTCCTGCTGGGTCCAGAAGGTCAGGATTTCACCTGTGCTTTCCTGCGTCATCGCCTCAGCTTTCCGTATCGATCTCGGGCTCGACCGACATGCCGACCCGCATCCGCTCCATCCCTTCCTGGCCCGGATCCAGTGCGATGCGCACCGGCAGGCGTTGCGCTACCTTGGTGAAGTTGCCGGTCGCATTGGCCGGGGCAATGGCGCTGTAGGAGGCGTTCGAGGCGGCTCCGAGACTGGCGACATGGCCGGTGAAGACCCGGTGCGGGATCGCGTCGACGGTCATCGCCACCTTCTGGCCCGGCGCGACGCGGGCAAGCTGGGTCTCGCGGAAATTTGCCTTCACGTAGATGCGGTCGAGCGGCACGATCGACATGACCGCAACCCCGGCGGCCGCGTAGTCGCCGACGCGCAGGGTCTGTCGGCCGATCACGCCCGCTACCGGTGCAGTGATGCGCGCATGGCCGAGCTGCAGCCGCGCCAGATCGAGCGCCGCCCTCGCCTGCGCGATTGCGGCCCCGGCCGCGTCCTTCTGGCCCTCGTAAACGGCAAGCTGGCCCTTCGCCGCTTCGAGCGCCGCCTCGTCGCCGGCCTGGGCTGCCTTGGCGGCAGCGAGGGCCGAGACTGCTTCGTCCAGGGATTGCTGCGACACGGACTTGCGCGAGACCAGCGCGCGGGCGCGCTGTTCCTCTGTCCCGGCCAGGTCGAGCGCGGCGGCATCGGCATCGAGCTGTGCCGCGGCCTGCCGGATCAGCGCCGCCTGCTGGCCGATCTGTGCAGCGAGCACGCGCCCTGCCGCCTCTGCCGAAGCCAGCGCCGCCTCCGCCGCCGAGACAGCCAGCGTGAGATCGCGTTCATCGAGCACGGCAAGAAGGTCTCCGGTAGCGACTTTCTGATCCTCCTCGACCAGCAGCTCGACCACCGTGCTGGAGACCTCGGGCGCGACATTGGTGTAATCCGCCACCAGATAGGCATCCGCCGTTGACTGCCGCGCGGTTTCGGATTCGTGGCGGTTCAGCCAGGTTCCGGCTGCACCGAGCAGCACGACTGTGCCGGCGACAAGGAGTTTCGGGGCGATCAAGGTCATTGGGCAGGCTCCGGTCCGGGGCGCGGCGCGGGCGGGATCACCGGCGCCGGGATATGGGTGAAGAGGGCGGCGAAGGGCGCCATGGCAAGGGCGGTCCAGCCGAGAATGCGATAGCAGTCGGCCGCGGTCAGGGCTGCGACCTGCGCCTTGATGGCAGACTCGACGGTATCGACATCGAAACCGCCGGGCAGGGTCCCGGCCATCGCCGCAGCATGGCCGACCAGGACCGAAGAATGGAAATGCTCGCGCAGAAGTTCGATCCGGCCGATGGCGGCGACGCCTGCGAGCGTGCCGAGCGCGCGCAGCGTGTTGACCAGCCCGGCGACGTACGGGCCTTCCATCGGCTGCACCACCGAAGTGGCGAGAAACAGCATCGAGACCACGGCCATCGGCTGTCCGAAGGCCTGCATTAGCTGGGCAGGCAGGAACTCGCTCCAGGTCCAGTCTGCGTCGAGCCGCGCCGCGTACAGGCAGGAAAGGCCGATCAGCAGCAGCCCGCCGCCAAAGACCGCACGGGCATCCACCCATTTGCGGTAGAGCAGCAGCGCGACCGCAAAGCCCAGGACCAGCTGTGGCAGCCCGATCAGCAGGCCCAAGGGCGCGGCCTGCAGGTTGCGGTAGCCCTGCACCGTCGCGAGAAAACCCGCGGGCAGCGCAGCGCCCGAATAGAGCACGCCGAGCAGCAGGAAGAACAGCGCGAAACCGACATGCAGGTTGCGCCGCGCGAGCAGCGAGAAGCGGATGAAGGGCGCCGGGTGGCTCCATTCCGAGATCACGTAGGCCGTCAGGCAGATCGCTCCGCCGGCGAGGCAGAACATCACCAGCGGCGAATGTCCCCAGTCCAGGCGGTTCCCTTGTGCCAGCCCGGTGGCCAGCAGGAACAGTCCCGGCACGCCGGTGGCGAAGCCCGCCCAATTGAAACCGCGGAAGCGCGGCCAGATCACTGGCTCCACCGGAAGGCCCCAGCCGACAAGCCCGGCACAGATCGCCGCAGCGGGCAGGAACTGCCAGGATATCCAGCGCAGGTCGCCGGCCTGATCGCTCCAGTGCCCGACCGCCCAGAGTGCAACATTCGGCGTGAAGGTCGCGGTCAGCGCATAGAGCGCCAGCCCGTGCAGCCGGATCGCTGGCGGCAGGAAGCGCAGCGCCATCATCATGAGGATCGGGATCAGCGCACCGGCAGAAATGCCCTGCACCGTGCGCAACACCAGGAGCAGCGGCAGATCGATCACCAGTGGCTGCACCGCTGCGATCACGCAGGTCGTGGCCAGCATTGCCAGGTAGAACCGCCGCACCGTGAAGGTGATTGCGAACCAGCTCGCAAAGGGCATCACCAGCAATTCGCCAGCTGCGTAGCAGGAGCTGATCCAGGACCCGCCATCGATCCCCCAGCCCGTCGCGCCCTCGATGTCGGCCAGCGCCAGGCTGCCCGCCCGGCTGTTCAGGCCCGACATCATCGCGGAGATCAGCACGCCCGAAAGCGCGGCGACAATGCGTGCATTCAGCACCGGCGGTCCGGGCGGCCGGGCGGGAGGCGCCGCGGCGGCGGCGGACTGGGAAGCGGTCATCTGCATTGGCGGGGCTTGGCTCGCGAATCTGGTAACGGTCATTACCGCATTTGCATCCGTCTATGGTAATAGGTATTACCAAGTCAATGCCCAGTCAGCGGAGAGACCCGGAATGACAACTGAAGCGCCCGATCTTCATGCCGATCCGCGCCGTGCTGCGCTTCTGGACGCCGCCGCCTCTCTGTTCTTCGAACGGGGCTACGCGGCGACCAGCATCGACGCGATCATTGAGCGGGCAGGCGGATCGAAGCGGACGATCTATGCGATGTTCGGCTCGAAGGAGGGGCTGTTCGAGGCGCTGATCCGCGAAAACACCGAACGGATGTTCTCTGCCGAGCTTTTCGGTGGCCAGGCGCGTCCGCTGGAGGCCGCGCTTTCCGGCTTCGCGGTGCATTTGCTGGACCTGTTCACCCGGCCGCGAACCATCGCGCTTTTCCGGCTGGTGGTGGCCGAGGCGGGACGGATGCCGGAACTGGCCGAAAGCTTCCACCGGCTTGGCCCGCTGCGCGGCAGGCATTGGCTGGCACGGGTTCTGGAACGGGCGCAGACGGAGGGCGAGATCCGCGTCGCCGACCCGCAGCTCCTGGCGGGGCAGTTCCTAGGACTCGTTCGCTCCGACGCCTATTTCGAAATCGTCCTCGGCCTGCGCGGCCCGCTGGAGCCCGGAGAGATCGAGAGCATGGCCGAAGCGGCGGTCTCGACCTTCCTGGAAGGACAGCGCCCGGCCCGGCGCGTCAACGCTCCGGACGAGGAGATATGAGGCCGTGGCGGCGATCCCGCGGTTCGTCCGAGGGCCGGATCACTTGCTTCCGGCAAGGACCTCTGCGGGTTCTGCCGGGGCGGCGCTGCGCAGCAGGCTGACCAGTCCCCCGGCAAGTGCCAGTCCCGCCCCCAGCGCGAGGCCCAGTTTCGGCGCCGTGGCGGCGGGAGCAGCGGCAAAGAGCAGCCCCATCGCCAGCCCTCCCGCCGTCTGCCCCGCCAGCCGCGCCGTGCCCTGCATCCCTCCTGCCGCGCCCGAGCGTGCCTTCGGGATCGACATCAGCATGTTGCGGTTGTTGGGCACCTGGAACAGCCCGAACCCGGCCCCGGCCAAAAGCAGCGCCGGGATCATCGGCAGCGGTCCGTGCGTTTCCGGCAGGACTGCGGCCAGCGCCAGCCCGGCCGCAAGACAGGTGCCGCCAATGGCGCAGAGCATCCCGCCGGATACGCCGCGATCCGCCAGCCGACCGGCCTGCGGTCCGCAGAGCGCGACCATCAGCGGCCAGGGCGTCATGCACATCCCCGTGGCCAGGACGCTCAGTCCGAGGCCGTGCTGCAGCAGGAAGGGCAGGGCGATATACCCGGCCATCTGCGCGCCGAAGCAGCAGACCGAGGCGATGACCGACAGCCGGAAGGAGGCATTGGCCAGAAGATCGAGCGGCACCAGCGGCGCGGCGCGTCCCCTTTCCCGCAGCACCAGCGCGACAAAGGCTGCCGCCGAGGCCGCCAGAAGCGGCAGGCCTAGCACCGGATTGCGCAGCGCGTGGTCGGCCCCGGTCACGAGGCAGCCGAAGGCCGCTGCATTCAGCGCGATGCTGCCGGGATCGACCCTGCGGCCGGAGGCCGGAGGCTCCGGCAGCGAGCGGCGCAGGAGCAGCACCGTGATGCCGACCGGCAGGTTGATCGCGAAGAGCCAGGGCCAGCCGGCGACCGACAGGATCGCCGCCCCGGCTGTCGGTCCCAGCGCCGAGCCGAGCGCCACGACCATCGCCATCCAGCCGATGACGCGGCCCATGCCGCCTTGCGGCCAGCTGAAGCGCAGCAGCGCGATGCCGAGCGCCATCATCGGTGCCGCGCCGATGCCCTGCACGAAGCGCGCGGCGACCAGCCAGCCGAGGCCGGGGGCCAGCGCGCAGGCGGCCGAGGCCAAGGTGAAGAGCGCGAGGCCTGCAGCATAGCTGCGGCGCAGCCCGAAGCTCTCGCCGATGGCCGCGGCGGGCAGGATGCCCATGACCAGCGCCAGCTGATAGGCGGTGACGACCCAGACCGTGTCCGCCGGGCTGGCACCGAGCGAGGCCGACATGCTGGGCAGCGCGACATTGGCAATGGCCTGGTCGAGCACCACCAGCAGCACGCCGGCCATCACCGCGATCGTGGCATTGCGGCGCCGCGGCATCGGCAGCCCGTCAGCGGCTTCGGGGGAAGAGATCGGTGAACTGGTCATCACATGTCTTTCAGGCCGGACGGTCCGGCAGGGGCGGCATCCAGGGCCGCGGCACGAACCGGGCTCTCGCCGTCATCCTTGCCGCGCTCGAGCGGAACTTCCCGGCTGTTCCGCTCTCCTGTCCACGGATCACGGGCTGTTGAACCCATTGCCGATTTTTTCGGCAGGACCGCCCACCTCAGCGCAGAACGTTGGTCGCAGCAAGTGCCACAACCTCGTCGCCGCGCCCGCTGATCAGTGCCTTGAGCATGTAGAGGCTGAACCCCCGGACTTGTTCCGCCTTGATCGCAGGGGGCATCGACAGCTCCTGCCGGGCCGAGACCACATCGACCAGGGCCGGTCCGTCATGGGCAAAGGCCTCCCGCAGCGCGCCCTCGAGGTCTTCCGAGCTTTCGACCCGACGCGAAAACAGGCCCAGCCCGCGTGCGACGGCGGCGAAATCCGGGTTCTCCAGCGCCACATCGGCGGGAATGTAGCCGGAGGCCTTCTGCTCCATCTCGACAAAGCCAAGCGTGCCATTGTTCAGCACCACGATCTTCACCGGCAGCTTCAGCTGCACCGCCGTCATCAGCTCTCCGAACAGCATCGCCAGGCCGCCATCGCCGGACAAGGAGATCACCTGCCGTCCCGGACAGGCCGCCTGCGCCCCAATTGCCTGCGGCAGGGCATTGGCCATCGAGCCGTGGTTGAACGAGCCGAGAAAGCGCCGCCTGCCGTTCGCCTCCAGATAGCGCGCCATCCAGACGACGGGCGTGCCGACATCGGCGGCGAAGATCGCGTCCGGGCCGGCGATGTCGTTGACCATCTTCGAGACATATTGGGGGTGCAGCGGCTTGCCGGGCCCGCGCGGCGTGGCCAGATCGTCCAGCCCCTTGCGGGCCTTGGCATAATGCGCGAGTGCGCGGTCGAGGAAGGCACCGGAGCGGTCCGTGCCGATCAGCGGCAGCATGGCGCGCGCGGTCTCGCCTGCATCCGCGGCAATGCCCACTGAAAGCGGAACGCGCTTGCCGAGCGCGCCGGGATCGCGGTCCACCTGGATCACCGGAACGCCCTTCGGATAGAAATTGCGGTAGGGAAAGCCGGTGCCGAGCATCAGCAGGGCATCGCAATCCAGAAGCGCGTGATAGCCCGAGGAGAACCCGATCAGCCCGGTCATGCCGACGCTGTTCGGATTGTCCCATTCCAGATGCTCCTTGCCCCGGAAGGCATGGACTACCGGCGCTTTCAGCCGTTCGGCCAGAGCAACCACGGCATCATGCGCGCCGGCGCATCCGGCTCCGGCAAGGATCGTCACCCGCCCGGCGTCGTTCAGGATCTCTGCCGCCTGTCCGAGCGCCGCTTCGTCGGGCAGCATCTGCGGCAGGGCGGGAGCTGCGAAGCCGGGGGTGCCGCCCTCTGCCTCCAGAAGCGATACGTCGCCGGGAAGCACGATCACGGCAACGTCCCGCTGCCCGATCGCTGTGGCCATCGCGCGGTGCAGCACGGCGGGCATCTGGGCCGGGTTCGTCACCAGTTCGCAGAAATCGCTGCATTCGGCGAAGAGCTGCGTCGGATGGGTCTCCTGGAAGTAGCCCAGCCCGATCTCCGAGGACGGTATGTGCGAGGCGATGGCCAGCACTGGCACGCGGTTGCGGTGGCAGTCGAAGAGCCCGTTAACCAGATGCATGTTGCCCGGTCCGCAGGACCCGGCACAGACGGCAAGCTTGCCCGTTACGGCAGCCTCGGCACCTGCGGCAAAGGCGGCCGCCTCCTCGTGGCGGACATGCATGAATTCGAGCGGGCTCTGCCGCATCGCATCGGCGATGGCATTGAGACTGTCGCCCGTGACGCCCCAAATGCGGGAAACGTCCGCGGAGGCAAGAGTGTCGATGAGCTGGCGGGCAATGGTCGGCATGGGTCAGGTCCTTCGGTCTGTCCTCCCTCCTGCGACGGCATCTAAGCCGCCGCTGCGGCAGGGCCAGAGCCTGCGCAGGATCAAGTTTCCGCGACAGGCCAAGGCGCGCCGGAGGGCCGTGAAGGCAGGGCCGGAGAAGATGCGGGAATGACCGGAGCCGGAATTGGACAGCCCCAGGAAAACTTCCGCTGGCGAGTCCAGATCGCGCTTGGGCTGCCCGCAGGTTGCCGGTTTCGCGACGGGCCTCGCATGGCAGGGCCTGCCGGAGCGGGGCAGGTTCCGGTGCTCCGGCCGCAAAGGTTGCCACCACAAGCTGAGGCCGACCTGAGATCGCGGCAGTGTCCGGGGACAAGATGTTCTGATTGGTCCAGCGCAGGGGTTCGCGTCTAAGGTCGGGCGGTAGGCTGCATCCGGGAGAAACGGCGTGAGCATGGCGAAATCCTTTTGTCTTGGACTGGCGGCTTGCATTGTCCTTGCCGGACCCGCCGCATCGCAATCGGCCAACCCTGCCGCCATAATCCCGCTGAAGCCGCAATTCGGCGTCCCGGAGGCGGATGGCCAGAGCCGCGCCATCGTTGCGGCAGCGCAGGCCTTCCTGGCGACGTTGCCGCCTGCCGGGCGCAGCGCTGCGGTCTTTCCGCTTTCCGATGACGACCAGCGCGCCAACTGGTCGAACCTGCCGGACGGAGCCATCGCGCGGCGCGGCATCCGCCGCGGCGACATGGATCGCAGCCAGCTCGCTGCGCTCGACCGGTTGCTGGCAAGCGTGCTCAGCGATCGCGGGATGCGCAACATCCGCTGGCAGCTGGCAGCAGAGGACAGCCTGGGTGGCCGCCGGTTCTCGTCCGACCTCTACTATGTCTCCTTCCTCGGCGAGCCGTCGGAAACGGCGCCTTGGATGCTGCAGTTCGGCGGCCATCATCTTGCGCTCAACGTGACTGTCTTCGGCCCGGAGGTGACCTTTTCGCCGATGCTCACCGGCGGGCAGCCGCTGCATTTGCGCATCGACGGCGATCAGGTCTTCATCACGGCCGAGGAAACCGGCGCGGCGCAGACCCTGCTCGACAGCCTAGATCCTCAGCAGCGCAAGGCCGCCATCCGGTCGGGTCGCGTGGCTCCGCTCCTGCTGGGGCCGGGGGCCTTCGGAACTCGGGTCGCGCCCGAAGGCGTGAAAGGCAGCACGATGACTCCGGCGCAGCGCGAGCTTCTGGTGGCGGTGATCGAAGCGCGGCTAGGCTTCATGAACGAGGATGATTTCGCGGAGGCGATGGCCGAGGTGCGGGCCGGTCTCGACAAGACCTGGTTCGGCTGGTGGGGGCCGCAGGGACGCTTGGGCACGGCCTATTTCCGGATAACCGGCCCGCGCCTCGTGATGGAATATGCGCCCCAGCGGCTGGGCGGCGACTATGCCGATCATGCCCACAGCATGTACCGGGATCCGCAGAACGACTATGGCACGGCATGGATCGAAGCGGACTGAGAGCGGCTCTGGCCTTGTTGGCTTGCGTGCTTGCGGCATGGCAGGCACCGGCGCATCCGCATGGCCATGTCGATCAGCAGGCCTTCCTGTCGGTGGCGGATGACCGGATCCAGCTGCGCCTGGCAATCCTGCCATCGCCCGCACAAGGGCAGACCGTGGCGGGGCATCTGGACCTCGACGGCGACGGCCGGGTGTCGGAGTTCGAGACGGCGGCCTTCGCCCGGGACCTTCTGGCCGGGGTTCGGCTGACTGCTGACGGTGAGGCCCTCAAACTCGCATCGCCCAGGGTCAGTTGGGCGCCTCTGCACCGCATCCGGTCGGGAGAGGGCGGGATCGAAGTGACGGCGACTGCGGTGCCGCCGCCGTTGCCCGCAGAGATCTTGCTGCGAATCGATGCTCTGGACTTCGCGGCGGATTGGTTCCTGCAGCCTTTCCTGTCGGAGGCACTGCTGGAAGCCAGGGGCGTGCCTGAAATCCTGCGCGACGTCTCGGGCAAGGCGCTGAGCCTGCGCTTCATCCCGCGCCCAGCGGCACGGGACACGACTTTCGACCGCGCGGAAAGTACGCAATTCCAACCGGCCCGGGAGGGACATTAGCCGTGCCATGCCGCCCGCTCCGCGGCGCGGGACCGTTGCGGATTCATTCCGCGATCACGAATAGCATGCGGTCAGCCGGGACCCTTTTCTGGCGATAGCGGTCCGTGAAGCAGGATCAGCCCTGCTGTTCCTTGCCCGGATTTCAGCATGGCAGATTGCCAATCTCCGCGAACTGGCCGCGCGGTCTGCCGGCATGGCGGACATCAGCGCGCGAGCGAGGTTGCGGTTGAATCGCGACCGCACCGGGATCGGATGCATGTTCACTGCCCGTCCTGCCGGAGCGGGATGACAGGCGACGCGTCCGCAGCATCCCTCCCGCGACGGTTTTCGCCGGTCCAGCGCGGCATGTCGGGCATCTCGATGCCGAAACAATCGAGTGCGCGGCCGAGAGCATGATCCACGATATCTTCGACGCTCCGGGGATGGGTGTAGAAGGCCGGGACCGGCGGGTGGATGATGCCGCCCATTTCGGTCACAGCCGCCATGTTGCGGATATGAATCAGAGACAGCGGAGCTTCGCGCACCATCATCACCAGCCGCCGCCGTTCCTTCAGGCAGGCATCCGCGGCGCGGGTCAGCAACGTAGTCGTGACGCCGGTCGCGACCTCGGCCAGCGTGCGCACGGAACAGGGGGCGACCAACATTCCCAAGGTCCGGAACGACCCCGAGGCAATGGAGGCTCCGACATCGCCGATCGGATGCACCACATCGGCCATGTCCATGAGATCTTGGCGCGAGAGGTCGGTCTCGTAATCTCGGGTCATCTCTCCGGCCTTCGACACGACCAGATGGCTTTCCACCCCGGCGTCGCGCAAAGCCTGCAGAGCGCGTACGCCATAGATGATCCCGGTTGCGCCGGTGATGCCGACGATCAGGCGGTCACGGCTCATCGGTTGCCTTCCTCTTTGCCGATCTGGAAGGTGCCTTCCAGAATGGCCCGTTCTCCGGCGCGGCGCGCGTCGTCATAGAGATCGGGCGCCCATTTCGATGCGTCGACCAGCTGGAATTTCGCGCGGACGAAGTGTTCCTTCAGCCCATGGGGCACAGTGCAGTCGAAGATGGTCTTGCTCGTGGTTCCTTTAGTGGAGACCCGCGGATCATAGGATGGCTGCTGCGTCGGGTCGAGCACGTGCCCGGTCAAGCCCGGAAGGAACGTGGTGTCGAGATCGCCGACATAGCGTGTCTGCATCGCCCAGAGCACGTCGTCGCTGTCGAAGAGATCGACATCTTCGTCGACAAGGATCACGGTCTTGAGTTCGCGGTAGACCGCAAGCGCGATGACCGCGGCCTGCTTTGCCATTCCGTCATCGGCGGCGCTGCGTTTTCTCACCTGCAGGATTGCGAGGAACTTGCCGCCGCCGGAAGGATGGGCGTAGACATTTTGCACCAGCCCCGGCAGCGCGTCTTCGCAAGCGTTCCAGATCGACGCCTCGGTCGGTATCCCGGCCATCGAGACATGCTCTTCTCCGGGGCCGACAAGTGTTTCGAGGATCGGATTCCGCCGGGTCGTGATTGCCTTGACCTTCAGAACGGGCAGGGACGGGTTCGCATCGCCGGTATAGCCCGGGAATTCCGGCATCGCCTTGCCGGTGCCGGTACTTCGGTCCTCGGCCATGCGCATGCCGGGTAGAATCTCGCCTTCGATCACGATTTCGGCGCGGGCGATCGCGCGCTGTCTTACCGAAACGGCCTGGGTCAGCTCCACCGGCACGCCGCGCAAGCCTCCTGCCACGCAGAGCTCGTCGAAACCGAACGGCGTTGTCGGTGCCTCGAATTCCGCGCCGATATAGATCGCCGGATCGAGGCCCATGTTGACTGTGACGGGCAGCGGTTCGCCGCGCGCCTCGGCCTTCCGGCGGAAGGCGTCGATATGGCGGCCGGGCGCAAAGAAGATCGTCAGCTCGTCCGCCGACTGCACGCAGAGGCGGTGGATGGTGACATCGACATTGTCCCGGTCGTCGGGATCGGAGCCAAGAAGCAGCCCCATGCAGAAATACGGCCCGGCATCCTCTTCGGTATTGGTCGGCGCCGGCAGGATTTTCCTCAGGTCGAAGCCTTCGTCTGTCGCGCGGTGAATGATTTCCTGGCAGGGGGCATCTGATTGCGGAACATCGCGCGGCGGGGTCACGATGTGACGTGCCCGGCCCATCTGCTTGCCCAGCTCGCGCTCGGGTGCCCCCAGCAGCCGCGATACTCGGCGCCGCGAAGCGAGGAGGCCGACCAGCACCCGCGAGCCTTCATGGCCCTTGACGCTGTTGAACAGCATCGCCGGCCCCCGGCGGCGCGGCGGCTGCACCGTGGCGCCGGCGCCGATGAAGCGGTAGACTCCGGCCAGTTCTGCCCTCGGATCTACCGGCACGCCGGTCTGGTAGATTTCGCCTTCGAACTTGCCCAGGTGATCCAGCGCAGAGCGCAGGTCGTTGATCGCCGGGGTCTCCCATCCCATCGGGTGCGCGTCGCCTGCAGCGCGGATTTCGTAATCCCGCTTCGCGTCAACTGCGGTATCATCTGCATCTTTCATGCGTTCAGCTCCTGCAAGGGCCGGGCCTCTTCGAGATGGCTCCTCAGGCGGTCGAGCGCCGCACCCCATTCGGTGCTGCAGATCGCCATGGACGGGTCGGTCCCATCCCAGCCTTCGTCTTCGACATCCAGCCTGATCCGGCCTTCCGGAAGGTCGCTCAGAATGAAGCTCACCTTCCGGCTGCTGCTTCCTGCAGCCTCCAGGACCAACCTCGCGGCGGGCTCAGCCACGGTCGTATGCCAGTCGAAGCGCAGGCCGGGCTTGGGTCGGAGGATCAATAGAGAGCCCGGCGCAACCTCGCCCTCGACGGTGCCGCGGTGCCATCTGCGAAGCCCATCTATCTGGGTCAGGGTTGCCCACAGGGCGGTCGGGCTGGTCCGGATGTTCACGGCATTTCTGATGGTCGTCATGGTTTGACCTTTGCTTTCGGCAGTGTCGTGCAAGACATGTAAGCCGATCTTCGCGTGCAACAGGCCGGGCCGCATTGGAACTGCGGCGCCCTCCATAAGCCAAGGCTATTGCGGGCAGACCTGCCTAGCGGCACTCCATCGGCGGTTCTCAGCTTCGGCTCACATTTGCATGCTATATGTAGCGAAGAGACGGCAGGCACGGTGGCGAATGCGAATACTTCTGGTCGAGGATGACGACTTGGTCGGCGATGCAATCTGTCGTGGGCTCGGTCGGGGCTTGGCCGATGTCGCATGGCTGCGGACGGCCGCGGAGGCTTCGGCGGCGATGGCGGTCGGCGGCTTCGAGGTGATCGTTCTCGATCTTGGCCTGCCCGATGGCGACGGCTTCGATTTGCTGCGCGGCCTGCGCAGCGGACGTGATGCGACCCCGGTCCTCGTGCTTACGGCGCGGGACGGGGTGGAGGACCGGATCCGGGGACTCGATCTGGGGGCCGATGACTATCTGCTGAAACCGTTCGATATCCGCGAACTTGGCGCGCGTTGCCGAGCGCTGGCGCGGCGCGCGAATGGCCGGGCCGAGGACCGGATCGTCGTGGACGGCCTCTGCGCCGAACCCGCTTCGAACGCGGTCACCCTCGATGGCCGGCCGCTGGTGCTGCCACGCCAGGAATTCCGCCTTCTCGTCTGCTTGATGGAGCAGCGCGGCCGCGTCGTGTCGAAAGATCGGATCGCCGAGCTGCTCTACGGATGGGAAGAAGGTGCGGAAAGCAACACGGTGGAGGTTCTGATCTCATCGCTTCGCCGCAAAGTAGGGGCCGGGCGCATCCGCACGTTGCGCGGCGTCGGCTACATGATGCCTTGATTGGCCGCTCGGCCAGCCTTCGGCGCAGGCTCATGCGCATGTTTGCCGTGCTGGCCGCCATATGGCTGGCTGCTTCGGCATTCATCTTCTGGCGTGCCTGGGACGAGGTGCAGGACGCCTATACGGATCAGATCGGACACCTCGCGAATGTGACCGCCGATGTCCTGGACCAGAGCGCCCTGTCGGCGGCCGAGATCGGCGAGAGCGTGCGGCGGCGGCGGGACCGCAACTATTTCGTCATCGTCATGGCCGGAGACGAGATCCTCCTGCGCACTGCCAACGCGCCTGAGCCTGAGATGCTGCCGACAGCCTGGTATGTGGAGCGCGCCCGGTCGCGCGATGGCAGGATCGAAGTGATTGCTGGGCTCGAAAGAGAGGAGGTGCGGCAGCTGGCCTGGAACCTCGCGGGCGGTGCGGCGGTGCCGATGCTCGCAGGATTTGCCGTCATGGTTGCCACCTTCGCGATCGCCATGGCCCGCGTGCTCGGGCCGGTTGACCAGTTGAGCCACGACATCCGCAGCCGCCATGCGGAGGCGCTGGCACCTCTGGAGGAAGCCGGCCTGCCGAAGGAACTGCTGCCGATCGTCCGTTCCCTCAACGGACTGCTGGAGCGTCTTGGCCGGACGCTTGCGGCGGAACGGCGCTTTGTCTCTGATGCCAGCCACGAACTCCGGACGCCGCTGACGGCAATCCGTGCGCAACTTGAGACCATCGAGCCCGCCGCGCTTGACGCCGACACCGCCGCGGCGCTGGAGCGGGTGCAGCGCGGCGTCGATAGAGCCGCGCGCGTGGTCACGCAGCTTTTGGCTCTTGCCCGTGCCGAAGCCGTGCCACTGGCGCCACCCGGCCCTGTCAGGCTCGATCTGGAGGCCATCGGCGTCGCGGCGGAGCTGTTTCCGCTTGCGGTGCATGCCGGCAAGGAACTGGATCTCGACTGCCGGAAGGCCAGCGTTCCGTCGCATCCGGCCGACATAGACATGCTGGTGCGCAACCTGCTGGAAAATGCCATTCGCCATTCAGGCAACGGTGCCGATATCTTGCTGTCCTGCGGGATCGACGACGGATGTCCTGTGCTCCGGGTGGAGGACTCGGGTCCGGGCATCCCGGAACAGGACCGTGCCGCAGCCTTTGACCGGTTCCGGCGCGGCAGCGGGGCGGCTGCATCTGGTGCCGGGCTCGGGCTTTCGATCGTTGCCAGTGTCGCCGGACGTCTGGGTGCGGAGATTGCACTTGGAACTGGTCCGGCGCTTGGTGGCCTGATCGTCGAGATCCGCTTTCCGAACTGTCGGCCGAATGACCATGCTACGCCATCAACCTGAGACAAACCTGAGCTGACAACATCATGCAAACACACGATAAAATCACTTGCTGCATCGCGGCTATCCCATAGTTTCCACCTAGGCGAATTCTTTCGGAGACCGTCCAATGAAAGCCCTCCGCGTTCTTGTCGGATCAGCGACTATCCTCGGCGCCGGCCTCGGCGGGCTGCATCTGTCCGAACGTTGGCTTTCCGCTGCTCCGGCAGAGGCCGCGCAGGGCCCGCGCAGCCGGGCACCGCTGGAGGTGAAAACCATGCCGGTCGCCAGCGGGACCTTCTCCACCCGCATCACCGCCATCGGAACGGCACGGGCCCATCGCGCCATCGACCTGACACCCGACGCGACGGGCCGGGTGACCGCAGTGCTCTTCGCTGCAGGCGAGACAATTTCTCCCGGCCAGCCGATCCTGCGGTTGGACGACGAGGTCGAGCAGGCCACGCTCAAGGCAGCGGAGGCCACGCTGGCGGAGGCGCGCGCCGCGCTGGAGCGGCAGGAGGCGCTCTTGGCCCGCGGCAGCGGCACCGATGCGCTGGCCCAGACAGCGCAAGCCGCCTTCCTGCGGGCGGAGGCAGAGCGCGACCTCGCGGCTGCCGCGCTTGCAGACCGGACCCTCCACGCGCCGTTTGCCGGCATGATCGGTCTGTCGGATGTGCTCGCAGGGCAATTGGTCACTACCTCCACGGTGATCGCGGCACTTGACGACACCTCTGTCATCGAGGTCGATTTCCGGGTTCCGGAACGCTATCGCGCCGCGCTGCGCCCCGGGCTGCGGGCCGAACTCCGGTCCGCCACCTATCCCGGCCGCCTCTTCGAAGGTGCGATCGTCGGGATCGATGCGCGGGTGGAGAGCGCGACCCGCTCGGTGCTCATCCGCGCCGAGATCGCCAACGGCGATGCGGCGCTTTCGGGTGGAATGTACATGGATGTCGCCCTCATCCTCGATGAACGCGAAGCACCGGCCGTGCCGGAGCAGGCGCTCTCAGTGGATGGCAACCGGACGCTTGTCCATGTCGCGCGGGGCGGGCGCGCCGTCCTGACCGAGGTGAAGATCGGCCAGACCCGTGACGGCATGGCCGAGGTGCTTTCCGGTCTGGCCACAGGAGACGAGGTCATCGTCAGCAATCTGCACCGCATCTCCGACGGAGAGGACATCGCGGCTCTCGCGGGCGGCTTGCGCCTGGCGGAGGCAGAGCAATGAGCCTGCCGGACCTGTCTCTGCGCCGTCCGGTCTTGGCCACTGTTCTCAACTTGCTGATCGTGCTCGTCGGGGCGGTGGCCATGAGCCGGCTGCCGGTCCGGGAACTGCCGCAGGTCGACAGTGCCGAGGTTACGGTGCGCGTGGATTATACCGGCGCGGCGCCCGACGTGGTGGATGCACAGGTGACCGCCGTGATCGAAGGCGCGCTGGCAGGGGTCGCCGGCCTGGTCTCGATGACCTCGGAATCCGAGAGGGGTGGCATGCGCACCGTTCTTGTCTTCGATCCGTCGGTCGATATCGACAGCGCGACCAACGACGTGCGCACCGCCGTGGACCGCGTTGCAGGAGATCTGCCCGAGGAAGCGGATGCGCCGGAGGTCGAGAAGAACGACAGCGAGGGCGATCCGGTGATCCGCCTGGCCGTCTCCTCGCCGTCGATGACATCGCTGGAACTTTCCGACTATGCCGACCGGACGCTGACAGACCGGCTGGCGCGCCTGCCTGGCGTCGCTTCGGCGCAGGTCTATGGCGAGCGCGCCCCTGCGATGCGGGTCTGGCTGGACACGGCACGCATGGCCGCCCACGGAATCACTGCCGGGGACATAATCTCGGCGCTGCAGGCCAACAATGTCGAGCTTCCCGCAGGCGAGATCGATACCGGCCTCCGCCAGCTGCAGATCCTGGCCGATACCCGCTTCGGATCCGTTTCCGAATTCGAGAACCTCGTCGTGCAGGACAGCGGAACGCGGCCGCTGCGCCTGGGCGATGTCGCTCGGATCGGGATTGCCCCAGTCGACAACGAAAACCTGTTCCGCTCCAACGGTGTGCCTTCGCTCGGTCTCGGCATCCAGCCGCAGGCGCAGGCCAACACCGTGGCAATCTCGCAAGCCGTGCGCGCCGAGATCGACCGCATCCGTCCGGGCCTTCCCGAGGGGATGGAAATCTCGGTCACCTCGGACGAGGCCGTCTTCATCGAAACGTCGATCCGTCAGGTCGCCCATGTCTTCGCCGAGGCAGTGCTCTTGGTCACGGCGGTGATCTTCCTGTTCCTCGGCTCGCTGCGCCTCGCCTTGGTGCCGGCGGTGACCATCCCGATCTCGATCTTGGGCGCGATGCTCGCCATGCTCCTGCTGGGGTTCTCGATCAATATCCTGACGCTCTTTGCCGCCATCCTGGCCATCGGCCTCGTGGTCGACGACGCCATCGTCGTTCTGGAGAACATCCAGCGCCACCGCCGGCTCGGCGCAAGCCGGGCCGAGGCGGCGCGCAAGGGCGCCAACCAGGTGAACTTCGCCGTCATCGCCACCACGGCCGTCCTCATCGCCGTGTTTCTGCCGGTGAGCTTCATGGAGGGCGAGATCGGCCAGCTTTTCGCAGAATTCGGTATCGTTCTGGCGGTGGCCGTAGCTGTCTCGGGCTTCGTCGCGCTCAGCCTGTCGCCGGTTCTGGCTATGATGCTGATGCCGTCCGAGACGCGGCCGAACTTACTGTCGCGTGCTGTCGACGCAATCATGGACGGGCTCGAACGCGGCTACCGTGCCGCTCTCGGCACTGTGCTGGCATATCCCGTGCCACTTCTGGCCACGACCGCCTTTGCCCTCGCGGCCGCCTGGACCGCCTATCAGTCACTGCCGCAACAATTGACGCCCGACGAGGATCGCGGGTCGTTCCGCATCTTCGCCTCCGCACCGCAGGGAGCAACGCTCGAAGTGACCGATGCCGCCGCGCGCAAGATCGAGGCCGTGCTCGCGCCGCTGCGCGAAGATGGCATCGTGTCGGATGTGACCTCCATCGTCGGCGTCTGGGGCGAAGTGCGCCGTGCCCTGATCCTGGTGAATCTTGTGCCCTGGGACGAACGCGACCGCACGCTGGACGAGGTGATGTCCGGGCTGCGCCCCCAGCTGGCCCGCATCACCGAGGTGTCCACGGGCATCCGCCCCTCCGGCGGGCTGGGCATCGGCAGCGGCAGCGGCAGCTTGCAATGGATGCTGGGCGGCCCCGACATTGGGACCGCTGCCGCTTGGGCGGAAGATCTGCGGGCCGGACTGCAGGGCTATGGCGGGCTGGGAGAGGTCGAGCTCGGCTATGCTGCCAACCAGCCCGGCGCCACCATCTCGGTCGACCGCGACATGGCGCAGGATCTCGGCCTCGACGCGCAAGCCGTGGCCGGCACGCTGCAGGTGCTCTTCGCGTCGCGCAGCGTCGGCGAATTCACTTCGGCCGGGCGGCAATATCCGGTGGTTCTGCAGGCCGCGCCCGATGACCGCAATGCCGTCGAGGACATGCTGGGCGTCATGATCCGCAATGACCGCGGCGCCCTGATCCCGCTCTCGGCCTTCGCAAGCATCGAAACCGGTGCTGCGGCGCCTGCTGTCAACCGTCATGACCGGATGCATTCGGTGGAGATGGAGGCCGATCTGGTGGAGGGCACGGACCTTGCAGAAGCCGTTGCACGGGTGGAGGCGGCGATGTCCGCTCTTCCCGCCGGGGCGAGCCTTGCCTGGGAAGGCCAGGCAGCCGACTTCCTCAATTCTTCGAACGGCATGGCACTGGTCTTCGCCATGGCGCTCGCCATCGTCTTCCTGGTGCTGGCTGCGCAATTCGAGAGCTTCCGCACGCCGCTGACCATCATGCTCACCGTGCCGGTGGGACTGGCGGGGGCCGTGGCGACGCTTGCCTTGGCCGGGCAGTCGGTCAATATCTACAGCCAGGTCGGTCTGGTCCTGTTGGTCGGGCTCATGGCAAAGAACGGCATCCTCATGGTCGAGTTCGCGAACCAGCTGCGCGAAGAGGGCCTGTGCCTGCGCAAGGCTGCGCTCGAAGGGGCCGTGACCCGGCTGCGACCCGTGATGATGACCACCATTGCCACGATCCTCGGCGCAGTGCCGCTGGCCACCGCGACCGGCGCCGGAGCAGAGGCACGCGTGGCCATCGGGCTCGTGATCACCGGCGGGCTGAGCTTCGCCTTCCTGCTGACCCTGTTCCTGACACCGGTGACATACCTCATCGTCGAGAGCGTCCGCCTGCCTGGCCGCTCCGGCATATCCATGGCCGAACCGGCCGAATGACGCGAAGGGAGAGACGCGCATGACCCAACAACCCCGCCTGACCGCGAAGGATTTCAGCCCCGAGCTGCTCGAGCTCTACGACTTCTATGCCCATGGCATGATCACCAAGCGCCAGTTCCTCGACCGGGCGGGCAAGTTCGCTGTCGGCGGGCTGACCGCGGCGGCGATCCTCGGCATGATGTCGCCGGATTACGCCATGGCCGAGCAGGTTAGCTTCAACGATCCGGACATCAAGGCAACCTGGATCACCTATCCTTCGCCCAACGGCCATGGCGAGATGCGCGCCTATTACGTCCGCCCGGTCGGCGATGCGCCTGCGCCGGGCGTTGTCGTCGTCCATGAGAACCGCGGGCTGAACCCCTATATCCGGGATGTCGCGCGGCGGCTGGCCAAGGCCGGCTTCATCGCCATGGCGCCCGACGGGCTGACGCCAATGGGCGGCTATCCGGGCAATGACGAGGAGGGCCGCGAGCTGCAACGCCAGGTCGACGGCGAGAAGCTGATGAACGACTTCTTCGCTGCCATCGAATACCTGATGGCCGATGAGGCCGTCACCGGCAAGGTCGGGATCACCGGCTTCTGCTATGGCGGCGGGGTGTCGAACGCGGCGGCTGTGGCCTATCCGGAACTGGGCGCGGCGGTGCCGTTCTACGGCCGCCAAGCAGCGGCGGAGGACGTGCCGAAGATCGAGGCGCCGCTGCTCCTGCATTACGGCGGGCTCGACGAGCGGGTGAATGCGGGCTGGCCGGCCTACAAGGCGGCGCTCGACGCGGCCGGCAAGACCTACGAGGCGCATATCTACGAGGGCGCCAATCACGGTTTCCACAACGATTCCACGCCGCGGTTCGACGAGGCGGCGGCGACGCTGGCCTGGGAGCGGACGCTCGACTGGTTCCGCACGCATCTGGCCTGATTTCCGGGATCCTCCCATCACGAACCGGCCCACCCCCGCCGGCTCCTCGAAGTTCCAGAAGGTCCTCCACTGGATCGTCGTGAGGCTTGTCGCGCTGCAATATCTTGCCTTCGATAGTATCGGCGGCAGTTCAACGGACTGATGCGCGAGGGTGCGGCGGTCTGCAATGTCTCCTCGCTCGGATATATCCCGGCGGGGAGCGGCATCCTTCTGGCCATGTTGGCGAGGCTCTGGCTGCGGAGGGGGCATGGCAGGCCGGAGCTTCCCGCCGAAGAACACTCATGGGCCGGGACCTTGGCCCATGCCACGCATGCCGTGCTCTACGCCCTGCTCGTTGCCATGCCGCTCATCAGATCGTCTGGAAGACCGGGCTGATCCGGCGGATGATGTGAGGTCAGGCAAGCCTCAGGTCGGCGAGCCATTTCTCGACGGTGTCGCCGCTGCCCATGTCTTCCCGCATCTCGCCGTCGACCATGAAGCTCGGCGATCCATGCACGCCGCGCCTGCGGGAGTAGCGGGCATGGGCCTTCATCAGGTCAGTCGCCTCCGGAAGCGCGAAGGCTTCGGCGAGCGCAACGCCGCCAAGCTCCTCGATCCGGGCCAGGATGTCAGCCGGGGACAGCGCCATGTTCGGGCCGTGCGAATGGTCGGCCAGGACGAACTCCTCGCGATGGGCGAAGACCTTCTCCATCACTGACAGCGCAGCATCCTTGCCGCCTGCGGTCAGCGAGGCGGCAAGGATGCTGCGGCTGACGACCGGCGAGAAGGTGTGCCAAGGCTGAGACTGGATCTGGATGGCGATGGTCAGCCGGTCGCTGCCCGCGGCCGAGAGAAGCGGGCCGAGCTTTGCAAAGGCCTTGGCGCTGAACGGGCAGGTGGGTTCGAGGAAGACGGCAAGGCGCGTCGCGCCCTCGCCCATTGATGCCCTTCTAAGAGTCAAGGCACGATCTGGGACTGGCTGATGCGGGCATTGCCCTTCCGGAGGATGGCGAAGACTTCGCGGGCGATGTAGCGCTTCAGGCTGCGCAGCGCCTCGAGCTTCGAGTTCCCCTCGGCGACACGCCGGGCGACATAGGCCTATGTCCTCGCATCAGTCCTCAGTCGCCCGATCGCGATGATGTGCAGAGCGCTGTTCGCCGCCCGGTCTCCGCCGCGGTTGAGCCGGTGGCGGGTCGTCTTGCCCGAGGAGGCGGGCACCGGGCTCACGCCGCAGAGCGCGGCGAAGCTGGCTTCGGATTTCAGCCGCCCCGGGTTGTCCCCCGCCGTCAGAAGCAGCTGCGCGGCGCTGTTCATGCCGACGCAGGGCCTCTCCAGAAGCTCCGGGGTCCGATCCTTCACGATGGCATCGATCATCTTGTCCAGATCGGCGATCTCGTCATGCAGCTCCAAATATCGCCGGGCCAGGAACTTGAGGGAGATGCGATACGCCACGTCCACCTCGCGATAGGCGGACAGGTCCGGGCGCCAGGCCGCGAGGGTGCGGATCAGCTGCATCCGGGTCATCTTGCGCAGCGGGTCCCGCAGCTTGTCCGGGGCGCAGACGATCGTCGTCTGGATCATCTGCAGGGCGATGCGCCTGGCCTGGATGGCTGTCTTGCGGCAGACCCTGAGAACGCGGAGACTTTCGACCATCCCGTCGCGGCTCCGCGGCGTCACCGTGCGGCGTTCCGCATAGGCGGCATGGGCGGCGCTTTCGGCATCGAAGTCGTCATTCTTGCCCCTCAGCCGCCGATCCAGCCTGTCTGGTGCGATGACGTCCAGCACGGTGACCCCGGCCTCCTGCATGAAGCGCAGCAATCCCGCCCCATAGCTGCCCGAGCATTCGATCCCGATGCGCCGGAGATCGCCGAAGGAACGCATCCAAGCGAGCAGCTGGCGATATCCCTGCCTGGTCGTGGGGAAGCTTTCGACGCCGAGGAGGCGGTCGAAATGGTCGACGACCGCCGCGACATGGAGGTCCTTGTGGGTATCGCGCCGGAGGCGTGCATGATGCACGACGCCGCCGACAATGTATGGATTCTCAGCCATTTGATGGCCCCTTGCTTCAGAAGCTGAACGTGCTGCTCGCCCGGAAGCTGCTGGGACAGGACAGTCATGGGACCAGGTGGTCACGCCCTTCTCGGGTCACCGCGCATCTCCAAGGCAAAGCCTCGCTGGCCGGCATTCCGGATGACCGACAGATCAACGGAAAGACACAAGGGGTCGATCGGCGTGGGAGTCAGGTCATGCCGAAATGCCGGCCAGCCCCAGTCATCGAAGTCCGATCCGGTTTTCCAACCGAACTGCCCGATGACCGGTGCCAGCTCTATGACTGTCAGCGTGGTTTCGTCGGTCATCTCGGTTTCCTTGCGTCAGTTCACTGCGTTCGGGCATGAACGCCCGATGCTTTCAAATAGCGCGCATTCTCCATTTTTTCAGTATGGTGTACCGAACACCGGTATTCTTTCTGCAATTCCCGATATTCTGTACTCGGCAGAGACGGTGGCGGACCGTGCCGTCATGCCGTGCATCAAAGCACTGATAGTTCTGCTTCGATCTCCTGTTGGACCCGGCGGGCACGGGCAGGCAGACGCTGGTTGCGGCGGCGGATCAGCCAGAGCTCGTGGCACACCGGCGTGGATAGCGGCATGACCTGCAGACGGCTGCGGCCCGGATGCGCGCCGAGGCCACTGCGCGGCAGTATGGTATAGCCTAGGCCGTGCAGAACCGGCTCGGGGATCTGGCCGATCTGATTGATGAAGCTGCGCGCCCGCAGGCGGTCCGCGCCTGGATAGCATTCCGGAAAATTTGCGCCGAGCAGCTCGTCGGCATGCGCAAAGCCGTCCGGATGCGCGATGAAGCCAAGGTCATCGAGCTCTGCGAAGCTTGCGGGCGAACCGAGGCAAGCGGGGAGGATGAGGCAGAGTTCGTCCAGCCCGACACTCAGGCCTTCCAGCCTGGGGTGGACCGGGGAATGATCGGCGATGCCCAGATCGATGCTTCCGTCGAGGACGCAGTCGAAGATCCTCACCTGCGGCATGGCCTCGAGGACGATGAACAGCTCCGGCGCCGCAGCCATCAGGGCCATGAACCGTGGATGGAGCAGCAGCGCCAGCGAGCCCGAGCAGGCGATTGACACGCGTCCCCGGTCGGGATCGTCATGCTGGAGAGTTCCGCGCAGAACCAGCTCCTCCTCGCGGCGGCGTCTGGCAACCGCAAGCACCGCCTCGCCGGCGGGCGTGAGGGAAAAGCTCTTTCCGTCGCGCGTCAGCAGCGGCTGGCCGATCTGCGCCTCAAGCTTCTTGAGATGCTGGCTCACCCCCGGCTGGGTCATGTTCAGCACCGCCGCGGCGCGGGTGAAATGTCCCTCGTCGCAGAGCGTGGCGAAGGTCTCCAGCCAAGCCGCGTTCAGCATGACATCAACCCATTTCATTATGCCTTTCTATACAAATGATAATTTTCTGCGCCAAGGCGGGCAATCCATATCTGCGGAAACCGCACAGGAGAGCGACATGATCCAGACGACCCCGCGCACATTCTCGCATATCGGCCTGTCCGTGCCCGATCTCGACAAGGCCGTCGCGTTCTATGTAAACGCAAAGCTGAAGTGTCACCGATCGTGCAAAGCGGAAATGTCACCCTGCCGATGCGGCGAGCAGCCGGGCAGGCCGGAGACCTCCGTCAATCGGAGGCCTGCCTGGCAGCGGTTTCGGCGCGCTTCCTTGTGCAAAGCTCCAGGCGCGAGGGGCGCCCCGGGCGCCTTCCGCCCTCCTTCCTGTACCCGGCATGGGCACTCGATGGCGGCACGGTCACCGGGGGCGGTGGTTTCTCCTGCCCGGCCTTGATATGCGCCAAGACCACCGACAGGCGCTTGTTCCCGGCGATGGCAGCGTGGGTCACCCGCTGCTGATGGGGATCGAAGATCCGGAAGGGCAGTGCCACCCCCTTGTGCCGGACCTGGAGCCGGCCATCAGCCAAATCGCAGGCATCGGCATGCTGGCCCGCGGCGGACCGGGAGAGATCGCTGTCTTCCACCAGCAGCTTCATGCGGGCATAGGCCATGGCCAGCTTCTTGCAGAGCTGGCGCTGGTCGCGCAGACACAGGATGTTTCGCAGCCGGTCCGGAGGCACGTTCAAGGGAGGATGAAGGTCGCGGCCCGGCAGCGGGGCGACGGCGAAGCGCGCATTCCTGCGCTTCGCGAAGCCGGGCAGGAAGGCGTTCGCAGCCTCAGAGCCGGAAATCCCGGCCTGCCGCAGCTCCTTCACCGGCCGGTCCTGCAGCGTCCGGTTGCCGCGTTCGACCCGGCCCTTGGCCTGGCTGGAATTGGCGCAGAGGATCTCGATCAGCAGCTCGGCCAGGGCCCGGCCGAACTGGGTCATCCCGCTGGAATGCTGGCCGGGTTTCGGGACGCGGAAGACAGTGTGCTTGTCGGAATAGAAGGCCACGGGGCGGCCGTGCCGGGCCAGATACCGCTCGAGCGCGCCGAAGTAGGACCATGTGCTTTCGGAGGGGGCGAATTCCAGGTGCATCAGCGTGCTGGTGGCGTCGTCGATGAACACGAGCAGCGTGCACGGATCCCATTCACCGCCACCGCTCGGACCGGTGGCGCGCCGGCGGCTCATTCCTCGAGCCACCGATGTTCGGGGCCGTCGATCCGCTGGCCGTCAGGGCATTGCCGAAGGCAATGTCCCGAGAGGCTGGATGAGCTCGCCCAGGGCGTCCCGCCGCAGACGCGGCTGGCGGATGCGGTGCCTCTGCCGGCGCGGGAGCCAGATCTCCGCCTCGGCCATCCATTTCCGCAGCATCTCGCGCGACACCCGGATCCCGTGCAGTTTCGCCAGCTTCTCGGCCGCGAGCGTCGGGCCGAAATCGGTGAAGTGCTCCCGAACCAGGGAGAGCGCGAGATCGCGCCGGGCGTCGTGGATCCGGTTGCCTGCCGTCCGTCCGCGGGATGCATGGCGGATCGAGGCAGCTCCGCCGCCACGGCAACGCTTCAGGAGCCGGAACATCTGGCGGCGGCTGACGCCCAGGATGCCTGCACCGGCATCGATGCCCAGCCGCCCGTCATCGACCTGAGCCAGAACGTCGACCCGCTCCAATTCGCGTTCGCTCATCAACACCCATCCCACGGAAGCTCTCCCTCGCCATCACCAGCAGGGAGAGTGACACTTTCGCTTTGTTCCGGGGTGACATTATCGCCTTGCGCCTACACGTTCTATCGCGATGTCATGGGTTTTTATGTCATCATGGAGCCGACCGAGATCGCACAGGATGACAGCGATATCGGCGCCATGTGCGACGATGTCTTCGGCCCGGGCTGGGGCAAGTTCCGTATCGCGCACCTTTCGACGGCCTACAGAGGTGGTCCCGATTTTTCGACCAGTTTGCCGCCGGGCCAAGCTATAGCATTGGTTTCACGTCAGGCGGCGATCTTCAGGTTCGGGGTCCGGGTACCATAGGCCTCATCCGGCGTCAGCAACCCATGCGATGAGTGCGGGCGTCTCTCGTTGCAATAGCTGATCCAGGCGCCGATCCCCTCGCGGGCCTCCGACCCGGTCTCGAAAGCGTTCAGATAGACGCACTCGTATTTCAGGGAGCGCCACAGACGCTCGATCATCCGGTTGTCGATCCAGCGGCCGCGCCCGTCGATGGAGATTTTCACTTTCGCGTCGTGCAGCGCGCCGGTGAAGTCGGTGCTGGTGAATTGGGATCCCTGATCGCTGTTGAAGATCTCCGGCGCGCCGTATTTCGCCAGCGCCTCTTTCAAGGTCTCGACGCAGAATCCCGCGTCCATGGAATTCGACAAACGCCAGCTCAGCACCTTCCGGCTATGCCAGTCCATGACGGCCACGAGGTAGAGGAAGCCACGACGCATCGGGATGTAGCTGATGTCGGTGCACCAGACCTGGTTCGGCCGGGTGATGGCCAAGTCTCTGAGGAGATACGGATATATCTTGTGCTCTGGGTGTTTCCTGCTGGTCTTCGGCTCCTGGTTCCCTCTCGGGACATTGCTGCGCAATGCCCTGCCGGGCATCGGATCGGCACCAGCCGCATGAGCTTCATCAGCCGCCTGACGCGATGCCGCCCGCATTTGTGCCCTTCTCTGTGCATGTGGCGGGCCATCTGGCGCGAGCCGTACCACGGCGTTTCGAGAAACTGGCGATCGATGATCGCCATGAAGGCGAGGTTCTCCGCGCTTTCGCCGCGCGGCTGGTAGTAGAGGCTCGAGCGGGCCAGCGACAGCAGGCTGCACTGCCGCCGCACGCTGAGGCCGGGATGATCCTTCTTCACCGCTTTCTGCCTCCAGTGCCGGGGATGAGACTAGAGGATTCCGACAAAAAATCCCGCTCCACGACCAGCTGGCCGATCTTGGCGTGAAGTTTCTCCACATCCGCTGCCGAAACCATCGGCTCGGCAGCCGCCTTCGTATCGAAGGCCGATGCCATCTTCTCGATGGCTATCCGTTTCCAGCCGCTGATCATGGTGGGATGGATATCGTTGAACGGCTCTCTCGGACCGATGGCGTTCGCCGTTCAACTCTTGGCCAGCTCGGCCGTCGTCAGTTCCTCGCGGATGGCCTCGAGAGCCACCTTCGCCTTGAACTCCGCTGAATAGCGTTTCCGTTTCGTCATCTCGGGTCAGTCTTCGTCAGGCGCTAAAGCTTGACACCTGGTCCGAAATCCCGCGACCATCTCTCCATGTTGCGGTCCAAGACCCCGATCTGGAAGGGCTGCTGGAGCGGATCGTCGCGGCAGGCGGCAAGCGCTTTGCCGCAGGGCAGCACCCTGCTAGAGGCGGCGGATCAAGAGCCGGACCCGCAAGCCGCGCTCGGCCTGTTCGAAGATCAGCTCGCCGCCGTGCTGCTGCGCCACGGTCGTCGCCACGGCGAGGCCAAGCCCGAAGCCATCCTGTCCGCCGCAGTTCGTCCCCCGGCGGAACGGAGCAGTCAGCTGCTGGAGCAGGGCCGGATCGACGGTGCCCCCATCGTCCTCGACGGTGATGCATGCGCTACTCGCGTCGGCCTGCAGGCCAAGACGGGCTGCACCTCCGTATTTGAGCGCGTTTTCCGCCAGATTGACGATGGCCCGCCGCAGCGCACGGGCCCGCGCCGTGACCAGGACCCGCCGCCCGGCGGGAAGCGCATGCCGCCCGGCAGGGTTCAGGAAAACGGTGGCGGCTGTGGAGACATGCTCTTCGGGCAGTTGCAGCAGGCGGACCGGCAGGCCCAGGTCCCGGTAGTCGTCGGCAATGGCCGCGAGCAATGCGCTCAGCGAGATTTCCCTGGGCTGTTCGTCATCCAGCTCGGTGCGGGTATAGGCCAGAACCCCTTCGATCATGCCGGTCATCTGGTCGATATCCGCGCTGAGCCGGTCGCGCAGCTGCGGATCATCGATCAGCGCAGCGCGCAGCCGCAGCCGCGTTGCCGGCGATCCGAGGTCATGGCTGACATGGGACAGGTATTCCGCGCGCTTTTCCATCCTGGCCTGCTCTTCCTCCAGCCGCGCGGCCAGCGCCAGGGAAATATCGCGCAGTTCCGCCGGGCCGGTGCCGGCCGGGAAGGCGGCGCTGCCGGGCTGCTGCCGCACGGCAAGTGTTTCGGCGAAGTGCCGGAAGGCTTGGGCGGTGCGACCTGCACTCGAGAGAGCGGCCGCGAGACCCAATACCGCGAGCCCGCCTGCGATCAGCCGGTTGTCGCGGGGGACGGCGGCGCAGGACCAGATGCTGCTGCCCTCGATCCGGAACCACGCGCCCTCGGCATTGCGCGCCAGAAGCACGGGATCGCCACAGTAGGTGGCGACTACCCGGATGATGGAGCCCAGCTTGCGCGCCGCGGCGAGATCCGGCGCGCTGCCGATATCGGCCACGGGATAGTGCAGCCCGCTGGACAGGATGGCGATGGACAGGACCGGCGGCGCCAGCGGCGGCATGAAGGAATCGCGAACGGTCACCAATGTGCTGCGGGCACCGGAGGGCACGCCGGCAATCTCCGCGAAGGCGCCACGTTCGGCGGACGCCGCCTCGCCGGGCGCCAGCGGCACCACCGGCAGCGGCGAGAAATCCGGCCTGCCCGCGACCAAGGCGGGAAACAGGCTCTGGCCGGCCCGGTAGGCGGCAGAGCGGTAGCGGCCCCAGGCGCTCTGCGACTCGTACCACAGGACCGAGGCAGCCATGCCCGACAGGAAGGCCAGCACGATCCACAGTCCGAATATTCCGGAGAGACGCATCGGGCGCTTCAGCACGCAAGCTCACTCCTGAAGCACGACATCCGCGCCGAACACATAGCCGACATTGCGCTCGGTGCGCAGCAGCCGCGGCTTGCGCGGGTCGGCCTCGATCTTCGAGCGCAGGCGGCCGACCAGCATGTCGATCGCGCGCCCGCCGGGATCGGCCGTCTCCTCGCCGGTAACATCCAGTCCGGCGGCGATTTCCTCCCGGGTCAGGGGCACGTGAGGGTTGGCCAGCAGCAGCTTCAGAAGGCGGGTCTCGCGCTGCGACAGCGTCACGTGGTAGCCGTCCGGCGACTGGATCTCGTCGCCCTTGGCATCGAATGTCCAGCCGCTGAAGGTCCATGTCCCGGCAGAGCGGCGATAGGCCAGCGAAGGGCTGCGGCGCAGCCGGCGCATGACGGCACGGATGCGCGCGATCAGCAGGTCAGGGTTGAACGGCTTGGCAATGTAGTCGTCCGCGCCGCCACGATAGCCCGCCATTCGGTGCTGGTCGGCCGAGAGCGCCGAGACGATGATGATCGGCAGATCCAGTTCCTTGCGCAGGCGGCGGCAGATCTCGACCCCGTTCTGGCGGCCCAGCATCACGTCGAGCAGGATCAGGTCGAGCCGGCCCGTGGCCAGGGCGGCCCGGATGTCTTCCTCCGTCTCGGCGCCGAGGGCGACCGTGCCCTGTTTCTGCAGATAGGCGACCATCATGTCGCGCATCTCCTGGTCGTCATCGACGACCAGAATCCTCGGTATCGGCATCGACCGTTCCTCCCCAACGGTAGTTTGCTGCCCCTGTCCTAGCACCGTTCCTGCCGGGAAATGTAACGCTTTGTCACGGATCGGAACGAATTTTCCGGAGCCGCGGCCGGAGCCGGATTTCGGCGGTTGTGCGCGGGCCGCGGCAGCGGCTTAATCGGGCATAGACGGCCCCGAAGGCCGCGTGAGGGAGGAGACGGAAATGAGATATTGCGCGATCCGCGCAGTCATGGCGGCTGCGGTTCTGGCACCCTGTGCCGCGGGTGCGGAGCCCCAGGCCGAGGTCCTGCATTGGTGGACTTCGGGCGGAGAAGCAAAGGCTGTCGCCGTTCTGCAGCAGGAATTCGCCGCGCGCGGCGGCAGCTGGACCGACATGCCGGTTGCAGGGGGCGGCGGCGATGCGGCGATGACGGCGCTGCGCGCCCGGGTGCTGTCCGGCAATCCGCCGACTGCGGTGCAGCTGAAGGGCCCGGCGATCCAGGAATGGTACGAGGAAGGCGTGCTGGCCGACATCTCGGACGTCGCTGCCGCCCAGAACTGGGAGCAGGTGCTTCCGCAGGCTATTTCTGCCCACATGAAATGCGGCGGAACCTGGTGCGCGGCTCCGGTGAACGTGCATCGCGTCGACTGGATGTGGGCCAACGCCGAGGTTCTGGCGCAGAACGGCATTGGCATGCCTGCCAGCTGGGAGGAGTTCAATGCGGCAGCCGAGAAGCTCATCGCCGCAGGCATCACGCCATTGGCGCACGGAGGCCAGGCATGGCAGGATGCGACCGTGTTCGAGACGGTGGTTCTCGGCATCGGCGGCACCGAGTTCTACCGCAAGGCCCTGATCGATCTCGACGAGGAGGCGCTCGGCTCGGACACGATGACGGCGGTCTTCGACCAGATGCGCATCCTGCGCGGCTTTGTCGACGACAACTTTCCCGGCCGGGACTGGAACCTCGCGACCGCCATGGTGATGAACGGCGAGGCTGCCTTCCAGATCATGGGTGACTGGGCCAAGGGCGAATTCCTCGCTGCGGGAAAGGTGCCGGGCGAGGACTTCCTCTGTGCTTCGACCCCGGGCGACGGCTTCCTCTACAATGTCGACAGCTTCGCGATGTTCGATGTCGGTGCCGGCGATGCGCGCGAGGGCCAGGAGATCCTCGCCGAACTGATTGTCGGCCCGTCCTTCCAGGAGACTTTCAACCTCGCCAAGGGGTCCATCCCGGTCCGCAGCGACGTGAGCCTCGACGGCTTCGACAGCTGCGCGCAGCTCTCGGCACGGGACATGAACGCTGCCTCGGACGACGCCGGTCTGCTGCCGTCCTTCGCCCATGGCATGGCGCTGCGGGGAGCCCAGGCCGGCGCGATCAGCGATGTGGTCACGGCGCATTTCAACTCGGACATGTCGTCGGAGGAGGCGGTCGAGCAACTCGGCCGCGCCATCGCGAACTCGATGTGACCCCCCCGCGCGGCCGCTGTGGCCGCGCGCTTCCGTCCGAAGAAGGAACCTGCGATGCTGAGCTGGCTCGAGCGGCAGATCCCGAAGATCATCCTGGCCCCGACTTTCGCCGCCGTGACGGTCTTTGTTTACGGCTTCATCGCCTGGACCGCGTGGATTTCCCTGACGAAATCCCGGCTGCTGCCGAACTACGACTTCGCGGGACTGATCCAGTACCGGCGGCTGTTCGACAATCCGCGCTGGGACATGGCGATGGGCAACCTGATGGTGTTCGGCCTGCTGTTCATCTTGCTCAGCATGGTACTTGGACTATGGCTGGCGATCCTTCTCGACCAGCAGATCCGTGCTGAGGGGCTGATCCGGACGATCTACCTCTATCCGATGGCGCTCTCGATGATCGTCACCGGCACAGCCTGGAAATGGATGCTCAATCCCGGTCTGGGACTGGAATCCCTGGTGCAGCGCTGGGGGTTCGACGGGTTCCGCTTCGACTGGCTGGTCGATCCGGACCGGGCGATCTATGCCATCGTGATCGCCGCCGTCTGGCAGGCCTCGGGCTTCGTGATGGCGCTGTTCCTCGCGGGCCTGCGTTCCGTCGACGGCGAGATCATCAAGGCCGCACAGGTGGACGGCATCCCCGACTGGCGCATCTATGCGTCGATCATCCTGCCCTCGATGGCGCCGGTCTTCATGTCGGCTTTCATCGTGCTGGCGCATCTGGCGATCAAGAGCTTCGACTTGGTCGTGGCGATGACCGGCGGCGGACCGGGCTATGCCACGGATCTGCCGGCGACCTACATGTACGCGATGGCCTTTTCGCGCGGGGATCTCGGCCAGGCCGCCTCCTCCGCGATGGTGATGATGATGGTGATCTTCGCCATCGTGGTGCCCTATCTCTATTCCGAACTGAGGGCCAAGCATGACTGACCAGCCGGTTCCCCTTTCCGCCGCCCCGGCCGGGATGCGCGTTACGCGGCCGCGGCTCCGCCGCATGGCGTTGCGCGCCGGGCTTTATGCCATGCTGGCAGGCTTCGCGGCGTTCTACCTCCTGCCGCTTTTCGTGATGGTGACGACCTCGCTGAAGGGACTGGAGGAAATCCAGTCGGGCAGCCTCGTCGCGCTGCCACGCGAGATCACCTTCGAAGCTTGGAGCAAGGCGTGGTCCGGCACCTGCACCGGCATCCAATGCGAAGGGCTGCGCCCGTTTTTCTGGAACTCGGTGGCCATGGCGGTCCCTGCGGTCATCCTCTCGACTCTTATAGGGGCGTTGAACGGCTATGCCCTGTCGCACTGGCGGTTCCGGGGGTCGAACATCCTTTTCGGGGCGATCTTATTCGGCTGCTTCCTGCCGTTCCAGGTGGTGCTGATGCCGATGGCGCGGGTTCTGGGGCTGCTCGGCCTCGCGGGCTCGATTCCGGGGCTGGTCCTGGTGCATGTCGTCTACGGGCTGGGCTTCACCACGCTCTTCTTCCGCAATTTCTATGTCACCGTCCCCGGCGAACTGGTGCGCGCGGCGAAGATCGACGGGGCGGGATTCTTCCGCATCTTCGCCTCGATCTTCCTGCCGCTTTCGCTGCCGATCGTCACGGTCACCGTGATCTGGCAGTTCACGAATGTCTGGAACGACTTCCTCTTCGGGGTCTCGTTCAGCCAGGCGGGATCGCAGCCGGTGACGGTCGCACTGAACAACATCGTCAATTCGACCACCGGCGTGAAGGAATACAATGTCGACATGGCCGCCGCAATCATCGCCGGGCTGCCGACGCTCGGCGTCTACGTCCTCGCCGGAAAGTATTTCATCCGCGGTCTGACCGCGGGCGCCGTGAAAGGATAAGCGCATGGCCCCGATCCTCGAGATCCGCAACCTGTCCAAGACCTTCGGCGAGACGCGCATCCTGCGCGACATCCACGTCGCCGTCGATCCCGGCAATTTTCTGGTGCTGGTCGGCCCCTCGGGCTGCGGCAAGTCCACGCTGCTGAACTGCATCGCCGGGCTGGAGGCCCCTTCGGGCGGGCATATCCGCATCGGCGGGCGCGACATGGCGGGCGTCAATCCGAAGGACCGCGACATTGCCATGGTGTTCCAGTCCTATGCGCTCTATCCGACGATGAGCGTGGCGCGCAACATCACCTTCGGTATGCGGGTGCGCGGCATCGACCGCGCGGTGCAGGAGCGCAAGCTTGCCGAGGTAGCTGAGCAACTGCAGATCGGCCACCTGCTCGACCGCCGTCCGGCGCAGCTTTCCGGCGGGCAGCGCCAGCGCGTGGCGATGGGGCGGGCGCTGGTGCGCGATCCGATGCTGTTCCTGTTCGACGAGCCGCTCTCCAATCTCGATGCCAAGCTGCGGGTGGAGATGCGCACCGAAATCAAGCGGCTGCACCAGCAGCTGGGCCGGACGATGGTCTATGTCACCCACGACCAGGTCGAGGCGATGACGTTGGCGACCCATATCATGGTGATGAAGGACGGCGCGATCCAGCAGCTCGGCACCCCGGCCGAGATCTACCGGGCACCGGCCAATATCTTCGTCGCGGATTTCATGGGGGCGCCGGTGATGAACCTGATCCCGGCACGGCTGCGCCGTTCCGGAGGGGAGGCGCGCCTGGAAATCGACCGTCCCGGCGGCACGCCGATCGTGTTCGAAAGCACGCCGCTGCCGGGACCGCTGCCGGATGAAGTGATACTCGGCCTGCGGCCGGAGGACATCACCGAAGCCGGACGCGGCGGGGACGGGCCGTCGGAGACGGTGGAGTGCCGGATCGACATGGTCGAGCCTGCCGGTGCCGATACCTATGTGGTCTCCTCGCTGGGCGGGCGGCCGGTGACGGCGCGGCTGCCGCCCGACACCGCCGCCGAACCCGGTGCGGTGCTGCCGCTGGCCTTCGACCTTAGCCGGATGTCCCTGTTTCGGCCGAAGACCGGCGAGCGGCTGAACTGATCCGGAAGCGGTTTTGTAACGCAAGGTAACGGGCAGCCCGGAAAGGCGGACGGGGACAGGCAGGAAGCAGTTGATCGGCATCGCGGGCCGTCGGACAGTCGCGGGGGAGACGGCACGCAGGGGCCGCTCCGCACGGGGCAGGGTGCCACACAACGCGGCACCGCCCCGGATTGCAGCACAGCAAAGACCGATGGCCGCCGGCACGGCGCGGGCCATCGCCCCGGCGCGGCACCGCGTTCCGGGAAAGCACGCGCCGTGGCATTTTACGGGAGGACAGACATGACCATGATTTCCAGGCTTGCGGCCGGCTCGGCACTGGCTCTGGCACTGCCGCTGGCAGCCCAGGCACAGGACGCGCCCTTCACCGCCAAGACCGGCGCTGCCGAAGCGGCGGTCGCGCAGGGCCGGCTGCAGGGTTTCGTCGACCGCGGCATCGAGACTTTCCGCGGCGTGCCCTATGCCAGTGCAGCGCGCTTCATGCCGCCCGCTCCGCCCGCTTCCTGGGATGGCACGCGGCTGGCCGTCAACTACGGCGAAAGCTGCCCGATCCCGCGCATGGCCGAAGTGGCGAATGACGAGCAATTCAACCCGCACCGCTACATGCCGGAGAACGAGGCCTGCCAGTTCCTGAACATCTGGACACCGGCAACCGGCGACGGAGGGAAGCGTCCGGTGATGGTCTGGCTGCATGGCGGCGGCTTCACCAACGGCTCCTCGATCGAGCAGGTCTCCTATGACGGACGCAACCTTGCCGAGAAGGGAGATGTCGTCGTGGTCTCGCTGAACCACCGGCTGAACGTGCTGGGAACGCTCGATCTCACCCAACACGGCGAACGCTACGCGCAGAGCGCCAACACCGGCATGAAGGACATCGTCGCCGCACTGGAATGGGTGCAGGCGAATATCGCGGAATTCGGCGGCGATCCGTCCAACGTGACCATCTTCGGCCAGTCCGGCGGCGGCTCCAAGGTGCGGATCCTGATGGGCACGCCCTCTGCGGAGGGGCTCTTCGCCAAGGCGATCGTGCAGTCCGGCGCCTCGCTGCAGCCGGTGATCTCCGAAGAGGGCTCCCAGGCGATCGCGGCGCATACGCTGGAAAACCTCGGCTTGACGGACGAGACCGTGGGCGAGATCGAGACCGTGCCCTATGACGTGCTTCTGGCGGCCGCGGGCAAGGCGCTCGATCAGGCGGCGGAGGAAGGCGCAATCCCGGCGGCCAGCTTCCGGCCTGCGCTCGACGGCGATTTCATGCCCTACGAGCCGGTGGACGAGGGCTGGGCGCGGCACGCGATGGACGTGCCGATGATGATCGGCAACGTGCTCAACGAGTTCGAGACAATCATCCGCATCGATCCGGCGGAACTGGTGGCCGACAACAAGGCGGACTGGACCCCGGAAAAGACCGCCGCCAAGATGAAGGAGCGTTTCGGCGATGATGCGGAGGCGATCTCGGCAGCGTGGAGCGAAGCCTATCCGGAGTTCACGCCGCAGGACGCGTATTTCTTCGACACCTCGCGGCGCCACGGCGTGATCCATCACGCGAAGCTGAAATCCGCGCTCGGCGGGGCACCGGTCTATTCCTGGGTAATGTCCTGGCAGTCGCCGGTGCTGGACGGTGTAGGCGGGGCCTGGCACTGTGCCGAGATCCCGATGGTCTTCGACAATGCCGATCTGGTGCCGCAGTCGAATGGCGGCGGCGCCGATGCGCTGGCCATGGCGGATGTCATGAGCCAGGCTTGGATAAACTTCGCGCGCACGGGCGATCCCAACCATGACGACATGCCGGACTGGCCTGCCTACACGGCGGAAAACGGCGCGACGATGATTTTCGACAACGTCTCCGAAGTCCGCAACCACCATGACGAAGAGATCATGGACATTCTCTACGGCGCAAGCGGCGGCTGAGGCCGCACCTTCCCGCGCGCCGCAGGGGGGCCGGTTCCGATGCCGGCCCCCCGCTTGCGCGCGGCATCCCCGACACGTCCCTGCCGCCCGGCGGCCGCGGCAACGGACGGAGGCAAGGCGGCCGCCAAAGGGAGGAAAAAATGACAGGACAATTGAGAGGCGCCGCCGCCGGACTCGCGGGCGGCGCGCTGGCGCTGCTGATGGCCGGAACGGCGCTGGCCGGGCCAGTGGAGGTGGTGCAGATCGCCGGCGGCAAGGTGCAGAGCGTGGCGACCGACGTGGCGGGGGTGCAGGTTTTCAAGGGCCTCCCCTATGCCGGGCCGGCTGCCGGGAAGGCCCGCTTCGCCCCGCCCGGGCCGGTTGTGCCTTGGGACGGCGTGAAGCTCGCCGACACTTGGGGCGACCAGGTGATGCAGGACGTGAACCTCAACCCCGTCGGCACCTTCTGGGGCGACGAATTCTATTACGATCCGGAGTTCCTGCCGCCCGCCAGCGAAGCGGGGCTGAACCTCAACGTGTTCACCCCGGCCCGGGACACCGGCGACGCGCTGCCGGTCTACGTCTGGATCCATGGCGGCGGCAATGACCACGGCTATGCCTCGGAAATCGAGTTCTGGGCGCCGAAGCTTGCTGCCAAGGGGATCCTCGTGGTTCCGGTGCAGTACCGGGTCGGCCCATTCGGCTTCCTGACGACGCCGGAACTCGATGCCGAGATCGATGACGGCCGGTCGGGCAACCAGGCGCTGAAGGACCTGATCGTGGCGCTGGAATGGGTGCGCGACAACATCGCGGGCTTCGGCGGCGATCCCGGGACGGTGACGATCGGCGGCCAGTCGGCCGGAGCGTCGAACACTGTCGCGCTGCTGTCGAGCCCGCCCGCGAAGGGGCTGTTCGGACGCGCCGTGATCGAAAGCACCGGACCGAGCCTGCTGCCGCGGAACTATCCCTCCATTGAAGACCAGCAGGCGGCGAATGCGGCGGCCATAGCGGAAGTCTTCGGCGGGCCGAGATCGCTGGAGGAGCTGCGCGCGATCCCGGCGGCAGAATTCATCGACCGCAAGATCGGAGGGAAGAACCTGTTCTATGCGCTCGATGCGCCGGTCTCGAACTATGTGATCGACGGAACCTTCCTGACCGCCGAGTCGGTCGACCTGTTGCGGCCCGGGGCGCTGGACGGGATCGACCTGATGATCGGCTCGACCTCGGACGAGCGCACCTCCACTGTCGGCGATCCCGACGGCGCCATGGGTCCGGAGGAGTTCGCGGCGGCGATGTCCAAGGTCTATGGCGACGGCTACGCCGATGTCTACCGGGCCTCGGATCCATCCCATGCCTACCGTCTGAAGCTGCGGGCCGAGGCCGATTACCGCTTCGCCTCGGTCCTTTTGTCGACACAGGCAGCGAAGGCGCGGAACTCGGAGGGGAATGTCTTCGCCTACTACTTCAACCACGCCCCGCCCGGCCGGAACGCGGAATTCTACGGCTCGTACCATTCCTCGGACCTGTGGTATTTCTTCAACTCTATCCGCGACTGGGACGGGCAGCGGCCCTGGACCGGCGCCGACGAACGCATGGCCGAGACCATGTCCTCCTATCTGGCAAATTTCGTGAAGACGGGCGACCCGAACGGCGAGGGCCTGCCGGACTGGCCGCAGCCCGAAGACGGACCGGCTTTCATGCGGTTCCATGACGGGCTGGCGCTGGCTGCGGAGGCGACGCCCTGGCCGGAACGCGACGCGTTGAACCGCAAGCAGATGCTGGCGGATTACGGCATGACCGAAGCATCGCTCGCGCCCTGACACCGGCGGCGGGAAAAACGCGAAGCCCGGGCGATCCGCCCGGGCTTCTCCGTCTGCATCCGGTCCGGATTCACTCCGACAGGTAGTCCCCGACCAGCCCGGCAATGGCGGCAGGAATGGCTTCCCCGGCACAGCCGGGCTTCAGTTTCGAGCCCAGCACCTGGAAGGTCTGGTGTCCGAAGCTCTCGTCATCGGGAATGTATCCGGAATTCGCCTTGCCGTTGGCCAGCGTGACATACATGGCCTTGCTCAGGGGCGAGCGCGCCTTCACCGCCAGCCCGATATCGGTATAGACCTCGGCATTGGTGGTAAGGAGCGCAATGTCGCCGATCCCCAGCATGCCGACCCGGATCTCGACATCCGGGCCGTCCTCGTACTCTCCCGCCGCGCCTTCGCGCACATTGTCGAGCCGGGTCCGCCCCGGGCAGGTCACGATCGCCTGGCGGCCTTCGATCCGCGCCGCGTCCCGCAGTTCCATGTGGCTCATCACCCGGATCGCTTCTTCGCCGAGCACGACGCCGAGCGCCTGCATGTAGTCGCCGAGTTCATGCGCCATGTCCGCCGTGACCAGCCCGGCGGGCATCTCGCCGGTGCGGATCGGCGCCTCGATGTCCTCGCGGACCATTTCGAAGCCGGTGACCTCCTGCCCGGAACGCGCCGCCAGCGCATTGGTCCCGGTGCGCAGCCAGCGCGGATTCTGGTCGCCCGAGGCGCCTTGGGTGAAGAGCGTCACCATGCCGTCGCCGAAGGCGGTCTCGACATGGCGGCTCATGGCACCCGGAAAATCGGCGCTGGTGAACCCGGCCAAATAGCCGTTCACCGGATGCATCGCGTAATTCGCCACCGCCGCGATCGGGGCGCCGCCGGATCCGAAGAACGCGATTACACCGAGGGCCGGATCGGAGACAGCGTCAAGATTGGCAGCCTGGGTCCATGCCTTCGTGACCGGGTCGATGGTGTCGCGGTTGACGTTGAGATGCGCTTCGCCCTCGGCGAACCCGACCTTTGCCGGTTCCATTGCCGCCAGTGCCTCCCCGGCCACGTCGAGGACCTTCTCGGCAAGGAAATCCGTGCCCCAGCGCGGTGTGCCCGACACGATCTGGCGCAACGGCCAATCGCTATGGGTATGGGTCGAGGAGATCAGTATATTCTCTTCCGGAATGCCGGTTTCTTCGGCGAGGCCCGCAACCATCGGGCCCCAGACGGACTCGTCTATGCCGCTGAGATCGGCACCGATAAGGAGCGCACGGGCGCTGCCATTGCCGATGGCGATTGCGCGCAGGAACAGATGTTCGTGCTCGTACTCGTCCATCGCCGGAAACCGGTCGTCATGTGGCGGCGTGATGTCGAGACGCGCTGCGCCCGCTTGCAGCAGCGGCCGGTCGTCGGCATCCTGTGACCAGGCGCCGCCGGCTGCCAGTCCAAGCACCAGGGTTGCGGTGGCAAGTCGGCATGTCGTCATTCTGTCCTCCCTGACAGTCGTAGACTTCGGAAATTCTGTTCGCGGTAGTGATGCCGGGCTAGTCCGCATCGCCCAGCACCAGATCGCAGTTGTGTTCGGCCATGAACTGGGCCTCGGAAATCACCTCTGTCGCGCCGTTCTCGAGAAACAGCATCCGCTTCGGCGCGGCCGCAGAATAGGTCGGCCAGTCTTCCAGCCCGTCCCCCTCCGACAGAGCGCTCCAGTAGCCGCGCATGGCCTTGCCGGTCGCCATCTGGCTGCCATCCAGCTCGCCCGTGATCAGCGAGCCATAGAGGTAGGGCAGTTCGGCGCTGTGGCCGGAGCCGATCGGGAAGGAGGACGGGATCACCATGTAGGGCCGTCCCGGCGCGGTCTCGTCGCGGAATTCGAAGACATGGACCGGGACATGCATCGACAGCGCCTGCATCGTGCCGGTTGTGGTGCACATGCGCTCGTCGCTCGCGAGATTGGCCAGGGCCAGGCCCGGCGCCCGCTGCGCATCGTCCGAATAGCGCTCCAGCACGGTGTCGGCGCGGTCCGGATAGCCGTCGCGGACATAGGCCTCGAATTTGGCCATGGTGACCGGCTGGATCATCAGGTCGTTGGCCTCGTAGGTGAAGGCACGTCGCTCGTTGCGGGTATTGCCGATGATTACGGGCACCCTGTTGAATTCGCCGGCCGCAAAGAGGTCGTCCATGACCCCGGGCAGGCCGTTGCCGCCAATGATCGTGCGCGAGGCGTAGTCTGAACTGCCCTGCGCGTCGATCAGCTCCGCCGGACTCAGGTCCCGCATGCAGGCCAGCCGGTCGGGCGCGTCTGCGCAACCCGCGACGCGGATCAGATCCTCCCATCCGGGAGCGGCCTGCGCGATCGTGTGGGCCGCGCAGCCCGGCCCGGACTGGATGATCGCGCCGTGGAACAGCCCGGCGGCCTCGGGCGACGCCAGCTGGAAGCAGACGCCGCGCGCGCCCGCGGACTGTCCGGCGATGGTCACCTTTCCGGGATCGCCGCCGAAGGCCGAGATGTTGCGCTGGACCCAGCGCAGCGCTTCGGTGCGGTCCAAATCGCCGTAATTGCCGCCGAGATTATCGTCTCCTGCAAGTTCCGGCATGGCGAAGAAGCCGGTCACGCCAAGCCGGTAGTTAACCGTCACCACGACATTGCCATCTGCTGCGAGCCTGCGCGGATCCCAATCGGTCTTCGAGCCGTTCACCGACCCGCCGCCATGGAAGCCGACGAAGACCGGAAGCGGTCCGTCAGTCCCGGCCGGGGCATAGACGGTCAGCGACAGGCAGTCCTCGTCGGTCGAGGCCGGGCTCCCCGGACGCCAGAATACGGCCTTCTGCACGCATTCCGCGCCGAGAGACGTGGCCTCGAAAGGCTCCGCAAAGGGCGCCTTGGCGACTGGCGCCGCCCAGCGGCGGTCTCCGGTGGGCGCCTCGGCATAGGGAATCCCCTGGTAGATATTCAGCCCGTCCTCCTCCAGCCCGCGGATTTCACCGGTGGGGGCGGATATGTCCGCCGCCATCGCTGCAGCGCCACCTGCCACAAGCAAGGCTGCCGCCCAGGCAGCATTTGCGATCGTCATGGCTCTCTCCTCCCTGAGTCCGTCGCCGGACGGCCGCGCCGGATCCGACAGGGAGATAGTTTTCCTCTGCGGCACCGCTTGCAACTGCCGGACGCAGGGGACGTGTGCGTTTTCCCGGTCATCCGTTACATGGCGTTACCGAAGTCCGGCGGGCCTGCGGTCGGGTGGAAAGCTACCTGTCAAGACGAGGGAGAGATCCCAGCAGCGCTCCTATCCGGGCCCTTGCCCTAGGGGCGTGCACACATGGGATGGGCCATGACTTCCCCGCGGTTGCCGCGCACGCCGGCAGACGCCGCATTTCCTATGCATGGAAACGTTGCCGGTACTCGCCCGGGGTCAGCCCGACAATCCTGCGGAAGACCTTGCGGAAAGCGCCGGGGTCGGAATAGCCGACCTCCCAGGCGATGCGCTCGATCGGGAGGCGGCCGAATTGGAGGAGCTCTTGCGCTTTCGTGATGCGCAGACGCTGGGCATAGTCGGTCGCGGTCATGCCGGTGGCCCGCTGGAAGCGGCGCAGGAAAGTGCGCTCCTCCAGTCCGGCCAGATCCGCCAGCACCGCGAGGCGGGCCTCCCTGCCGCTGCCCTCATGCAGGAAATGCTGCGCCTTCAGGATGGCGGCGTCGCCGTGGGAGAGCCTGGGAGCGAAGCCGCTGTAGTAGCGCTGCTCGCGTCCGGGAGGATCGATCAGCAGCATCCGCGCGGTCTGCGCCATCACCACCGGACCGAGATATCTTTCGACGAGGCTGAGGCCCAGATCGGTCCAGGCCATGAGCCCGCCTGCCGAGAGGATGTCACCGCCGTCGATCAGGAGCCGGTCGATATCAAGAACGGCATCAGGGAAGCGATCGCAGAAAGCTTCCTCATAGGCCCAGTGAGTCGTGACTGTCCTGCCATCTAGCAGCCCTGACTCGCCCAGAACGAACGCGCCACCGCAGATCGACGCCACCACCGCACCCTCGGCATGGCGTGCGCGCAGCCAGCGTGCCAGAGGTGCCGCCGCAGCGCGCTCGATTGGCGGTTCCAGGGACGGAGGCAGGATCAGGACGTCGCAGGTCTTTCCGGCATGTGCAGTCTCCCTGGGCGTGTCTTCCAGGATCTGGACGCGAACCTGTGCTCCCTGGTGGCCTGCCTCGGCGGCGACCCGGGCAGCGATCGCGAACAGGTCCTCGAGCCCCCAGGCCGCCGACCGCTGCGCGCCCGGATACAGGACTATGCCGATGCCAACTTCATCCATTTGACGATATTGCCCCTGATTCTGTCGATCTCGCCAATCGTACCCTGTGTCGGCCCGCGCCAGATTGAAGTCAACGAAACCGGTTCATGAAAGGTTGGAACCATGCCCGCACGTGCTGTCGTTGTCGTCGATCTGCAGAACGAATACTGGCCCGATGGCGGCTTCGCGCTCCAGAACATCGAGGCTGCTGCCGCCAATGCAGCCCGCGTCATCGCCCACGCCCGCAAAACCGGTGATCTGGTCGTTCATGTCCGTCATGAAATGCCCGAGGGGGCCCCGGTTTTCGCTCCGGGCAGCAAGGGGGCCGAGATCCATGCAACAGTCGCCCCGGCCGAGGATGAACCGGTCGTGACCAAGCACTTTCCCAATTCCTTCCGCGGCACCGGGCTGAAGGACATGCTCGACGAGGCGGGGATCGCGGAGGTCGTGGTCATTGGCGCCATGAGCCACATGTGCGTGGATGCGACCGTGCGGGCCGCCAATGATTTCGGATACCGCACCGTCACCGTCCACGATGCCTGCGCGACACGCGACCTGGAATTCGGCGGCATCACCGCGCCCGCCGCCCATGTCCATGCCGCGATGATGTGGTCCTTCGGCTTTTACTATGGCGAGGTCATCTCGGCCGAAGACTTCCTGGTCCGCTGATCCGGAGAGATAGCCATGACGACCCGCGGAAACTCGCCCGCGCTTTCCGGAGCCGCCTTCGCGGCAGGACCTGGCACTCATGCTTCGGTACGCACTGCACGCGACGGCGAGTCCGTTTCGATCTGATGCAACGGTCCGGCCGCATCTTCCGGGGGTGCGGCCAGCTTTTCAGCAGCCTCCTGCCGCTGATGCAAAAGCTGCGCAACGCGCTGCGCCGGAGCGATGCTGGGCTGTTCGGAATCGTTGAGCCGAAGTCAGCAGGTCATCCCGGCATTCCATCGGCCATCTTGTCTCGAAGCCATTTCTGCGCCGGATCCTGGTGCAGGCGATCGTGCCATGTCAGGAGCTTTCGAAAACCCTCGACCTGCAGGGGCGGGGGCATGGCCACCACGCCGGTCTCAGCCGTGACGAGACGTGATGGCACAAGGGCGATGATGTCTGAACGCCGGATCAGATCGATCAGAATGGTAAAGTTCGGCACGCTCGCCACGACCTTGCGGCAGCGCCCCAGTTTTTCCAGTGCGGCATCCGTCGGCCCGGCAAAGGCGGTGCCATCATGCGACATCAGTGCGTGCTCCATGGCGCAAAACCCGTCCAGCGTCGCGGCCTCGGAGCGTCGCGGATGGTCAGCCCGCAGCAACGTCACATAGGTTTCGTCGAAGAGCTTCTTCGCTTTCAGCCGCCCCGGTGCCATCTCGGGCGTGACCAGGGCCATGTCGAGGTCGCCTTCGGCGAGTTCCCGGGCGAAGTCCGACGTCACGGGCCGTACCGAGAGAAGCACGCCAGGGGCCTGTTGCCGCAGCTGTCCGATGAACGGCAGCAGGACCGCCCGCTGCGCATAGTCGGTTGCAGCCACCCGCAAGGTCAGTTTCGCGCGCATCGGATCAAAGGTTTCAGCCTGCAACAATTCCTCGACGCCGCCCAGCACCGAAGCGAGCTGCCGGGTCATGGACTCCGCACGGGGCGTTGGCAGGATGCCGCGCTGTGTTCGCACGAACAGCGGATCGTCAAGAGCCTCGCGCAGCCGGGCCAGCATGCCGCTGACGGCAGGCTGGGTGACGCCCAGCCTGTCCGCGGCGCGGCTGACGGAGCGGGTCTCCAGCAGCGCCGCGAGGGTGCGCAGCAGGTTGAGGTCGAAGGTCTTGATATCGGCCATGGGTATATCTGATGTCACGAGATGCGATTGGTCTTATATCCGATCACCGGCCATATCTCCAGCATCCCGATCAATGGAGAGACACATGTCCGACATCCTCTGGCCCGAAGGCTTCGTGCCCGGCTTCACTGACAACTTCGCCTCGAACGAGATCATCGTCACCGGCCTGAGCGCCGCCGAGATCTGGCCCTTCCTTGCCATCCCGGCCCGCTGGCCGGACTACTACCCCAATTCCGCCGATGTGGAGATCCATGACGGCAAGGGCCCCGAGCTGGTGCTTGGGGACAGTTTCTTCTTCCGCACCTTCGGCTTCCCGGTTCCGGCGCGCGTCGTCGAATGCGTGCCGCCAGTTGCGGGCCAGCCCGCGCGCATCGCCTGGCACGGCTGGTCGGGCGAACGTGGCGACGCGGACCGGCTGGATGTGCATCACGCGTGGCTGATCGAGGACCTGTCAGAAGGCCGGGTGCGGATCCTGACGCAGGAAACCCAGAACGGCGCTCCGGCGAAGGAGCTGGCCACGACCGTGCCGAACCCGATGATCAACGGTCACCAAGACTGGCTGAATGGCCTTGTTGCGGCCGCCCGGGCGGCGAAGGGCTGAACCATCGTCTTCACAATGCGGCAAGGGCCTCAGCGATCCCGGCCCGGACCCGGCGGGTCCGCGCCGGGAGGCTGCGGTTCTTCCGCTGGACCAGCCAGAGCTCGTGGCGGACCGGCACCGGCAGGGACATGACCTGCAGGCGGTCCCTGCCGGGATGCGCGTCCACGCCGCTGCGCGGCAGGATGGTATAGCCGAGACCGCGCAGCACCGGCTCCGGGATCTGGCCGATCTGGTTGACGAAGCTGCGCTCCCGCAGCCGGTCCGCTCCTGGATGGGCGTCCGGAAAATTCGCGCCAAGCAGGTCGTCTGCATGCGCGTAGCCGTCGGGGTGGGCGATGAAACCGAGCGCGTCGAGTTCCGCGAAGCTTCGCGGTGCCGCGCTGTCGGCCGGCAGGAGAAGGCAAAGCTCGTCCTGCCCGACACTCTCGCCTTCGAGCCGAGGATGGGCCGGAGAATGGTTGACGATCCCGAGATCGAAACGCCCCGCAACGATGCCCTCCAGAATGCGCGGTTGCGGCATCGCTTCGAGGATGATGGAAAGGGCGGGCGCACTTGCCATGAAATCCATGAAGCGCGGATAGAGAAGAAGGGCAAGCGAACCCGAGCAGGCGATCGAAACCTGTCCCCGGTCCGGGTCGTCATGCTGCAGATCGCTCCGAAGTGCGCTTTCTTCCGCCCGGCGGCGCCGGGCCATGGCCAGCACGGCCTCTCCGGCAGGCGTCAGGATGAAGCTCTTGCCATCGCGTGTCAGCAGCGGCTGGCCAAGCTGCGCCTCCAGCTTCTTCACATGCTGGCTTACGCCCGGCTGGGTCATGTTCATCGCGGCCGCGGCGCGCGTGAAATGCCCGACATCGCAGAGCGTGGCGAAGGTGTCGAGCCAGGTCGCGTTCAGCACATTTCGCTCCGTTTGGTTATCATAATGAGCATGAATGATAATTGGATGAATGCGCTTGGCCAATCCATATCTCGACGTAACGCCAAGGAGACAGTCATGACCAAGACCACCCCCCGTACCTTTTCCCACATCGGGCTTTCAGTCCCTGACCTTGATGCCGCCGTTGCCTTCTACCGCGATGTCATGGGGTTCTATGTCATCATGGAGCCAACCGAGATCGCGCAGGATGACAGCGATATCGGCGTGATGTGCGACGACGTCTTCGGCCCGGGCTGGGGCAAGTTCCGTATCGCCCACCTGTCTACCGCCGACCGCATCGGCTTCGAGCTGTTCGAGTTCCCCGAGAATTACAAGCCCGAGGACAACCTGCCCTACCGCCAGGTGGGCCTGTTCCACTTCGCGATCCAGGATCCCGACCTCGAGGGGCTGCTGGCGAAAATCGTGGCCGCAGGCGGCAGGCAGCGGATGCCGGTGCGCGAGTACTTCCCCGGCGAGAAGCCCTATCGCATGGTCTATGTCGAGGATCCCTTCGGCATCGTCTTCGAACTCTACTCCCACAGCTACGAGCTGACCTATTCGGCCGGCGCCTACAACTGAGGTTTCCCATGGCAGATCTTTTCGACACGGTGCGCCTTGGCGGGCTCACCATCAAGAACCGCGCCGCGATGGCGCCGATGACGCGCGCGCGCAGTCCCCGCAACGTCCCCACGGCCGAGACCGCGCGCTACTATGTGCAGCGCGCGGGCGCCGGGCTGATCGTGACCGAAGGCACGGTGATTTCCCCCGAAGGCTCGGGCTTCGCCGACTGCCCCGGCCTCTGGTCGCAGGAACAGGTCGCGGCCTGGCAGCCGGTGACCGCGGCCGTGCATGACCAGGGGGCGGCGATCTTCACCCAGATCTGGCATGTCGGCCGGATGAGCCATGTCTCGCTGCAGCCCGGCGGCGCCGCCCCGGTCAGCGCCACCGGCCGGCAGGCGGCGAATTCCTCGGCCTTCGGCATCACCGCGGATGGCACGCCGGGCTTCGTCACGGCGTCCCGGCCGCGGCCGCTGGAAACCGGCGAGATCGGCCGCGTGGCCGGGGATTTCGCCAGGGCGGCAGAAAACGCCGTGGCCGCCGGTTTCGACGGGGTCGAGATCCACGGCGCCAACGGCTACCTGATCGAGCAGTTCCTCAACGGCGCGGTCAATGACCGGACTGACCGCTACGGCAGCCAGAGCGTGGAGAACCGCATCCGCTTCGCGCTGGAAGTGGTCGACGCCTGCATCGCGCGGATCGGCGCCGGCAAGGTGGGCATCCGCCTCTCGCCCTTCGGCCGCCTGCACGAGCTGGGCGATTTCGAGGGCGAGGAAGACACCTTCCTGACGCTGGCCGCAGAGCTGGACAAGCGTGGCCTTGCCTTCGTCCATATCATGGACCAGGCCAGCCGCGGCGCGCCCGCCATGCCCCACGGCTTCCTGGAGAAGTTCCGTGCCGCCTATTCCGGGGTGCTGATCTTGGCCGGCGGCATGGATCTCGAACGCTCGAATGCGATGATCGGCGCGGGGCTGATCGACATTGCGGCCTTCGGCGCGCCCTTCACCTCCAACCCCGACCTTGTCGAGCGGATGCGCCATGGCTGGCCGCTGGCACCGTTTGATCCCGACGCTTACTACGGCGGCACCGCAAAGGGCTATACCGATTGGCCGGCCTATTCCCCGGAAGGAGCCATCGCATGAAACCGGTCCTGATCGTGATGACGTCGCATGGCGACAAGGCCGGGCATGGTCCCACGGGATTCTACCTCTCCGAGGTCACCCATCCGCTGGAGGAATTCCTGGCTGCCGACCTGCCGGTTGCCTTCGCCTCCATCGCCGGAGGCGAGCCGCCGGTGGACGGGCTCGAACTCGAAGACAAGGTCAACGCGACGTTCTGGGCTGATCCGCTGTTCCGCGCGGCGATCCGCTCGACGCAGAAGCTGTCCGACGTGAACCCGTCCGACTACTCCGCGATCTTCTTCGCCGGCGGGCATGGCGCGGTCTGGGATTTTCCGGTGTCGAAGGCCGTCAATGACGTGACCCGCGCAATCTGGGAGCGGGGCGGCGTGGTCGGCGCCGTCTGCCATGGCCCCGCGGCTCTGGCCAATGTCACGCTGTCGGACGGCACGCCGCTGGTGAAAGGTCGCAAGGTCGCCGCCTTCACGGATGACGAAGAGCGCGCAGTCGGGCTGCAGGACGTGGTGCCGTTCCTGCTGTCCTCGCGGCTGGCGGAGCTGGGCGCAGACATGCAGCCCGGTGCCGACTGGACAGACACTACCGCGGTCGACGGCCGTCTGGTGAGCGGCCAGAACCCGCAATCGGCGGCCAGCACTGGCCGGCGGCTGGCGGAGGCGGTCAAGGCGGCGGAGGCCGGCAATGCGCGGGACTGACCTTCCGGCGCATCACCGGGCCTGGACCTGGCAAAGCGGCCGGGACCCCCATGGCCTGGTTCTGGCCAAACAGCCCGTTGCAGCGCCGGGCCCGGGCGAGGTGCTGGTGCGCAACGCGGTGATCGGCCTCAACCCGGTCGACTGGAAGGTGCTGGGCAGCACCTCCTGGCAGCCCGGGAAGGTGCCGGGCTGCGACGGCGCAGGTACGGTGATCGCCGTGGGCACGGATGTGCCCGAGGCCTGGCTGGGTCAGCGGGTCGGCTATCACACCTGGCTCGGCGGTCCCGGAAGCTTTGCCGAAATCACCCCGGTCGCGGCGCGCGCGCTGCTTCCGGTCCCGGCCGGGCTGGATATGGATCTCGCGGCCTCGATGCCCTGTCCTGCGCTCACGGCCTGGCTCGCGCTGTCCAAGCTGCCCGGGGGCGGCGGATCGCTGCTTGTTGCCGGCGCCGGCGGGGGCGTCGGCGGCTATCTCGTCCAGCTGGCGCTGGAGGCCCGTTGGAATGTCACCGCGCAGTGCCACCCCCGCCACCATGCCCGTTTGGCAGCGTACGGTGCCGAGGTTCTTCCCTGGAATGCCAACCTGCCGCAGGCGGCTTACACTGCCGCCGTCGATCTTCGCGGCCCCGAGCCTGCCGCTGGTCTCTTTCCGCACCTGCGTGCCAATGGGCACTTGGTCTGCGTTCAAGGGCGCGTACCCGGCTGGGGCGACGCGGCTTTCGAGCGGTGCATCTCGCTTCATGAGGTGGCGCTAGGGGCGCTGCATGTCCATGGCGACGTTGCGGACTGGCATGGTCTGCGACATGCGGGGGCCATGATATTCGATGGGCTCTTGACGGGGCGGCTCGTGCCCGAGCCTACCGTGGCCACGGACTTCGAATGCCTGCCCGCCCACCTCCGGGCGCTCAGGGATCGCGACTTTTCCGGCAAGGCCCTCATCAGGGCATGAGACATGCACGGCCTCTCGCGCACGGCATGCCCCATGTGCATCGCTGCGAGGCCGTTCTTCAGCCTGCCTGCGACTGTCCCGCAACGATGGGAAACCTAGCGACAGCCGTAGAAGGGTTCATCTGCAATTGCCTTCGGCGAATAACATCATGACACAAATGCGCTTCTTCCTCTCGCTTCTGACGCTGACGGCTCTCGGCACCGCCGCCCTGGCGCGCGATTACCTGCCCCGGACGCAGGATATCGCCGTCGTCGAAAGGACCTTGAACCTGACCGCCGCACGGCGGCATCCCGACGAGGAAGGCCCCGACCTGACCGGCATCCTGCCAGGCGGAGACCGCATCGAGGTCGACCTGCGCCACGACGGCACCATGCCCCTGGACGAGGTGGTGCCGCTGCTGCGCAGCGACGTGGCGGAGGCGCTCTACGCCACCACCGCGCTGACGGCCGGAACCCGGCTGAGGGAAATGGAGTTCGGCGACGAGATCGCGCTTGAAGGTCCGGGCTTCAATGCCGAGTTCACTGCGGACGGACACCTGAAGGAATGGAAGCGCGACTGACCCCCCGCGCCTGCGAAAAGACGGCACCATGACAGAAACCTCTCCCTCGCGCTGGCTACCAGCGCATTTGCGCCGCGTCTTTGCCGGGCTGCTGGTCGCCATGGCGCTGGCCGCGCTCGACCAGAGCATCGTGAACACCGCCTTGCCCCGCATGGCTTCGGACCTTGGCGGACTGTCGCATCTCAGCTGGGTGGTCACGGCCTTCATGCTGGCCAATACCGTCTCCACCCCGATCTACGGCAAGATGTCGGACATGTTCGGCCGCCGTCCCTTCCTCCTCGGCGCGGTGGGGCTCTTCCTGATCATGTCCATGCTCTGCGGGCTTGCGCAAGGCATGGGGCAGCTCATCGCCTTCCGCTTCGTGCAGGGGATCGGCGCAGGGGGCATCTTGACGCTCTCCCAGACCGTGGTGAGCGACCTGGTCGCGCCGCGCGAAAGGGTCCGCTATCAAGGGCTCTTCTCGGGTGCTTTCGCCTTCTCCAGCCTCGCCGGACCGCTGCTCGGCGGGGTGCTGACCACGCTGCTGTCGTGGAGATGGGTGTTCTACATCAACCTGCCGCTGGGGGCCCTGGCGCTGGCGCTATTGTGGACGGCGCTCCCCCCTTCTCCGCCCCGGCGCAGGCACCGCGTCGATTATGCCGGGGCGCTGCTCTTGGTGATCGGGGCCTCCGCGCTCCTGCTGCTGTTCAGCCTGGGCGGGTCCTTCTTTGCCTGGGGCTCGGCGGCCAGCTGCGGGCTGGGCGCAGTGGCGCTCGTCGCGCTGGCCGGGTTCCTCTTCGTCGAAACCCGCGCGGCGGAACCCATCATCAACCTCGCGCTCTTCCGCATCGGCAGCTTTGCCACCGGCATACTGACCATGTCCTGCATGGGCTTCGCCATGATGAGCGCGATGGTCTTCCTGCCGCTCTACTTCCAGCTGGTGCTGGGGCTGAACCCTGCACAGACCGGGGCGATGATGCTGCCGCAGGTGGTCGCGATGATCCTGACCTCCACCTTCGGCGGGCGCTGGTCCTCGGAGATCGGACGCCCCAAGATCTTCATGGTCGCCGGCATCGCCTTCGAGGCGGCAGGCCTCGGGCTGCTGGCGCTGCTTGCCGCGGTGCAGGCGGGCTATCCGGCATTCTGGCTGGCACTGGCGCTTCTGGGGACGGGCATGGGGATCGCGATGCCGAACGCCACCGCGATCGTGCAGAACGCCGTGCCCCGCGACAGCATCGGCGTGGCGACCTCCACCATGTCCTTCCTGCGCTCGATGGGCGGCACGCTGGGGGTCGCGGTCTCGGGCGGGGTGATGGCGGCAGGCCTCGCCTCGGGGTTGCGCGAGCTGGGACCGCAGGTCGATGTCCAGGCGGTAATCTCCGGCGGCATGGAGGCGGTCGCGGATCTTCCGGCCGCCACCCGTCCCGCGATCGAGGAGGCCTTTCGCCACGCCATCACGGGCACTTTCGAGATGGGCGGCATCGTGATGGCGCTCGCCTGTGTGGTCGCCCTGACCCTGCGCGGGACGCAGTTCGGGGAACCCGCTGCAGGCCAGTAGCTGTGGCGGAAATCAGGCACGACCAACAGTTGGCGACCCTGCTCTTTTAGTCTCAAAAGCTATCCTGATAGAGAACCATTCACACATCGAAGGCAGCAAGGATCGGGCATGGCCCGGATGCCCCCCGGGCACATTCTGTGCTCAGCCGTTGCAGGCTTTCCCGCGCCCGGTGCAGTTCCGCAATCTGTTCGTCAAGTTTTCCGATCCGGCTAGTTGCCAGTTCATGCGCCCGGTGATGGTCATGGCTCGCATCCAGGTCGAGCAGTTCCTTGATTTCCTCCAATGTGAACCCAGCCTTCTGCGCTTTCCGAATGAATCGAAGGCGGCGAACATCTTCGTCGCCGTAGCGCCGGATTCCGCCAGACTTCGCCGGCACGCCCAACAACGCCTTGCGTTGATAGAACCGGACGGTTTCGACACCGACACCCCCGGCGTCAGCCAGTTTTCCGATACTCAGCATGACTCTTGTTGACTCCGTACCATAGTACGGGAGTTATGTACCTGCGGATCGGCTTCGAATCAAGATCAGGAACACGGGAATGACGACCGCCACCATGCAAGCTCCATCCGGGCAACAGCACCTTGGGCTTTCCCTTCTCGTGATCTCCGTAGCCCAGCTGATGCTGGTCCTGGATGACACCATTGCAAATATCGCCCTGCCGAGCATCCAGCAGGAGTTCGGCGTCTCCGCGGCCACCCTGCCATGGATCGTGAACAGCTACATTCTCGCGTTCGGTGGACTGTTGCTCTTCGGCGGGCGCTTGGGCGACGTCTATGGCCGCAGGCGCGTGCTGCGGATCGGCATGGGAATTTTCACCTTCGCCTCGCTGTTGTGCGGCCTTGCTCCGAACAGCGAAATCCTCATCGCTTCGCGTGGCATTCAGGGGATCGGGGCCGCCCTGACCGCGCCGAACGCTCTTGCCCTGATCGCAGCGACATTTCCTGCCGGCAAGGAACGCAATGGCGCAATGGCAACCTATGGTGCCATGTCGGCGCTTGGCATCGTCGGCGGCGTGATCATCGGTGGCCTGTTGTCCGGTCTGCTGAGCTGGCGATGGGTCTTCCTCATCAATGTGCCGATCGGCATCGTGCTCCTCGCCGCAAGCAGCGTCCTCGGCGAAGGCGAACGTCACGAGGCTCCCCTCGACACCTTTGGTGCGGTCATGGGGGCCGGGGCCATGTTCTCCCTCACCTTCGGCGTGACGCGCGCGGCGGAAGACGGATGGAACGACCCCATTACCATTGCAGCCTTTGCCGCTGCGATTGTTCTCGGTGCCCTGTTCGTCCAGAGCCAGTCGGGCAAGGCTCGGCCCATGATGCCGCTCAGCCTGTTCCATGATCGCAACCGGTCCGGATCCTACGCGACGATGGTGTTCGTTGGCGCAGGTCTAATGGGGACCTTCTATCTGTTGGCGCTCCACATGCAGCAGGTCATGATGTTCAACCCGATCTGGGCAGGTATTGGCGCGTTGCCGTTCAGCGTCGGTATAATTTTCGGGTCGGTCCTCAGTTCCAAGCTCGTCGAGAAGCTCGCAGCGAGAGCTCTTGCCGGTCCCGGCCTGCTCATCGCGGCTGGCGGGATGCTGTGGCTGTCCAGTCTGGAGATCAGCTCGGCCTATGCATGGCATATCATGCCCGCGCTGTTCCTGACGGCCTTCGGGCTGGGCATCGTGGCTGTCACCCTGACCCTTGCTGCGGTTCACGGCGTGGCGGCGGAACGTGCGGGGATCGCGTCTGCGCTCCTGAATACCGCGCAGCAAACCGGAGCCGCCTTGGGGTTGGCGGTGTTCACGACGATTGCAACAGTCGCCTCGCAGAACGCCCTGCCGGAAGCGGCGACCGTACTTCAGTCTGCCCTCGCCAAGGGCGATGAAGCGACGGCCCTTCAAGCCCGGGATGCTCTTGCCACTGGATACGCGACGGCATTCGGATATGGTGCGGTCTTTCTGGTCGTGGCGGCCATCCTGGTGATGTCGACGGTTACGACGCGCAAGACGCAAGTCAACTGATTGCACGATCATCGCGAAGGGCGAGGCTGGGTTGGCCTCGCTCGCCAAGACCTAAAAGAACCTGCGGATCGCCTCGACGGACAGCATCGGGCATCCGTGATCGAGCCATGCTGCATCTGGCATTTGCCGGAGGGCTGCGCGTGTTCGAACTCGTCGGCCTTCGGCTCGACCAGTTCGACGGGCGATCACCCGCCAGCATCCACATCATCGGCAAAGGACGACGAGAACGGGTGCTGCCGCTCTGGCAGGAAACTGCCGCGGCAATTCGTGCTTGGATCGCGATCAGACCCAAAGTCGACGAAACAGCGCCTTTTCTGAACAACGCCGGTCGAATGATGACGCGAGCCGGGTTCCAATACATTCTCGAGAAACAAGCCATTGTGGAGGCCAGCATGACCTGCCCCCTGCCCGGAACTGCCGGTTCACCTTGTCCAAAGGGCATGGTGCCTTCTTGTCCGGAATCGTCGTCCGGCAGGGCTTGCCACGGATAACCCCCTGAATGCCAATCTCTTTCATCAGCCGCGCTACGGTGCTGCGCGCCACGGAGAAACCCTCCCTGCCGAGCTGCCGCCAGACCTTGCGCACGCCGTAGACCTTCCCGTTCTCCTCGAATACGCGCTCGATCTCGGGTCGCAGGACTGCGTCGCGCCGGGCACGATCAGACAGCCGGGTCGGATCGGAGCGCTTCGCCAGGTGATCGTAGTAGGTGGATGGGGCGATCGGCAGGACCCTGCAGATCGGATCGACCCCATGTTGTCCGCGGTGGGCATCGATGAAGGCGATCATCGTTTCAGTGGGCGGTCGAGCTCCGCCATCGCAAAGCCGATCCGCCGCGCCACCGGTCCGAGCGGCAGATCGGCGCCGACGCCTTGCGCAGGATCTCGTTGGCCTGGCGCGGTTCTCGCGCTCCAGCACCTTCAGCCGCTCCGCGACGTCGGCGGCAATGCCCGCCCGCTTGCCGCTGTCGACTTCCGCCTTCTTGACCCACTGGTTCAGCGTGTGGGCCGAGCAGCCGATCTTTGCCGAGATCGACATGACGGCCTGCCAGCGGGAGCCGTGCTGGCTTTCGTTCTCCAGCACCAGCCTCACGGCGCGGTCCCGGATCTCAGGGGAAAACTTGTTCGTGGTCTTGCTCATCGTGGCTTCACTCTACTAGCGAGTTAAAGCCTCCGACAGACCCGGGGCGGTTCACATCGCACCCTCTCTGGCGGCCAAATCACGCGAGGAGTAGTGAGCATTTCATAACAAATTCACAGCCCAATATGACAATTTCGGCGCGCCGATTCGCGCTTGCGTAGCCCAAGCTTCCCACATGTCAATTATGCGTGTGGGAGGAGAAACGCATGATCTACTACAAATCCTGCGCTGTCGCGACAGTGCTCTCAATCTGCGCGGCCCCGGTCTTTGCCCAGAATGTTCTGCTGGAACGTGACTTCTGGAACGCATCGCCCGACGTCGCCGCAGTTGAAGCCGCGGTAGAGGCAGGGGCCGATCCGCTGGCAGTCGATGGTGAGGACTATTATCCGCTCTGGCGCGCGCTGCAGGCTGGTACGAGCACGGACGTGGTCAGCTACTTCATAGACAAGGGCGAAGACGTCAACCAAGTCGGCAACGACAATCTCTCTGCCTTTATGATGGCGGCGCGCTTCAACAGCCTCGAGGTGGTCGAGATGTTCCTTGAACGCGAGGATCTTGAAATCGACTATCAAGACGATTCCTGGCGTGACGCACTGGGATTTGCCTGCCTGTTGCAGACCGAGATTCCGGTGTACGAAGCCCTGATGGCCGCGGATCTGCCGATCTCTGCGCGTGACATTCACGGTCGCAACTGCGCGCTTTCCGCAGCTTATCTAAACCCGAACGTCGATACGATTATGTGGATCGCCGAACACGACGACATTCAGGCGTTTGATAACAACGGCACCAATGCGTTCCTTCAGGCTGCCTTCCGCAATCCGTCACTCGAAGTCATCACCGCGATGAAGGATGTCGTGGAAGACCCGATGGCGGTGAACAAGGATGGCAATAACGCTCTTACCATCTCTGCGATCCGTCAGAAGAATCCGGCGATTCAGTCGTGGCTTCTGTCGCAGGGCTTCGATGTCAACGCAACCAACGAGGCCGGGCAGACCGCGCTTCATATCGCTGCCGCAGGCAATGTGCTCGCCGTGGTCGAGGTGCTGTTGGAAGCCGGGGCGGATGTCTCCCTCACCGATGCAGAGGGGCAGTCGGCGTTGGATCTCGCGAAGGCGCGGGAAGATGGCGCCGATATCGTCACCGCGCTCACCGCCGCAGGGGCGAACTGAGGCAAGACGGAAGCGACGCCCGCTCCCAATGGTGCGGGCGTCACAACGCACTCGAATTCACAGGACACACGCTATGCCGAAATTTGGTAAACTGGTGATCGGGGCCGCACTCTGCGCCGTTCTTGCCACCACGACTGTCGCCTATGCCCGCGTCAGCCGCGCCCAAAAGGATGTGGCAACACAGCGACTGGCCCATATGAACCTGCAAGCCTTCCAGCTCGGGGTGCTCGCGCAGATGATGCAGGGGCGACAGCCCTATGATCCCGAGCTCGCCGTGGCCGCGGCCGATGCGCTTGCCTCGCTGGCGCAACAGGACTGGACCACATATCTCCTCCCCGGCACCTCGTCGAGTGAGATTGAAACGAGCCGCGCGGCGGCTTCGATCTGGACCAATATGGATGATTTCCTCGCGCGCAAACAAGGGTTTGCCGAAGCCGCCGACCAGATGCTTGCCGTGGCGGGGGATGGGCTTGAGGCACTGACGTCGCAGATGGGTGCCGTGACCGAAGCCTGCGGTCAATGCCACCGCGATTATCGCGTCATCCCGGCGAACTAAACCGGTCCCGCCCAGCAGCGAGGAGGCCGCCATGATCGGCAAAATCACTTCAGGATTGCTTCTCGCCGCTGGTGCGGGGCTGGCGGGCTTTTGGGTGTTGACCCAACCGGTGATCGAGGATGAGACCGCGATCGCCGGGCTTCAACCCGATCTCGTCCGCGGTGAATACGTCTTCCGTGCCAGCGGCTGTGCGTCCTGCCATGCGGCAAAGGAGGCGCAAGGGGAGGCGCGCCTTATCCTGAGCGGCGGGCGGACTTTTACGACCCGATTTGGCACCTTCTATGCGCCCAATATCTCCTCAGACCCTGAGGAGGGGATTGGCGCATGGCGCGCCATTGATTTGGTCAATGCGCTTCATCACGGTGTTGACCGGGATGGCAAACATCTGTTTCCCGCCTTTCCCTACACGACCTATGCGCGGATGACCTTGACGGATGCCGTCTCGCTCCACGCCTATCTCGCAACACTTCCAGCGGACGCTACACCGAGTCAGAACCATGATCTGGCCTTTCCCTTCAACATGCGGCGTGGATTGGGGCTGTGGAAACGCCTCTACCTGAACCCCGACTGGGTCACGTCCGAGGTGCCGGAAGAGGCTGATACCGGACGTTACATCGTCGAGGCGCTGGGTCACTGCGGGGAATGCCACACGCCGCGCACCGTCTTCGGCGGCCCAATCACCGACGCTTGGCTAACAGGCGCGGCAAACCCAGATGGTCCAGGACGTATCCCGGACATCACGCCGGGCCGTCTCAACTGGTCCGAAGATGACCTTCTCGCCTATTTGCAATCGGGATTCACCCCGTCCTTCGATGTGGCGGGCGGCAGCATGGCCGAGGTCATCTCGACTTTGGGCACTTTACCTGAGGCGGACCTCTGGTCTGTCGTGGTCTATCTCAAGCTTATTGAACCATAAAGACGATAGCTGATTCTTGGACGGTCATGAGGCAGACCTCTGATCCCGTACGGCTCAGCGGGATGTCCGCTTCGCTGGTGAGGCAAGGTTGCGTTTGCACGCGCCGCGAACGGCAGCTCCCCGTCGATGCTGTTGAAAAAGTCTTTGTTGCAGTGCGGCAAGTCTTTCTATTCACTCAACTATGAGGGGATGGAAGGATTTCGGTGTCAAACGGCACCGAAGATTGGATCTGACTTCGGTAACGGGGCCGTCTCCGTCAAGCGTTTTCGGCCAAGCGGCCTGGTCCGCCAGAGCGGTGTTTCGGCAGGTCAGGTTGCCATCCATCCCTGGATCGTGGCCTCGCTGCTGGGGTTCCGGGTGGCTGCGGCATGCAGATGAGTGAGCCCGTCCGCGCCGGTGCTCGGCACTTCCAACCTGGAGAGCGGGTCGGCGGGCAGGAACGGCATTGGACCGATGTGGCCTTCGCCCAGCGGCAGGCGCCTGCCGCGCGGTGCCGAGCAGCGCCTCGGTCGGACGGGGGCGATGCACCGCGGCATCGCAGGGGTGGCCGAAGGGCTGCTCGAGAGGGCTTGGGATCTAGCCGCTACATGCCTTCTGGAGCGACCGTTGCGTCGACGTAGTCGTCGATCGACATGCCCTCTGCCTTGGGCGTCGCGGCGACGATGGACGGCATCATTGCCGAGATGGCCGACACGTTCAGACGCGCGGTCGAAGACCAAGTGTAGCCGTTCCCGGGACCGGTGCCGACCCTGATCGTATCCCGGCAGCGGCCTTCGGAAGAGCCGCTCTTGATGCAGGACGCCACGGCCTCTTCCGGATTGGCACGTATCCAGTCGCCGCCGCGCCCGATTGCGCCGAGAAACCGCGTCAGCGCTTCCTTGTTCCCGTCGATCAGTTCCTGCGAGGCAAAGATCGCGGCGGATACGAAGGGCACAGGGCTTTCTTCGGCGCTGACGATGATGCGTCCTGCTTCACGTACCGGCAGCGAGGTCAAAGTCATTTCGATGCCGTCTACCTTGCCGGAGACCAGAGCGCTGAGGCGGCTCGGCGGCGAGCCCAATGGCACCCACTCGACGTCATCCGGACCGATTCCATAGGTCTCAAGAACCGCCATGCTGTAGATATGGTCCCCAGCGTTGTGGCTCGAGATTCCGTAGCGCTTGCCGCGCAGCTGCGACGGATCGGAAATCCCGTCGCCGCCGAGGATAACATAGTTGTTGTCAGTGAACTCCCCGATCAGCTTGCCCTTGGTCAGCTCGTTCGCGATCGACCCCATATACTGGCTGGCCGCCCCGAGCCCGATATGGACGTCGCCGCGGGCAATTGCGGCGGACATGGTGGCGGCGCCGCCTGCCATGGTGAGATACTCCACCTCAAGTCCGGCTTCCTCGAAATATCCTAGGTCTTCGGCCACGAAAAGCGGCGTGGCCGAGCTGATCCCGTCCGATCCGGCGACGACGAGCCTGATCTTGTCGTCGCTGTCTGCCGAGGCCTGTCCCGCCACCGCCATGGCCAGTCCCATCGCCGCAAGTCCGGTGCGCAGCCCGATTCGGGTCCTTGCCGTCCTGCCTTGATTGATCTGCGTCATCATCGTTTATCCTCCCTTTCCGGGCACTTCGGAGCCCAGTTCTATTTTTATTTTCTCAACGGTTCAGTTCGACCACGCGGCGAACGTGAAACCTCCAGCGCCCGTTTTCCTGCCGCAGTTCGTCTTCCTTTCCCGTCAGATCGACGATCTTGAAATCCGCCCCGTCACGGTCGATGCTCATCTGGTAGGATTGCGCCGCTGCGCCTTCGGGCGTTGCGCGGATGAGAATGTTGCTGACCCAGTGCGCGCGGCTGTGCACCTGCGGCTTGTCCCGCCAGCGGCGTTCGGCGAAGGCGATGAGATTGCCGCGTCCGATGACCGGCGGCTTGTTGCGGCCGCAGAATCGTCCATCCTCGGTGAACAGCGCGCCCCATGCCGCGGCGTTGCCGGTATCTTCGTGATAGCTGTATTCCGAGATCAATTCCTGGATCTCGATCTTGTCCCCCGCGGTGAGCGGCCTTGCCATGGTTTCAGCGGTCATTCTGCCTGGTTTCTCCTTGCGGTCTTTCGTTTTCCTGCGTGCGGGCGCCGGATGGCAGCCGGGAAATGTCGCGGTGCATGATCTTCCAGACCCCGTCTGCCCGGCGAAGATGGTAGATGCGGTCCGAAAGGCTGCCGATCGACAGCCCGTCCGGCGTCCGGCGCAGGATCATGCCGTAATGTCTGGCCTGCGCGCCTCCGGCCACCGGTTCGATCAGCGTTCCGCCCATCCAATGGGCGGTGTCTCTCGCCGAAGGACGCGCCGCCCTGCTTCGCGAGCCTTCCAGAAGTTCGGCATGGCCCCGCATCAGCTTTCCGGAGCCATTCCGGCAGCTTCCGTCCGGAGCAAACAGCCGGGCCCAGCCTTCCGCATCGCCGGCATCTTCGCAATGGCTCCAGCGGGACACGATTTCCGCGATCTCCAGGCGGTCTTCTGAGTTCAGATGTTCTGCCATGGCCTCCTCCTTGCCCAGGCTTGCCGCGGGCGGGCCGGGCAGTCCTGATCCCTGCGAAAGAGCTAAGGGGACCCATGCCATATTGTCAAATAAAATGTTGACAATATCGTTCATTATGGCGCAGCCTTGGGGTGAAACGCTTTTGTTTCAGATAGATAGGGAGGCTTCTGGGGTAGATGCAGACACGTCAGATCGGATCGATCAATGTCTCAACCATCGGAATTGGATGCAACAATTTCGGTCGCCAGCTGGAACTCGAGGCCACGCGCGGAGTTGTCGACGCGGCCTTGGCTGCAGGCGTGGCCTTCTTCGATACCGCCGACAGCTACGGCAGCCCGCCCACGACCAGCGAATCGTTTCTCGGCGAAATCCTGGGGCCGCGCCGCAATGACATCGTGCTGGCCACGAAATTCGGCCGGGTTCTCGACGACCGCAGGAAAGGCGCGGGCGCTGCCTATGTGCGGCAGGCCACCGAGGCGAGCCTGGCCCGGCTGCGCACCGACCGGATCGACCTCATGCAGCTTCACATCCCCGATCCCTCGGTGCCGATCGAGGAAACGCTCGGGGCGCTGGCAGAGCTGCTGCGCGAGGGCAAGATCCTGGAGATCGGATGCTCGAATTTCGGTGCGGGCGAGCTGGCGGCGGCGCAGGCAGCCGCGGCCGCGGCCGGGTTGCCGCGTTTCGCGTCGACCCAGGACGAGCTCAGCGCGCTCTGCCGCAGGCGGGCGGAGCCGATTCTGGCGGAGTGCCGCCGCACCGGCACGCGCTTCCTGCCGTTCCGGCCGCTCTTCAACGGACTGCTTTCCGGCAAGTACCGCCCCGGCGCTCCGCTTCAGGGAAAATCGCGCATCGGATCGAAATCCGCGGTGGCACAGGCGGAGATCCTGTCGCCGGACAATCTTGCGAAGGTGGACGCACTCGCGCGCTACGCGGCGGATCACGGGCGAAGCCTGCTCGAGCTGGCCATAGGCTGGCTGCTTGCGCATCCGGAGGTGCCGTCGGTGATCGCCGGCGTCAGCTCGCCGACGCAAGTGCGTTCCAATGTGGCGGCGTCGGATTGGACGATTGCCCCGGGCCAGATGGCGGAAATCGAAGGCATTCTTTCGGCCTCGCAGGCCGCCTGAAGCGGCAGGGCCGGGCGGAGAAGGCCGCACCGCATACGGAGGAGCGGCCTTCCCCTCGCCCGGCGGCCTCAGTCCGCGATTCCCATCCACCAGATCATTTCGCGTCCGGTGTCGATGTCATGCCGGCGCCGGAAGGTCAGTGTGCCGTCCGAACCGACGCGGAACACCGCGAGATTTGCAGGGACGGCGCGGCGCTGCCCTTGTTCCTCGAAGATCGTTGGTGCAAGATTTCCCGCAACCAGGCTCTCTCCGTCCGGCGTCAGCGCGAAACAACGCGGATGCAGCCCGTGGCTGTCGGCAGTCTGGACCAGTTCGGGAAGGCCGTCGGACCTCAGCCGGAAGACCGAAATGCTGTTTTCGCCGCCCGGAAAGACCGGAACCGGGTCCGGCACGATCCAGGACGGCCCCGCATGGCCGCCGATATAGCCGTCATTGCGGTTTGCCGTGTAGACGATGCCGCCCTTCGGATGCATGTGCACGGTGCCGCAATCTTGCCGCGGCTGTTGCTGCATGGGGTTTTGCAGGGTCGTCGGACTGGCCAGCGGAACTGGGTCGAACCCGTCGCCGCGAAGGCGGAACACGGCCAGTTCATTCTGCTCTTCCAGCGCGACATAGGCGAGAGACAGCTCGGGATGGAAATCGAGATGACGCGGGTTGAAGCCGCGGGGAGCGAGTTCGAGCCCCGGGGAAACCGTCCCGGCGTTTTCCAAGACATCCCCGTCGAAACGGAAGACGTTGAGCGAACCGGCGCGGTAGTCCGGCGTGCCGAACCCTTTCGCCCCGCGCTCGACCAGCACGGCTGTCCCGCCAGAGGGCAGGACGCGCACCTGGTGCGGCTTGACGCCGAAGCGGAACCCTGCCGCCTGCGGCTTCTCGGCGCCGAGGGTTCCGTCGGGCAGCAAGCGATGGACCATGATGCCGGGGTTCCCGCCGAAAGCCGTCAGCAGATGCGTGCCCGCCGGGTCGGTGCACAGATGGATCGGGCGGGCCGACAGCTCTGCGGGCTCGGCCGCCAAGCTCAGCCCCCCGTCCCGGCCGCGCGCCAGGACGCAGATCTGGAACGGCTTTTCCCGTCCTGCCGCGCTGCGATCGGCACAGGCGGCGTAGAGAATCGGCAGATGCGGATGCGGCCAAGCATATTGTACCCGCTCCGGCAGCGCGATGTCGTCCCTGGGCACCAGCTCGCCGTCGATCGGAGAGATCGCGAAGCTCAGCATCCGGCGTCCGACTGCCACGTAGAGGATGGCCGGGCGTTCCATCTCTTCCCGGAGCGGGGAGGGAGACTCCTGTGCCGCCGGTTCATCCGGTTCCGCGAAATTCCTGTCCATGCCGTCTTCTCCGTTCCTGCGTCGCCGGATCGCGCCCGGAAACTATTGCCAAACATATTGTCAACAATAACGCCAACACTATTGAAGACAACCTGATTCCGGTCTAGCCTGCAAATGCGGGTCGGAGAATCCGCGGTCCGCACCGTCCCGGGAGGATGGGCAGTGCAGACGAACAGGGAGGAAAACATGACGATGCAGCATTCCGCGCGCGCCGGAGGCTTGGCCTCGGCCCGCAATGCCACGGCAGCCTGGCTCTTGCACCATGCCACCATCGGCCGTCCGGCCTTGCTGGGCACCCTTTCCATGGCGACGATCGTGCTCGCCTGGCAGATCTCGGCGACATTCGGCTTCATAGACACGCTGTTCCTACCGCCCCCGACAGAGATCATGCGGGCGCTCGTAGAGGTCGTGACAAGCGACACTTTCCCGCGCGACCTGCGGACGTCGGCGTATGAATTCGGGCTTGGCCTGGGTATCTCGATCATGGTGGGCGGCACGCTGGGCGTCCTTGCGGGCTGGTACCGGCCGTTCGACGAGCTGCTCCGTCCGATCGTCATCGCGGTGAATTCCGTGCCGAACCTTGCGCTGATCCCGATCATCATCCTGCTCTTCGGGATCGGCACAACCTCGAAGATTGTCCTAGTGTTGCTGTCCTGCATCGTCGTCATGGAGATGAACACCCAAGCTGGCGTAGAGAATGTCGACCGCCAGCTCAAGCGCATGGCGCGCAGCTTCGGCGCTACCGACCGCCAGCTGATTCGCACGGTGGTGCTGCCTGGAATGGTCCCCTTCTTCATGACTGGGGTCCGGATCTGCGTGGGCAAGGCGGTGGTCGCCGTCGCGGTAGCCGAGTTGTTCGGATCGGTCGCGGGCCTAGGCAACATCCTGATCAAGGCGCAGAGCGAGATGAACATGGCGGTCATGTATGCCGCGGTCGTGCTGCTGACGGTGATCGGGATTGCCCTGACCCAGACCGCCGTGCTTCTGGAAAGGCTGCTGACGCGATGGAAAGACTGATGGACGGGTACTCTGGAGTTGCACATCTCAATGACGAGGAGTCCGCAATGGGGATGATGGACAAGTTGCCGTCGGAGACGGCGCCGGAAGACGGCCGGGCAGTCAAGCTCGACGTGCGCGGATCGCGCGTGAGCTTCCCTTCGAAAAAGGGCCGCTTCGTCGCGGTCGACGGAATCGACCTGGCTGTGAAAGAGGGCGAATTCGTCGCCATCGTCGGGCCCAGCGGGAGCGGCAAGAGCACCTTCCTCATGGCCCTCGACGGGCTGGTTCCGCTATCTGGAGGCACGATCTCCGTCGAAGGGAAGGAAGTCTACGGGCCGGGGCCGGACCGTGCGGTCGTGTTCCAGGAAGCTTGCCTGCTGCCCTGGCGCACAGTGCTCGACAATGTGGCATACGGCTTGGAACTGCGTGGGCGTCCGAAGGCGGAGCGCCATGAGGTGGCGCGCGACCTGATCCAGCTCAGCGGCCTGGCGGGCTTCGAGCAGTTCTATCCCCGCCAGCTCTCGGGGGGCATGCGTCAGAGGGTGAACATCGCCCGTGCCCTGGCAGCGGACCCTGCGGTACTCATGCTTGACGAACCCTTCTCCGGGCTGGACGCACAGACCCGCGAAACCATGCAGGGCGAGTTGCTGAAGATCTGGGACGAACGCAAGAAGACCGCCATATTCGTCACGCATCAGATCGACGAGGCCGTCTACCTGGCCGATCGCGTGATCGCCTTCTCGAAATGTCCGGCCAGGATCGTCGCCGAGTGGGAGATCCCTTTTCCGAGGCCGCGTCCGCTCTCGATCAAGCACTCCGACGAGCACCGCCGCATCGAGAACGAGATCTGGAAGGTGCTGCAGCGCGAGGGCGCCTTTGCAGCGCACTGATCCGGCAGCGCCGGCCGGGGAAGAAGGGGGAAAAGCCGTCCCCCGGCCGGACTGGGCGGAAATCGCGTCGCTGCTGCGCGATGCCATCCGCGATCACCGCCTGGTGCCCGGCCAGAGGCTGGTGGAGACCGAGATTGCAGCCCGGCTGGGCGCTAGCCGCAGCGCTGTACGCGCGGCTCTGATGGCGCTGAGCGTGGAGGGCATCGTCGAGCGGGTGCCGAACCGCGGCGCGAGGGTGCGGGTTCTCGGCCTCGTCGAGGCGCTGCAGATAGCGGAGATCCGGCTGGCCGTCGAAACGGCCTGCGCCCGCGGCGCTGCCCTGCGCGCGACCGAGGACGAGCTGCGCGAACTCGGCGGCCTTGCCGCCCGGCTCGCGGAGCTGTGCGACGGGTCCGGCACCGAGGAGTTCATCCGCGTTGTCCGCATCATCCGCGAACGCATCGTGGAGATCTCCGGGCAGGAGGTTGCGGCGGAACTGCTGAAGCAGCTGCGCCACCGAATGATCGGACAGCCGTGGCTCCTGACCCGCCGACCGGGGCGCTGCCGCGCAACCCTGGGCTTCTGGCAGGATTTGGTGGCGGCGCTTGCGGCGCATGATCCCGAGGCCGCCGCCCATGCGCTCGAACTCCATGCCGCCGGGGTGATGCATGCGATGAGGCTGCTCTGCGACAGCGGTCAGCCTCTGCTCGCGCGATCTCCGGTCAGCGGCCCCTGCGCGCGGGGCTGGTGATGGGAGCCAAGATGTTTGCCGCGCTGCGCCACCGCAACTACCGGCTCTTCTGGATCGGGACGGTCGTCTCCAACAGCGGCGACTGGATGGACCAGATCGCGCTTAACTGGCTGGTGGTCTCGCTGACCGGCAGTCCATTCCATCTTGCGCTGCTGAACCTGTGCCGTGCCTTGCCGATCCTTGCCTTCACGCTTGTGGGCGGGGCGGTCGCCGATCGCGCCGAGCGGCGGCGGATGCTGATGGCGACACAGGGCTGCGCAATGCTGCTCGCCGTGCTGCTGGCTTGCCTGGCCTTTGCCGGAAGCCCGCCGGTCTGGACGGTGATGCTTCTGGCGGCGGCGCGCGGAACGGTGGTGGCCTTCAACCTGCCGGCCCGGCATTCACTGGTGCCCGAACTCGTGCCTGCCGGGGACTTGCCCAACGCTGTCGCGCTGAATTCCATGACCGTGAACATGACCAAGGTCGCCGGTCCTGCCCTGGCGGGGATAGTCATTGCCATCTTGGGGCTTCCCGCCTGCTTCGCGCTCAATGCGCTGAGCTTCACCGTGGTTCTTGCCACACTGGCGCGGATGCAGCTGCCCGGGACGGGCCTGCGCGCTGTCCGGCAAGAAAGCATGGCCCGATCGATCCGCGAAGGGCTTGCCTTCACCGCGGGCGACAAGCGGCTGCTCCTGCTGCTGGCGGCCGCGCTGGTGCCGACTTTCTTCGGGCAGCCATACATGGCGCTCCTGACACTTTTCGCGCATGACGTCTACCGCATCGGTCCCGACGGTCTGGGCCTTCTCAGCGCCTGCGCCGGGGCAGGATCGGCTGCAGGCGGCGCCCTTCTGGCCGCCCGCCCGGTCTGGGCCTCCTCGCAGCGTGCGATGCTCGCCTTCATGGTGCTGCTCGGACTTTTCCTGCTGCTTTTCGCCGTCGCGCAGGATCTTGCGGCCGCCGTTCCTCTGCTTTTCTGCGCAGGGGCGATGCTCGTCGCCTGCAATGCCTCCGTCATGACGCTTCTCCAGATTTCGGTGCCCGGACACATGCGGGGCCGGGTTCTGTCGGTCATGCTGCTCAACCGGGGGCTTTCGCAAGTGGGAGTGGCAGCTCTGGCGGCCTTGGCGGGTCTCGCCGGTGTGCAGGCCGCGGTTGCCTGCGCGGGGCTGGCCATTGCGATGCTGGGCGGCGCATTCCTTGCCGCCAGTCCCCTGGGCCGCAGGCAGCAGGCGGCGGGCTAGCCGAACTTCCCGTAGCCGCGCTCGAGGATGGAGGGTGCGGTGGCGATCGAGCGCATGGTTTCGCGCACATTGGCGACATGCGCTTCCACCGCGGCCCCGGCCGCAGCGGCATCGCGCCGGGCGAATGCACTGACCAGCGCTTCCCAATAAGGCAGGGTGGCCTGGGGCCGTCCGGGCCGGTAGGTCAGCCGGTAGGTGTGCCCCGCCATCTGGTCGCGCAGCCTGGAAATGATGCCGCGGGCCACCGGCTGGTCTGCGGCATCCAGGTATATCTCGCGGATCTGGTTGGTCGCGGCCGCAAAGCCCTGGATGTCATTGCTGCGTGCCAGCTCCCCGAGCCGTTCCAGCAGCGCCCGCATTTCCGCGATCTGGGCGTCGCTCAGGCGTTCCGTCGCGCGCTGCACGCAGAGCCGTTCGACCACGAGCCGCGCTTCTGCCATGTGCAGCGCCTCGTCCAGCCCGACGACCCTGACCCGGGCGCCTCGGTTCGCGACGCGTTCCACCAGCCCCTCCTTGGCCAGATCCATCAGGGCTGCGCGCACCGTCGCCCTGCTGGTGCCGAGCAGTTCGGAAAGTTCGCCTTCCACGAGCCGCTGGCCGGGGATCAGGCGGCTTGCGCGGATTTCCCCGCGGATTGCTTCAACGACATCGGCCTGCGACATGGTCTTGGTGGTCATATGCACTTCCTGGTCCGGCAATTCTGCGGGCAACTGTGCGCACTATAAACCAAAATATTTCGTCAACAATATTGAAGGCGATCTCCGGGGCCAATGGGGAGGCTTGAGAGGCGGCGGATGCGGCGGATTTTGTCCAGCCGGCCTGCGCTTTTGTGATGCTGACTTTGAGAACCGGTTCCGGCCCGGCATCCTCGTTCCAAGCAAGCCCGCAAGGGTTCCAGACGGGAGCGACACCATGAGCTACGATGCCGATGCGATCAGCCGACTGCAGGCGCAGGAGCGCTACGAAACGCGACTGGCCGACCAGAAGGGAATAGTGAAAGATCTCGAGCGCGACAACGTAATCGTGCATGTGGGCAACCCGATCGGTTCCGTGACCGGTTGGGTGGGCACGATTTTCTGGCAGGTCTGGGTGGACCCGGCAGATGCGGCGGGCACGGTCCACGCCCGGATCGGCGAGGCGGAGCCCGAGACGTGGCAGATGGAAGCAGGCGGCGGGATTCCGGCTCTGCTCGACATGGCCAAGGACAGGGTGCTGGAGCAGGCCCATGCGGCGCGCGAGGCAAGGCTTGCCGCCGCAAGGAAAGACCTCGCGGCGCTGTCCGCAACCTGAAGGACGTTCCGGCGCAGCCCATCCCGGCTGCGCCTCACGCCGCCACGATGCAGCCAGGCGCGGGCAGCGAGATGCTCGACGCGCGGCGCAAAGGCATTCCGTTCGGGCCGAGCTCGAAGACGGCCAGTTCCCTGCTCTGCACGGCGGCCACGCAAAGGCTGTTCCCCACCACCAACAATCCGCGCGGATTGCGTACGCCAAGTGGAAACAGGCCGCGGGGAGCGAGCGTGCCGTCATCGGCCACCGCGTGGACGGCCAAGGCTTCCGGCCCGCGGATCAGCGTATAGAGCACGCGTCCTTCCTGCGCAAAGGCGATGTCGGAGCACATCGGCCGCGCATCATGTCCGGCAAGGCCGGACAGGTCCTGTTCGAACGCCAAGTCCGCCAGGCCGTCCGGGTCGAGCGCATAGGCCTGCAGAAGCGGCGCGGTTTCGAAATCCACCATGAAGAGCGGCAGCCGGGGATGGAATGCCGCGTAGCGCGGGGAACTGCCGGGCGGGGCGGCAATCTCCTGCCGCTGCGCGATCCGGCCGTCCTCGATCGCGAGGATGCGGATCCGGTCGGCGCCCTTGTCGCAGACGACGTAGAAGTCACGTCCGGGGGCCCGTTTCACGCAATGCAGCTGTGGGTGGCTCTGCGCGGGCAGGGCTCCGCTGCCCTCGAAGGAACAGATGTCCCGCGGCGGGCCTATGCTGCCATCCGCCTCCAGCGGGAAAGTGACGATGGCGGCTTCGTCGTGGACCAGCTTGATCCGCCAGCCATCCGGCCCCCGCGCCGTCCGCGTCACAGGCGTGTGCCCGGTGTGATGGGCAACGGCCAGATGCCGGCCGGTGCTGTCCAGGGACGCATAGCAGGGCAGGGCTCCGTAGGAGGGCACGCGGCAGATCTCGTCCAGCGCGCCGGTGCCGGGATCGATCCGGAAGGCAGCGACCATGCCCCCGCCGCCCAGATGCCGACCTGGCAGGGTCAGCGCCTCGTGCAGGGCATAGAGCACGCCCCGGACCGGATCATGGCAGAGAAAGCCGATGCTGAGTTCCGGGGCGACCGTGCCGAGATAGCGGAGCGCTCCGCCCGGACCGCCCCGCTCCAGGACCGAGATGCCGTAGGCCGGCTCGGGATCCGGCGTCCAGGAGGACGGACCCTTGCGGCGGTTGCCGACAAAGAGGAAGCGCGGATCACCCGGCATGGGCAGGGTCCGGCAGGCGGGTTGGCTGCCAGAGCGAGCCATCGCCCCGGGCCAGCCGCTCCAGCAGCGGCGGCACATGCCAGCTGGCTGGATCGGCTTCGGACAGTGCGGCGAGTTCGCCGGCGACCGCCGCAAGCCCCCATTCCTCGGCCAGCTTCATCGGACCGCCTCGCCAGCGGGGAAACCCGTAGCCATGGACTTCCACCAGATCTATATCCGCTGCACGGGCGGCGATGCCCTCGCCCAGGATGTCGAAGCTTTCCATCATCATGGCCAGCATCATCCGGCGCTGGACCTCTTCCGGCGGAAAGCTCCGGCGGAGAAGGCCGACCGCCTGCGAGGATTGAACGACCAGCTCGGCCACCGCCGCCGAGGGCACGGCACGGCCATCTTCGTAGTCGTACCAGCCGGCGCCGGTCTTCCGGCCGAGCCGGCCGGCCTTCTCGACCATGAGATCGGCAATCGGAACATGCCGGGTGCCCGCCTCGTGTCCCTTCCTGCGGCGGTTCGCATGGGCAATGTCGAGACCTGACAGATCCTGGGCCGCGTATACCCCCATGGCCATGCCGAAGCCGGTAAGGGCGGCATCGATTTCCCAGGGCAGGGCACCTTCGATGAGCATGATGTCGGCCGTCTGGCGGTAACGCTTCAGGATGCGGTTGCCGATGAACCCGTCGCATATCCCGGCTTCCACCGCGACTTTGCCCAGTCTCCTTGCCAGGGCGAAGCCCGCCGCGAGGGTCCGGGGCGAGGTCTCTGCCGTGCGGACGATTTCCAGCAGCCTCATGACATGGGCCGGCGCAAAGAAATGCAGGCCGAGGAACCGCTCCGGCGCGCGGATGTCGGCCGCGATCGTATCCGGGTCCAGATAGGATGTGTTGGTTGCCAGGATCGTGCTGTCCGGAAGCTCCGCGCTCAGCCGGGCGAAAAGCGCCCGCTTGACGGCCAGGTCCTCGAAGACCGCTTCGATTGCCAGGTCGACCGGAGGAAGCGCCGCATCCTCGCCATGAAGGAAGCTGAACAGCTCTTCCAGCCGTCGTGCGGCTTCCGCAGATTCCAGCTTGCCCCGGCGGACGGCGTCGTCGAACAGCTTCGCCACATTGTCGCGCGCGCGCGCTGCGGCTTCGGCATTATGCTCAAGAAGGGTGATCCCGATCCCGGCATTGGAGAGCGCATAGGCAATGGCAGCCCCCATGGTCCCGCCGCCTGCGACTAGCGCGGAATCGATCTGCCTTGCGGGCAGACCGCGCAGCGCAGGCGGCATCCCGGCGGCACGCTCGGCGAAGAACATGTGGCGCAGGGCGCGTGCCTGAGGACCGGCGCGCAGGCGCAGGAAGGTCTCGCGTTCGCGCGCAAGGCCCTCCTGAAGTGGCCATTCCGCCGATCCCGCCATCAATTCGATTGCCTCCACGGGAGCGGTCTGCCCTTTCTGCCGCTTGGCCGCCGCCGCCCTCGCCGCTTCGATGGCCGCGACGTCGGGTTCCGCGGCGGGCAGGGCATCCACGGGCGGGCGCCCGTCGAGGCCGATTTCCAGAGCCGCAGCCAGCGGATCTTCGGCAAGCTGGTCCACAAGGCCCAGCTCTGCGGCCTCATCTCCCTTTACCAGCCTCCCGGAAGCAACCAGAGGCACCGCGCGGGCAAGCCCGATCAGCCGCGGCAGCCGCTGCGTGCCTCCCGAACCCGGAACAACGCCCAGGGTGACCTCGGGCAGTCCCAGAAGGGCATCCGGCGCGGCGATCCGCACGCGGCAGGCCAGCGCAATCTCGAAGCCGCCGCCGAGCGCCGCGCCGTTGATTGCGGCAAGGGCCGGAAGTGCCGTGATCCGCTCCAGAACGTCGGGCAGATGCGGTTCCAGCGCGGGGCCGTCGAATTCCTTCGCATCCGCTCCGGCCACGAAAGCCCGGCCCGCGCCGGTGAGGACCACGCGCTCCGCGCGTCCGGCCCCGATCTCTGCTGCCGCGAAATCGAGCGCCTCGACGAGGCCGGCCCGGACAGCCTGGCCAATGACGTTGACCGGCGGATTGTCGATCGTGACAAGCACGGCTCTGCCGCGCAGCTCGTGGCGGACGGGCTTCGCGGCGGTCATTTCGATTTCTCCAGGAATGCTTCGATCGCGGCCCTGTGCTCGGCCGAGGTGTAGCAGATCGCCTGGCTGCGGCCGCCGAGCGAGAAAATCTCTTCCAGACCGGTCTCGAAGCTGCCGTTCAGGATGGTCTTGCCAAGTGCCATCGCGGTCTGCGCGCTGTCGTGAAAGCTGGCCGCCCAGTCCAGCGCCTCGGACACGCAGCTTTCCCGCGGGGCGATCCGGTCGGCGAGCCCGATCTGCTGTGCTTCCGCAGCCGCCACCCGGCGCCCGGAATAGATCAGGTCCTTGGCTCGCGACAGCCCGACTCGGCGCGGCAGCAGGTAGAGCGAACCGCCGTCGGGGATAAGGCCGCGCAGGAGATAGCTGATGGCGAAGAAGGCGGTGTCGGCCGCCAGCACGAAATCGCAGGCCAGGGCCAGATCCGCGCCCAGTCCCACGGCGGGACCGTTGACCGCGGCGATGACCGGCTTCGGGAAATCCCGGATCGCCGAAATCGCCTCATGCGTCCGGATCTGGCGGCGCCAGCCGTTGAACCCTACCTCGCCCGGAGGTGCATCGAGCCGCGCGCGCATCGCCGCGATGTCACCGCCCGCGCAGAAGCACTTGCCCGCTCCAGTCACGACCACCGCGCGCACCGCCGGATCGGCTTCGAGATCCGCCATCACGCCGAGCAGGCGCTCGCGCAAGGCGTCGTCAATCGCGTTCCGGGTTGCAGGGCGGTTCAGAGTCACCAAGGCAGTGGCGCCGTGCATCTGGAAGATGACCTCGGGATCAGGGCTGGTTTCGCGTGTCATGGCCGCCTCCGCTGAAGGTTTCGTCGGGTGTCGGCCCTGTCTAGGCGCAAGCTTCCGCATGGCGTCAGACGAAAGGCGTGATGCAGGGCCCGGCTTTTGTGATCGCGTTCCGCGTTGCCGGTGAACCAGTTGGACATCACAGAATTCGCACGATAGCCTGCGTGCCGGCGCAATCGAAGCGGGGAAGCCATGGTTCAGCCGGAAATCGCGCGGGACGACCTCGCCCTGCAGCTCCAGAACATGAGGGTATTCCTGGCGGTGTCCGAAGCCGGCAGCATTGCGCAGGCCGCCCAAGCCCTGTTCAAGGCGCCTTCGGCGGTTTCGCGGTCGGTCGTCGAGCTAGAGCGCTCGCTCGGAGTGAAAGTCTTCGAGCGCAATGCCCGCGGCATCATCCAGAACGACTATGGCGCCCTGCTTGCGCGCAGGGCCGGACGGATCGAGGCGGAACTCAGCGAAGCCGCCGCGGACTTGGCGCGGATCAGGTCGCGCAGCGCGGCGCTGTCTCCGCGCTCGATCCTGCAGCTTCTCTTCAACGGCAGGAAGCTGCAGCTTGTGGCCGTACTGGCCGAGACCCGGAAGATCTCGACCGCCGCAGCCCGGCTCGGCATCTCGCAGTCCGGGGCAAGCATGGCGCTGTCGCGGCTGGAATCCGCGCTCGGTGCAACGCTTTTCCAGCGTGGCATGCAGGGCGTGATCGCCACCGAGGCTGCCGCTCGGCTCGCGATCCGGTCGCGACGCGTCTTTGCCGAGCTGCGCCATCTCGCGGCGGACATTTCCGCGGTGGCCGGTTCGCCTTCGGGCACCGTGGTGATCGGGATGTTGCCGCTGGGCCGGACCTACGTCTTTCCCATGGCGATCGCAGAGGCGATTTCCGGGCATCCCGGCATCCATGTCCGGACCATCGACAGCCCCTTTGCGGAGTTGATGGCCGGCCTGCGCTGCGGCGACATCGACATGATCGCGGGGGTGCCCCGTGCCGAGGAGGACCGCACCGGCATCTTGATCGAGCCGCTGTTCTCCGACGCGCTGACGGTCGTGGCCCGGCAGGGTCACCCGCTGGCGGGGCGGCGCCTGGAACTTGACGAGTTGATGGCGAGCGCCTGGGTGCTGCCCTGGCGGAATTCACCCAGCCGGACCTTGTTCGACAACGCCTTCCGTCAAGCGGGACTGCCGCCGCCGCCGCCGTGTGTGGAGTCAGCCGATCTTGCGGTCATCCGGCAGCTGCTGACGGCCAGCGACGCGCTGGCGCTCGTGTCAGCGCGGCAGATGCAGTTCGAGCTGCAGTCCGGGCTGCTGGAAGAACTGGATTGCGGCCTCCCGGAGATGAGCCGGGACGTCGGGCTCATCACCCGCGAAGGGGCCATGTTGCCGCCGGTTGCGCAGATTCTGACCGAAGCGATCCGGCGCCAGGCAATCTTGGCCTCTGCCGGAGACTAGCCTCCCTTGCGCCGCCGCGGTGCGCGGGGAGGCAGGTAGTCCCGCCGGCCGAGGCCGCGTTCGAGCGCTGCGGCCCGGTCGAGTATCTGCTTCCGTCCGGGCCGGAGCCTGCGCCGGTCGCCCTCGCGCAGCGTCAGGCCGATTCGGTCGAAGAATTCGAGCAGGTCGATGACCAAGTTTCGCCCCGCGCCGCTGGCGTCGCGAAGTTCGGCGGCGGTGAAGCCTCTCGCACCGGAAAGCGCTTCTGCATGGCGCACCAGATGATCCAGCGATGCGCCGGAGAGGAAGCGGGTGTTGGTCAGCCGCCAGATCTCTCCGGTGCCGCGGAGCGGGAGCATCAGGTCTAGGACCCGGGATTCCGGGGCGCCCATGGAGCGCGCGAGATCGCCGGTGCCGAACGACCGCAGCCCGAATTTTTCCGCCGTTGCTGCAAGATGGCGGCGGGCGCGCAGTTCCGCGGCGTCTTCGCCGGGCACGTGGCCTGGCAGGCTCAGCTTGCGGCCCGCCATTGCGATCCGGCCTTCGCCGGACAGGCAGCGCAGCACGTGGTGCAGGGCCTCGGGCGATAGCCCTTCTGCGGCGCGGGCGGCCGCGGCGAGCGGCAGGCCGCTGCTTTGGGGATGGGCCGCGAGGTGCAGTTCCACCGCTTCGAGAACGGCTTGCGCCGCGGCGTCGAGGCGTTCTGCACGGAGCGCCCTGCCGGACCCGAAACGCACGGTCCGGCTTTCGTTCCAAAGCGCTTCTGCCGTGGCCGGGGACAGGGCAAAGCTCCGTTCGAAGCGGGCAGTGTCGATTTCCTCTCCCAGCGCGAGAAGCCCGGCAAGCGCGTCTGCGGGCGTCCCGCTGTCCATCGCCTTCCAGAAGGGGGCCGGATCGCCGCGCTGGCGGCGCCGTTCCGGAGCGAGCGGGTCGATCACCCGGCCGCCGCCAAGGGTCATGCGGGCGGCCCGGTCGCGCAGCACGAAGCGGTCTCCGGCAAGTGCGGTAACCGGCGTGTCGGGAACCAGGCGGCACATGGCCTCCCGGCCCGGCGCAATCGCGACCCGGCCGGGGACCAGGATGCGCACGGGCACGGCGGCGGTGCCGTGGTGAAGCGTGGCGAGACTGTTGTGGCGCACGGGCTCGGAGCGGGCCGCGGGAACGGACAACATGACCGCCAGGCGCTCGCCCGGCACAAACCCCTCCGGCCCGACAAGCCAGTCACCGCGATGCACCGAGCCGAGTTCGATCCCCGCGAGGTTGACCGCGCCACGCTGTCCCGCGGCCAGCTGCTCCACGGGAGTGCCGTTGCTCTGGAGGCCGCGAACCCGCCAGGCGCTCCCCGCCGGGGCCAGGACCAGCCGGTCGCCGACCGCGACCCGCCCGGTCCTGACGGCCCCGGTGACCACCGTTCCCGCGCCGGCCACGCTGAAGGCGCGGTCGACTGCCAGACGGAAGGTCCGCTCTTCGGCAAGCCGCGCCGGATCGCCCGCCCCGAGGGCGCGCAGCGCGGCGGCAAGATCGGAGATGCCGACGCCAGTTACCGGCGAAACCTCATGGATTTCCGCGCCGGCCAATGGCGTTCCGTCGAGGATCCTGCGCATCTGCTCCGCGACCTCTGCGGTCCGTTCCGGACCTGCCAGATCGATTTTCGTAATGGCGGCGACTCCCCGCGAGATGCCGAGCAGCCCGAGGATCTCCAGATGCTCCAGGGTCTGGGGCATGGGCCCGTCATCGGCGGCGACGACGATGAGGGCAGCCTCCGCCGAAGTGGCTCCGGCCAGCATGTTGCGCAGGAAGCGTTCATGACCGGGGACATCGACAAAGCCGATCGTGCCGCCGACCCCGTCCGGCCAGTAGGCGAAGCCGAGATCGATCGAGATGCCCCGCGCTTTCTCGGCCGGCAGGCGGTCGGTAGCCACGCCGGTCAAGGCTCCGACCAGCCGGGTCTTTCCGTGATCGATATGTCCCGCCGTCGCGATCAGCATGCCTCTGCTCCTCCGCCGTTTCGGACAGGCCTAGCTCCGCGTGTCCGCGGGAGGGAGGCGGAGCTTGGTGATGGAGCCTTCCAATAATGTGATATGGGTTTCCGCCGTCGGCCATGCTGCGGCTAGCGTCTCCCAAGGGCGGCCGCATCGTGCCGCCGGGGCCGGGCGCGCCCGAGGCGCCCGAAACTGCGGAGGAATTCGTTCGGATGGACGACAAGCAGACCTTTGCGGCGGAGACCTACAAGGTAGTCTGGCCGAGCGGCCGGCAGGTGCATGACGGGCACCAGCTTGCCAAGCGGCTCGACGACCTCAACGGCAAGACCGTCGCGCAGCTCTGGGACTGGGTGTTCAAGGGCGACAAGATGTTCGATATCTGGGAGCGCGAGCTCGCTGCGAAATATCCGGACATCAAGTTCATTTCATGGCGGGAATTCGGCGAGATCCACGGGGCCAACGAGCATGCGGTGCTCGAGGCGCTTCCCGCGAAGCTGAAGGAACACGACGTCGACGCGGTGATCGTCGGCGTCGGCTGCTGAGGGTCCTGCACGGCCGCCGTGACGCGTGCCTCCGCCCTGGTCGAAAGCCTGGGCTATCCGACAGTGACCATGCTCTGTTCCGGTTTCGTGAACCAGGGCAAGCAGACTGCCAAGGGTCTGGGGATGCCGAATCTCCCCCACACGATCCATCCGGGTCATGTGAATTTCGTCACTGACGCGCAGCTCGAGAAGACCGTCTCCGGTCCGATGCTGCAGCAGGTGATCGACGGGCTGACCATCCAGCCCGATGAAGCCGTCGCGTCCGCCGAACCCGGCAGGACGGACATCATCTTCGAAGGCAGCTTCGACGAGGTGAACGAGCATTTCCTCGCCAATGAGTGGTCCGAGGGCTTGCCGGTCGTCCCGCCTACGCTGGAGAAGGTGGAACAGTTCCTGCGCTTCACCGACCGCAAGGCGGACGAGGTCCTTGGGACCGCACTGCCTGCGAACCGCGAGGCGACGGTATGGAACGTGGCCGTCAACGGCGTGATGTCGGGCTGCCGCCCGGAATACATGCCCGTGCTGGTCGCCATCACCGAAGCGATGATGGACAAGGAGTTCGGGGTTGAACACCTCGGACATACGCCCGCCACCGAAACGCAGATCATCCTTTCGGGGAAGATCATCAAGGACCTGAAGTTCAACTGTCTCCAGGCCGCGCTGCGACCCGGATTCCAGGCGAACACCTCGGTCGGGCGGTTCTGGCGGATGTACCTGCGCAATGTCTGCGGCTTCATCCCGCACGGCACCGACAAGGGCTGCTACGGCGGCAACTTCCGGATCGTGCTGGCCGAGAACGAAGATGCCGCGCAGGAGATGGGCTGGCCCACCCATGGCGAGGAAGAGGGCTATGCCTTCGGCCAGAACATGGTGACGGTCACGTCCTGCACTGAGATGACCCAGGCCATCGAGGTGGGCGATCCGGTCGCGGAGCAGATACTGAAGAACATCGAGGCCCGCATGGCCGACAACAACATGTTCATCCAGTTCTTCTTCCGCGGGATGGTGACGCGGCCGCTGGTGGTGATCACGCCGGCAATCCTGAAGGTGCTGACCGATCAGGGATGGACCAAGGACAAGGTGCGCAGGCATTTCTACGAGAATGCCAAGCTGCGTGTTTCGCGTCTTTCAGGCATGATCCTCAACCGCTTCTATCGCGGCATCAACGAGAAGTGCTGGCCCGAGCAGCTGGGAACGTCGATGGATGTCAACCGCGACATCCAGATGGTCTCGAAACCCGAGGACTTCATGATTGTCGTTGCCGGGGATCCGGATCGCGACCATGCCATGATCGGTTCGGGCAACGGCTATATCGGCTTCCCCGTGACGCGGGCGATCAGCCTGCCCTCCGACTGGGACGCACTTCTTGCGGAAAAGAACGGGCGGGCCTGACGGCCCGTTCCTCCCGCGCCTTTCCCGATCTATCCATGCATGGGAAAGGCGCGGACAAGATGTGGCAGCCATCTTGACCGGAACCGCTGCCAGAACCGCCGGGAAAGGGAGTAACCCGGCCATCCAGGGAGGAATTCAAATGACAGACGACAGCAAGACCCGGACCAGCCGCCGCAGCTTTCTGCAGACGACCGGCCTGGCCGCCGCTTCGGCGATGGTCGGCGGCTTCTCGATCCGCTCCGGCGCCTGGGCCCAGGACAGCGACGATCTGGTCGGCGCGGCGCAAGCCGAGGGCAAGGTCATGCTATATACCGGCTCCGCCGAACCCTTGGTCATTGCCCTGGGAGAAGCCTTCAAGGAAGAATACGGCATCCAGCTGGAATACCAGCGGCTGAATTCGTCCAAGGTCGCGGCGCGCTACACCGCAGAGTCCGAGGCCGGCCAGGCCGTGGCCGACGTGATGGTCGCAGGCGATCCGCTGCTGTTCGAGGCCTTCCACAAGAAGGGCTGGATCGCAGATCTCGACCCGGCCCATGTCCCCGGTCTCGACGCGTGGCCCGAAGCCTTCAAGAACAGCTATTCCGCGGTAATTTCGATCAACCCGCACACGATGGGCACAAATACCGCGATGGTAAAGGACCTGCCCGCGGAGTGGGAGGACATGCTGCGGCCGGAACTGAAGGGACGGCTGATCACGGTCGACTTGCGTTCGGTCGGGCTCGTCGCCTTCGGATCCTACGACATGTTGCTGCGCACCAAGGGCGAGGAGTTCCTGCGCGAACTCGGCCGTCAGGAGTTCCAGCTGGGTTCCGGCGGACCGGCCTCGATCCAGCAGGTTGCGGCAGGGGGCGCGAGCCTGTTCTTCCCCTGTTCGACCACGCAGGCGTACTCGGTCATCAATAAGGGCGCGCCGGTGCAAGCCATCATTCCCGACGATACATATTCCGGTGTGGTCTCTCCGTTCGCCGTCTCGGCCAAGGCGCCAAACCCGAATGCGGCGCGGCTGCTCTGCAGCTTCATGATGTCCGAAAAGGGCCAGCAGATCCTCAATGCGGAAACCGCATCTCCGAACGGCACGCCTGGAACGGCTGAACTCAAGCCGGGCTTTGTCGAGCCGGACATGGAATCAGCCGAAGAACATCGCGACAAGATCATCGAACTCATGGGACTGGCCTGAGCCAGGCACCGACGAGCGACAGGAGGACATTGCCTTGCAGGCATCGGATGTCGACATTTTGCCCCGTACGCCCGGGCCGGCCCTGAGGCCGAACTGGCGCCCCATCGCGGTGATCGCCGCACTCCTTGTTCTGGGCATCGGGTTCCTTATGGTGTATCCCACGGGACAGCTGCTGAGCCTCGTCTTCGGGCGCGGAACGGACATTGCCGGTAAGGGGCTCGGCCCCGGGATCGGAAGGGTGCTGTGGAACACCTTCGTGATGGTCTCGATATCCAGCCTCGTGGCGCTGGTCTTCGCAACCGCGCTGGCGGTGGTGGCCGAACGCACGGATGGTGGCCTGAAAGGCGTCGGGAATTTCATGCCGGTGGCACCCCTGATGCTGCCTTCGGTGACCGGCGTGCTGGGCTGGGTGGTGCTGTTCGACCCCCGGATCGGGTTTTTCAACGTCGCGTTCCGCTGGTTCACGGGCGGCGAGGTCATGGGCGGCACCGGTCCGATCGACATCTACACGATGCAGGGGCTGATCTTCGCCCTGTCGATCCACCTCGTCCCGGCGATCTACCTGATCACCTCCGCGGCCCTGCGCAGCCTCGATCCCTCGATTGAGGAGGCCTGTCGCATCTCGGGGGCGGGACCGCTCAGAACCTGGCTGACCGTGACGCTGCCGGCAATCCGTCCTGCCATCTTCGAGGCATGGCTCCTGTCGGTCATCAACGGCATTGCGATCTTCGCGGTGCCGGTCATCCTGGGCACTGCCGGGCAGATCGAAGTCGTTTCGGTACGGATCTTCCGCTACTTCACGGATTACCCGGCGAACGAGAAGGCGGCGATCACACTCGCCTTTGGGATGCTTGTCGTCGTTTTCGCGCTGAGGATGGTGCAATGGAAATTCCTTCCCCATGGCAGGCACGCCACCATCGGCGGCAAGGGCGCCCGGCACACGCCGACGCGCCTGGGCAAGCTGCGCTACGTGACCAAGGCGGTCTTCGTCGGCTACATCCTAATTTCGCTGGTGCTGCCGCTCCTGGCGCTGATGGCTGTGTCGCTTCAGCCCTTCTGGTCGCTGAACTTCTCGCTCGACTACCTGAACTTCGACAACTACGTCACGGTCCTGACGGTAAACCCGGCCACCACCCGGGCGCTGGCGAACTCGATCTTCCTCGCGACGACGGGCGCGACGGTGATCATGGCGGTCGCGGGTTTCCTGATGCTCTATGCCAACCACTTCGCCGACGGGGCGGGCGTGCGGCAGGGCCTTCTCGAAAAAATGGGCTCGCGAAAGGTCGTTGATCTGATCACCATGCTGCCCGCCACCTTCCCTCATACCCTGGTCGGAGTGGCCTTCATCCTTGCCTTCGCCCAATGGCCCTTCGACATCTACGGCACGATCTGGATCCTGTTCCTGGCCTATCTGCTAATGGAAATTCCCTATGCCTCCACGGCGGCGCGTTCGGCAGCGATCCTCGTGGGCCGGGAACTGTCGGAAAGCTCGCGTGTCTGCCGTGCCTCCGAGACCACCACGATGCGCAAGATCCTGCTGCCGCTGTCGCTGCACGGGCTGGCTGCTGGCTGGGTGCTGGTCTTCATCCACATGATGGGAGAGGTCACGGCCTCGGCCATTCTCTCGGGCACGTCCAATGGAGTCGTGGGCGCCGTGCTGCTCGACCTCTGGGAGAACGGCAGCTTCCCGCTGATGACCGCCTTCGCGCTGATCATCTGGGCCATCGCGACCACCATGATGGCCGCCGTGCTGTGGCTCAACAACCGCAACGCCCGCAAGGTGCGCTAGCGGCCCGTTGCGGCTCCGATCCACGGCGGGCGCTCCTTCAGGGGCGCCCGCTATTCCGGACTCTCCCCGGCGAGCCGTCCATTGGCGGCGGGATGCCGACTTCTTCCGTCCGGCCCGGAGCGGCGGGCGCGCGAAAACTGGAGGTCTGCCGTGCCGGTGCGGGGACTATCTCGACAACGGCGACTCTCCGACCGAAAGCGCACGCATGGTTTCCTTGACGTTGTCGACATGGCGCCGCAGCGCCTCGCGCGCCGCCGGTGCATCGCGGCGGCAGATGGCGTCGATGATGTCCAGCCAGTAGGGCAGCGAAACCTGGGCTCGGCCGGGCCGGTAGGTCAGGCGCAGCCGGTGCCGTGCCATCCGGTCGCGCAGCTTCTCCAGGATTTCCTGTCCGACGGCATGATCGGAAACCCGGACGTAGAACTGGAATACCTTCCGGGTGAGTTCCGCGAATCCCGCCGCGTCCTGCTGCGCGGCCCTGGCCTCGAGCTGTGCCGCCATCAGCCGGAGCTCCGCAACCTCCTCATCCGTGATCCGCGCGATAGCCTGAGTGATGCAGACCTGCTCGATCGCGAGGCGGATTTCCGCGACCTGCAGCGCTTCCTCCAGGCCGACCACCCGGACCCGCGCACCGCGGTTGGCGATCCGTTCCACCAGGCCCTCATGCACCAGCTCGGCAAGCGCAGCGCGCAGCGTTCCCCGGCTGGTCCGGAGCATTTCGCATAGTTCCGCCTCGACCAATCGCTGACCCGGGGCAAGATCGTTCGACAATATTGCCTGCCGGATGGAATCGGCAACTGCTGCCTGCCCTTGGCTCGAGGGCTTGCTTGGCGCGGGGCTGTTTCCGGTCATCATGGTCTCCGCAGTTGGAGCTCGCATTCAATCCGAGGATGTTCTTCATGGCAAGCGCCAAGCGCCTCCGGCTTTGGCGCGAACAGCAGGGAAAAACCAAGCTTGACGCGAACATGATTCTTGTAGTACCAAATTGTCCAACAATTATGATTAGCAAAACCGTGCGAAGGCATCGGAAAGGCGACGAAGAGGGAGGACGAGCGCATGGATGGCGACCTGAAGGATACTGACTGGGATCACCTGTCCGACGCGGAGTGGAACGAGAAGCTCGACAAGCGGATCGCGCAGTTCAACGAGGGCCGCGGAGAGCGCAAGCTGCCGGTTCCGATCCATGACATCATGGACAACGAATACGAGCGCGGCATTCTCAATGCGCTGGTGACAGAGGACCTGATCCGCCATTTCGCTGACGCGATCGGCGATCCGAACCCGATCTGGCGAAACCGTACCTATGCCCAAAACACCCGGTGGGGCGGCATCATCGCGCCTCCGCTCTACGAATCCTGCATCTCCTTCGGCTCGTCCTTCGGCGGACGGCTGCGCGTGCCGGGCGTGGCGCGCCTGGCGGCGGGCAACAAGCACGAGTATTTCGCGCCGTTCCGGCCGGGCGACGAATTCACCTGCTTCGATACCTATGGCGGCTTCGTCGAGAAGCAGGTCAGCGGCAAGCCCTACCGCATGTTCATCGAGAGCGTGCCGCGCCATTTCGTGAACCAGCGCGGCGAGACCATCGCCGTCGCGACCGGCCGCAACATCTACCTCGCGACGCCGCCGTCGAAACGCAAGGAGAAGGCTGGCGGCAAGGAGTCGAAGGTCGGCGCCAAATACGCGGGAAAGACCTACACGAAATATTCCGAAGCCGAGCTGAAGGAGATCCACGACGATTTCGATGCTCAGCTCGCGGGAACCAAGCGGCGCGGAAAGCAGATCCGCTACTGGGAAGACGTCGTCGAGGGCGAGGATCTGCCGCCTCTGGCCAAGGGCATCTACGATGTCTGCGACAGCTCGGCACGCACCGTGGTCAGCTGCTACGTTTATGCCTTCGCGATCAAGTGGGCCGCGATGCGCAACCACCTGCAGACCCATCCGGTCGATGACCTCACCGGCGAGCACCGCTTCCGTCGCGACTGGCACTATTCCGACCGCGCGGCACAGATGTTCGGCTCGCCGCTTGCGAATGCCGGCGGCATCCACAACGAGATGATGCTGGTTCACATCGTTACCGACTGGATGGGCGATGACGGGTTCGTCGTGTCGATGGACAGCCAGGACCGCCGCTTCAACTTCTTCGGCGACAGCACCTGGGTGAAAGGCCGCGTGGAGCGCAAGTTTATCGACGGCCAGGGTCAGCGGTTGGTGGAACTCTTCGTGTGGGCCGAGAACCAGGACGGGCAGGTCCACACCCAGTCCAACGTCATCGTCAAGCTGGCCGCGAGGGCCGAGGCATGACGGACGCACTCGACCTCAAAGTTGTCGAGCTGGCCGAATTCGTCGCAGGCCCCTATTGCGGCAAGCTGCTCTCGGATTTCGGCGCTGAGGTGATCAAGGTGGAACGTCCCGGCATCGGCGACCGGGCCCGCCACCTCGGGCCCTTCGCGGGGGACAGGCCCGATCCGGAAGCTTCGGGCACGTTCCTGTATCTCAACACCAACAAGAAGAGCGTCGCGCTGGACATCGAAACCGAGGAAGGTCGGACACTGTTCCGCCAGCTCGTGGCCGATGCAGATGTACTGATCGAGGATCGCGCGCCGGGCGAACTGGCGGCCATGGGCCTTGGATACGACGACCTCGCAGCCATTAATCCCGGTCTCGTCATGGTGTCGATCACGCCCTTCGGCCAGACTGGCCCGTATGCCGGTTACCGGGCCGAGCACCTGAACCTCTACCATGCAAGCGGGCAGGGCTACCTGCTGCCGATGTGGGCGATCAATCTCGATGTGCCGCCCTGCCAGGGACCGGGCTATCTGGGACTCTACGATGGCGGCATGGCCGGGGCCACCGCGGCGCTGGCAGCGCTGTTCTGGCGCGGCAGCGGCGGCACGGGGCAGCATATCGATATCTCGGTCCAACATGCGATGATGCATCTCGAACGCTCTCAGCTGCGCCGCTATGTCGATGACGGAAAGAGCCCGAACCGCACTGGCAAGGGACGGCTTCTCGAAAGCCTGGTCGAATGCAAGGGCGGCGAATACGCCGTCGTGATCCTCAGCTCGCAACGCCAGTGGGAGGGCCTGTGGCGCGCCATGGGCAAGCCCGCCTGGGGCATGGAGCCGCCCTTCGACACCCAGAAGGGGCGCTCCGAGAACTACCATGAACTCCGCAAGCGGCTCGCCGAATGGGCGATCACCGTGACACAGGACGAATTATTCCACGCGGTGCAGGCAGAAGGTTCGGCCGCGGCGCCGATCCTGACAGCGGAGGGCGTGTTCCGTTCCGAGCAGTTCCGCGGCCGCGGCCATTTCACCGAAATCAGCCATCCCGTTGCGGGCACGCTGGAATACGTGGCCCAGCCGACGAAACTGTCGGATTTCGATCCCGGGCCGAAGCGACCTGCGCCGCTCCTGGGAGCGGATACCGAAGCGGTGCTTGGCCAGGACCCGGCCGGTCGGCCGGAACTGTCGCATACGGGAGCGATCTGATGGACGGAACGCAGGCTGAACTGCAGGCACAGGGGGCACTCGACGGCGTCCGGGTGATCGATTTCGGGCATGTCCTCGCCGGACCCTTCTGCACGATGCAGCTCGCAGCGCTCGGGGCGGAGGTGATCAAGGTCGAGACCCGCGCCCGCCCGGACGAGCAGCGAGCGCATCGCGGCGATGGCGTCGCGGACGACCTCGAAGGCAATTCCAACTTCTTCGAGGTGAACCTGTCGAAGAAAAGCTGCTCGATCAACCTGTCCATGGAAGAGGGCAGGGAGCTTGCCAAAAGGCTGGTCGCGACGGCGGATATCGTTCTGGAGAACATGCGGCCGGGCGTGATGGCGAAGCTCGGGCTGGATTACAGCGCGCTGCGCGAGGTCAAGCCGGATATCATCATGCTGTCGCTTTCGGGCTTCGGCGGCACCGGCCCGCTGAAGCGTTACGCGGCATACAACCCCTGTTTCACGTCCGTCGGTGGTGTATCACACCTGACCGGCTACGCGGAGAAAAAGCCGAACACGATGACGAATTCCGGCGGCGATGCGCGGGCCGGGACGGCGGCAGTCTTTGCCGCGCTCATGGCGCTGACTGTACGCCGCCAGACCGGCCGCGGGCAATATATCGACAGCTCTTCCTGCGAGGTCATCAACTCGATGATCGGCGACCAGATGATGGACTATGCCATGAACCGGCGGAGCCCGAAGCGCCACGGCAACAGCGATGCGGATCTTGCGCCGCACAATGTCTATCGCTGCAAGGGCGAGGACGAATGGATATCGATTGCCGTGGCGACCGATGGCGAATGGCAGGGGCTGGCGGCGGCTATGGGCAATCCGGACTGGGCGGCAGACCCGGCCCTGTCCACGGCGAGCGGCCGGAAGGCCGCCGAGGCACGGCTGGATGCGTTGATCGGGGAATGGTGTGCGGGGCTGGGCTATGTCGAGGCCATGCACCTGTTGCAGTCGCATGGCGTCGCCGCGATGCCCTCTTTCAAGGCCGAGGATCTGTTCCGCGATCCGCATGTCCGGGAAACTGGCGCGGTTGCAGAGGTCGACCATCCCGTGCTTGGCCGCAGGACGACGATTGCGCCGGTATTGCGCATGTCGCGGACGCCTGCGCGGATCTACGGCACCGCGCCGCGGCTTGCGGCTGACAACAGCTATGTCTTCGGAGAGCTCCTGAAACTCCCCGAAGAGGAGATCCGGCGTCTCGAAGACGCCAAAGTGATCTGGTAGCACGCGGAATTTATTCGCCATGCCCGGCATTCGTGTCAGCGTGGCTTGATGGCCAGGGGCCGGAGGAGGTCCCGCGCGCGCATCCGAACGCCCGCGAATGGGGTGTCGCGGATACGAACGGGCTGGCCAGGGATGCGGTTCAACCGCAAGGAGGAAAAGAGCGCGATGACCATCATGGAGAACAGGATCGACATGCAGGACGGAGGTCGTGACCGGGGCGAAAGCATGGTCAGCATCCGCAATCTGACGAAAGTCTTCCAGACCCGGCACGGCGAGGTGACGGCCCTGAAAGATGTCAGCGCGGAAGTTCGCCGGGGCGAGGTTCTCGTGCTTCTGGGGCCGTCCGGCTGCGGCAAGACCACACTGCTACGCTGCATTGCCGGGCTGGAATTCCCCACCGCCGGTCTCGTCGAGGTGCATGGCCGCACGGTGTACTGCTCGGAGCAGGGAATTGCCCTGCCGCCGAACAAGCGCAATCTTGCAATGGTCTTCCAATCCTACGCGCTCTGGCCGCACATGACCCTTGCCGAGAATGTCGCCTATCCGCTGAAGGTTTCGGGCACGCCGAAGGAAGAGATCGCCGAGCGGGTCAACGCGGTGCTCGCGACCTGCGGTCTCGGACATCTCGCGGGCAATTTCCCCGGCCAGCTTTCGGGCGGCCAGCAGCAGCGCGTTGCGCTGGCCCGGGCCCTCGTTGCCAATGACGGGCTCATCCTCTTCGACGAGCCGCTGTCCAACCTCGACGCAAAGGTGCGGGAGCGGCTGCGCGACGAACTGACCGAAATGCAGCAGCAATTCGGGTTCACCGCGATCTACGTGACCCATGACCAGGTCGAGGCAGCAGCCCTTGCCGACCGGATCGCGGTGATGGAGGTCGGCCGTGCGGCACAGATCGGAGATCCGCAGAGCATCTTCAACGAGCCCATGACGCCCTATGTCGCGGATTTTGTGGGATGTTCCAATGAGTTGGAAGGGACCGTGACGGCGATCGGCACGGGCAGCCAAGTGGAATGCACGACCCCGATCGGCACGATCTGCGGACCCGGCGTGGACGGCGATCTGCGCGTCGGCGAACCGGTGAAGATCATGTTCCGGCCCGAGCACACCCGGCTGGTCGATCCCGGCGCGACGGGGCAGAACGTGTTCCGCGCGACCATCGACCGATCCATCTTCCTCGGCAGCCACGTGGAGAACATCATGCATGTAGCCGATCACCGGCTGTCGGCGCGCTCGATGAAGGGCGCGATGCTCGGCGGCGGCGAGGCGGCCGTGCTGCGCATCGATCCTTCGGTGATCCGCATCTTCCGCGACGGCCGCGCCCGGGACTGACCGCGGCCTGCGCAAGGAGTCGAGCCATGGATGCGCCTGCTCGGCAGGATCTGTCGTCCCCGCCGCCTTGGGTTACCTCGCGGAGCCGGGCGACGGAAACCGGGACGAAGCTGCTTGCGCCCTTCACTGTGGCCGCCGTCGGTGACCTGATCTGTCCGCAACCCGTCGCCCGCAGCGACCCGCGGTTCTCGCATTTCGCCGGATTGCTGCGCGCGGCCGATATCGGCTTCGGCAACATGGAGTCGAGCCTGGTCGATTTCGCCACCTTTCCGCATGCGATTGCCGGAACAGCGGCGCCCTTTGCCATGGGCGAGGCACTGCGCGGCATGGGGCTCGACATGCTGAGCCGGGCCAACAACCATACCTTCGACTGCGGCGTCTTGGGGATGGTCTCCACGGACGAGGCGCTGGACCGGCTGGGCCTGACCCATGCGGGAACCGGCACCTGCCTGCAGGAGGCCCGCGCTGCGCGCTTCCGCGAGACGCCGAAGGGCCGCGTGGGACTTGTGAGCTTCTACTCGGTCGCGGATACCGGGCATTTCGGACCTACCTATGCGCGGACCCTGGCAACGCCGCGCGACGGCCGGATGGGGGGAATGCCGGGCGTCAATCCCCTGCGTCTGACGCAGTACAACATCGTGTCGCCCGCCCATCTCGACGCGCTCCGCGGCATTGCCGCGGGCACCTACGGCGAACGGCCCGGAGCCTGGGAAGAGGCAGGGGGCCGGCCGCCGCGTTTCCGCTTCTACGATCAATGGTACCAAGCAGGTTCGGACCCCGGCTCGATCCGCTACGAGATGGATCCCGGCGACCGCGCGGGCATTCTCTCGGCAATTTCCAATGGCAAGATCTATTCTGACTTCCTCATCGCGACCATTCATTCCCATCAGGCGACCCGCTTCGATCCGCAGGGCGCTTTCGGCAAGGTGAAGGGGCTGAAGGAACCGCTGGAGCATTTCGCTCCGGATTTCCTGCAGGCTGTCGCGCGCGAAGCCATCGACGCAGGCGCCGACATGTTCATCGCGCATGGGGTCCACGCGCTGGCAGGGGTCGAGATCTACAAGGGGCGGCCGATCTTCTACGGGATGTCTAACTTCATCTTCCAATGCGGCCTGCAGATGGGGGCCGGCTACGACGTGCTGAAGAACTGGAACGTGAAATCCGAGCTGGAACATCCGGATTGCCACGTGTCGGTTCTGGCGGAGAGCGTTTTCGATGGGGGTGTCCTGCGGGAAATCCGCCTGCATCCGGCCGATCTGGGGGGCGGGCGGCGGCCGCTGTCGCAGATGGGAATCCCGCTGGTTCCCGAGCGGTCCCTGGCGGACGGGATCCTGGCGAACCTGCAGGACTATTCCCGGCCCTACGGAACGGAGATCGCAATTTCCGGAGGCATCGGCACGATCCGCAACTGAACGGCGCCGATCCGGAGAAGGCCGCTGCGCCATGCCCGTGCCGCAGCCCTTCGCCTGTGCCTCGCGGGCGGACGCAGACGCAATGGCGGAAGAGGAGGGAGTCGAACCCACCGGAGACGCATGGCGCCTCCCGCCGGAGTTGAAGTCCGGGCACCCCACCGGGAATGTCTCTCTTCCAGCTCTGATCTAGCCGCTGCCAGCGCCGGAGGTCAAGCACGCCGTAAACACGAAATCAGAACGAGTTCCACACAAGCGCCTAGCGGGAAAATGAAATCAAGGCATTGATAAATATATATAATAGTTAACACCTGCGTTTCTGGTGCGGCCATTTCGGTCATGGAATTCTGCTCGCTTTCACAATAACAGGCCTCCATTTCACAAAGTTGGAGCCTGCTGCCTGCAGCCCCGCAGCTATCACGAGGGCACAGACCAAAAGGAGACCCCGCCCCTTGGCAGAACCGGATGCCTTTCCCTTCGCCCCGTTCCGCAACCGACGCTTCCTGCTCTACTGGCTCGCGGGACTCTCGGCCAACTTCGGCTGGCTGATCCAGATGGTCGGCGCCTCCTGGCTTATGACGTCGCTCGATGCGCGGCCCGAGATGGTCGCGCTCGTGCAAACGTCCGTCGCCCTACCGGTCATGCTGTTTTCCCTGCCTGCCGGCGCGATGGCAGATGCTTTCGGGCGGCGGACGACGGTGCTGTGGTCGCAGGCGTATCTTCTAGCCATGTCTTCCGCGCTGGCCGCGCTGGCCTTCCTGGGAACGCTCGGGCCGTGGAGCCTGCTCGCCTTCACCTTCCTGATCGGCTCCGGCAAGGCGCTCAACAACCCCGCCTGGCAGACGATGGTCAGCGAACTGGTGAAGAAGGAGGAGCTTGCGCCCGCCATCGCGTTGAATTCGGTCGGATTCAACATCGCCCGCAGCGTCGGCCCGGCCATTGGAGGGGCGATTGTCGCCGGCGTCGGCGCCTTCGCCGCCTTTCTCGTCAATGCCTGCGCGAACCTCACCATCCTCGTCGCTGCGTCGCGCTGGAAGACTCCGCCCCGCGACATGCGCCTGCCGCCCGAGAGGATCGGCAGCGCGATCGTGGCCGGTCTGCGCTATGTCGCCATGTCTCCGGCGCATCTAGTGATCTGCCTCCGCGGCTTCACGCTGAACCTGGCGGGCATTTCGGTGATGGCGCTGATGCCGCTGGTGGCGCGCGATCTCGTCGGGGGAGGGCCGCAGACCTACGGGATGCTGCTGGGCGGCTTCGGCGGCGGTGCCATTCTGGGGGCTTTTCTGGGGACCCGGATGCGCAGCCGGTGGCCGCTGGAGACCTGCATCAGGATCGGCTTCCTGGCCTGTGCCGCGGCCGCCGCGATCCTCGGGGCGAGTTCCTGGTTCCTGCTGTCCATGGCAGCCGCGGCCCTGGCCGGGGCGTTCTGGCTGGTGACGCTGTCGAGCTTCAACACCACCGTGCAGCTAAGCTCGCCGCGATGGGTCCTCAGCCGCTGCCATGCCACCTACCAGTCCTGCAATTTTGCCGGATACGCGGCCGGAGGGTGGCTCTGGGGTGAAGTGGCGGGGCAGGCCGGAACGGGACCGGCGCTGATCGCCTCTGGCGGCTTGCTTGCCGTCTTCGCAGGGCTGGGACTGGTCCTGCCGCTGCGCGAGCTCGATGCGTCCGGACTTGACCAGCACGCACCCTGGGTCACGCCCGAAGCCTCGATAGACATGCTGCCCAAGAGCGGCCCGATCGTCACCAGCATCGAGTACCGGATCGGTGCCGGGGACACCGACCGCTTTCTTGCAGTGATGGCCGAAAGACGGCGTGCACGCCTGCGCGACGGCGCCCGCGCCTGGACCTTGAGCCGTGATATCCGCGATCCGGAAGTGTGGATCGAGCGCTTCCGCACGCCGACTTGGATCGAGACCCAACGGTTGCACCTGCGCCGCACGGTCGCCGGTGCCCATGTGGCGGAGAAGCTCCGGGCGCTCCACAAGGGGCCCGGGCGCTGGACAACGCGCTACGAGCTGGTGCGTCCAGCTGCTCCGCCCAGCGGCAGCGTGCCGGTCCCTCCCGAAAGCTGAGCCCGGATACGAGAACGGCCGCTGCGGGTCGGGAGCCCGCAGCGGCCGCAGCGCAAGTCCCGGAACGGGTCAGGCGCGTTCCGTCTCGACCTCCGGTGCGGTCACGGCGGCCATGCCGTCAAGGAAGCGTTCGGCATCGAGCGCAGCCATGCAGCCGGACGCCGCCGAAGTCACGGCTTGGCGGTAGATCTGGTCCTGCACGTCCCCTGCCGCGAACACGCCGGGCACGGAGGTCTGGGTCGCCATGCCTGACCGTCCGCCCTTGGTCACGAGATAGCCGTTCTCCATTTCCAGCTGGCCCTGGAACAGCTCAGTATTGGGCCGGTGGCCGATCGCGATGAAGACCCCGTCGAGGGCCAGCCTGTCCTCGGCGGCGCTCAGGGTATCCTTGATGCGGATCCCGGTTACGCCCTTCGCATCGGACAGAACCTCCTCCAGCGTGGCGTTCCAGCGGATGTCCAGGTTTCCGCTCTCCGCCTTCTCGAACAGCCGGTCCTGCAGGATCTTCTCGGCGCGCAGCGCATCGCGGCGGTGGAGAAGGGTCACGTGCGAGGCAATGTTGGTCATGTAGAGCGCCTCCTCGACGGCGGTGTTGCCCCCGCCGATCACGGCGACCTTCTTGTCCTTGAAGAAGTAGCCGTCGCAGGTGGCGCAAGCCGAGACCCCCTGGCCCATGTTGGCTTGCTCCGACGGCAGACCCAGATACATCGCCGATGCCCCGGTGCAGATGACCAGGGCGTCGCAGGTATACTGCCCGCCATCTCCGGTCAGCCGGAACGGCCGCTCGCCAAGCTCGACCGCGTTGATGTGGTCATAGGCGATTTCGGTCTCGAAGCGTTCCGCATGCTGCTGAAAGCGCATCATCAGCTCCGGACCCTGCACGCCTTCGGCATCGGCGGGCCAGTTGTCCACGTCCGTCGTGCCCATCAGCTGGCCGCCATGTTCCGTCCCTGTGATCAGGAGCGGCTTCAGGTTGGCGCGGGCGGCGTAGACCGCGGCTGTGAAGCCAGCCGGTCCCGAGCCGAGGATGACCAATCGAGAATGGCGCGTTTCCATGTGGTGTCCTTTCTGCGTGTTTCCGTTCGGGCTCAGACGGCCTCGAGCGCGATGGCGATGCCCTGGCCGACGCCGATGCACATCGCCGACAGCGATTTCTCGCCGGATTTCAGTTCGAGGGCTGCGGTGCCGGTGATCCTCGCGCCGGACATGCCAAGCGGATGGCCGAGCGCGATCGCCCCGCCATTGGGATTCACCCGCGGGTCGTCATCGGCGATGCCGAGCGCGCGCAGCGAGGCCAGGCCCTGCGAGGCGAAGGCCTCGTTCAGCTCGATCACGGCAAAATCCTCCTGGGACAGCCCGAGCCTTGCCATTAGCTTTTGCGAAGCCGGGGCAGGGCCGAAGCCCATGATCCTGGGCGGAACGCCCGCAGTGGCCCCGCCGAGAATGCGGGCGATCGGCACCAAGCCGTTGCGCTTCGCCGCCGTCGGGCTTGCGAGGATCAGCGCGGCGGCGCCGTCATTGACGCCGGAGGCGTTCCCGGCGGTCACCGAACCGCCCGCGCGGAATGGGGCCGCCAGCTTTGCCAATCCCTCCGCCGTCGTTCCGGGTCGCGGGTGCTCGTCGGTTTCGACCAGCAGCGGATCGCCGCGTCTCTGCGGAATGGCGACCGGCGCGATCTCCCGCGCCAGACGGCCATTGGCCATCGCCGCTGCCGCCTTCTGCTGCGAGCGGAGGGCAAAGGCATCCTGGTCGGCCCGGCCGATCTGGAATTCCTCGGCGACGTTCTCGCCCGTCTCGGGCATGGAATCGGTGCCATGGAGGGCGTCCATGGCCGGGTTGACGAACCGCCAGCCGATGGTCGTGTCATGGATTTCCGCCGTGCGGCTGAAGGCAGTTCCAGCCTTCGGCATGACGAAGGGGGCCCGTGACATGCTCTCGACGCCGCCGGCGATGACCAGATCCGCCTCGCCTGCGCGGATCGCCCGCGCGCCGGTGATGACGGCATCCATGCCCGAGCCGCAGAGGCGGTTGACCGTCGTGCCGGGCACGCTGTCAGGCAGCCCCGCCAGCAGGAGCGACATGCGCGCCACGTTGCGGTTGTCCTCGCCCGCCTGATTGGCACAGCCGAAGATGACCTCGTCGACGGCGCTCCAGTCGATGTCATGCCGGGACATCAGTGCCTTCAGCGGCACCGCGCCGAGATCGTCGGCGCGCATTGCGGCGAGCGCGCCACCGTAGCGGCCGATCGGCGTGCGGATGTAGTCACAGATGAAAACCTCGGTCATGTGTCCTCTCCAGCAAGGCAGCCTGTTCCGGCCATGGCACGCGGCAGATGCACCAGCTGGGACAGGAAGCCGTCCTCGTCCTCGAGGCAGCGGAGATCGAGCCAGACCGCCCCCTGTGCGATCCGGCCGATCACGGGCACCGGAAGCTGCCGGAAGGCCCGGGCCAGGCGTTCGGCCCGCTCGCCCGGGGCGGGGATCCGGAAGGCGCGGCTGGGCAAGGTCTGGAGCGGCATGGCCCCGGAGCCGATCTGCGCCTCGGATGGCGCGATTTCAACGGTGTAAGTCTGGCCGAGCGCCCGGGAAAGGGAGGAGAGGAGGCGCTCGGCCATGGCCTCCAGTTCGCCCGTGGAGCGGGCGAACTGGCGGATGACGGGAAGGGTTTCGGGCAGCCGCTCTTGGGCCCGGTAGAGCCGCAGTGTGGCTTCGAGCGCTGCCAGCCGCACCTTGTCGAGCCGCAGCGCCCGTTTCAGCGGGTGCTTCGCGCAGGCGGCGACTAAGTCAGCGCGGCCCGCGATGAACCCGGCCTGCGGTCCGCCCAGCAGCTTGTCGCCAGAGAAGGTCACCAGATCGGCGCCCTCGCGGATCGCCTCCTGCACCATGCGTTCGCGCGGAAGGCCCCATTGCGACAGATCCGCCAGAACGCCAGAGCCAAGATCGTCGACCAGCGGCAGGCCGTGCGACCGTGCCAGCGGGGCGATCTCCGCCACCGCCGTCTCCTTCGTGAAGCCCATGACCTGGTAGTTCGAGGTATGGACCTTCATGAGCAGCGCGGTATCCGGTCCGATGGCACCGGCATAGTCCTTCAGATGCGTGCGGTTCGTGGTGCCGACTTCGCGCAGGCGCGTGCCCGCGGCCTCCATCACGTCCGGCATCCGGAAGGAGCCGCCGATTTCGATGAGCTCGCCGCGCGACACCACTGTTTCCCGGCCTGCAGCCAGTGCGGCCAGCACCAGAAGGACAGCGGAGGCGTTGTTGTTGACAAGGCAGGCGGCCTCGGCACCGGTGATTTCCGCGACCAGCGCGCAGACCGCCGTGTCCCTCTGCCCGCGCCGTCCGGCTTCGAGATCGTATTCCAGGACCAGCGGATGCCGCATCGCCGTGGTTGCGGCCTCGATGGCCGTTTCGGCATAGCAGGCGCGGCCGAGATTGGTATGCAGCACCGTTCCGGTCATGTTATGGACCCGCCGCATGTTCGACAGGTTGCGCGCCGCAAGCCGGGCGGAAATCCCGTCCGCAATCTCTGCGGCGGCAGCTTCGCGCGACGCCGGCATCTCGGTTCCCGCGACGATGCCCTTGCGCAAGGCCTCCACGGCCTCCCGCGCCAGCGCAAGCACGGCATCGTGACCATGCTCCGCGGCCGCTGCGCGCGTTGGCGCTGCGGCCAGAATTTCGTGTATCGCTGGCAGCGTGCCGAAGCGCTGTTCCATGCCTGCCTGTCCCTCCCAATTTCCTGCGGGCCTGCTGAGCATAACCCTTCCGCGGCCGGACCGGGTTTGCATTGTCGTGCCGGACCGTTCCATTTCTGTGATGTCTCCCGGTCCGCGTCATGGTCAGCAGGTGTCGGGCTTGACCTCGTGGGGGGTGGCGGCGCGCAGGCGGCTGCGGATGGCGCGGGACAGCGCATCTACCGCCGCCGTCATCA
>NZ_JAATVU010000160.1 GCF_013184745.1 Mangrovicoccus sp. HB161399
AGCATTTTCGCGAGAACCGCCGCCTTTCGTTCCGGTGAATAAGCCACTTGTCATCCTGTCCCGCCCGCCTCGCTGCATAGTTTCAGATCGAAGAACGGTGACAACTACCCTGAACGAGGGGGATCCCGCCCGGCACCGATCTCTGCCTGCGGTTCACCTATGAATGGGCTTTCGGGAAAAGGCCCGAGACCGAGCTGACCCATGGCATGCGCTGCCTGATCATCGGATCCGACGCGAGGACGGCGATCGAGGTCAAGGCGTCGCTGACGGAGCCGCGGCCCTCCTCGCGCAAGCCCACCGCCGGTTTCCGCGCCGAAGCGGAGCAAGTCCTCGCAACCTTCCGCCTGCGCTGAACGCACGCCAGCCGGAGCTGAATGAAAATGGGCGCGGAAGTTTCCCCCCGCGCCCCGATGCGTTTCCGCAGACGGTGCTCAGTGGACGACGGCATCGTCCGGCTTCGGCCGGTTCGACTCGCTGACACGGTCGCCGACGATCAGCCCGTCGGTTCCCGCCGAGACCGGGATGACCGAGCCGTCCTTCACGTCGCCCGCCAGCAGCATCTCGGCCAGTGGATCCTGCAGCGCGCGCTGGATCACCCGCTTCAGCGGACGTGCGCCGAAGACCGGATCGTAGCCCTCGTCCGCCAGCCAGGTCTTGGCCGCAGCATCGAGTTCCAGCGTGACCTTGCGTCCGGCCAGGCGCTTCGCCAGGCGGCGCAGCTGGATCTCGACGATGCCGTCCATGTCCGCCCGGCCCAGCCGGTCGAAGATGATCGTCTCGTCGAGGCGGTTGAGGAATTCGGGGCGGAAATGCGACCGCACCGCATCCATCACGTCGCGTTTCGCCGCCGAGCTGTCCGCCCCGTCCGGGAGCATCGACAGCGCCTGCGCGCCGAGGTTCGAGGTCAGGACGATCAGCGTCTGCTTGAAGTCGACCGTCCGGCCCTGCCCGTCCGTCAGCTGCCCGTCATCGAGCACCTGCAAGAGGACGTTGAACACGTCCGGATGCGCCTTCTCGACCTCGTCGAACAGCACCACCTGATACGGCCTGCGCCGCACGGCTTCGGTCAGGACGCCGCCCTCGTCATAGCCGACATAGCCCGGAGGGGCGCCGATCAGGCGCGAGACCGCGTGCTTCTCCATGAACTCGGACATGTCGATCCGGACCATGGCGCTGTCGTCGTCGAACAGGAACTCGGCCAGGGCCTTGGTCAGCTCGGTCTTGCCGACGCCGGTCGGGCCGAGCATCAGGAAGCTGCCAAGCGGCCGGTTCTCGTCGTTGAGCCCGGCGCGCGCCCGGCGCACCGCATTCGACACCGCCCGGACGGCCGTGCGCTGGCCGATGACCCGCTTGCCGATCTCGTCCTCCATGCGCAGGAGCTTCTCGCGCTCGCCTTCCAGCATCTTCGACATCGGGATGCCGGTCCAGCGCTCGACCACTTCGGCGATCTGCTCGGGGCGCACCGCTTCCTCGACCATCACCTCGTCCTCGGCCTCCTCGGCCGCGGCAAGGCGCTTCTCGAGATCCGGGATGCGGCCGTATTGCAGCTCGCCCGCCTTGGCGAAATCGCCCGACCGCTTGGCCTGGTCGAGTTCCGCCCGCGCCTGGTCCAGCTCTTCCTTGATGTCGCGCGCCGCCGCGAGCTTGTCGCGCTCGGCCTGCCATTGCGCCGTCATCTCGGCAGAACGTTCCTGCAGCTCGGCCAGTTCGCCTTCCAGCTTCTCGAGCCGGTCGATGGAGGCCTGGTCGTCCTCCTTCTCCAGCGCCACCGCTTCGATCTGCAGCTGCAGGATCTGGCGGTCGAGCGCGTCAAGCTCCTCGGGCTTCGAGTCGACTTCCATCCGCAGGCGGCTGGCGGCCTCGTCCATCAGGTCGATGGCCTTGTCGGGCAGGAAGCGGTCGGTGATGTAGCGGTGCGACAGGGTCGCGGCCGCCACCAGCGCGCTGTCGGAGATGCGGACGCCGTGATGGACCTCGTATTTCTCCTTGATGCCGCGCAGGATGGAGATCGTGTCCTCCACCGTCGGCTCCTGCACCATGACCGGCTGGAACCGCCGCGCCAGCGCCGCGTCCTTCTCGACATGCTTGCGGTACTCGTCCAGCGTGGTCGCGCCGACGCAGTGCAGCTCGCCGCGGGCCAGCGCGGGTTTCAGCAGGTTCGAGGCATCCATCGCGCCATCGGCCTTGCCCGCGCCCACCAGCGTGTGCATCTCGTCGATGAACAGGATGATCTCGCCCGCTGCCGCGGTGATCTCGCTCAGGATCGACTTCAGCCGCTCCTCGAACTCGCCGCGGTATTTCGCGCCGGCAATCAGCGCGCCCATGTCGAGCGCCATCAGCGTCTTGTTCTTCAGCGATTCAGGCACGTCGCCATTGACGATCCGCAGGGCCAGGCCTTCCGCGATCGCGGTCTTGCCGACGCCCGGCTCGCCGATCAGCACCGGGTTGTTCTTGGTGCGGCGGCTCAGCACCTGCATGGCGCGGCGGATTTCCTCGTCGCGGCCGATGATCGGGTCGATCTTGCCGTCGCGCGCCGCCTCGGTCAGGTCGCGGGCGTATTTCTTCAGCGCTTCGTAGCTGTCCTCGGCCGACGCGCTGTCCGCGGTGCGGCCCTTGCGCAGGTCGTTGATCGCCTCGTTCAGCTTCTGCGCGCTGACGGCCCCGGCCTCCAGGGCCTCCTTGGCCTTCGAGCGCACCACGGCCAGCGCGGTGAGGATTCGCTCCACCGGCACGAAGCTGTCATTGGCCTTCGACGCGATCTTTTCGGCCTCGTCCAGGATGCGGGCCAGCTGCGGATCCATGAAGACCTGCCCGGCATCGCCGGTAACCTTCGGAATGCGGCCAAGCGCAAGCTCGACCGACTCGCGGACCCGCTCGGGGGCTCCGCCCGCCCGCTTGATGAGATTTGCCGCCAGTCCCTCCTCGTCATCCAGAAGCGCCTTGAGCAAATGCTCGGGCGTCAGCTTCTGGTGGTTTTCGCGCATCGCGATGGTCTGCGCTGCCTGGAGGAATCCGCGCGACCGCTCCGTGAACTTCTCAAGGTTCATGGACTTTTCTCCTTTGCTCAAGCGCCCTTGCCTGCCCGCCCGCAGTTGCGGCACGGAGCCCCGAGGGCCTCTGCACAGAAGATGGGCAGCCCGCGAAGGCTGCGCAAGACGCGGAGCCGCGGAATTTTGGAGGGCCTTGTTCGGGAAAATCCGGGGGCCGATCGGCACTTTTCCGCGAGTCACGTGTTTTAGACAAAATCGAAAGTTGAAAAATGGGCAACTTGCCCATACCTTCTTGGGATGACAATGCAGGTACCGAACATGGAAGATGCCCCCTCTCCCATGCTCCGGCCAGATGCCTCGCCGGAGCTTGCCGATCTCGAAATCCGCCGCCTCCGCCAGGTCGGGCCGGGACTGCTCGAGGTCGATGTCAGCCTTTTGCTGAAGACAGGTGCCGGGCTACAGGCCCGAAACCTGACCTTGGCCGTGTCCGAGGGCGGCGGCGGCACGCTGCGCGACCGTCTCCGCGACGAGGCCCGTCTGATGCTCGGAGCCGCGATGCGGATGGAGAAATTCTGCTACGAGGCAATGTCGCTGGCCGACCGCCAGGTGCGCCCCTCCGCCGCCTGATACGGGCGGCAAGGGACTCAGCCGGAAAGCCAATCCCCGCAACAGGACCGCGGCGGCTGCGCCTGCCAAATGAGCCGCCGCACCTTCCGGACTACCCTCATGGACGTTCCGGACCGCGCCGCCCTTTCGTCCGCGGCAGGATGCGCGCGGACAGCCGGCGGACCATCGATGCCCTGCGATGCCGCCCGCCCGTCCGCACCGGGTTGCGTCAGCAATGCCAGCCCGGACGGAAACTTGCCCCGGATCGGCCCCACGCCCGGGCTTGATGCCCGGCGGCGCTCCGCGCTATCGGGAGGCGATGCCATGAGAGGACAAGAGATGACCGAGACCCGTCCGGACGACCGCCTGATCGTTGCGCTCGACGTGCCCAATGCCGTCGCCGGCCTTGAGCTGGCCGGAAAGCTGGGGCCTGAGGTCGGGTTCTACAAGATCGGCCTCGGCATGCTCACCGGGGGCGGCCTCGCCCTTGCCAACGAGCTGAAGCAGGAACACGGCAAGCGCATCTTCCTCGACATGAAGCTTTTCGACATCGGCGCCACCGTCGAGGCCGCGGTGCGCGGCCTGGCGCAGTTCGATCTGGACTTCCTTACCGTGCATGGCGACCCACATGTGGTCCGCGCCGCCAAGGAGGGCGCTGCGGGATCGGCCACGAAGATCCTGGCCGTGACGATCCTCACCTCGCTGGACCGCGGCGACCTGGACGACGCGCTGATACAGGACGGGCCGGTCGAGGAACTGGTGCTGGAACGAGCGGCGCGGGCCTTCGGCGCCGGAGCGGACGGGGTGATTGCCTCCCCGCAGGAAGCCGCGCTGATCCGCGGCCTGCCCGAAGCGGACGGCCGCCTGATCGTCACTCCGGGCGTGCGT
>NZ_JAATVU010000161.1 GCF_013184745.1 Mangrovicoccus sp. HB161399
GCCGCAAGCTTGTCGCCCGACGTCCAGCCTTCGACATGCGCGTCAGCCTCGGGCAGCAGCTTGCCCTTCGCCCGCGCCTCCGCGCGCCATTTCCCAAGCGTTGCCCGCGAGATCCCTTCCTCAACCGACAGCCGGTTCAAAGGTATGCTATTCGGCGGCAGCATCTTCGCGAGAACCGCCGCCTTTCGTTCCGGTGAGTACGCCACTCGTCATCCTGTCCTGCCCGCCTCGCTGCATAGTTTCAGATCGAAGGACGGTGACAACTACCCTGAACGAGGGGGAGGGGAAGCTCGGCCGGTAGCCGTTTTGCGCAACAGAGCCGGGCTGCCTGCCCATGTAGGATCCCGCTCTCTCGGACTATGATAATTCCCAGTCCGGGAACCGGGCGCAAGGTCGGAAGGGACATGCCCCGCAATGCCGCAGCGCAGGAAAATCGTGGGCTGCGGTGCCATTGCATGTCACGTTTGCGGGACTTCGGTGCCATAGTTGACCCGCCGCAAGGACAATGCATCGAATTATTGCTTTTTGTCCCGGCAGAGACGTGCAAGTCTCCGTCCGAGGGAGGTGGGGATGACGATTACCACTGTTGTTTTCGATGCTTACGGGACGCTCTTCGACGTCGCGGAAGCCGCCCGGGAAGTGGCCGCCGGGGTCGGCTCCGGCAAGCTGGGGGCGTGTTCGGCAGAGCTGGCCTGCGACTGGCGGCGCAAGCAGCTGGAGTATTCGTGGCTGCGCAGCATTGCCGGGCAGCATGCCGATTTCTGGCAGATCACCCAGGATGCGCTGGACTGGACGCTTGAGCGCCACGGATTCGACCTCCAGGCGGATTCCGGCCTGCGCGACCGGCTGCTGTCGCTCTACCGCCGCCTGCCTCCTTTCGCCGAGGTCCCCGGCGTGCTGCGCGACCTCAAGGAGAAGGGCTTTGCCACCGCCGTGCTGTCGAACGGCACCCAGGCGATGCTGGAGGCCGCGGTCAGTTCCGCCGGGCTCGAAGGCCAGATCGACGCGCTGATCTCGGTCGAGGAGGCCGGCGTGTTCAAGCCAGATCCGCGGGTCTACGAGCTGGTCAGCGCCCGGTTCAACCGCCCGCGCGGCGAGGTGCTGTTCGTTTCTGCCAATGGCTGGGACATTGCGGCGGCCTCCAGCTACGGGTTCCGCACGCTCTGGGTCAACCGCGACGGCCAGCCGGTCGACAGGCTGCATGGCCGGCCAGACATGGCGCAGCCCGACCTCGCGCGGGTCTGCGAGACCGCGCAGATGATGCGGCACAACCTGCATGACAGCCCGGCCGAGATCGGCAGGACGGAATATTTCGCCAACCGAGACGGGCTGCGCCTGGCCTATCGCGACGACGGGCCGAAGACCGGGCCGGTGCTGCTCTGCCTGGCCGGGCTGACCCGCAACCTTGCCGATTTCGACTTCGTCGCCCGGGATTTCTCGGACCGGGTGCGGGTGGTGCGGCTCGACACGCGCGGCCGCGGCCAGTCGGACTGGGACCCCGACTACCTCAACTACAACCTGATCCGCGAAAGCCATGACGCGATCGACCTGCTGGACCACCTCGGCATCGCCAGGACGGCGATCCTCGGCACCTCGCGCGGCGGGCTGATCGCCATGGCCCTGGCCGGCGGGCACAAGCAGCGCGTCGCGGGGGTCTGCCTCAACGACATCGGTCCAGAGATCCAGCCCGAGGGGCTGGCCTATATCGGCCAGTACCTGGGCAACCGGCCCGGACTGTGCAGCTACGAGGAGGCCGCCGCACGCTTTGCCCGGGTCTTCGGCAAGACCTTCCCGGACGTCCCGCCCGAGCGCTGGCTGCTCCATGCCAAGCGGATCTACTGCGACAGCCCCGACGGGCTCGACCTGCGCTATGATGCGCTGCTTCGGCGTTCGATCATGGAGCAGTCGGCCACCGACGCGATCCAGGATCTGTGGCTGCTCTTCCGTTCGCTGGAGGGCTTGCCCCTTGCGCTGATCCGTGGTCAGAACTCGAACATCCTGTCGGCCGCCACCGCCGGGGAGATGCGGCGCCGCCGCCCGGACATGATCTACGGCGAGGTCCCGAACCGCGGCCATGTCCCCTTCCTCGACGAACCGGAGGCCCGGGCCGTGATTTCCGAGTTCCTCGAAAGGCTGACATGACCCCTGCCCTGATCGCCGCCGCCCGCGACCGCCTTGCCGGACATGCGCGCGTCACGCCGCTGCTGTCCTCCCCCTTCCTCGACGACATCGCCGGACGGCGGGTCCTGGTGAAGGCGGAATGCCTGCAGCATACCGGATCGTTCAAGTACCGCGGCGCGCGCTCGGCGATCAGCGCGCTCGACCCCGCCACCCGCGCCCGCGGCATCTGTGCCGCTTCCTCGGGCAACCATGCCCAGGGCATCGCGCTGGCCGCCCGCGAAATGGGCGTTCCGGCGGTGATCCTGATGCCGTCGGACGCGCCGCGCATCAAGCTTGAGAACACCCGCGCCTATGGCGCCGAGATCGTCACCTACGACCGCGCCACGCAGGACCGCGACGAGCTGATGGTGGCACTGGAAGAAGAGCGCGGCATGACGCTGGTGCGCCCCTATGACGATCCGCAGGTGATCGCGGGACAGGGCACCTGCGGGCTGGAGATCGCCGAGCAGGCGCAGGCGCTGGGGGTGGACCGTGCCGAGGTACTGGTCTGCTGCGGCGGCGGCGGGCTGACCTCGGGCATCGCGGTCGCGCTGTCGGAGGCCGCGCCCGGCTTCAAGGTCCGCCCGGTGGAACCCGAAGGCTTCGACGACACCGGCCGCTCGCTGGTCTCGGGACGGCGCGAGACCAACCCGGCTCTGTCGGGCAGCCTCTGCGACGCCATCCTGACGCCCTCGCCCGGCAAGCTGACCTTCCCGCTGATCCAGGCGCATTGCGGCGCCGGGCTGGCGGTCAGCGACGGCGAGGCGCTTCGCGCGATGGGCCTGGCGCTCATGCGGCTGAAGCTGGTGATCGAGCCCGGCGGCGCCGCGGCCCTGGCCGCCGCATTGTTCCGCGGAAACGATCTGGAGGCAGACACGGTGATCGTCACCGCGAGCGGCGGCAACTGCGATGCAGGACTTCTTGCACGGGCACTGGAACTGCAATAAATTTAGACATCTCACCAATACTTGCGTTAGCGACGAAGCTTTTGCAGGGCCGGGCGCTTTTCATCCAACTTATTCGGTTATATGTCGATCTAGGTGAGACCAGTACCCAATGTATCAGATGCTACGAGTGCAATGACAGAAACAGTGACCGATATGGACTTCGTGTCCGATATGACCAGCGATCTGCCGACCGGGGCGGTGCTTCAGGCCGACATGGCCGACAATGCCGAAGCCGCCAGCACCTATCTGAAGGCCCTCTCCCATCCGGGACGGCTGATGATCCTGTGCTACCTGATGGAAGGCGAGAAGACGGTGACCGATCTGGAGCTGCTTCTCGGCGCGCGACAGTCCTCGGTGAGCCAGCATCTCGCCCGCCTGCGCGCGGACAAGCTGGTCCGGACCCGGCGCGAAGGCAAGGCGATCCACTATTCCCTGGCCGACGAACGCACCAAGCGGGTGATCGGCCTGCTTCACGAGCTGTTCTGCCGGGAAATCTGACGCCGCATGACGACGATCACCGTCTGCACGACCTGCCGGACGGCGGAAGAACGCGGCGACCGCACGCTTCCCCCCAGCGGGGAGGCCTTTCTTGCCGCACTGGAGGCAGCCTCCGGCGATGGCATCGCAGTGCGCGGCACGGCCTGCCTGATGGGCTGCGAGCATGGCTGCAACGTGGCGATCTCGGCCCATGGCAAGCTCACCTATGTTCTGGGGCACTTCTCCGGGTCGGCCGAGGATGCCAGTGCCGTCTCGGCCTTCGCCGCAGGCCATGCGGAAAGCGGTACGGGCCAGGTTCCGTTCCGCCAATGGCCCCAGGGCGTGAAGGGCCACTTCGTCGCCCGGGTCCCGCCGCTCGACTAGGTTGCCGACGGGCCGCTGGGCAAGCGACCCGGCATCCTGCCCATCCTCCGAAAAACGGAAGTCGACCGGCCGGCCCCGGCAGCAGCCATGGCCCGCCGAAGCAGAACCACAATTCTGGCCGCCTGGCTGCCGACTTCATGGTTGGAGAACCGCATGGCGCGTTGCCGAACGCGAACGCCAACCCGCACTGCTCGGCGCGGTCCGGTCGCGACGCTCCCGATCGAACCGCCCGCAGACCGAATGATTGAGTGTCCATGATTCCGCGGGAGGCAGTCCGTGACCTTGCCCCCGGATCCCGGACTGGGCTGATATTCACTATGCTTCCATCGCGGCGGCCATGTCGATCCGTGTCTGCTCGGGCGTGCGGTAACCGATGCTGGAATGGCGGCGCTGGCGATTG
>NZ_JAATVU010000162.1 GCF_013184745.1 Mangrovicoccus sp. HB161399
GCGCATCTTCAAAAGCTTGCACCCGGCCCTGTCGGGGGAATTGCGTTGAAACAAAGGGTTGACAGCGATCATGAGAACAGGCTGCTGAAATAGGATTCTAGGGGAGCGTCGCGGAGGAACTTGTTCCGAATTTTGCCAAGACTGCCCCATATATTGAGAAAGGTTGGCCGATCTTAGGACCATTTTTCCAGATTTTCCTCACGCTCCACGTCCGAACATACTATTTCAGCACCCTGGAGGATCAGGAAACGGTCCGGGGGACCGTTTCCCCGACGACGATTGGAGATCCGGGCGATCGAGGTCACCTCCAGCAATGTCGGCGACGCGCCGATGCTGCCGGACCTGCTCGCCCAGATCCCGGCGGACGAGGAGATCGCCACCGCCACGGCCGACGGTGCCTATGACACGTGCGCCTGCCATGATGCCATCGCGGCCCGCGGCGCGGCGGCGGTCATTCCGCCGAGGCGGACTGCGAGACCGTGGAAGCCGGACACGGCCGGAGCTCGCGCGCGAAACGAGATCCTGCGGGCATCGAAGCACCTGGGCCGGGCGCTCTGGCGGAACTGGAGCGGGTACCACCGCCGCAGCAGGGTCGAAACGAAAATGAACTGCGTGAAGCAGCTCGGCCAACGGCTGATGGCTCGCGACTTCGACCGCCAGGTGGCGGAGGTCCAGATCCGGGTGGCGGTCCTCAACCGCTTCACGGCACTCGGCATCCCGATGACGGTGGCCGCAGGATAAGTGTGTCCGGGGAAAGGGGGACTGCAGTCGCCAGCTGATTTGTCCAACAACGCCCATCACGCATCTCAAGGGAACCTAGCGATTCAGGTTCACGTCGAAACGCTTTCGCTAGCTGTCCTCTGCGCTCGCAGACCCGCCTCGACCACGCGCCTGACGCCGGCCCATGTCTCGTCGACAACCTCTCGATGTATGGCGGGATCAATGCCGGCCTGAAGCGCGTGCTCCGCCCGCTCGACGACCGCCTCCACCGAGATTTCCGCTGCCGGCAGGAAATGCTCCGACCTGCCGGTTGAGGCGAAGAAGCTCTCCACCTTTCGGTCCCAGCCGAGGCCGACGACCGGAATCCCGTAGGCATAGCCGACGATGCAGGCGTGAAGGCGATGCGCGATGAGCCCGCGCAAGCCTCCGACCAGCTGCGCCAGTTCGGTTGGGGTCTCGGGGGCCGACAGGGTCGTGACGTTCCGCCGCCGCAGCTCGGGGTGCTCGGCCAGCCGGGCGAGCAGCTCGCGATCCTCGATTGCACCATTGCAGAACAGTGCGACATCCTGCCCGCGATCCGCAAGCGCCGCGGCCAGGTCCACAAAGAACTGCGGCCGGTTGCCTGCGCCGGGTGTCTCGTCGGCGTGATACGACAAGATTTCTGCCGCGGTCACCCCGATCCCGATCCGATCGCTTGGCGGTATCGCGCCGTAGCAGGCGGCGGCAAGTAGCCCGGGATCGCGCGTGAACTCGGGGGGCGGCGCGGCCTTGGCGTGGCCGTCCGTCTGCGCGATCCAGGCGTCGAGCGATTGCGGATCGCGCAGGCCGATCATCTGCAGGTCGGTGTCGAACAGCTTCGCAAAGAGCTCCGTGCCGCTGCGGGACCAGTTCCTGGCCACCCCCACCGCGTGAACGACCACCGGGACATCGGCTTCGGCGAGGACTTTGCTCGCGCGTGCGATCTTAAGGCAGAAGTTGAGGTCGGCGTCGGAAAACAGCTGCCCGCCGCCGAGAATCGCGAGGTCCGCGCCATCGACGGCCGCCCGCCACTCCGGCTCGAGCCGGTCGAGCATCCGCGACAGCTTCGCCGTCACCAGCCGGTGCCGCAGCGGGCGCGGCAGTTGGCTGAGCGTCCTGACAATCAGCGCGCGATGGCGGAGCGTGACCTCACCGAAGTCCCGCCGCCCGGACAGGTCGATCCGCCGGAACTCGACGTCGGGACGCAGCACCGAAAGCGCATGGCAAAGGCAATCGGAGATGATGCCATCGCCGACGTTGGGGCTGTAGGGCACTGCGAACTGCACAACGCGGGGCCTGGCGCTCACGGTTTGGAGCCCGCTTGTCCTTAGGCCGGGGGGCGCATCGAGGGTTTTCATGTCGGGCCTGCGGCGCCGCCTTGGGCCCAGGGCGATCCGGGGAGCACCTTGGGCGGCTCCCAAGGTTCGCCCCAGCGCGACACCCGAGGGTCATTCGGATCCTTTTCGGGGCAGCGTTCGCGGGCCATAGCGGCCTTGGTGTTGGTGAGACAATGGCATGAGGTGCAGATCTTGGCGTCCTTGCCGACGACGACCTTCGCGCCGCGATAAACCAGCATGTCCGGTGTCGGCGCCTCGAAGGGACAGCTGCGGCAGGCGCCCAGGCGGCGTGTGATGTCCCAGGGCTTTGCGTGCTCCAGCCCTTCCATGCCCCACTTCAGGACGCCGGCGGCGGCCTTCGCGGTGACCGCCATGGAGGAAGGCCGCGCGGCCTGCTCGGCCGAAGCCGTGAGTTTTTTCATCACCCCGGGAAGCTTGCGTGTCGCGTAGAGCGCCTTGGCGAATACCGGATCCTCGAGCGCTCGGCGGGTTACCGAAGGCGACAGGGCGGTCTCCAGCCCCAGGTGTTTGCGCAGAAGTTCAGAGGCGGTGCTGAGATCCGGTGCTTTTAGAATATCTCGAGTTAGGTATTTCATTCTGGACCTTTAATTTTCTGAAAATGCTCTTGGGGAAACCCTAGCATCCCTGTGCCACAGGCCAAAATGAATCTTGACCCGAACCCGCCGGGACGCGAAGTCTCCCGGCCAGGCTCAGACTACACGACACAGTTTGATTTTGGGTGGCGGCGATCGACGAAAGGGAGTCTCCTGACGGACTCGGGTCGTGTCGCGAATGCTGTGGAAATTCCCTGGCGGTTTGCTCCGGGTATGCGAAATTGGCTCCGGTAAAGCAGCGACGTCAAGTGGTGACCTTGCCCCCGGGTCCCGGACTGGGAGTTAAAGTACTCCCAGAGAGAGGGACCCCCTATGAGCAGACAACCCCGCCGCCACTTCACTACCGAGTTCAAGGAACAGGCCGTCGCGCGGCTCTCGGAGCCCGGCGCCACGCAGAGCTGCGTCGTCCGGGAACTCGGCGTGTCCGCATCGCAGCTGAAAAGCTGGCGGCTCGAGCTGGCGGCCGCGGGATCGGCTGAAGCGATCCGCAGGCAGCAGGCCGAGGCCGCGGAGCTGGCCGAACTTCGGCGCGAGAACCGGCGCCTAAAGGAAGAGGTGGAGGTGATGCGCAAAGCTTCCGCCTTTTTCGCTCAGTGGGGGCGAAACAGTGAACACGAAGCTGGAGTTCATCGCCGCCCACGCGTCCGCGCACGCCGTCATCCTCATGTGCCGGGTGCTCTCGGTGAGCACGAGCTGGTTCTATTCCTGTCGTGCCGCCGCCCCGAAACGGGCGGCGCGCCGGGCGTCCCGGGACGCCCTGTTGCCGCGGATACGTTCAATCTTCGAGGCCAGTCGGCGGCGATACGGAGCCCCGCGCATCCATGCCGAACTGCGGGGCCAAGGCATCCGGGTTGCCAGGAAGACGGTGGCCAAGCTCTTGAAAGATAACAATATCCGCTGCCGCGCAAAGGTCGGCAGGTCCCGAGGACGACGGATAGCCGGCACAATTTCGGCATCGCCCCGAACCTCCTGAGGCGAAATTTCAAGGCTTCGGAGCCCGACCGCATCTGGCTGGCCGACATCAGCTATGTCCCCACTGACGAAGGGTGGCTCTATCTCGCGGCGGTCAAGGACATGGCCACGATGGAGATCGTGGGATGGTCGATGTCGGACCGGCTAAAGAGCAGCCTCGCGGTCGATGCGATGCGCATGGCTCTGCAGAACCGGCGGCCGACGCCAGGGCTGATCTGCCACTCCGTCCGCGGAATCGTAAACATCCGGCGAGGGCCGCGGTCATGCGGCCTTGCGTGACAAGGCGCTTTGTGGCGTCCAGTTCCAGGGCAGAAGCTCAGGTACGCGCGAGACCTTGGTGTCAGGCAGCCGCGCCAGGACATCAGCGAGCCAAGCCTGTGGATCGATGCCGTTCATCTTCGCCGTCACGATCAGCGTGTACATGAAGGCCGCCCTGTCGCCGCCGCGTCCGGAACCTGCGAATAGCCAGGACTTCCGGCCGAGGGCGACACCCCTGAGCGATCGCTCCGCCGCGTTGTTGGTCAGGCAGATACGGCCGTCATCGAGGAAGCGGGTGAAGGCGGCCCAGCGGCAGTCGCTCAGCACGTAGTCGATCGCCTTGGCAACGGGCGCGTGCCGCGACATCCGCCCGCGTTCCGATGCCAGCCAGTCGTGCAGGCCGGCGACCAGCGGGCGGGCCGACTCCTGCCGTGCGGCCAGACGTTCCG
>NZ_JAATVU010000163.1 GCF_013184745.1 Mangrovicoccus sp. HB161399
ATGGAATGGTGGGCGCAGTACGGCCGCCGGATCGGAGACGACCGGCGGCCCGGCGGCCAAGGGGGGGGAGGGGCATCGGATGGGGCGTCCCTGGCCCCGACCCGCGCTACCCCCGCACGGAGAGATTTTTTATCGTGACCCGGGAATTTGACCTGCTCGGGCATCCGATCCCGGAGAACTTCGGCAAGCCGGGCCGGAACGGCCACATCGTGACGCCGGAAAGCGTGATGAAAGTCAGGAGGTTAGTGCTTGCCGGGATGGATGCGAAGGAGGTCGCTGCCGAACTTGGCATCTCCGCGCCCACCGTGCGGAAGCATTATTTTCCCAAGGGCCCGATCCGGAACGCTGCACGGCGGTTCCTTGTGGAGCAGCGCGCCAGGATGCTGACATACCTCGACGAGGCGGCGGCCGAAGGCAACGTCGCGGCGATCAAGGAGATGCTGAAGCAGCTCGATGCCATGGTGCCCGCCATCCAGGGCGAGGCGTCCGAAGCCGTGCCCGTCCTGCCTGCGGCCGGCAGGATCGGCAAGAAGGCGTCGCGCCAGATCGCCGCCGAGGCCCGCGCTGCAGGCGGCGGCAAGTACGCGCCGCCCGCCGCGCCGAAGCTTGTCGTGAGCAACGGGGACAGCTGATGGCGCCGGACTGGACGACAGCGTGCCCGGACTGGGAGCGCCGGGTTGTTGCGCGCGAGTCCCTGGTGGCGTTCGATCCGCTCTTCCCGGACGAGGCGGAAGCCGCGCTCGAGGTCTTCAAGGGGCTCCGGATCGTCGACGTGGCTGGCAAGCCGACCTTCGGCGAGGCCTGCGATCCGTGGATCTTCGATTTCGTGGCTGCGATCTTCGGCGCCTATGACGCGGATGCGGCCAAGCGGCTGATCACGGAATTCTTCCTGCTGATCAGCAAGAAGAATTCGAAGTCGACCATCGCGGCCGGGATCATGGTCACGGCGCTGATCCGCAACTGGCGCCACTCGGCGGAGCTCCTGATCCTGGCGCCGACGATCGAGGCGGCGAACAACTGCTTCAAGCCCGCGGCGGACATGGTCGCCGAAGACCCGGAGCTGGGGGATCCGGAGACCGGACTGCTGCAGGTGGTGGACCATCTGCGGCTGATCAGGCACCGGGTCACCGCGGCGACGCTGAAGGTGGTGAGCGCCGACGACAAGACGGTCGGCGGAAAGAAGGCGGCCTTCGTGCTGGTCGACGAGCTCTGGCTCTTCGGCAAGCAGGCCCGCGCCGACGCGATGCTGCGCGAGGCGACCGGCGGCCTGGTCTCGCGGCCGGAGGGGTTCGTGATCTACCTCTCGACGCAGAGCGACGAGCCGCCGGCGGGCGTGTTCAAGGACAGGCTCGACTATGCCCGCGACGTGCGCGACGGCCGGATCGAGGATCCCCAGTTCCTGCCGGTGATCTACGAGTTTCCGCAGGGCATGCTGGAGGAGGATGCCTTCCTCGATCCCGGAAACTTCTACGTCACCAACCCGAATATCGGCCGGTCGGTTCTGGCGGACTGGCTGGAACGCGAGATGCGCAAGGAGCTCGGCAAGGGCCCGGAGACGCGGAACGTGTTCCTGGCCAAGCATCTCAACGTGGAGATTGGCCTGACCCTGCGCGCCAACCGCTGGCCCGGGGCGGAATACTGGGAGCGCCGGGCGGTCGGGGGGCTCGACCTGGACAGCCTGCTGGCCCGCTGCGAGGTCGCGGTGATCGGCATCGACGGCGGCGGCATGGATGACCTCTTCGGTCTTGCCGTGGTGGGGCGCGAGAGGGAAACGCGCAACTGGCTCGCCTGGTGCCATGCGTGGTGCCACGAGGGCGTTCTCGGCCGCCGCATGTCGATCGCGCCCAGGCTGCGCGATTTCCGGCGGGAGAAGAGCCTGACCATCGTCGACGACAAGCTCGAGGACATGAATCAGATCGTCGACGTTGTCCTCCAGGTGAAGGAGGCCGGGCTCCTCGGGTGCGTCGGCGTCGACCCGGCGGGGCTCGGGCAGTTCCTCGAGGCGATGGAGAAGATCGACGTCACCCAGGAGAACGGCCTTCTGGCCGGCGTGAGCCAGGGGATCATGCTGATGAACGCCATCAAGACGGCCGAACGCAAGCTCGTGAACGGCACCCTTCTGCATGACGGGAGCGAACTGATGAAATGGTGCGTCTCGAACGTCAAGATCGAGCCGACCGCCACCGCGATCCGCGCCACGAAGGTGCATGCAGGGGACGCCAAGATCGACCCGGCCATGGCGCTCTTCAACGCCATGGAGCGCATGTGCAGGAACCCCGAGCCGCAGCGCGAGCCGGAATACCAGATCCAGTTCTACTAGGAGATCGACATGGACCGAATTGAGCGCGCCTGGTCGACCATAGAGGTCAAGGCAGCTGACGGCGAGGCTGGAACGATCACCGGCATTGCCAGCACGCCGACGCCGGACCGCATGGACGACGTCGTCCTGCCCATGGGCGCCAAGTTCAAGCTGCCGATCCCTCTGCTATGGCAGCACCGGCACGGCGATCCGATCGGCCATGTCACGCAGGCGAAAGTCAGCGGGAAGGGCATCGAGATCGTGGCCAAGGTGGCGCTCGGCGTGACCGAAGAGATCGACCGCTATTGGGCGCTGATCAAGGCCGGTCTCGTGCGCGGGCTGTCGATCGGCTTCCGCGGCATCAAGACGGCCCAGATCGAAAACTCCTGGGGCATCGAGTTCCAGGAATGGGAATGGCTCGAACTGTCCGCCGTGACCATCCCGGCGCAGGCCGAGGCCAGCATCGCCACCGTCAAGCATTTCGCGGCCGGGCCGGAACAGCCCGCCGCCACCGTTCGGCAACCCGGGAAGCACGCCGCGTCCGGCAAAGCGCACCCGGTCGTCAAGCTGACCGCCCCCGCCCGCGTCCGGGCAAAGCCGTTCGTGATCACCAAGATCCACACCTGACGGCATCCGTCCCCGCGGCGCGACCGCAATTCACCGGCCCTTGGACAAGGCTGCCGGGCCCGCCGCCGTGCGGCCCGCACACAGGACTCAAGCATGACCTATGCAGAACAGATTGCCGCTTACGAGGCGAAGCTCGCCTCGAACGTGGCCAGCATGAAATCCCTGATGGATGCATCGGCCGAGAAGGGCGAAACCCTCGACGCCGAGGCACAGGACCAGTTCGATGACCTCGAGGTCGAGAACGCCGCCGTCGAGAAGCACCTGGCGCGCCTGCGCAAGATGCAGAAGCTGGACGAGCAGACCGCGAAGCCGGTCACCGGCACCTCGGCCAAGGCCGCCGGCGAAAGCCGCCAGACCTCGCTGGCCGCCCCGGTCGCGATCCAGAAGGGCGACCGCGACGAGGACTTCGACGGCCAGAACTACACCCGCGTGGTGATCGCCAAGATGCTGGCGCGCCTCGACGACATTTCGGCCGTCGGCATCGCCCAGAAGCGCTGGGGCCAGAAATCGCCGAACCTGGTGGCCACCATCAAGGCGGCCGTGGCCGGCGGCGGCACCGACACCGGCGAGTGGGGCGCCGAGCTGGTGCATCTCGACCGCTACACCGGCGATTTCATCGAATATCTCTACAGCCGCACGGTCTTCGACAAGCTGCCGCTGCGCGAGGTGCCCGCCAACGTGAACATCGGCGGACAGGACGGTGCGGCGACCGGCTACTGGGTCGGCCAGTCGAAGTCGATCCCGGTCAGCAAGGCGGACTTCGCCGACGTCAACCTGACGCCGCTGAAGGTGGCGGCGCTGGCCATCGTGTCGAAGGAACTGCTGCGCGATTCCTCGCCCTCCGCCGAGCGCCTGGTGCGCGACGCCCTGGTCGAGGCCTCCGCGCAGAAGGTGGACTCCACGTTCCTCTCGGCAGCGGCCGCGGTCTCCGGTGTCTCCCCGGCGGGGATCCTCAACGGCGTCACCGCCGGGACCAGCGCGGGCACCGACATCGACGGGGTGATCGCCGACGTGAAGGCGCTCTATGCACCCTTCATCGCCGCGAACAATGCCGACATGCTGCAGTTCGTCACCACGCAGTCGCTGTCCAAGTCGATGGGCCTGATGCAGAACGCGCTCGGCAACTGGGCCTTCCCGGGCCTGTCCGCGAACGGCGGCACCCTTCTGGGCGACCCGCTGACCGCGGGCGGCAATGTCGGCGCAGGCGACCTGGTGCTGCTCAAGCCGTCCGACATCTACAAGATCGGCGACCGCGGGGTCGAGGTGTCGCTCTC
>NZ_JAATVU010000164.1 GCF_013184745.1 Mangrovicoccus sp. HB161399
CTGCGCCGAGAGGCAAGGAAAGGCTGGAAGATCGCGCATTCACGCCCAGCAAAACGGAAACCGTTCCGCTCGCCCGACTATTTCAGCAGCCTGTTAATAATTGCTAACGTACATCGAAGTGTGTCGTGCGCTCTCCCCAAGAGCTTATAGGCTGGGTAATTGGTTATGCTGTTCAGGTGCTTGCATGGCTCGCGGTGTGCCAAGCCGCCTCCTAGAGTGGCTTGGCCCCGCTTCTTGGAGATCACGCCCTTTTCATAGCACGACGTTCGCTGTCTGTTCCGCGAGTCGCCGTGCCCCACTATCTCCACGCTCTCTGTCGCTGCGGCCATTGGGGCCGGGTGCCGGTGCGGTGCCTGACATGTCGGCGTTTGACCGGCCTGCCATCGTGGTGCGCCTGCGGTTTATGTCGAGCCGGAGGTCTGAGGGGGCGGCAACGATTGAGGCCGGGGCTCATGCTCCGGCCTCTTGCTGCCGTGTTGCGGTTCCGGCTTGGTGGCTCAGAAATCGCTGGGTCCGTTGCTGGAAAATGCCGGGCGTGGCGTGAACGCGGCGGTAAATTGTACCTGGTCCGCGAGGCGGTCATTGTCATCGAAGACAAGATACTCGACGTCCACCTCGCCGGGTTCGTCCACGTCGTCCAATTTCTGAGGGCGCGGCTCCCGGTAGTCGAACCCGAGGTCCTCGGCGGATAGCGATTTCAGGCGCTCGATCTCGGAGCGGACCGCGGCTTCCGTGCCGGTGAAAATGGTGTCGTCGAATTCCCGAATGGTCCACATTGTCCTTCCTCCCGTCCTCTGTGATCCTTCCATTCTATATATATAGGAATTAAAATGCGTCGGTGCCGAAGGAAAGGGCCAAGACGCTGCTCTACGTTCTCTGCCGCTGCGGCCATTGGAGCCGGGTGCCGGTGCCTGACCTGTCGACGTTCGACCGGCCAGCCATCGTGGCGCGGCTGCGGTGCTCGGTGTGCCGCGCGGCATTGCCGTGGGAGGTTGCCTAATCGCTCAAATGCAATTTTTGTGCTATGGGAAATGGCTGACGCACGCCTTGGCAGATGTCTGTGGAATGGAGACAAGCATGCAAAACGGTTTCTATGGCTTGGCACTCGTTTTGACTTCGGCCTTGTGTGCGCCGGATCCTGGGATAGCAGCTTCAGCCTACTGGAACCTGTTCAACATCGAAGGCGAGAACGCGATCGACTCGGCCTACGTCACCTACGGCTCGCTGGAGGACATGCTCACCGACAGCAACCGGACGGGCCAATTCTCGCCTGACACGACAGGCGCGGCAGCGCGGAACGTTGTGGGCTCGGGGGGATTCTTCGTGCCGACCATGCCGCCGGTCCCTGTTCCGGTCCCGGCGCTTCTGCTGGCCAGCGCCCTCGGGTGGCTGGTTGTGGTCCGGCGCAGATTTGTCGATCTTTGAGTTCCCGGTACTCTTTGCTCTAGCTCTGACGCTGCCCCACGCTCTTCACGTTCTCTGCCGCCGCGGCCATTGGGGCCGGGTGCCGGTGCCTGACCTGTCGGCGTTCGACAGGCCTGCCATCGTGGCGCGGCTGCGGAGTTGACCGAAAGGGAATAGGATCACCTGTTCGTGGCTAGACGTGCTGCCATGCCTGGTGAGGTCTCTTTCGGATTCCGGAAACCACAGGCAGCCTCTCGCCGTTTCTGATTATGGACGTGGGCCTCAATTCTTCCGAGTGTCGACGAAATTCCGATGCTGCGGCATCAAACGTAAGAGAGCCTCCACGTGTATCGTAGAACCTCAGCTCTCCGAAATGGCCTTGCAGTGCACCTCCATCGCTTGGTCGCGGATGGCGCTCTGCGTAGGCGAAGACAGGCTCTTCCACCCCATTTCTGCCGCAACATAAGATTTCATCGAATGGCAAGAAATCCATAGTGCCTCCAATGCACCGATGATTCAGCAGGATAATGCTCTCTGGACTTTGGAACTGACACACATGGCAACTGAATGCCTTCACATTATCGCATTCTGCAATCCATATTTGATGTATTAACGATATTCAACTCTGACTTGTTTTGATGCCGGGTGCCGGTGCCTGACCTGGCGGCGTTCGACCGGCCTGCCATCGTGGTGCGGCTGCGGTGCTGGGTGTGCCACGCGGCGGGGCAGGTGGTGGAGACGCGGCTCGGGTGGGATGCCGGGGCGAACCAGACGACCGGAGCGCAGCGGGAGTCAGACTCCTGATATCAAGCAGTCGAATGTCACGCGCCAGCCTTTTTCGTGACCATTGGATGAAGTTCTGCACCAGGTATTCCGTTTCATATGCAAAATGCGCCGAGATTTTTGAAATTTTATTGCACCTTGGTTTACCGATTGTATCTTTGTTAAATGATTTTAGGATATGGGTTTAATAGAGCCGAGGCAGAATTGCGTTCTGCTGGAGCAGAAAAGGTCTTTCTTGATGTCCCCGGGTCACTGCGGCGGGAACGGGCGGAGATGGTTAGGAATGCGGTCGGATCCGGAGACGTCGTGCTGGTTTTCTGTATTCGCGACTTGGGAAGTTCGGCTCGAGACGCCCGGCTGTGGCGCGAAAGGTTAGAAGCGCTCGGCGCGGATCTGGAGGAATTGTTTCCCCCTGATCCAAAGGCACGAAAAGGGCGCGGCCGACCAGCCAAATTCGTGCCGCGCGACGAGGCGCAGGACTGCGCCATGATGCGAATCTGGCTCGACGGGGGCCTTACCGAAGAGGAGCGGCGTCACCGGATCCACTACATCTTCGGTCAACCTGTACCGCGGCACCGGCTGGTTTGGAGATACGGCTCTCCGTCGGATCCGAAGCCACCCCGGCTGTGGGACAAGTGACCTCTGCAACGAGTGCGGCCGGGGTTCACGCCCCGGCCTTTTTCGGGACCGCTTGGCGGATTGAACCGATCATGGCCGATTTGCCGCATGAAGTCTGACAATGCGTCGAGATCGTGTTAACGTAGCGAAATAATTTATGGGAGGAATGATTGTGAAGTACCTTGCCATCTCCGCCACGGCGGCAGTCATGTTTGCGGGCGCACCTGTCAGCGCTTTCACGGTCAGCTATAGCGATGCCTTTGCTCTGAGCGATGTCGAGATATCCGGCACGCTATCAGTCCCGCTCTTTGACAGTTCCTTGGGGACACTCACCGGGGTCACCTGGGAAATCACGGGAGCGATTGCCTCTATCCTGGGCGTTCAAAACGATTCATCCAATCCGATCGTTGGGTCTGCCCATACGACGGTGGATTACGATGTTGATTCCGCCCTGCTATCGCTTGGCGGTTCTCCCGATTTCAGCGTGTTCGGCACTACTGGCCTCGTGTCTCTCGGTGTTGGCGCTAGTGCTTTGTTTCCAGTAACTGCAACTAACACGCTGTCCGGCAGCGAAACGCCAAGCTCCTCGTTCTTTCTGCCGGGCACGCTCGATGTGTCCTTTCTGACCGATACCTCCTTCGGCGGGAGCGGGTTTGGCGGGGACATAACCATATCCCAGGCAACCGATGCCGGAATCTCGCTCTCGGTGACGTATGAGTACGAGACAGCGGCGGTACCACTTCCCGCGGGACTGGCACTGTTGATGTCCGCCCTCGGGATCACTGGCCTCATGCACCGTCGTCAAGGATAGGCTCAGTTCAGGCGGCGTGTTGGTTCGAGAAGTTGGACGGTAGGCCGGGGTTCACGCCCCGGTCTTTTTCTTGTCATGACGTTCGCTGTCCATTTCGCGAGCCGCCATGCCACACTATCTCCACGCTCTCTGAGCAGTCGGTGTTCGTTCGACCGGGCCGTGGCTATTCACTAACAGGCTGCTGAAATAGTCGGGCGAGCGGAACGGTTTCCGTTTTGCTGGGCGTGAATGCGCGATCTTCCAGCCTTTCCTTGCCTCTCGGCGCAG
>NZ_JAATVU010000165.1 GCF_013184745.1 Mangrovicoccus sp. HB161399
GCAGCCGAGATCCACATCCGCGTCATTCGCGGCTGCGCTGGGACCGATGGCGCTTGCCGCTCATTCATGAACCGCTTCAACGCCCTCGGCACCGCCGAGATCGAGCGCTTGGCCTGACCTCCGCTGGGGAAGGGGCATCCCGCCCCGGCGCTGACTTCTGCAACGAAGCCATTTCCGCCTCCCCAGTGACACCCCTATTTTGGGGGTATTGCGAGCACCGGATTAGCGCTCATGCAAACGATCATGGGTGCCCGTTGGCCGGAACAGCGCATTCTCCCTACTATGCTCGCATGCTGGAGCTGCTGGTCTCAGCGCGCGGCCAGGCGGGTCTGTCACAGGCGCAGCTTGCAACGCGCCTGAGGACGCCGGCGTCCAATCTCGTGAACTGACCCCTGCTGCGGCACCGGCGGCTTCTTCGGCCATGTCCTCGCCAAGCCGCCAATCCCGGGCTTCTCTTGCCGCGCCACACCCTGGAGCTGTATCTGAAGGGTCTGAGCCCGGGCTGGGATACCCTGCGGGGCAAGCTGAACCGTCACAGCATTGACTACCTTGTGACTTCGCTCCGGCGCCAGCTGGCAAAGAGCTATGACAAGCAAGAGATCATCCTATGGTGCGACTTCCTTGAACAGATATCCATTGTCGATCCTAAATCCTTGGCCTTTCGGTACCGCGACGGCGCCATGGTGAGTTTTGAAATAGAGCCTCTTGCAGACCCAGAAATCTGGATAAACTTCGCCGCCATGAAGGAGGCGCTGGAGATGACATTTGACGCTATGGACAGGCTCAGGCTGCGAAGGGATCAAGGGGATGCCGCGGAGTAGATGTTTCAGATCGACCGTCTCGGGAACCGCCTCCAGCGCATAGACCCGGCCCGCTTTGCCGACGAAAACCTACGCGAGCGCAGCCATCTGCAGGAATGGATCGCTAACCAGCCCGACGCCCTCGGGGAAGACCTGCTGATCCTCGCAAAGGAATTCGACGGCTTTTCGGATAGCCGCCGACGCCGCCCTCGAACTTCGGGCAGCCGATCGAGACGAGGCATCCGGTCGGCGGCACGAGGTCGAGATGCGCGACGCCCTCCGCCTGGGCGCAGCCCTTGTGCATCAGCCAGCACTCGCCCTCGAGATCCGGGGTCGCATCGGTGTCCAGCGGCTCGTGGCCATGGAACATGGATGTGCCGCTCTTCATGGAGGAATTTCAGCGCGCCGCGCCCGACCCCGGGTAACGGCATTCGCGCGGCGAAGTCCTTGTCGGGCCAGCCCTTCGACCAGTCCGAGCGGACGAAGACAACCGAGCCTTCGGGAATGCGGCCATGCTCCGCCTCGAAGGCCTCGATGTCGGAGACCTGCAGCGCGTAGCCGAAATCCTCCGCCGCCTGGTCCTGCATCGGGATCACGACCAGCGGGCGCAAGGTGTAGGTCGCGGGCAGCTCGTCGATCGCCGGGAATTCCGGCGCCCAATGGGCGGGCGGATCAGCTGGGTGCCCAGCTGGTCGGTCGGCAGGCTGTAGGCGGTGGCGGCGAAACCGTGGGTCCCATAGGTGAAGACATCGCCCTCGGCTGCATAGCTGCCGAGGGCGGCCCCGGCTTGCGCGGGAGCGAAGACCGGATCGCCGGAACCGGGCCAGACCGGGATCTCCGGCGTGATCACATGGGTCAGGTCGATGTATTTCGCGCCCTTGAAGATGTCGTCATAGGCCTGCCAGAGGCCGGTCTCCTGCGCGCAGGCCGCACCCGCGAGGCAGCTGGCGGAAAGGGCGGCGAACAGGGGCAGGCGGGTCATGGTCGGGGCTCCGGAACTAGGAAATGTTGCACCCGGGCAGGCTGGCAGGCCCACTTCCGGCGGCCAAGCCGCGGAATGGCCCCGCCGACCGCCCGCCCTGCAACTGCCCGGAATTGCGGCGCGATCCGCCGCTTTGCGTCATTCTCCGCCGGCAAGGACCTCGGGCGGTTCGGCCGGAAGCGCGCCGCGCAGCAGGCTCGCCGCCCCGCCGAGAAGCGCAAGGCAGGCCCCGAGGCCCAGCCCCAGCTTCGGCGCGGCGGGCAGCGGCGCGGCCGCGAAAAGCAGTCCCATGGCCAGCCCGCCCGCGGTCTGCCCCGCCAGCCGCGCGGTGCCCTGCATGCCCCCGGCCGCGCCGCTGCGCGCCTTCGGCACCGAAATCAGCATGTTGCGGTTGTTCGGCACCTGGAACAGGCCGAAGCCCGCCCCGGCCAGCAGCAGCGCGGGAACGAGCGGCAGGGGGCCATGCGTCTCCGGCAGGAGCGCGGCCAGCGCCAGCCCGGCCGCGAGGCAGGTTCCGCCCGCCGCGCAGAGCGCCCCGCCCGGCACGCCGCGATCCGCCAGCCGACCCGAAAGCGGCCCGCAGACCGCGACCATCAGCGGCCAGGGCGTCATGCAGAGCCCGGTGGCCAGCACGCTCAGCCCCAGCCCGTGCTGCAGCAGGAAGGGCAGGGCAATGTATCCGGTCATCTGCGCGCCGAAGCAGCAGACCGACGCGGTCACCGAAAGCCGGAAGGACGGGTTCGCCAGCAGGTCGAGCGGCACCAGCGGCGCCTCGCGCCGGCGTTCGCGCCGGACCAGCGCGGCGAAACCGGCGGCAGAGGCGGCCAGAAGCGGCAGGCCGATCCCGGGCTCGCGCAGCGCGTGGTCGGCGCCGAGCACGAGCGTGCCGAAGGCCAGGGCATTCAGCGCGATGCTGCCGGGGTCGATCCTCCGCGCCGCGACCGGCGGGGCCGGGAGGCAGCCGCGGAAGAGCAGCACCGCGATCCCGACAGGCAGGTTCACCGCGAAGAGCCACTGCCAGCCGGCCGCCGACAGGATGGCCGCTCCGGCCATCGGTCCGAGCGCCGAGCCAAGCGCCACGACCATTGCCATCCAGCCGATGACGCGGCCCATGCCGCCCTGCGGCCAGCTGAAGCGCAGGAGCGCGATGCCGAGCGCCATCAAGGGCGCAGCCCCGATCCCCTGGACGAAGCGTGCCGCGACGAGCCAGCCCAGCGTCGGCGCCAGGGCGCAGGCGGCCGAGCCGGCGGTGAAGATGGCGAGCCCCGCGGCATAGGTCCGGCGCAGCCCGAAGCGCTCCCCGATCGCTGCGGCGGGCAGGATGCCCATGACCAGCGCCAGCTGGTAGGCGGTCACCACCCAGACAGTGTCGGCGGGCGCGGCGCCCAGCGAGGCCGACATGCTGGGCAGGGCGACATTGGCGATGGCCTGGTCGAGCACGACCAGCAGGACGGTGGAGAGCACGGCGGCCGTCGCGTTCCGGCGGCGGGGCATGGGCAGCCCGTCTTCGGCCTCGGGGCAGGGAGCGGAATGCGCGGAACTGGCATCGGAGGGGGGCATCGGGGGTCCTTGGAAGGAAATCGTGCCGGCATCCTGCGCATTCCTGCCGCAGAGTCCCGGCGCTGCACGAAATTTTGACCGGGGCAGGGGCGGAGATCTGCGCAATTGCCGAGAAACGAGGCGGTTGCAAAGCCTCGCCGGAGCCTTCCGGCAGCTGCGGGCGCCGCCGCTCCGCCGCAGCGGCCGCTGGCACGGCGCTGAACGGGCCGGAACCGGAGCTTTCCATCTGCCCGCTCGCGCATGGATCCGGACACCATCCATGGGCAGGAGCTCGGCGAGGCGCCGCCGCCGCGCGGCCCTGAAATCGATTCCCCCGTCGATCCGCGACGCGGCGCTCGGGGTGGGCGCTTCGAAGATGCAGGCGGTTTTCCACCATGTTCTGCCGCTTGCGATGCCGGGGATCCTGACGGGGACGATCATCGGGCTTGCGCAGGCGTTCGGCGAGACGGCGCCGCTGCTGCTGATCGGGATGGTGGCCTTCGTGCGCGAATTTCCCGAGGGCATCCTCGATCCGGCCGTGGGCCTTCCGGTCCAGGTCTAC
>NZ_JAATVU010000166.1 GCF_013184745.1 Mangrovicoccus sp. HB161399
CGCGGCAGCAGGGTTCGTGTCGGTTGGCGTGATGCCGCTCGGGTCCGGCATGGTCCGCTTCTGGGTCCACATCACCGTGTCCGGCACCGGGGACAGCCGGGTCATCCTGGATCTCGGTCACGTCTCGTCTGTCCAGAGCACCAGCTACCGCAATCCGGCGCTGTTCAACGGCCACGCCACCGAGGCGGAGCTTGCGTCCCTCGGCGGGGTCGTGGAACCGGCACCTGCCATCCTCTCGACTGTTCCGGCCAGCGGGCAGACCAGCGTTGCGGTCGATGCGGCGATCACCGTCACCTACGACCAGAACGTGACCCTGGTCGGCACTCCCACCCTGACCGAGAGCGGCAGCCCGGTGGCGTTCACCGCCAGCGTCAGCGGGGCGGTGCTGACCATCGCCCCGGATGCGGACATGGCGACGGACGGCACCTTCGTGGTCACCCTTCCGGCGGGCCTTGTCGAAACGGTCCTCGGCACCCCGAGCGCTGCAGCGAGCTTCTCCTTCGCAACCGTTGCGTCCACCCTGTCCTGGGCCAGCAGCCTCGTCTCGTCCGACTTCTCCGATGCGGTCTGGGGCGGCGGGCAGACGCTCACGGCTGGCTGGCTCGCCCTGGCGGATACCCAGTACATCCGGGCGGACAGCCTTGACGGGCTCGGGATGCCGGAGATTGGCGCGGGCGACTATACCGTGGTCTGCGACATGCGGGACGATGCCCCTCTGGATACCGGCAACGGCTACTTCACGCTGCGCCAGGTCAGCGGTGACATCAACTCGCTGACGACCCTGGCGTTCGCGACCGATGGGGTCACGTCCGCCGCCTTGGCGCAGGGAGCTGTCGACATGGGCGGCTACTTCCGGGTCTGGACGCACTACACGTCCGCTGCCGCCGCCGGTCGGACCTACCTGGACGTTGGCCGGACAACGGGCGTGCAGGGCAACAGCTACGGCAGGACCGGCATCTTCACCGGCCACCTGACCGAGGCCGAGATCGGCAACCTTGCCGGAACCGCATGAGCCAACCCAAGGCCCCGGCATCTGTCCGGGGCCTGCCTGATCTTTCTCCATGAGGAGGCCGACCCATGGCAGATGAATTTGCGGCGCATGCCGCCTGGCTGAGCAGCCCACTTGAAAATGGCCCGGCAGTGGTGACGGCATGATCGGCATCGGAATTGGCGCCTGCATGCATGTCGGGCGCGGCGGGAACGGCTACCCGCCTGGCCAGCTTTTCGTGGGCGATCAGCCCGTCTTCGTCGGGGACAGCCCCGTCATCATCACCGTGACGGAGTCCTGACCATGGCCGCACCAATTCAACTCGACGATGCGCTGTTCGGGTCGCGCCAGAAGGTGGCGCGCCTGCTCGGGCCTGGCCTACGGCACTGGCGCGCTCATGGACCTGGAATACGTCAACGCGCAGCTCGCGGCACATGCCACCTGCGGTCCTCTGGTCTGCGACCTCTACACCGCGCTGGCGACGGAAGATCTCGGCTCGGGCGATCTGACCGTGCCCGCTGCCAGCCAGTCGGACGACATCCACCTCAACGGGACCGGATGCGCGACTGTCGCGGCCACGATCGACGCAAAGGCGACGGCGCTAGGCTGGACGGAGTAGGGCGGCCAGAGAGGCGTAACCAGTACCGGCCGGGGCTCCCACCCCGGCCTTTTTCGCTTGCGGGCCGCCGCTCTGCAATGATCCTGTTGAGGAGTATCGCGCCGGTTGGGGAGGGGCAGAGCGATGGAAGAGATCATGAAGCAGCTCGATGACGAGGCTTTGCGTATGCAAAATGAAGGTGCCGATGCCGACGCCAATCTGTTATGGGCAGCCGTTGCCCTTATCCAGTACGTGGGCAAGGCACTTGACGATGCAGACAAGCTCGCCCACGAGGTGGAGCATGGCGCAGCCTTCGGTTCTGACGATGAGATGGAACTCCGGCGCCTCGCGAAGGAGTATCGAGAGTCGGGGTTTCGCGCAAGGAATCCCCCCAGGTTCTTCAGTGCCTGAGCATGGTTCGGCAGGATCAGAACGCCGACCATGGCGAAGGTGGGGCACAGCAGGTGGCCGAGACGGCCCTGGCCTATGATGCCGGGGAGAACCAGATGGACAGGGCGCAGCGGGAGCCGGACCCCTGATATAAGGCAGTTGAATGACAAGGGACGGGGTTCACGCCCCGGTCTTTTGGGACTTGGCGAAGCCGGTTGTCATGCATTCTGAGCCGTGGCAATGCTGCCAGGAGCAGATTGGAGCGCAAACCAGACCGATGACCAACGATAACCCACGCATCCTGAAGCAGCTTCAGATGTCTTCGTCCGAGGTGCGCGTCGATTCCTCCGATCTCGTGCGACATGGCGAGAATGCCAACGGAGAGTGGTGGGTTTTCGCATGCGGAACCGGGGCATTCCAACGCTCATTGTGGGCGAATGTGGATCCGATCAGGCTGGATGGCGAGTTGACAGTTTCCGACATGCACATAGTCAGCCCAAAATCAATCTCCATCGTCTCCAACGTGACATTTGGACGAGCTGATTGGGTTTTGGAAGTGACCCACGAAAACTAGCCCTCGGCGGCATCGCCAGCTTGGACGGCGATTCTTCGGTGCTGGACGGGACCATGCCCGGCCAGATGGTTGCGGGGCCGCACAGGGCTACGCCTGCCGCCGACCCGCGCCGAGTCAGGAAAACCGGAATCCTTGGGGGCGTGCACTGCGGTTGCATGGCTGAACGGCAGCGCAACCCATCGACACTCGAATGGAAATTCATGGAGAGCCGGGTGCTCGATGAGCACAGGCATTCCGATGGAACCACATATCACATGCGAAAATCGAGTTCCAAGTTGCGCCATGTCCTCTACACTGCCGAAGCAGAGACGCGGCGGGGACTCGGTCCCGGCCTGGGAAGGGCGCCGCGGCTCCGCCCCGTGCGGCTGGTTGGGCCGCGCGGGGCGTTCTCCTTCGGTGTGCGGCATATCTCATGCGTACCGTCATCCAGTGCTCGCCGTGCGAGGCGGCGGGATGACTGCCGTGACCCACTCGGGTTGGCGGCCATGATTTCATCCCAGACGGAAAAATGGATTTCTTCCGACGAAAAAGTGCCGCCATGAGAACATGGCGACACAGATGTTGATTGAAAGAAGATTGTATGCGGAATGAAAGTTTCCACAATTATCAAGACATTACCCTTCAAATATGCACCCATGAGTCCACAACCTTAGATGGACTTCAAGACTTGCAATGTTAATTCTTTTTTAAATTTTATCATTTTGCGATTCTTTTGGTGGCAGGTCACTCTCAGCCGACTTGCCGTGAGAGTTGCCGTAGCTCTGAGGCGGTGTGTTCTGCAAAATCAGCTTTCGCGTTGGAGCTTTTTCATGGCCATCGAAATGATCAGCATGCGCCGCTCGAACGAAGCAGGAGAACCGGATCCGCATGGGCCGCTGGAAGTCCTGTTCTTCGACGGAGAGGGGCGCATCGTGGCCTCGGTGGTGATCTCCGGCGACGGCGCCGCCGTCGCGCATGCTCTTGATGGCAACGAGATCACCGCGCTCTGCAAGATCCGGGTGGGCGAAGCTGATGGTGGATGAGGATTGCAATATTCTTTCTGGGACATTCCCTGGAAGGGTTCGTTAATGCTTTGTTAACAGGATGCTGAAATAGTCGGGCCTCGACGTCGTCTGCGGAACATGATTCATCCGCCGCGGATCAACGGCGGAGACAGGCATGCGCGGTGCGGA
>NZ_JAATVU010000167.1 GCF_013184745.1 Mangrovicoccus sp. HB161399
CATGATCTTCGCGGTGAGGTCGAAATAGTTGCAGTCCTCGTCGAGCCACAGGTCGATGAGACGGTCCACTTTGCGCATGTCGATCAGCATGGGAGTCCTTTTATGCGTATTGTGCGTATTGTGCATAGCTGAAGGAAGTCTGGAACGGCGCGCCTCACGGCGAAGCCAGTTGCCGGGCGCGGCGCTGCCGCATCAGCAGGAGACAGGCCAGCCCGAGCGCCAGCCCGGCGGCCTTGGCCTCGAGCCAGGGCAGCAGCAGCAGGAGCCCGGCGGCGATCATGCCCCAGCCCTGGAGTTTCGCGATCCTGCGGCAGGTTTCCGCGCCGAACGCGATGGCGATGCCGCCGAGGATGACCGCCAGGGCGCCGGCGGCATTGGCGGGCGAGGCCAGCGGCGCCAGCACGCCGGGATTGGCGATGAAGGCGAAGGGCATCAGGAAGGCGGTGACGGCAAGCTGCATCGCCTCGAGCGAGATGCGGATCGGGTTGGCATCGGCAATCGCCGCCGCGGCGAAGGAGGCCACCGCAACCGGGGGCGTCATCGCCGAGAGCACCGCGTAGTAGAGGATGAACATGTGCACCGCCATCAGCGGCAGGCCGAGATCGTTGACCAGCGTCGGCGCGACCAGCACCGCCGCCAGCACGTAGGCCGAGGGCGTCGGCATGCCGAGGCCGAGGATGATCGTCACCAGTGCCGACAGGAGCAGCACCGGGAAGGTGCCGTCGCCGACCAGGTCGAAGGCGATGACGGAGAACTTGGAGGCGAGCCCGGTCATGGTGATCCCGCCGACCACCAGCCCGGCCGCCGCGCAGGCGCCGGTCACGCCGATCATCCGCACCGTGGTCTCGGAGAGCACGTCGAGCGTGGCCATCAGTCCCAGCCGCGACCCGCGCCGGGCCAGCGCCACCAGCCAGACCAGGCCGGAGGCGGCCACTGCGGTCATCGTCGGCGAGTAGTGCATCACCAGCATCGTGGTCATGCCGAGCAGCGGGATCAGGTAGGGCCAGCCCGAAGCCATCACCTTGCCGAGCTGCGGCACGTCCTCGGCGGCAAGCGGCTCCAGTCCCAGCGTCTCGGCGCGCATGTGCACCTGGACGTAGATGCCGACGTAGTAGACCAGCGCCGGCACGATCGCCGCGAAGCAGATCGCGAGATAGTCCAGCCCGGTGACCTCGGCCATGATGAAGGCGGCGGACCCCATGACCGGGGGCAGGAGGCTGCCGCCGGTGGAGGCCGCCACCTCGGTGCCCGCGGCCATCTCGGGGCGGTAGCCGAGCTTCCGCATCATGGGAATGGTGATCGAGCCGGTGGCGACCACGTCCGAAGTCGGGCTGCCGGACATCGTGCCGAAGAGCGCGGAGGAGACCACGGCCACCTTGGCCGGGCCGCCGGGACTGCGCCCGGTCAGCGCTGCGGAGAGGCCGAAGAAGAAGGCGCCGCCGCCCGCCCGTTCGAGGATCGTGCCGAAGAGCACGAAGAGGAAGGCATAGGTCGCGGCCACCTTGACCGGGGTGCCGAACAGCCCGTCGGAGGTATAGACGTTGATGTCGACGAAATGGCCGGGCGAGATGTAGCCATGGCCCAACGCCCCGTCGATCCGGTCTCCGAGCAGGTTGTAGGCGATGAAGCCCAGCACCAGGAGCATCAGGAACATGCCGACCGTGCGCCGGGCGATCTCCAGCGTCAGCAGCACCAGGATCCCGGCGAACAGGAACTGGTGCCAGCTCAGCGGCGTGAGCAGAGAGATCCGCTCGGCCGTGTCGGGGATGTGGATGATGAAATAGGCGGCGGAGGCCGCCGCCGCCGCCGCCAGCACCCAGTCGAGCGGCGAAGGCCTGTCCGAGGGCGATCGCGGCGAGGCCGCCACCAGCAGGAAGGAGGGCACCAGGATCAGCGACAGGAAGATGATCGTCATCGCCAGCGAGTCCACCCGCAGCCAGGTCGCCGCCGACAGGACCCAGCCCGCGACGCCGGCGCAGTAGAGCTTCAGCGGCATTGCCAGCGGGCCGGACGGCGTCCTCCGGGGGCTGGTGTCGAACAGGGAGGCGAGCAGGCGCATGGAACTCCTTCGCGGTGTCTGGCAGCAATTCGGATGGCCCCGTCCGGGGCGGGACGGTCCCCCGCGTCGCCGCGGAGGACCCGCAGGCGTCACTCGGCGCCGCCGTAGATCGCGGCCGCTTCCGGGACGTACTCCATCACGTCGAGCGAGGCGGCGAATTCCGGGGTGAATCCGCCCATCGCGGCATGGACTTCGGCGATCTTGCCGGAATGGTCCTTGATGGCCTTCAGCACCAGCTCCAGCATTGCCGGATCGGCATCCATCGGGGCGACGATGCCGGCCCGCGCGCCGAAGGTCTGGACGTCATGGTCGAGCCAGGGATAGTCGCCCGCCTTGATGGTGACCGGCTGGGAGCCGTATTCCGCGCCCATCGCTTCGACCACTTCCGCGGGCACCGAGAGCAGCGTCATCGGATGCGCCTGGGCGATCGCCTCCACCGCGGAAGTGCCGATGAAGGTGGCGTTGACCCACATGTCGGCGCGGCCGTCGGTCATCAGGTCCTGGGCGCCGCCGCTGCCCTCGAACTGCACCGAGCCGCCGTCCTTTTCGATCTGGCCGTAGCTGACGCCGACCTTCGCCAGCGACTCCTCCAGCAGGATCGCGGGCAGGATGCCCCGGCGGTTCGACACCAGGTCGAGCGGCGCGCCGCTGTCCTTGAGGTCGGCGATGGAGGCCAGCCCGTATTCGTCGGCAAATCCCTTGTCGACGAGGAAATGCATCGGCGCCTTGTCGTACATCAGCGCCACCGCCCCGATGCCTTCGACCGGCGCCTGGAACGGCGCGGCGCCCTTCTTCGCGATCAGCGCTTCGCCGACATGGACGATGCCGAGGTCGCAGCCGCCGGATTTCAGCTGGGCAATGTTGGCGAAGCCGCCCGAGGAGGTCTGGTAGGTCACGGTGGAGTCCGGATCCTCGGCCCGAACGGCGGCATCGAGCCCGACGCCGATGAGGCTCCACAGCCCGCCCGGGGAGGCGCCGCAGAGGGTGATGTTCTCCGCCTGGGCGGAGGCCGAGGCGAGGGCGGCGCAAGTGCCGACAAGCGCGGTGGCGAGATGCCGTTTCATGATCGTACTCCTGTTGGTCTGCAGTTATCGGTGCTGCTTTGCGCAGCTTTCTTGCCGGTGCCGCCGCGGCCCGGCGGCCGCGTCAGCCCAGGTCCGCTTCCAGGGGCTCATAGGCATAGACCCATGCCGGGTCCTCGGGCTGCTTGAGCCAGGTGTTGGCGTTGGAGATCGCCTGCACCTTCGTCGCGCGCTCCTTGCGGGTGCGCTCGTACATGCCGAAGGCCGTCGCGTAGTCCGCCGTCCCGGTCTCCGACAGGCAGCGCGCCAGGACGGCCGCATCCTCGATCGCCATGCAGGCGCCCTGCGCCATGTGCGGCCGCATCGGGTGGCAGGCGTCGCCGATCATCACCAGCCGCCCGCGCGACCACAGCCCCATCGGGTCGCGGTTCCAGAACGGCCACTTGGTCACCTCGCCGGTGGCGTCGATC
>NZ_JAATVU010000168.1 GCF_013184745.1 Mangrovicoccus sp. HB161399
CCAGGTACTGCGCCTCGTTCACAAGCGCCGAGGCCGCAACCTCCGCAGACGGAGGATATACCCCATCAACCTTCTCGAGCATTCGTCTCTCCCTAGTCGTCTCCTGGCGCCTGGCCTGCATCTCCCGGTTGCCGGGGCTGGGCGCCTCATCCCTTGCGCCGAGATTAACACGCGCTTTCGTGATCTGAATAAATGTCTGAGCAGGCGGGATTTTCTTGTAAAGAATTTGACCTGGTGCCGTGAAAACGGGAAAATTAATTTTCCCACAGGCGGAAATCCGCGCGATCTCCAAGCCTTAGCCAAGGCTTCTGCGATGCGGCAAGTACGGGATCGGAGGCGCCCGCCGCGCGCGGCGGCGCGCTGCGGCACGGGCGGCCAGCTGCGGCGTCCGCTGCATGGCCGCTCTGCACGCGGGGAATGAAGCTGTCGTCCGCCGGAGGGCGGCAGCAGGCCCGGGACTGATTCGAATCGCTGCTAGCGCTACCTGCGGGCGCGGGGCGGCAGCGGCGCGCCGGACATGGCGCGGGCCGAGGGCCTGCCTGGGGAATTCGGTGTGCTCCGGCGGGCAGGTCAGCCCAGCATGATGCCCGCGACAACGGCCATCAGGCCGAGCGCGGAGACCATCAGCGCCGCGAAATTCAGCGTCACGATCTGCTTGAGCCGCGCGCGCAGCGCGTCGTCGCCCAGACCGGCAGACTTTGCCTTCATGGCCATGACGATGCAGGCAATCAGCCCGCCAAGCCCGCAGAGAGATACTGCGGCTCCGATCCAGATCAGCGCTTCCATGCCCGAGCCCTACTTTGCCCGCGCAGCGAAGGCAAGCGGGCCTTGCATGGCCCGGGGCGACCGCTTACCACGCAGGCTCTGAGATCAAGGGTGCCCCATGGATATCGAAGAAGAGCAGAAGAGCGACCAGTTCCGCGTCACCGCCGCCGAGCTGCGCCAGTTTGTCGAACGGGTCGAGCGGCTCGAAGCGGAAAAGAAGGACATCGGCGAGCAGATCAAGGAAGTCATGGCCGAAGCCAAGGGGCGCGGCTACGACACCAAGGTCATGCGCAAGCTGATCGCGCTGCGCAAGCGCGACCGCGACGACATCGCCGAGGAAGAGGCGGTTCTCGAACTCTACAAGGAAGCGCTCGGCATGGCCTGAGCCTCCCCGGCCGGAGGCGCCTCCGGCCGGCTGATTTTCCTTCCGTAAAGACTTTCTTTGCGTTGGCCCGGTAGCACCGGACCGGTGGCGCCCCGCAGCGGCGCCGTTTCCGGTTCTGGTGGAGGCAGGACACCCGGCATGAAGGACGCAAGACAGCCCATCCGCGTTGCCATCGTCGACGATTTGGCCACGATCCGCAGGCTGGTCGCGATGGAGCTCGCGCGCCACCGCGACATAGAGCTGGTGGGCGAGGCCGAGCATCCCTACCAGGCACGGGTGATGATCAAGACGCTCAATCCCGACGTGCTGATCCTCGACATCGAGATGCCGCACATGAACGGGCTCGATTTCCTGAAGAAGATCATGACGCTGCGGCCGATGCCGGTGCTGATGTTCTCGTCGCTGACGCGCAGCGGCGCAAAGGCTGCGGTGGAGGCGCTGTCGATCGGCGCCGTCGACTGCCTGGGCAAGACGCCGACGCTCTCGACAGACGGCACGCTGCAGCAGCTGCCCGGCCTGGTGCGGATGGCGGCTGCGGCGCGGCTCGCGCAGCCGAGGACGCAGGACGCCGGGGCTGGCAATGCCTTCCGCAACCGCAACCGGATCGTCCTGATCGGCTCCTCGACCGGCGGCGTCGACGCGCTGGAGCAGGTGATCGGCGGATTTCCCGCGAACTGTCCGCCGACGCTGGTCACCCAGCACATGCCTGCGGAATTCCTCAAGAGCTTCACCGCGCGGCTCAACGCCATGGCGGCGCCCGAGGTCCGGCTTGCCTCCGACGGCGCGCTGCTGCGCGAGGGCGTGGTCTATGTCGCTCCCGGCGGGGACTATCACCTGGCCGTGGACGCGGGCCGCGCGCCATGCTGCCGTCTCGACCCGCAAGGCAAGGTGTCGGGCCACCGTCCTTCCGTCGACGTGCTCTACGGTTCGGCGGTGCCGCTGGCGAACCGCGTCGTGGCGGCGATCCTGACCGGCATGGGCGCCGACGGCGCGAAGGGCATGCTGGACCTGCGCCGCGCGGGGGCCCGCACCCTGGCGCAGGACGAGGAGAGCTGCACCGTCTTCGGCATGCCGCGCGTCGCGCTGGAAAATGGCGGGGCGGAGCGGGCAGTGCCGCTCAGGCGGGTCGCGCCCGCCATTCTCGACCTATGCACCCAACCCGGTCTCCAGACCGTCTGATCCGAGGAAGCGCCCATGTCGGGACCCCGTACCCAGCACATCAACCAGGGAGAATATGCGGTTGGCGGCGACGCCGAACACATGATCACGACGCTCCTCGGATCCTGCGTCGCCGTCTGCCTTCACGACCCGCGCAACCATGTCGGCGGCATGAACCACATCCTGCTGCCCGAAGAGACCGGCGGCGCCGCGACCGGCGCGAGCTTCGGCGTGAACGCGATGGAACTGCTGATCAACGGGCTGATCAAGATCGGGGCGGAGCGGTCGCGGCTCGAGGCAAAGGTTTTCGGCGGCGGCCGGATGGTGGCGGGGCTTTCGGATATCGGCCAGCGCAACAGGGATTTCGTGATGCGCTTCCTGGAGGCAGAGCGGATTTCCTGCGTCGGCGAAAGCACCGGCGGCACCTCCGGACGGCGCATCCAGTTCTGGCCGCATAGCGGCAAGGCCCGCCAGAAATTCATGGATACGGCGATCAAGGAAACCCCGGTTGTCGTGCCGAAGCCGAAGATCGACGATATCGAACTGTTCTAGGCTTGCGGCACGGGGCGGCGGAACTTTCCGGGATCGAACCGGCCGGTGCTCCGGACCCCTGGCGCGGACGTTCCGGCGGAGGTCGCAGGGAGAGCGGTCACCGAGCGTTCCGGGATCTTGGCCGGTCTGCGAAAGCACTGCCCAGCCCCTCTGACGGCCCTCGCTTGCCTGTTGCTGGGCATTTTTTTCAGAGCCATGGTGTCCGTGAGCCCGAGCCGTCGGATCGCGAGCTTGTTCCCGGTTATCGGACTGGGGGGGCGATATTCACTAAGCGGCCATCACGGCGGTCCCATAGTGCTTCCTTCCATGCCGACGAATGGATCGCACCATCAAACCGTGGGATCAAACAGTGCATGATGAAAGATCTGTTCTGGCTGACTGAGGCCCAGATGGAGCGCATCCGTCCTTTCTTTCTGAAGTCACACGGTCGGCCACGCGCAGATGACCGAAGGGCGCTCAGCGGCATTGTCTTCTCCAATCGCATTGGGTTGAGGTGGCGCGACGCCCCTTCCGAGTGCCGACCCCACAAGACGCTCTGCAACCGCTGGTTTTTTTTGGAGCCGGATGGCGAACGCCCGCTCCGCGACCGGGACCTTCCCGCGGGCTCGCGCCCAATGAGGCAGAAGCCGGAGCGCGTTCCCGGCGGCGACCGCCGGATG
>NZ_JAATVU010000169.1 GCF_013184745.1 Mangrovicoccus sp. HB161399
TCGATCCGGTCGTCGTAGACATGGACCCGCAGCCGCTTGCCGATCAGCTGGGAGGGGGCGGAATAGAAGACGGCATGCACCAGGAAGCCGCCGCTCTTGGTGACGCGGGCGACCACCTCGGTGAAGTCGGTGGTGCGCCGTGCGGGCAGCGGGCGCAGCGCGGCCATCTCGGTGCGCACAGCGGCCTCGCGCCGCCGGTTGCGGCGGGCGACCAGCTCGTCGACGAAGCGTTTCCAGTCGGCGAGTTCGGCGAAGTCGCGGGAGCCGCGCAGGATCAGCGCCTGGTCGAGCGCGACCTTGAGATGGTTGTTCGGGGCCTCGACGGCGCCGCTCTCGTGGGCTTCGCCGGGGTTATTGCGGCTGGCCAGCATGCCGTAGTGGCGGCAGAAGGCATCGTAGCGCCCGGTCACGTCCGCCGCGGCATCGGCATCGAGGTTGCGATAATGAGGCGGGATTGCGGACAGTCCGGTGGACTGTCCGCCCGCCGAATGCCGAGAGGCTGTCGGTCCTGTGTTCCTGCGGCACGCCGCCGAGGGTCCAGAGCGCGTTCTGGAGGTTCTCGGCCAGCGCGGTGAAGCTCTCGCCGCCCAGGACCACGGCGGCGCGTTCCCGGCCGCTATAGGCCAGGACGAAGTGGAAAAGCCGGTGCTCCAGCGGCACGCCGCCGATGGTGACGCCGAGCCTGGCCGCATCCGTGAAGTCCGACAGCGCCATCCGGCCAGGCTCGGGTGCCTGGCGGAAGATCACGTCGCGCTCGGGGCCGTGCAGGGCACGCCAGTCGCGGACGCGGCGCTCGAGGGTGCGGCGGATCCGGTCATCGGAGAAGGCATCCGGATCGGTCATCTGCAGGTGGCGCAGGAGCGTCACGGCCTGGACGGCCGGATCGCACTCGAGGATCGGCAGCAGCACCGGCTCCCAGACCGCCTCGAGCGGATCTGGCACGGTGCGGCCGCGGCCAGCACCCCCCGCAATCCCCCGTGAAGAGAACCGCGCCGCCGCCGCCAGCCTCCGGTCGGGCTACGCCCTCCCTGCGGCTGGCGGCGATCGGAGTGCGCCGCGTTGTGCAGAAGGTATTGCTTTCCATCAAGAACATGGGAGGCAAGAGCACCGCGGCCTAGAGCCAGTTCCTCGCCGATCTCGATGCCCGTGGCCTGCGGCGGCCCGAATTCATGATCGTCGACGGCGCTCTGGGGCAAGGAGCTGCCAATCCAGCGCTGCACGGTTCGCAAGCACCGCAACCTGCTCGGCCATGCCCCCAAGCGCCTGCATGACGAACTCACCGAGGACTATCGCGACATGATCTATGCCGACGCCGCTGCCGTGGTGGAACTCAGGCGGAAGATATTCCTGCGCAAGTGGCGCCTGAAATGCCGCGCGGTGGCCAACAGCCTCGAGGAAGCAGGCGACCGCCTCTTCAGCTTCACTCGGCTCGATCCATCGCAATGGAAATCGGCCCGCACGACCAACGCGATAGAGCGACTGAACGAGGAGTTCCGCCGCAGGATAAAGACCCAGACCGTCCTGCCCTGCGCCGAGACCGTGCCGATGCTACTCTGGGAGCTGCTCGCCTCCGGGCAGATCCAGATGCGCAAAGTCGACGGTTGGGAAACTCTCTCTCAGCCCCTCGAACCCATGGCTCTTGACCTCGCTGCCTGAACGGAGCCAAATCCACAAGCCCGGAGCAAGCTGTACGACAATTTCCACCAAATTCGCGACACCACCTCAAAGTCGGGCGATCTCGCCGAAGCGAATTTTACGGAAGCCTCAGGATGTTCTCCGGGTCGGCATTTCCCCGGATGAGGTCCCCTATTGCCCGCCAGTTGCCGCGCAACCGACCGCGGCGGTCGACCCACGGCTCCGGCTTCAGTGCCTTCATGTGGTTCGAAAGAAAGTTTCGCAAGCAGAGTTTCATAGCGAACCGGGGCCGCATCGACCCCTTCCGCCAGAGGTAGATGGGATTGGCGATCTGGCTGTAGCCGAGCAATTCGCCCCTCTTCTCACGGCCGCGCTTCATCCCGCAATGCACGCCCACCAGCGCATCGGTCGTGAACTTCTTTCCCGGAACGCGCGCGCCGAAATCTATGTCTTCCTGCCACCCGTAGAGCGGCAGCCGTTCATCGAAGCGGACGTCGCCGATGGCGGAGACGCGGAACGCCATATTGCATCCGTAGAGCCCCCGGCGCGACTCCAGCACACGAGGCGGCTCGGCACGCAAGGCCGCGCCCGCCCCGGCCTCCCAGTCGTCGACGAGCTGGGCCGCCGCCTCGGACTCGATGCCCGGGCCGTTGATACCGTCGGCGAGCAGCTTTCCGGTGATCCCCGTCACCTCGTCATAGGCTGCGAAGAGCTTCTCGATTCCTTCCAGCGCGTGGACCGAGGGGACATAATCGTCATCGAAGAAGACGATTATGTCCGAGTCGTCCAAGGCCCGTTCCAGCCCGACGTTCCTCTGCCGCGGCAGCCCCTTGGCCGAGATTGCCACCTCGGGACGCGGCAGGTCGGCCTCCTCCGCAAGGCCTGCCCAAGCGCTCGGCACATCCTCAAAGCTCGGCACGGCGACGATGACCCGATGCGCGGGGCGCGTCTGTATCTGCAGGCGCTGCCAGAGATAGGCCAGACATTCCGGCCGACCAAGGGAGCAAACGATCACGGTAATTCGCGCTGGGTACTGCAATGACGCCCTCGAAATCTAGAAGAACGATGAACTACGAATATTTCCGGAACTCAACCAAGCCCGTAAATTCGCCCATTGCCCGGCAAATTCTACCCCGATGCCCCGCGAATCCAGAATGGGGCACATGCGGTGCATGGGATGTGGAAGAGCCGGACTGGAGAAACTTCTGGTACTCGAAAAACAATTTAGTCGCCGCCACTGTCCGTATATCGGCGCCGACGCGGCGAATTTCTAAACTCATGATAGACAAGATGGCATTTTATGTAGTGGAAATCAACCTCGGATCGCCCGAACCAAGCCAGTTGGACAATATCGACGCACCGGTGCTAGCCCGCGAGGCACCCACAGAGCTGCCCGCCATCGTTGCCATCAGCCGGAAGCTTGCCACAATCCTCCTTGCTAAGTGGAAGGCCGGCACGGCCTACTGGGCGAAGGCCTCACGGGAGGCAGCCTGAAACGCCCCGGCCATGACCGGCCCAGCGGCCGGTCATGGCTGCACCGCCGACAGTCCACCGCCCGGGCCGTTTCAAGCCGGGAAATGCTGCGGGGCCGGACGAACGGTCGGTTCGGGGATAGCTGCCAGGGGAATCGCATTTGGCCCTAACAGGCTGCTGAAATAGTGCGGCAAGCAGAACGGTTTTCCTCCTTGGTTGGCGCAGGGGCGCGATCTTCTGGTCGTTCTTTGCCGCCCGGCTTGGGTGGCGAGGCGCCCGTCGGCTTCATATGGCTAGCAATCGCGGCAGCCGGGCGAGATTTGCCGCCGCGAGCGTGAGGATGAAGCGCGAGCGCACCCGCTCGATCCCGCGATAGACGGTCTGGGCCGCCCCG